>NZ_JAVHUX010000008.1:0-576221 GCF_030954545.1 Serratia sp. MF1(2023) | reverse complement strand
CGAACGATTGAAATCATTTTAAAAACCGTTGACTCACTTTGAACTATCCCTATAATGCGACTCCAACAAGACGGGGCGATTAGCTCAGTTGGTAGAGCATCTCCTTTACACGGAGGGGGTCGGCGGTTCGAGCCCGTCATCACCCACCACACTGCGGGTCGTTAGCTCAGTTGGTAGAGCAGTTGACTTTTAATCAATTGGTCGCAGGTTCGAATCCTGCACGACCCACCAATTAAGAAAAAAGCGCCTTTTGGCGCTTTTTTCGCATCTACGCCACCAGATTCTGCTTTATCCTCTTGCCAACAGAGTTCACCGAGTCGTGCGGGTGAGAGCCTGCGCTCAGGTTCGAGCATCGCGCAGCGATACGACAACGCGCAGCGTTGCCCGCAGGGTGAGGCCACAGGCCGAATCAATCCTGCACGACCCACCAATTCAGAAAAAAGCGCCTTTTGGCGCTTTTTTCGCATCTGCAGCACTGTAATTTACATTCGTGCTTTCTCGTTTCAACACCGCACCGATCGTCATCCCGCTCTTTTCTGAACGGCTATACGTTCTCGCCAGGCGGTTAATCCACTGTGAACTGCGCGGGTAACTCCTGTTTTTTAATTCATTAAACAATAGGTGCGCAAATATGAAAGTATCAGCGGACTTTTCGCGCAAGTTTAGGTATTTTGTTTAGTATATAAAACGAATGGCGTTGCGGCAGGCGATATTCACGCGGCAGGCGCCCAGCCTAGCATGAGATTGCAGCGATGAGTGAAATGTTTGATGTCAATGCGGCGGTGTATCCCTTCCCGCCTAAACCGGTACCGCTGGACGTAGCCGAAAAAGCCTTTTATCGCGAGAAGATCAAAACCCTGCTCAAGCAGCGCAATGCGGTGATGGTCGCCCACTATTATACCGATCCGGAAATCCAGGCGCTGGCGGAAGAAACCGGCGGCTGCGTGGCGGATTCGCTGGAAATGGCGCGCTTCGGCAGCGCCCATCCGGCTTCCACGCTGCTGGTGGCCGGCGTGCGTTTCATGGGGGAAACCGCCAAGATCCTCAGCCCGGAAAAGCAGGTGCTGATGCCGACGCTGTTTGCCGAATGTTCGCTGGATCTGGGCTGCCCGGAAGAGGAGTTCCATGCGTTTTGCGACAGCCATCCCGATCGTACCGTGGTGGTCTATGCGAACACCTCGGCGGCGGTCAAAGCGCGCGCTGACTGGGTGGTCACTTCCAGCATCGCCGTCGAGCTGATCGAACACCTGGACAGCCTGGGCGAGAAAATTATCTGGGCGCCGGATCGCCATCTCGGCAGCTACGTGCAGAAGCAGACCGGCGCCGACGTGCTGTGCTGGCAAGGCGCCTGCATTGTCCATGACGAGTTCAAGACTCAGGCGCTGCGGCGCATGAAGGCGCTTTATCCGCAGGCGGCCATCCTGGTGCATCCCGAATCGCCACAGGCGGTGGTTGAGTTGGCGGATGCGGTGGGATCGACCAGCCAACTGATCCAGGCGGCGAAAACATTGCCGCATCAACAGCTGATCGTCGCCACCGATCGCGGTATCTTTTACAAGATGCAGCAGGCCTGTCCGGACAAGGAGCTGTTCGAAGCGCCGACCGCCGGAGAAGGGGCGACCTGCCGCAGCTGCGCGCACTGCCCGTGGATGGCGATGAATGGCCTGAAGGCGATTGCCGAAGGGCTGGAGCAGGGGGGCGCGCAGCATGAGATCCACGTGGACGCCGCGCTGCGTGAGAAGGCATTGGTGCCGCTGAACCGCATGCTGGATTTCGCCGCTCAGCTTAAAATGCAGGTTAAAGGCAACGCTTAACCGTTTAAAAGGATGACCTCATGAGCTTCTTCAGTACCAGCAATATTCTGGTGCACATTCCGCTTGGCGCGGGCGGTTACGATCTGTCGTGGATCGAAGCCATCGGCACGCTGTTCGGGTTGCTGTGCATCTGGTACGCCAGCAAGGAAAAAATCATCAACTACCTGTTCGGCCTGATCAACGTCACGCTGTTCGCGGTGATTTTCTTCCAGATCCAGCTGTACGCCAGCCTGCTGCTGCAGCTGTTCTTCTTCGGCGCCAACATTTACGGTTGGTATGCCTGGAGCCGCCAGACCCAGGATAATCAGGCTGAGCTGCAGATCCGCTGGCTGCCGCTGCCGAAAGCGTTGGCCTGGGCGGCGGTCTGCGTCATCGGCATCGGCCTGATGACCTTCAATATCGACCGCGTGTTCGCCTGGCTGACGCAGATCGCGGTGGCGGTGATGCAAGGGCTGGGGCTGAACGTGCAGATGCCTGAGCTGCAGCCGGACGCGTTCCCGTTCTGGGATTCGGCGATGATGGTGCTCTCCATCGTGGCGATGATTCTGATGACGCGCAAGTACGTGGAAAACTGGCTGCTGTGGGTGGTTATCGATGTCATCAGCGTGGCGATCTTCGCCTACCAGGGGGTGTACGCGATGGCGCTGGAGTATGTCATTCTGACGCTGATTGCCCTGAACGGCTCCTGGCTATGGATCAAGAGCGCCGGGCGCAATGGTTCCAACCCGCTCTCTTCCGCACCTTAACAACGCAGAGGGCGCCGTGATGGCGCCCTCTTGGCTTAGTGACGATGTCCCAGATGGGAGTGCGCTTCGGCATGTGAGTGTTCACTCGGCTCCGGCGCCCGGTTGATACCGCAGTCCGGTGTCTCGCAGTGCCGGTACTCCATCTGAATGGTCACGTGGCCAATCTTGTAGTGTTCCAACAGATAAGCCTGAATGCGTTGCAACAGCCCATCGTGGTCATGCGGCGGGATCACCTGCGCATGCAGCGTCATCAGCTTCTGTTCGCCGATCTGCCAGACGTGCACGTGATGGATGTTGCGCACTTCCGGGATATTCAGGCACAGGTCTTTTTGCAGCTTGGCGATATCGACCTCCTGCGGCGTGCCTTCCAGCAGCTCGTGGAAACTCTCCTTCAGCAGCCGCCAGGCGCTGCGCAGCACCAGACAGGAGACGAGCACCGACAGGATCGGGTCAATCGGCGTCCAGCCGGTGGCAAGAATGACGATGGCGGCGACGATGGCGCCCACCGAGCCGAGCAGGTCGTCCAGCACATGCAGCGCGGCGGCGCGCACGTTGATATTTTTCTCTTCGCTGCCGCGATGCAGCAGCCAGAAGGCGAACAGGTTCGCCAGCAGCCCCGCTACGGCGATGATCAGCATCGGGGTACCCATCACCGGCTGCGGCTCGAAGAAACGCCGTATCGCCTCCCACAGGATGAATACCACGATCACCAGCAGCGCCGCGGCGTTGAGGAAGGCCGCCAGGGTGGTCAGGCGCAGGTAGCCGAAGGTGTGGCGCGCGTTGGGCTTGCGCTGGGAGAAGTGCACCGCCATCAGCGCCACCAGCAGCGCGGCGGCATCGGTCAGCATGTGGCCGGCGTCGGCCAACAGCGCCAACGAGCCGGACAACAGGCCGCCGACCACCTCGGCCACCATAAAGACGGCGGTGACTAAAAAAGCGGTCAGTAGGCGTTTACTATTACTGTCTTTCGGCAGGTGTACGTGTGGAGTGTCCGACATTATTCATCCTTATGCATAGCCAAAGTGGGGGCGGCGGCGAGCAGAGCGTCCAGCTCCGGCACTATCTGCGCCACTAACGCCTTTAATTTAGTATAAGCGGCGGCGGCAAGCGCGCCCCGACGTGCGGTTTCCACCAGCTGCTGGCACAGCTGCGCGGCTTCCGGCAGTTGCAGCATCAGCAGGCTGCCCTTGATGCGGTGCGCCGCCTGCTCCAGGCGCGGCCAGTCGTTCGCGGCGACGGCGTCCGCGAGCCGCTGCCGGTCTTGCCGCAGCGTATCGCCGAGCGTCTGCGCCAGCCGCTGCAGCATGGCGCGATCGCCACCCGCCATTTCGGCCAGCGTTTGTCGCAGGTCAGTAAGGACTGACTTTGCTTCCTGAGCCTGCGGTTGCTGAGCCAATACCTGGCCGATCGCCGCCAGTGAAATCGGTTTGGTCAGGAAGTGGTCGATCGCCACCAGCCCCGGAGGAATGCGGGTAAACTCCTGCACGTCTGCCGAACAGAGCACGATGCGGCAAGGCGGGCGTTGCAGCCGCTGTTCGTCGCGGCGGATCAGCCTGGCCAGCGTCAGGCCGTCCGGGCGCGGCATGTTATAGTCGATAAACAGCAGATCGAACGGTTGCCGGCGTTGGGCCTTCAACAGCGCATAGCCTTGTTCGAAGCGGGCGGGTTGCAGCCCGAAGTGGCGCAGCTGGCGTTCCATCAGCAACAGATTGGTGGGGTGATCGTCGATCAGCGCGGTACGCAAGGCGGAAGACGGCAGAGCAAAGGGGCTTTCCTCCGGGGTGGCAACCGGCGCCGCGCCGCTCAGCTCGACCGGTATCGCGACCTCGACGCGGGTGCCTACGCCCGGCTGCGAGTGCAGCTCGATGCGGCCGCCCATCTGTTCGACGATCTCTTTGCAGATCGACAGCCCCAAACCGGTACCCTGCACCGAGATGCGTTGCGCGCCGCGCGCGCGGTAAAACGGTTGGAACAGCTTGTCTATTTCATCGGCGGCGATACCGCAGCCGCTGTCGTTCACCGTCAGATGCAATTCCCCCTGCCGCTCATCCTGCGCGCGCCAGCCGATCTCGACCTGAATGGCGCCGCGCGGCGTAAATTTTATCGCGTTGTTTATCAGGTTGTTAGCCACCTGAAGTAAACGCTCACCATCAATCACTACCGCCTCCGGCAATGCCGGATCCGCCACCACGCTCAGCGTCAACGGCCGCTCGCCGATCAGCGGCCGGTAGAGGGCGTCGATGCGCGCTACCCAAGGGCGCAGCACCACCGGTTTCGGTGCCAGCGTCAGCGAGCCGGTTTCCAACCGCGCGTGATCCTGCAGGTCGTTGAGCAGGTTGAGCAGCGATGAGGCCGAGCTGTATATCACCGGCAGGCCTTCCGGCGCGGGTTGGCGTTTGAGCTCCAGTTCCAGCAGGCCGAGGATGGCGTGCATCGGCGTGCGCAGCTCATGGCTGACGGTGGCGAGGAATTTGCTCTTCATGCGGTTTTCCGCTTCGGCGCGGCGGCGCGCGTGCTCGAGTTCTTCGCGTTCGCGTTTTTCACGGCGCTGCAGCATGAAACGGCGCAGCGTCAGCGCCAGCAGCAGCACGGTGGCGGCGGCCAGCAGCGCCAGCAGCCAGGTGGTCTGCGGCGGCATGCGGTTGTCATTCACCGCGTCGATAAGATTGCTGCGGTCGACGATCCACTCGTCGCGCAGCGATTGCAGGGTGTCCGCCGGGATCTGCATCAGGTTCTTATCGAGGATCGCCAACAGAAGAGGTTGATCGCGGCGCACGCCGAAGGCCACCGGATAGGGAATGTTGTTGGCGGCAAAGGCCAGCTTGATGGCGCCGGAATAGCGCGACAGCGCCAAAAAGTTGGCGGAGATGACGTTATCCACCAGCGCATCCAGTTGGCCGTTGGCCAGCGCGTCGTACATCGACTTGCTGTCGGCGAAGCTGATGGTTTGCTCCTGTTCCGGCACCAGCCCCTGCGCCAAATCGCCCTGCAGCACGCCGATGCGCTTGCCGGCCAAATCGCTCCAGGTGGAAATGCCGTCGGCGTGCTGGCCGACGTAAACCCCCCACAGTGAACGGTGGATCGGCATGCTGGCGCCGTAGCGCGCCTTGACGCCGCGCGCCAGCGGCAGGGCGGCGCGGAAGCTGGCCTGGCCGGACTGCACCAGCAGATCGGCCTGCTCGGCGTTGCGCGCCCACAGCGGCGCGAAACGCAGCCCGGTGTTTTGCGCGATGATGTTGAGAATGTCGATGGCGTAGCCGCGCGGCTGGCCGTCGGAGCCGCGGTAGGCGAACGGGAAGTTGTTCTCGATGGCGGCGTAGTAAACCACGCGGTGGCTCGCCACCCAATTCTTCTCCATCGTCGTCAGATCGGCATTGCCGGTATCGAGATAGCTGGGGATCTTCTTGCTCCAGCGGCCCTGCAGGGCGTTCATCAGCTCCATCGGCGCGTCGGCGATGGCGGTGTCCAGCGTGTCTATCAGCCGCGAGTCGTCGGCGGCGAACACGAAGGACAGGTTGCCCAGGTTCTCGTTGCTTTCAATCTGATAGAGCTGACCGAGCTGCAGCTGATCGATGATAAAGCTGGCGCTGGCCTCGTCGGCGATAAAGTAGTCGCTGCTGCCGTTGAGCAGCGAGTAGACCGCCTGCAGATTGTTGTCGTAGCGCTGGATCTGCGACGCGACCGCCTGCAGAGCGCCGCCGGACTGCATGTCGGTCAGCGCGCCGATCGCGACGCGGGCGTTGGCGGAGTTGAGCATCACCGGCCGATCGTTGCTGCGATCGCGCAATACGCGCAGGTTGCTGACGTAATAGGGCTGAGAGATCGCCAGGCCGTGCAGCGCCTCACTCTGCGGGATGCCGTACAGAAGATCGATCTTGCCGTCGTGCAGCGCCTGCTCCAGCTGCGTCAGATCGGCAAAGCCGTAAATGGCGAAGCGAATGCCGGTCACCTGCTGGATATAGCCGAGGTAGTCGGCATTCAGCCCATACAGATCGTCATCCACGATGATGTTGTACGGGCTGGTGTTCTCACTGACGATGCCGACGCGCAGCGTACGGTCGCGCCAGGGGTTTTTCTCGCCGACGATCAGCATATTCTCGGGGGTATTCAGATTGCTGACCAGCTGATAGCGCACCGGCTCCGCCGCCTGCGCCAGACCGCACCACAGGAACAGCAACAGCAGGGCGCGGCGCATCATGGCGCCAGCTCTTTAAACACCGCCACCAGCTCCAGCAGGTTGCCGGCGCCGGTTTTGCGCTGGATGTTCTTCTTGTGGGTGCTGACGGTCTTGTTGCTGATGTGCAGCCGATCGGCAATCTGCAGGTTGGACAGCCCCTGGCTCAACAAGCCCAGTACCTCGAGCTCTTTGGGGGTGAGCAGCCCGCCGTCCGCCGTCGGCGGCTCTTCGGCCAGCGCGGCGGCGGGGAAGTGGGTTTCACCGTCCAGCACCTGCTCGATCGCCTGCAACAACTCTGCCAACGAGCTGCCTTTGTTGACGAAACCGTTGGCGCCGGCGGCATGCGCCATGCGCGCATAGACCTCGGCTTCCTGCGCGGTATAGATCAGGATCGGCTGCTGCGGGTAGCGGCGGCGGATTTTTTTCAACAGCTGCAGCCCGTCGACCTGCGGCAGGCCGATATCCAGGATCACCAGGCCGAAAGCGGCCTCGGCCAGCAGGGCCAGCGCCTGGACGTCGTCCTGCGCCGCCTGGAGGCGGTAGGGGCGGGATGATTTCATTAGCGCCGCTTCCAGTGCGACATGAACCACCGGGTGGTCATCAACTAATAACAGAGAGGGCATGTTCAACTCGGGTCGCTTTATATTCCGATCGCTAGCATAGCGAAAAAGGAGGCTCTGCGCTCCCCTGATGAAACAGCACAATCTGCTGTTAATTTGGCGGTTCCAGCGGCGGGGGGCAAAGGTGATTTACAGCGCCATTCCCACAGGCTAGATTGTTGGGATCTACACCGTTACGCACTGCGAAATACCCCTCGATACCGAATGGAAAAGCTATGAATTACCAAAACGACGATTTACGCATTAATGATATTAAGGAACTCCTGCCGCCGGTGGCTTTGCTGGAGAAATTCCCGGCCACTGAACGCGCAGCAAAGACGGTGTCCCAGGCCCGCAGCGCAATTCACAATATCCTCCGCGGCAGCGACGATCGCCTGCTGGTGGTGATTGGCCCTTGCTCTATCCACGATACGAAAGCTGCCAAAGAGTACGCGGGGCGCCTGCTGGCGCTGCGTGAAGAACTGAGCGGCGAGCTGGAAGTGGTCATGCGCGTATACTTCGAAAAACCGCGCACCACCGTGGGCTGGAAAGGCCTGATCAACGATCCGCAGATGGACAACAGTTTCAACATCAACGACGGTCTGCGCCTGGCGCGCAAGCTGCTGGTGGAGATCAACGACAGCGGCCTGCCGGCCGCCGGCGAATTCCTCGACATGATCACGCCGCAGTACCTGGCGGATCTGATGAGCTGGGGCGCCATCGGCGCGCGCACCACGGAATCGCAGGTGCACCGCGAGCTGGCCTCCGGCCTTTCCTGCCCGGTCGGCTTCAAGAACGGCACCGACGGCACCATCAAGGTGGCGATCGACGCCATCAACGCCGCCGGCGCGCCGCACTGCTTCCTGTCGGTGACCAAATGGGGCCACTCGGCGATCGTGAACACCAGCGGCAACGGCGACTGCCACATTATCCTGCGCGGCGGCAAAGAGCCGAACTACAGCGCGGCGCACGTGAAGGACGTCAAAGCCGGCCTGAGCAAAGCCGGGCTGCCGGCGCAGGTGATGATCGACTTCAGCCATGCCAACAGCAGCAAACAGTTCAAAAAGCAGATGGATGTGAGCGCTGACGTTTGCGGGCAGATTAGCGGCGGTGAAAAAGCGATCATCGGCGTGATGATCGAAAGCCACCTGGTGGAAGGCAACCAGAACCTCGAAAGCGGCGAACCGCTGGTTTACGGCAAGAGCGTGACCGACGGCTGCATCGGCTGGCAGGATACCGAAACCGTGCTGCGCGATCTGGCGGCGGCGGTGAAAGCGCGCCGCGGATAATCGCAAAAAATGAAACGGGCCCGGCAGCGGGCCCTTGTTTTATCCTTGTCATTGTACTTCTCTCTCCCGCTAATTTAAGGCTTACACTTAATAGGCCAATGAAATCATTAAGCGGCCACCTTCGCATTATTCCTATTTAATAAAAGAATAATTGTCACTGCTCGCGGCATTGTGCTTATATAAGACGCTTTTTTATTCCGCAAACCCCGCATGACAAATAAGCGGGGAGTGGTATGACCTATTACTTTCAGGACGAAAGAATTATGACAAGCAATACCTCGCAGCCGCTGGGGCTGCACCGGATTAAATTCCATGGGAAAGGTGGCGAGTACTTCGCGATTTGGTTGGTCAACGCATTATTGACCATCGTGACGCTGGGCATCTATTCCGCCTGGGCGACGGTGCGCCGCCGCCGCTATTTTTACGGCAACACGGAATTGGACGGCGATCGTTTCGATTACCATGCGCAACCGCTGCAAATTCTGAAAGGGCGGCTGTTGGTGATCGGCGGCCTCATCGTATTTTATATCCTGTTGGCGGTAACGCCACTGCTGGGGCTGCTGGCTTTGCTGGTGTTGCTTGCTCTGCTGCCGTGGATCGTTATCCGCAGCTGGCGCTACAATGCGATTATGTCGAGCTATCGCGGCGTGCGTTTTAATTATGTATGCCGCACCGGGCGCGCTTATTGGGCGTTACTGTTCTGCCCGCTATTGCTGATTATCGGGCTTTATGTCGCCTTAATCATTTTGCTCAGCATTGGCAGCGGTTTTGAAAGCATCAACGCCATCGGCCTGATGTTGGTGTTGACGCTGCTGTTGGCCGTGCCGGCATTCGCCGCCGTCAACGGTATTATTAGCGCGCTGCAGCACGATCTGTACGTTAATAACCTGTTTTTCGGGAATACGCCGTTTATTGCCGAGCTGAAAAAGTCGGCCTTTATCAAATTTGCCTTGATCGGCCTGCTCATTTTCCTGCCGTTTATGTTGGCGGCGCTGGTGTGTATGGGGTCGTTCATTCTGTCGCTGTACCAAATGGTATTGATGGGCATGCTGACGGATGAAACCGCCGATTTGCTGGTGTTGGAAAATATTGGCAGTCTGCTGCTGATGATGGTGGTGCTGCTGATTGGCGCCTTGATCGCCGGCAGCTACCAGGTCGTCGCCCAACGCAACTATCTGTTTAACCAGGCGACGCTGAACGGCAACGTTAAACTGCGCTCTTCCATGCAAACGCTGCCGTATATGGGGCTGTTGATCACCAATACCCTGATCACCCTGTTCTCGCTCGGTTTCGCCGTGCCGGTGGCGGAAGTGCGCCACGCCCGTTATCTGGCGGAGTGCACGGCGGTCGAAGGCGATCTGGCGTTGCTGGACATCGCGGCGCATCAGGAAACCGCCAACAGCGCGGTGGCCGAAGAAGCGGTGCAGGCGCTGGATCTGGGCGGCAGCTTCTGAGGCGCCGATGATCCTCGAGGGCGCCTATCAGTTGCCGGGGCGGGCCGCACGTGAGGCGGCTCGCCTGCTGGTGAACGAAAGCGGCGAGGGTGTGACGCTGCAGCGGCAGGATGAGCAACGTTACATCCCCTTGGCCGACATCACCGTCTCTGCGGCGCTGGGCAGTATTCCGCTGACGCTGACCTTTAAGGACGGCGCGCGCTTTGTGCCGGATGACGATGCGGCCTTCCGCCGCTGGTTCTATCAGCGCCGTTCGCCGGGCTGGGTGCATCGCCTGGAGCGTTACAAACGCGGCGTCGCCGTGGCGCTGCTGATGACGCTGCTGGCGGTTGTGGCCTACGTTAACGTCGTGCTGCCGTGGGCGAGCAGCGAGATCGCCATGCGCATCCCTACTTCGGTGGAACAGACGCTGGGCGAACATACGCAGACGTTTTTGAGCCAAAGCGGCTTTGAACCCTCCGCATTGCCGGCCGAGCGGCAGCAGGCGTTGCAGCAGCTGTTCCGGCAGGTGATGCCGGCCGAGATGCGCCAGGAGCGTACGCCGCTGTCGTTGAAGCTGATGGCGGCGCCCGGTGCGCCGAACGCCTTTATGTTGCCGGACGGTACGCTGGTGCTCAGCGATGGGCTGGTCGCCCTGTCGAAAAACGACGACGCTCTGGCGGCGGTGATGCTGCATGAGATGGGGCATCACGCTTATCGCCATCCGATGCGCATGCTGGTGCGTTCGTCACTGGTGGCGTTGACGCTGATGTGGATGACCGGCGACGTCAGCGGCATCGGCGACACGCTGCTGCAGTCTGCGTCCTTCGTGAATGAGATGCAGTTTTCCCGCGGCATGGAGCGTGAGGCGGATGCGTTTGCGATAGCGGAAATGCAGCGCCAGGGGCGTTCGCTGGCGCAAATGGCGGCGATCTACCGCGCGTTGGCGCAGGCGCCTGAACGCGAAAAGGCCGATGACTGGGCGTTGCCGGCCTGGCTCAGCACCCATCCGGCGATGCAGGAACGGCTGGACGCGGTGAACGAGGCGATGGCGCAGCAGTAATAAAAAAGCCCCCGGTTTTCACCGGGGGCTTTTACGTTAACGGGCGAAATTACTTCGCTTTACCCTGGTTTGCCACGGCGGCCGCTTTTGCAGCGATCTCGTCGGCGTTACCCAGGTAGTAACGTTTGGTTGGCTTGAAGTTCTCGTCGAACTCATACACCAACGGCACGCCGGTTGGGATGTTCAGCTCGAGGATTTCGTCTTCGCTCAGGTTATCCAGGTATTTCACCAGCGCGCGCAGCGAGTTGCCGTGCGCCGCAACGATCACGCGCTCGCCGCTCTTGATGCGTGGCAGGATCTCTTCGTCCCAGTAAGGAATAACGCGATCGATGGTCAGCGCCAGGCTTTCGGTCAGCGGCAGCTCTTGCTCGGTCAGCGAAGCGTAGCGCGGATCGTGGCCAGGGTAACGTTCGTCTTCTTTGGTCAGTTCAGGTGGGGTCACCGCGAAGCCGCGACGCCATTGTTTCACCTGCTCGTCGCCGTATTTTTCGGCGGTTTCCGCTTTGTTCAGACCCTGCAGCGCGCCGTAGTGACGTTCGTTCAGCTTCCAGGATTTTTCGGTCGGCAACCAGGCCTGATCCAGCTCGTCGAGGATGTTCCACAGGGTGTGGATCGCGCGCTTCAGTACGGAGGTGTAAGCGAAGTCGAAAGTGAAACCTTCCTCTTTCAACAGCTTGCCTGCTGCTTTCGCTTCGGTGCGGCCCTTGTCGGACAGATCGACATCGTACCAACCGGTGAAGCGGTTTTCTTGGTTCCACTGGCTTTCGCCGTGACGCACCAGAACCAGCTTAGTTACAGCCATAGCTTAACTCCTTAATAATCTGACATTTCAATGATAACGAAAATCATTATATTGCCGCGGGCCGGGGCTCGGCAATCGATAGTGTCTAACCATAGCCAATTTCTTGCCGCAAAGTAAGGGCTGGCGAAAGGAAAAAGCTGAATCGTTCAGGCTGGCGCTGCGAGGGGGGAAACGGCGCGCCAAAATCGCTTCGGGCGCGCCGTGGCGTGGGGGAAATCAGGCCGATTTTTTCAGGCAGTTGCTCATGAAGGTTTTACGCGCGTCGCCCTTCAGATCTTTGGTCTTGGCGTCGGCGTTGCAGTTCTTCATTTTCTGCTGCTGCGGCGTCAGGGTTTTGCCCGTCGCGGCGGAGCCTTCGGATTTCAGACAGGTGCTCATGAAGGTGGAACGATCGGCGCCTTTCAGCGATTTGGTGGATGCCTGCTGGTTGCAGTCGGTCATGCGTTTCTGTTGAGCCGCCTGCGCCGGCGAAGGCGTTTTCGTCGCCGTCGTCGCGTCGGCCGCCATCAGATTGGTGCTCAGCATTAAGCCCGCCAGCAATGGAAGTGCAGTAATCAGACGCATAGGTGTTCCTTCAGCTATTGATTGGCCGCCATCGGCCGAAAAAGGTGACGTTGCACAAGGCGTTGTGCTTATCACGGTAGCCTGAGTGTAGTGCGCGCTTTGGAATAAGGGAAGGCGGGCGCCGGTGGGGGGATAGCGTTAAAAGGTAAGCATTTATAACAAATTGCCCCCGGCCGCACGGCGAGGGGCGTGGCGGGTCAGATAGGATAAAACTGATAATGCGTGGCGCTGCGATAGCGGCTCCCCGGCTGCAGCCAGCAGTCCGGCTGCGGCCACTCGGGATGGTGCGGGCTGTCCGGCAAGAACTCGCTCTCCAGCGCCACGCCGGCATGGTCGGCGTAGCTGCCGCCATCGCGCGCCGGCGTGCCGGCCAGGTAATTGCCGCTGTAGAGTTGCAGCGCCGGCGCGTCGGTGAACACGCTCATTTGCACTTGCCCGTCGGCGGACCACAAATGAGCCGCCGGGCTCTCCAGCGCCCCGCAGGTACGATGCAGCAGGAATGCGTGATCGTAGCCTTTTACCCGCTGCTGGTCGCTGTCGCGCAGGAAATCCTGCAGCAGCGTTTTCGGCTGGCGAAAATCCATGCCGCTGCCGTCCACCGGCGTCAGATCGGCGCAGGGAATGCCCTCGGCGTCGACGGGCAGATAGCGATCGGCGAACAGCTGCAGCCGCTGGGCGCGGGCGTCGGTGCCGGCGCCGTCCAGGTTGAAATAGGCGTGGTTGGTCAGGTTGACCGGGCAGGGGCGATCGACCTGCGCCAGATAGCTGATTTCCAGGCGATTGTCATGAGTCAGGCGGTAACAAACCTGCACGTCGAGATTGCCGGGAAAGCCCTGATCGCCCTCCGCCGAGTGCAGCACATAGCAGACCTGCTGCGCATCATGCTGTACCCGGCGCCAGCGGCGGGCATGGAAACCGTCGGGGCCGCCGTGCAGCTGGTGGGCGCCCTGATTGGCGGCCAGCGCATGGGGGTTCCCGTCGATGAGCAGACTGGCGTTGGCGATGCGGTTGGCGTAACGGCCGACGGTGGCGCCCAGATAGGCGCCCTGACGTTGGTAGTCCGCCGGGCTGCGGCAGCCAAGCAACAGCTCGCGGCTTTCACCGGATTTGAGCGTCAAGACGGCGGACAGCCAGGTGGCGCCCCAGTCCATCAGCGTCACCGTCATGCCGCCGGCGTTTTGCAGCTGCGTCAGCTGATAAGGTTGCCCATCGGGGGCAACTGCCGTGGTTGCGGTCAGCATAGGCCGGCGCCTTGCGAAGCCTGGCAGACATAGAACGTTTCCTGCAATCCGCCGGTTTGCCGCGGATACTCGTGCGCTACGGCGGCACGCACCGTCTCCACGAGATCCTGCGGCATCAGCGCGACGACACAGCCGCCAAAGCCGCCGCCGGTCATGCGCACGCCGCCGCGCGGGCCGATCGCCGCTTTGACGATCTCGACCAGCTTATCGATCGGCGGCACGGTGATTTCAAAGTCGTCGCGCATCGAGGCGTGCGACTCCGCCATCAGCCGGCCCATGCGTTGCAGATCGCCGGCCGCCAGCGCGTCGGCCGCCGCCAGCGTGCGGGCGTTCTCGCTGATGACATGGCGCGCGCGTTTGGCCACCAGCGGATCCAACTGATGTTGACGCGCTTCGAACTCTTCCGGGCTGACGTCGCGCAGCGCCTTGACGCCGAAGAACCGCGCGGCTTCCTCGCACTGTTTGCGGCGGATATTGTACTCGCTGTCCACCAGCCCGCGTTGCACATTGGAGTTGATTATCACCACCGCGACGTTGTCCGGCATCGGCACCGCCCGGGCCTCCAGCGATCGGCAGTCGATCAGCAGCGCGCTGTCGCGCCGGCCGAGCGCGGAGATCAGCTGGTCCATGATGCCGCAGTTGCAGCCGACGAACTGGTTCTCCGCTTCCTGGCCGTTCAGCGCCAGCGCTACGCCGTCCAGCGGCAGCTGATAGAGCGCCTGCAGCGCCTGGCCCACCGCCACTTCCAGCGCGGCGGAGGAGCTGAGCCCCGCGCCCTGCGGCACATTGCCGGCGATCACCAGATCCGCGCCGCCGAAGTCGGCGTTGCGGCGCTGAAGGTGCTTCACCACGCCGCGCACATAGTCCGACCAGCGCTGATCGGGGTGGCTGACGATCGGATCGTCGAGCGAGAATTGATCCTGCTGATGCTGATAATCGGCGGCCAGCACGCGGATCTGGCGGTCGTCGCGCTTGGCGCAGGCGATGACGGTTTGGTAATCGATAGCGCAGGGCAGCACGAAGCCGTCGTTGTAATCGGTATGTTCGCCGATCAGGTTCACCCGCCCCGGCGCCTGGATGGTCAACGCCGGCGCGTAGCCAAAGTGTTCGGTAAACAGAGAATGGGTAAGCGGTTTCAGGCTCATGCTTGGGCTCCGGCTTCACGGTAATGAATATCGCTGACGGCGCGCAGACGCTCTGCGGCCTGTTCGGCGGTCAGATCGCGCTGGGCTTCCGCCAGCATCTCGTAACCGACCATAAATTTGCGCACGCTGGCTGAACGCAGCAGCGGCGGATAGAAATGGGCGTGCAGCTGCCAGTGTCGGTTGTCGGCACCGTTGAACGGCGCGCCGTGCCATCCCATCGAATAGGGGAAGGAGCACTGGAACAGGTTGTCGTAGCGGCTGGTCAGCTTCTTCAGCGCCAGCGCCAGATCCTGGCTTTGCGCCGCGCTGAGATCGGTAATGCGCTGCACCGCCGCTTTCGGCAGCAGCAGCGTTTCAAACGGCCAGGCGGCCCAGTAGGGCACCACCGCCAGCCAGTGTTCGGTGTTTACCACGATGCGTTCGCCGGCGGCCAGCTCGCGCTGCGCATAGTCCAGCAGCAGCGGGGAGGCGTGTTCCCGAAAATACGCGTGCTGCAGGCGATCTTCGCGTTCGGCCTCGTTCGGCAAAAAACTGTTGGCCCAGACCTGCCCGTGCGGGTGCGGGTTGGAGCAGCCCATCGCCGCGCCTTTGTTTTCGAACAGCTGTACCCAGGGATAGTGCTTGCCCAGCTCATCGGTTTGCGCCTGCCAGGCGGCGATCACCTGCTCCAGCGCCGGCAGCGTCAGTTCGGGCAGGGTCTTGCTGTGATCGGGAGAGAAGCAGATCACCCGGCTGACGCCGCGCGCGCTCTGGCTGCGCATCAGCGGATCCTGGCTGTCGGGCGCTGGCGGCGTATCGCTCAGCAGCGCGGCGAAATCATTGGTGAAGACGTAGGTGCCGCGATAATCCGGATTGCGATCGCCGGTGATGCGCGCGTTTCCCGGGCACAGGAAACAGTCGGGATCGTGCGCCGGCAGCGTTTCCGTCGGGACGGTCTCCTGCTGGCCCTGCCAGGGGCGCTTGGCGCGGTGCGGTGAGACCAGCACCCATTGGCCGCTCAGCGGGTTGTAGCGGCGGTGCGGATGATCGATAGGGTTAAATTCTGTCATACGGTTCCTTTCTTGGCGTCGACGAGGGTGTAATCGCTTCCAATTACCGTCTTAATACGCCCTTTGCTGAACAGGGAGAGGTCATTGCGCAAAAAGATAGCACGCCCGCGGCGCTAAAAAGGTGATCTAACGCGAAAAATGGAATCGTTTACACTGTGATAAAAAGCGCCTGATGGGCGGAGAAAAGCCGTTGGCAACGTGATTGAGGGCATTGCGGTGCGCTGCCGATGATAGCGTTTTCACCCGACCTGCCGGCAGAGAAGGGCTCTCTGCCGGCGTCAGCCGTTAAGGATGCTGATACAGCGGGTAGGTAAAGAACAGCAGATGGGTCAGATTAAGCCCGAAATGGAACAGAATCGGCACCCACAGGCGGCCGCTCCACATCCACGCCAGGCCGTAGATTACCCCGGCCAGCGTCGCGAAGATCACCATCAGCATGCCGCCGGCCAAATGCGCGGCGCCGAACACCAGAGAAGCGACGATCAGCGCCGGCCAGGCGCCCAGCCACTGGCTGAGGCGCTGCTGCAGGTAGCCGCGAAACAGCGCTTCTTCGGCCATACAGACGAAGAACAGGTTCGCCATCACGAAAGGCAGGATCCAGGCGGGCGCATGCAGCTCGATTTTTAAGCCGCCCAGCGCCACGGCCAGCAGCAACAGCGCCGGCACGGCCAGCAGCAGCGCAATCCAGCCCGCTTTGCCGACGTTGCCGCCGCGTTCAGCGGAAAACAGCGTGGGCAAGCAGGCGAACAGCAGGAAGGGCACCATCGCCTTGTCGAAGTTGTAATACATAGTGAACGGCGCGCTGAGCGGGCCGGCTTTTTCACCGTCGATCATCAGCTGATTGTGGATGCCCGGCACCAGGTGCAAGAACAGCGCCACGCAGCCGGCGACCACCAGCCCTTCGAACGCGATCGCCAGACTACGCCGCTCGCGAAAATGGTGACGTAGCCCCGCCAGCGCCACGATGGCCAACAGGCAACCCAGGCTGAGCGGCGTCAATACCCCATGATAAAGCCCCATGCCCGCCGAGGCGGCCAGGATAACCCAGGCTATCAGCCGGTTAAACGGTAAGAAAAATAACGAAGCAGCCAGTACGCCCCACATGATATGTCCCTTTAAAATATGTACACGGCGCTCAGCGCCTATGCGGCGTGCGATGATGGCAAAATTGAGCGCTAGAGCGGATAGTAGCACACCAAGATGACGCTAAAGGTCGGGGCAGTGACGCATCCGTGCAGGGTGCCGGCCCACACGACCGGCGGTATTGAGGTCAGCCTTGCATCCAGGCCTGCGAACGGGCGATTTCCGCCAGGTTTTGCAGGGTGTCCAGGCTCTGCTGGTGGAGCTCCTGCGTGGGGGCTGCGCACAGATCGTGCAGCACGGTCACCTGGAAGCCGGCGTCGTGCGCCTGACGCGCGGTGCTCTCGATGGCGAGCGGCGTGCTGACGCCCGCCAGCAGCAGATGATGGCACCGATGTTGCCGCAGCCAGGCTAACAAATTGTTACCGGAGAAAGCGCTGACCGCCGTTTTATCAAACTGCAGATCGGTCTCCTCCTGATGCAGATCGGGCGCCCAGCGGCAGCCCGGGCCGTTTAGCCGCAGCGCGCCTATCTGTTTCAAATGGTTGAACAGCGGTGAGTGGAGCGGGATGTCATGATAATCGTCGGCAAATCCCGTCCGCACCCAAATCACCGGGATTTTTCGCACCCGGGCGTAGGCCGCGGCGGCATTGACGTTGGCGAGCAGGTGGCTTGCCGTCACCTGTTCGCGGCAGTGGTTGGCGCGCCCTTTGGGCCCGATCAGATCCTCGATCAGGTCGATGATAATCAACGCAGCGGACATGGCGTCTCCAGAAAATGGCCTTCTTTCTTTCTATGATAAAAGGCCAAATGTGATGTGCTGCGGTGAAGTGTTGCCGGATATGTTTACGCCGCGCTTCAGGCGGAAGCCGCCTCCAGCCGTTGCTGTTGGTAGCCGTAGCCGCCCTCGCCGTCGGGCACGAAGCTGAGGCGGTGTGTGATGCACTGCGGCGCGTCTTCGGCATGGTGCGAGACGAACAGCAGCTGGGTGGCGCCCTGGCCGATCAGCACGTCGATGAAGCGGCGCACCAGCTGGCGATTGAGCGGATCCAACCCTTGCAGCGGCTCGTCGAGGATCAGCAGCGCCGGGTGTTTCACCAGCGCGCGGGCGATCAGCGCCAGCCGCTGTTGGCCCCAGGAAAGGCTGTGGAACGGGGCGCCGCCGCGCGCGCCGTCGAGCCCGAGCAGCGCCAGCCATTGCTCGGTCAGCTGCCGCTGACGATCCGAAACCGCCTGATAAATGCCGATCGAATCGAAGAACCCCGACAGCACCACGTTGCGCACGCTGGTGTTGACGCGATAATCCAGATGCAGGCTGCTGCTGACGTAGCCGATATGGCGCTTGATCTCCCAAATGGTTTCCCCGCTGCCGCGGCGGCGGCCGAACAGCGTCAGATCGTTGCTGTAGCCCTGCGGGTGATCGCCGGTGATCAAGCTGAGCAGCGTGGATTTGCCGGCGCCGTTCGGGCCGACGATCTGCCAATGTTCACCGGGGTTAACCTGCCAGTCGAGATGATTGAGGATCGGCCGGTCGTTATAGCTGACCACGCCGTCGCGCAGGACGATCAGCGGCCGATCCGCCGGCAGCGCGACCTTTTGCGTTGGATCCTCCTCCTCCGGCAGCGCCAGCCCGCTGAGGTTTTCGCTGTGCGCCAGCTGCGCCACCAGCGCGTCCGCCATCACCTGGCGGCGCGGCCCGCGGTTGGTCAGGGTACAGTCCGCCAGCACGCCCACCTGCCGGACAAAATCCGGGATGTCGTCGAACCGGTTGAGCACCAGCACCACGGTCTGGCCCTGGGCGGAAAGCTCGCTCAGCAGCGTGGCGAGCTGCGCGCGCGAGTGCACGTCCAGCCCGTCGAAGGGTTCGTCGAGGATCAGCAGGTCAGGCTCGGGCATCAGCGCCCGGCACAGCAGGGTTTTGCGCGTTTCGCCGGTGGAGAGGTATTTGAAGCGGCGCGTCAGCAGGGCGGTGATGCCGAACTGCGCGGCCAGCCGCTCACAGCGCGCGGCGTCTTGCACCTCTTCCTGAATGATTTCCGCCGCGGTGCGGCCGGTGTCGTCCTCGTCCGCGCTGAGCAGATCGGTGTTGTTACGTTGCCACTCGTCGCTGACCATTTTTTGCAGCTGTTCGAAGGAGATGCGCACCGCGTGCTGAAAGTCGCTGCGGCGCTCACCGCTCAGCAGAACCAGTTCGTCGGCCAGCGCGCGCGCCAGGGCGGATTTGCCGCTGCCGTTGGCGCCGACGAAGGCCCAGCTGTCGCCGGCCTGGATTTCCAGCGCGTCCAGCGTCAGGGTGCGGGTATCGCTTAAGCGGAATGAACCTTGCGAAATGTGCAACGACGACATCACCTGTTCCTTTTTTTGCAATTATTTGCCTTAGGAATAGGCGCATTGCAGGGTGATGTCAATCAACAAAAACGCAACGTCATGTTGCGCTTAACACAACGTGGCGACAATCACGCGATCGGCGTTGAACAGGGCGTGTACGGCGGTGCCGACGCTCAGCTGCAGGCGCTGCAGCTCCGCCGTCGTCAGGGTGGCGCACAGGGTTTCGCCACCCGCCAGCGTCACCAGCACCTCGCTGTGTTCGGCGCCCGGCTGAATGCCGGCCACCACGCCCGCCAGCGCGTTATCCGCGCCGGCATGCTCCGCGGTATCGACGCTTAACCGCACCCAGGGCGCCTTGATCAGCGCCAGCACCTCTTTGCCCGGCGTCAGCTGCAGCCGGTCGGCGCTTTGCTGGGTGACGGCCGCCGTCAGGCGAGTGGTGCCGTCATTCAACAAAATCGCCAGGTGCTGCTGCACTTGCTGATGATCGCGTTCGATGACGGTACCGAAGAACTGATTGCGCGCGCTGGTTTGCAGCGAGAAGCGCGAGATGGCCGCCAGCAGGCTGTCGAGCGGCAGATCGTCCTGCTGCAACACGTCGAAAGCTTTTTGCTGCACCTGGCCCAGCAGGTCATACAGCTGGATCAACCGCTGGCCATAGTGCGTCAGCTGTGCGCCGCCGCCGCCTTTACCGCCGGTGGCGCGTTCCACCACCGTTTGTTCCGCCAACTGGTTCATCTCATTGATGGCGTCCCAGGCGCTTTTGTAGCTGATGCCCGCCAGTTTGGCGCCCTGGCTGATGGAGCCGGTGTGCTGCACCTGTTTCAGCAGCGCGATGCGGCGCGGATCGGCGAACAGCTTTTGCTGGAGTTTGAGAGTCAGAAGAATTTCGGCCTGCATAGCGCATCCTGTCGGCGGCAAAAATCTTATTGTCGCCGATTTGGCGGCAAAGCGCCAAGCGCAGTGCGTTGGAGGGCGGGGCAATAAAGACTGGCATTGCTTTGTTGTTATAATATAACATAACAGAAAAACGATAAGGCTTTACGCTGGCTGCGGCCGGTTTTTATTTCACCACAGGGATGCTTCACATGAGTACGACACGCTGGCGTCTTGTCACGCCCAGAAAATCGTTATGCCTTGCCGCCGCCTGGGTCGGCGGCGCACTGACGGCGCCGTTGGCTTTCGCCGCCGACTGCGATAAAGCCCGCAATGCCATGGGATGCGAAGAACAGCTCACCGTGGAGGCGGCGGCCCCCGCCGGGCGCTACGATGCGTTGAACGCCGTGAGCCGCAGCGCTTCGCAGCTTGGGCTGACCGCTCGGGAGACGCCGCGCAGCGTCGATATCATCAGCGCAAGAGCGATCCAACAGCGGGGCGATCGCTCGCTGGCCGCCGCCGTCGAGCACGCCACTGGCCTGTCCGGCGTCGCTTCGCCGACGCTGTCCAACAACTTTTCCGCGCGCGGTTTCCGGCCGATCGCCTGGCTGTATAACGGCGTGGAGATGCCCGGCAGCACGCTGCAGCTGGGCGATCCGGCGCATTACGACAGCATCGAGATACTGCGCGGGCCGGGATCGGCCTTGAACGGCCTGAGCGCCGCGGGCGGCAGCGTCAACCTGATCTCGCGGCGGCCGACCTTCAGCCGCCAGCCGCTTGAGCTCGATTATGGCTTCGGCAGCTACCGCAGCCAGCGATTGCATCTGGGAGCCGGCGGCGCGCTGGTGGACGATGCGGTGGCGTACCGGCTGGACGTCAGCGGCAACGACAGCGGCAGCAACGTGCAGTACGAACGCGATCGGCAGAAGCGGGTTTCCGGCTCGCTGCTGTTTAAACTGACGGACGATGCGCTGTTGACGCTGAGCCTGGACCGCACGCTCAACCGCACCAACAACCCTTACTACGGCACGCCGCTGCTGGACGGGCGCATTGCCGGCGAGCTGCGCGACATCAATTACAACAACCTGACCGACAGCCGCATCCAGAGCAACGCCACCGCATTTCAGGCTAGTCTGGACTGGTTTATGACGCCCGAAGTGGAGTGGCATAACCAATTCTATTACTACAGCGGCTTTCGCGAGTGGCGCAACGTCGAACGCTTTCGCGTCGCGGCGGCGGCCCGACCCGGCGACGTCAACCGCGACTCCTTCGGCGCCCTGGCGCACGACGACGATCTGATCGGCAACCGCAGTTCGCTGGTGCTCGATCGCGCCATCGCCGGTTTCGATAACCGGTTGCTGGTCGGCCTCGATCTGAGCAAGCGGCATTTTCAGTATTACTCCAACGGCTTCCCCGGATCCGAAGACGTGCCGCTTGGCGCGCCGCCCCGAGAGCCGTTCGCCCAGGGAACCGACCGCCAACGCGCGCCGGTGCGCCACGTTACCCAGAACCAGTACGCCGCCTTTCTTGAAGATCGCTTCAGCCTGACCGAGCGTTTAGCGCTGCTGGGCCAGCTGCGCTACAACCATATGAACATGGACTGGCGCTTCCAGGGGCCGCAGGAAGAGAGCCGCGCGCACACCTACGTTTTCAGCACCTGGAGCCTGGGCCCCAGCTATGCATTGACCGATAACCTCACGCTCTACGCCAACTACACCACCGGCCAGGAGCCGGGCAACGATCTGTTCTTCCTCAGCCCAACGCAGACCGATCTGCCGCTGACGCGAGCGCGCCAGTGGGAGGCCGGCGCCAAAGGGCAGTTCTGGGGTAACAAAGGCGAGGCGACGCTGGCGCTGTACGAACTGCGCAAGGACAACCTGTTTGTGCCCGACGCGCAGCGGCCGGATGCGTTGAACGCGGTAGGCAGGCAGACGTCGCGCGGCATCGAGCTTGGCGTGGTGCTGCGTCCCGACGAGCGCTGGGAGCTGGCCGGCAACGCCGCCTACACGCATGCCCGCTACGACGACTATCGCGGCGGTAGCCCGCTGCGCAGCTACAACGGCAATCGCCCGGCCTATATCCCGGACTGGACCGCCAACCTCAGCGTGCATTATCAGGCGACGGAGCGCCTGGGGCTGGCTTCTTCACTGCGCTACGTCGGCAGCAGTTACAACGACGACGCCAACCAGCGCAAGATGCGCGCGTACACCACGTTCGATCTGGCGGCGGATTATCAGCTGACGCCGATCGTCGATGTCGGCTTTCGCATTCGCAACGCCACCAACCAGCTGTACGCCTACCAGCGCACTTACCCGGATCAGGCGCTGATCGCGCCGCCGCGCAGTTATGAAACCTTCGTGTCGGTCAGGTTCTGACGGCGTGAAACGCCGGCTTGCCCTGCTGTTGTGCGCCCTGGGATTGGGCGGGGGCGCGCCGCTGCGCGCCGATGCCGTCAGCCTGCAAAATTGCGGGGTAACGCACGATTACCCGCAGCCGCCGCAGCGGGTGCTGGTTTACGCCAACCCGGCGTTGGAAAACCTGCTGGCGCTGGGGCTGGCTGGCCGCGCGATCGGCGTGGTTGGGTATGACCGCGCGCGCGATCCCTCGCCGACGGCCGATGCGCTGCAGGCGCCCACCAGCCCGGCGCCGCCCACGGCGGAAGCGTTGCTGCTGATGCGGCCGGATTTTGTCTATTCGGCCAGCTATTACTGGCTGCACAGCCCGGAAACGCCCGATCGGGCGCGGCTGGCAGAATGGGGCATCGGCACTTATCTCTCTCCCGGCGCCTGCAGCGGCCAGCAAAGCGCGATCGCCGCCGCGCTGGCGTTCGAAGACATTTTCACCGAGCTGCGGGAGCTGGCGCGCATTTTCAACGTCAGCCGCGCCGGTGAAGCGCTGGTCGAACGGCTGCGTGGGCAGTTGAGGGCGCTCGAACCACAGCGTGCTCAGCTGCCGCATTTGCGTCTGCTGTGGTGGTATGCTGGCGCGCAAACGCCCTATGTGGCGGGCTGCTGCGGCGCGCCAGGCTTGCTGAGCCGCAGCGTCGGCAGCGAGAACCTGTTCGGCGACCGGCCCGAGCTGTGGCCGACGGTGTCCTGGGAGGTTATCGCCGCCCGCGATCCGGATGCGATCGTGCTTGGCGATCTGCCGCGCGGCGGCCTCGGCGACAGCGCGGCCGACAAGATCGCCTTTCTGGAGCATCACCCGCTGACCGCGACGCTGCGCGCCGTGCGTCAGCGGCGCTACGTGATCCTCCCCGGTTACGACATGGACCCTTCCGCCCGCACCGTGGCGGCGCTGGGCCGTTTGATTCGGGGCCTGGCGGCCTTGCCGCCGCAGGCGCCGACTTTTTCCAACAAGGAACCTTGATATGACTGCCGTTTCATTCTCTTCGCTGCTGGACTCCTGGGATCGCCAGCAGGCGGCCTACATCGCCGAGCGGGAAGCGCGTTTTAACGCCCAGCTGGACGTGCTGGCGCTGGCCGCCGGCCAGGATTTTCACGTGGTGGATCTGGCCTGCGGCCCGGGCTCGCTGAGCCTGCGCATTTTGCAGCGCTTTCCGCAGGCCAGGGTGACCGCCATCGATCTCGATCCGCTGCTGCTGGCGGTGGCGCGCGGTGCGCTGGCGGCCTACGGCGATCGGATCCGCATTCTGCAGGCCGATCTGGCGGATCCGGCCTGTTTTGCCGCGCTGTCCGGCCCCGCGCCGCAGGCGGCGGTGTCCAGCACGGCGCTGCACTGGCTGATGCCCGAGCAGCAGCTGGCGCTGTACCGCAACGTCGCCGGGCTGCTGGCCGACGGCGGCGTGTTCCTGAACGCCGATCATCAGCGCTATGACCAGCGCCAGCCGCGGCTGAAAGCGTTGGCGGAGCGGCACGACGAGCAGACCCAACAGCGCGCCTGGGACAACGGCGTTGAGGATTGGGATCGCTGGTTTGCGGGCGCGCTGCAATCGCCGGCGTTGGCCGCTTATCAGGCCGAGCGTGAAGCGCTGTTCGCCGGCCGCCCGGTGCCGCCGCCGACGCCGGTGGATTTCCAGCTCGCGGCCCTCAGGCAGGCCGGTTTCAGCGAGGCGGGGACGGTGTGGCAGCTGCTGGACGACTATGTGATCGCAGGCTGGAAATAGCATGATCCGGCGGTTACTGCCCGGCCGTGAGGCCGGCTGGCTGCTGTTGCTGGCGGCGGCGCTGCCGCTGGCCCTGCTGGGCGCAACCCTGTCGGGGCCAGCGCCGATCGCGTGGCACGACGCCTGGCGCATTGTGCTTGGCGTCAGCGGCAGCGCGGCGACCGATACCGATGTGTATCAGCGCATCATCTGGTCGCTGCGGATGCCGCGCGCGCTGTTGGCGGCGCTGGCCGGCGCCGGATTGGCGTTGGCGGGCACCGTGCTGCAGTCGCTGACCCGCAACCCGCTGGCCGATCCCTGGGTGCTGGGCATCTCCTCCGGCGCCGGCGTGGGAGCGGTAACGGTGCTGGTATTGGGACTGGGGGGCGGCCTGTTGTCGGTGTCCGGCGGTGCGTTTATCGGCGCGTTGGGAGCGTTTGCGTTGGTGATGCTGCTGGCCGGGCGTTCGCTGCAGGGGGAGTCCACGCTGTTTATCCTGGCCGGGGTGGCGGTGACGCAGCTGCTCTCCGCGCTGACTTCGCTGATCACCCTCTGGCAGGCGGACGCCAACGCCACGCGCGGCGTGATGTTCTGGCTGCTGGGATCGTTCAGCGACGCGCGCTGGCCGCAGGTCGGGCTGTGCGGGTTGGCGCTGGCGGCGGCGCTGCTGCTGTCTTGGCTGCGGGCGGGTGAGTTGGACGCGCTGGCGTTTGGCGGCGTGACCGCCGCTTCGCTGGGGGTGGCGGTGGCTCCGCTGAAGCTGCTGCTGTATGTGGTGACCACCGCGCTGACGGCGGCGATCGTCGCGTTCAGCGGCGCGGTGGGATTTATCGGGCTGACGGTGCCGCATGTCGCCCGGCGGCTGGTCGGCTCGCGGCATCGGCTGCTGTTGCCGGCCAGCGCGCTGTGCGGTGCGCTGTTCGCCGTGGCGGCGGACACCCTGGCCAGAACGCTGTTTGCTCCGCGCGAGCTGCCGGTCGGCGTGCTGACCGCGCTGCTGGGGGTGCCGGTATTCCTGCTGTTGCTGTATCGGAAGGTCAATGCATGACGATTGAAAAAGCGCGATCCGGCCTGTGCGCCGAGGGGGTGAGCTGGCGAGCGGGCGAACGCACTGTGCTGGAAAATCTCAGTTTCTGCGCCTTGCCCGGTGAGGTCACCGGCGTGCTCGGCGTCAACGGCAGCGGTAAATCCACGTTGCTCAAGCTGTTGGCCGGGTTGCAGCCCGTCGCCGGGGGCCGCGTTTGGCTGGCAGGGCGCCAAATTACCGCGTTTTCCGGGCGGGAGCGCGCCAGGCGCATCGCTTTTCTCGAGCAATCCGCCCCCGGCACCTTCGCGCTGCCGGTGAAGGAGGCGGTGCTGCTGGGGCGCCTGGCCCATATCGGCCGCTGGCGCGGTTTCGGCCCCGAGGATCGCCGCCTCGCCGGGCAGGCGATGGAGCAAGTGGGCATCAGCCACCTGGCCGATCGCGATTGGCAGCGGCTGTCCGGCGGTGAACAACAGCGGGTGCATCTGGCGCGCGCGCTGGCGCAGCAAACGCCGTGGCTGCTGCTGGATGAGCCCGCCAACCATCTGGATATCGCCCATCAGCAGCAGTTTATGGCCTTGCTGCGGCGGCTGAAACTCAGCGTGGTGGTGACGCTGCACGATCTGAATCTGGCGGCCTGTTATTGCGATCGGGTGGCGCTGCTGCAGCAGGGCGGGATCTGTGCGGCGGGCACGCCGCGGCAGGCGCTGACGCCGGAGCACATTCGCGCGGTGTACGGGGTGGAAGCCCGGCTGGCGGCGCCCGCCGGCTATGCGCCGCCGCTGATCTATTACCCCGCCCCGGCATGAGCCCGGTGGAAAGGGCACGTTTGGCCGATCACAATTTCGCCCCGCTGGCTAAAATAACTCCGGTTTTAGCGATTTTTTGGGTTAGAATAACCCGGTATGCGGTGAAAGGCATTTGCCGCTCAATGGGCAGTTAAGCGAGGCTATCATGTTGGAATTATTGAAAAGTCTGTTGTTTGCCGTGGTCATGGTGCCGGTGGTCATGGCGCTGATCCTCGGCCTGATCTACGGTTTTGGCGAAGTGTTCAACGTCTTCTCCAAAGTGGGCCGTTCGAAAGAAAACCGCACCCAGCACTGACCGTTCCCCATCTCGATACCCGCCGGCATCGCCCGGCGGGCATTCCTCAAGTTATCTCACGCTTTGCCGATAAACCGCATGACAAGCTTTCGCGCAACGTTATATTATTTTTTATATAACGAAGAGTGATAATGCACGTTAACTTGCGGAGAAAAACAATGAAACAGCAATGGACCAAATGGGTTGGCGGGATCGTGTTGGCATCGGGCCTGGTGGCACAGGCTTCGGCGACGGAAAAGATCACCGTGTTCGCCGCCGCGTCGCTGACCAACGCGCTGCAGGACATCGCCACCCAGTATCAAAAAGGCAAGGACGTGCAGGTGGTTTCCTCCTTCGCGTCGTCCTCGACGCTGGCGCGCCAAATTGAGCAGGGCGCCCCGGCCGATCTGTTCATCTCCGCCGATCAACAGTGGATGGATTACGCCATCGACAAACAGCAAATGGTGAAAGACACCCGCTACACGCTGCTGGGCAACGAACTGGTGCTGATCGCCGCCAAGAGCGATAAGCAAGACAAGATCGCCATCGACAAGCAGACCGACTGGGCCAAGCTGCTCAGCGGCGGCCGCCTGGCTGTGGGCGATCCGGATCACGTGCCGGCCGGCATCTACGCCAAAGAGGCGCTGGAACATCTGGGCGCCTGGAGCGCGCTGGAACCGAAACTGGCGCGCGCCAACAACGTGCGCAGCGCGATGGCGCTGGTGGAGCGCGGTGAAGCACCGCTCGGCATCGTCTACGGCTCCGACGCGGTCGCCAGCGACAAGGTGAAAGTGGTGGGCGTGTTCCCGGAAGACAGCCACAAACCGGTTGAATATCCGATGGCGATGGTGAAAGATCGTCAAAATCCGACGGTCAGCGCTTTCTATACCTATCTGAAGGGCCCGGAAGCGGCCGCTATTTTCGAACATTATGGATTCACCCCGCGTAAATGATTCTGAGTGAGTACGAGTGGCAGGCGGTTGAGCTGAGCCTGAAAGTCTCCGGTTTGGCGGTGGTCTGCAGCCTGCCGTTCGGCATTCTGATGGCCTGGGTGTTGGTGCGTTGCCGCTTTCCCGGCAAGGCGCTGCTGGACGGCGTCATTCACCTGCCGCTGGTGCTGCCGCCGGTGGTGGTCGGCTATTTGCTGCTGATCGCCATGGGGCGGCGCGGCGTCATCGGCGAGTGGCTGTACGACTGGTTCGGCTTCAGCTTCAGCTTTAGCTGGCGCGGCGCCGCGCTGGCATCGGCGGTGGTGGCGTTTCCATTGATGGTGCGCGCCATCCGGCTGGCGCTGGAGGCGGTGGATACCCGGCTGGAGCAGGCGGCGCGCACGCTGGGCGCCAACCCGTGGCGGGTGTTTTTCACCGTCACGCTGCCGCTGTCGCTGCCCGGCGTCATTGTCGGCGTGGTGCTGGCCTTCGCCCGCTCGCTGGGGGAGTTCGGCGCCACCATCACCTTTGTCTCCAACATTCCCGGTGAAACCCGCACCATTCCGCTGGCGATGTATACGCTGATCGAAACGCCGGGAGCGGAAGCCGCCGCCGCGCGGCTGTGCGCGATCGCCATCGTGCTGTCGCTGGCTTCGCTGATGGTGTCCGAATGGCTGGCCCGCTGGGGCCGCAAACGGATGGGGGTGTAAATGCTGGAGCTGGATTTCTCGCAGCAGCTGGGCGACCTTAATCTCAACGTCCGCGCCGATTTGCCGGCGCAGGGCATCACCGCGATTTTCGGCCTGTCCGGCGCGGGCAAAACTTCCCTGATCAACGCCATCGGCGGCCTGACCCGTTTGCAGCAGGGGCGAATCGCGCTCAATGGCCGCACGTTGGTGGATACCGCCGCGGGCCTTTGCCTGCCGCCGGAAAAGCGCCGTATCGGCTACGTGTTTCAGGATGCGCGGCTGTTCCCGCACTATCGGGTGCGCGGCAACCTGCAATACGGCATGGCGGCCGGCATGCGCGCGCAGTTCAACACCATCGTCGAGCTGCTGGGCATCGGGCCGCTGCTCAATCGGCTGCCGCTGACGCTCTCCGGCGGTGAAAAACAGCGGGTGGCGATCGGCCGCGCGCTGCTGACCGCGCCGGAACTGCTGCTGATGGACGAGCCGCTGGCCTCGCTCGATCTGCCGCGCAAACGCGAGCTACTGCCGTATCTGGAGCGGTTGGCGCAGGACGTCAACATCCCCATCCTCTACGTCAGCCATAGCCTGGACGAGATCCTGCGCCTGGCCGAGCAGGTGATGGTGCTGGATCGCGGCGAGGTGCGCGCGTTCGGCGGGCTGGAAGCCGTTTGGGCCAGCAGCGCGCTGCGGCCGTGGCTGCAGCGTGAAGATCAGAGCAGCGTGCTGCGCGTCAGCGTGATTGAGCATCATCAACGCTATGCCATGACCGCGCTGGCGCTCGGCGATCAAAGGCTGTGGGTCAGCGGCATCGACGCCGAACTGGGCACCCAGCTGCGCATCCGCATCAACGCCGCCGATGTCTCGCTGGTGCTGCAGCCACCGGTCAACAGCAGCATTCGCAACGTGTTGCCGGCCAAGGTAAGCGAGTGTCTGGACGTGGATGGGCAGGTGGAAGTGAAGCTGGCGGTCGGGGAACACGTGCTGTGGGCGCGGATCACGCCCTGGGCGCGCGATGAACTGGCGATCCGCCCTGGGCAGTGGCTGTACGCGCAGGTGAAGAGCGTGTCTATCAGCCGCGAGAGCCGCTAAGACAGGCCCTCACGGCGGGAGGGCGAAAAAACTAGAGTACGCGGGTGCGGATCACCTCGGCGATGCCCGGCTGCAGGTTATCGGCGATCACCAGATCGGCGCGTTCCTTGATCGCATCATCGGCGTTGCCCATCGCCACGCCCAATCCGACCGCTTCCAGCATGCTGATGTCGTTGTAGTTGTCGCCGAACGCCACCACCTGATCCATGCTCAGCCCCTGCGACTCCACCCATTGGCGCAGGCGCTTGCCTTTGCTGTTGCCGCCTTTGGCGATATCCACCTGATCGTGCCAGGACCATTCGCACGCCAGCCCCAGCTCTTTCTCCACCGTGTCGGCAAACTCGCGCAGCGCCAGGGTATCGGCGTGCGAGGTGGCGAATTTCCAGATCGCCTGCGCGTCGTCGGCCGCCTGCGCCAGGCTGCCGACCTGCAGCAGCGTCGGGCGCTGCGCCGCCGGCAGGGTTTCGGCCCAGGCCAGCGAGCGGATCACGTGGCCGCTCGGCTCCTGATACAGCATAGCGTCGTCGACGTACATCAGCCCGTGAATGTCGGTCTGTTTGAGCATCTGCAGCACCTGCCTGGCCTGATCTTTCGCCAGCGGATCGGCCGCCAACACCTTCTTCTGCTGAAAATCATACAGATAGGTGCCGTTGCAGCAGATGGCCGGGGTATCTATCTGCAGCGCCTGGTAGAACGGATGGATAGCGACGTGGTGGCGGCCGGTGACCACCACCACCTGGATGCCGGCGGCGCGCGCCTGCGCCAGCGCTTCCAGCGATTGCGGTAAGATGCGTTTTTGGTTGTCCAGCAGGGTGCCGTCAAGATCGAGGGCGATGACGCGGTAGCTCATAGGGTTCTCGTTATCGTTAGCCATAAAATTAATCCGATGGTACACCGGATAGCCAACGGAGAAAACCGCGTGAGCTTCCGGTGCTAAGCGGGGTTGCCATGCGACGGATGTGCGGTAAGCTAGGGGCAATCGAACGGCCTGAAACCGGTTCCTCTTTTACCCTTTACAAGGAGAACACATGAAGCAAATCGTTTATGTCGCCAGCCCGGAGAGCCAGCAGATCCACGTTTGGCAGTTGGATGACGCCGGCGCGCTGGTGCTGCTGCAAACCGTTGACGTGCCGGGCCAGGTGCAGCCGATGACCCTTCATCCGGACAAGACCCACCTGTACGTCGGCGTGCGTCCGGCGTTCGGCATCGTCAGCTACCGCATCGAGGCGGACGGCACGCTGCAGCAGGCCGGCATGGCGCCGCTGCCGGGCAGCCCGACCCATATTTCCACCGATTTGCAGGGGCGTTACCTGTTCTCCGCCTCCTACAGCGGCAACTGCGCCAGCATCAGCCCGATCGGCCACGACGGCGTGGTGACGGCGCCTATTCAGCAGATCGACGGCCTGACCGCGCCGCACTCGGCGAACATCGATCCGACCAACCAGCTGGTGCTGGTGCCTTGCCTGAAAGAAGACCGCATCCGCCTGTTCAACCTGAGCCTGGCGGGCCAGCTGACGCCGCACGCGCAGGAAGCGGTGGCGACCGCCGCCGGCGCCGGCCCGCGTCATATGGCGTTCCACCACAACGACAAGTTCGCCTACTGCGTCAATGAGCTGGACGGCACGGTGGACGTGCTGGCCATCTCGGAAAACGGCGGCAAATACACCGTCACGCAGACGCTGGACATCATGCCGGCCGACTTCGACGGCACCCGCTGGGCGGCGGACATCCATATCACGCCGAACGGCCGCTTCCTGTACACCAGCGACCGCACCGCCAGCATTCTGACCATCTTCAGCGTTTCCGCAGACGGCGGCACGCTGAGCGTGGTCGGCTATCATCCGACCGAAGCGCAGCCGCGCGGTTTCAACATCGATCACAGCGGCCGCTTCGTGATTTCGTCCGGCCAGAAATCCGATCACATCGCGGTGCATGAAATTGACCAGGCCAGCGGTAAGCTGACCACGCTGGCGCGTTATCCGGTGGGCAAAGGCCCGATGTGGGTGAGCGTGCTGGCGAAGTAATTCGGCGGTCAGACGAGTATGGAAAAAGCGCGATTCGGTGGAATCGCGCTTTTTTATTGGCGGGGGATCAGTTGAACGTCACCGTCAGCGTGGCGCTGCCGAGGCTGTGGAAATGGACGTTAAAGCCCACCAGCGCGCCGCTGGAACCCTCATCCACCTCGATGCGCTCCACGTCCAGCGCATGCACGGTGAACTGGTAGCGGTGGCTTTCGCCACTCGGCGGCGCCGCGCCGCCGTAGCCGGCTGAGCCGAAGTCGGTGCGGGTCTGCAGCGCGCCGGCGGGCAGCGGGGCTTTGCCGGAGCCCGCGCCCTGCGGCAGCTCGCGCACGTCGGCGGGAATGTTGGCCACGATCCAGTGCCACCAGCCGGAGCCGGTCGGGGCATCGGGATCGTAAACGGCGATCACGAAGCTTTTGGTGCCGGCCGGCACGCCGTCCCAGGCCAGGTGGGGCGACAGGTTATCGCCGTGATAGCCCATGCCGTTGAAAACCTGCTGCTGCGGCAGTTTGCCGCCGTCCTGCAGATCGTTGCTGTACAAACGAAAAGCCATAGTGACTCCCAGTTGTCGGTAAACGCGAACCCTTAAGCTAGATCTTTTCGGTGGAACAATACAACCCCTTGCGCCAGCGGCGGACGGTTGATCTCGACGGTGACATGCACCAGTTCGGGACGCGCGGCCAACAGTTGGCGTACCCGATCGGGGGTGAGGGTGCGATCGGCGCTGCTCAAGGCGATGACGCAATGATACTTTCCTTTGCCGATGCGGCCTAAATGCAAATCGGTCAGCGTGAGCGAGTGGCCGGCAGTGGCCAGAGTTTGACGAATTTCTTGTGCAACGGGAGCGTCCATTTCGGCATCCAGCAAAATCTTTCCACTATCGCGCATCAGGCTATAGGCCCAGGCGGCCACCATCATCGCGCCGACGATGCCCATCAACGGATCGAGCCAGACGGCGCCCCAAAGCTTGCCGCCGAACAGCGCCACGATCGCCAGCACCGAAGTGGCGGCGTCGGCGATGACGTGGATATAGGCGGAACGAAGGTTGAGGTCATGATGATGGTCATCGTGGTCATCCCCGTGATGATGGTGGCCGCCGCCGCGCAACAGCCAGGCGCAAAGCAGATTGACGGCCAGCCCAATCGTACCGATGGCGATGGCTTCGTTGTAATGAATCGGGCTGGGATTCATCAGCCTTTGCGCAGACTGGAACAGCATCAGCGCCGCCACCAGCACCAACAACACCGCGCTGGTGTAACCGGCCAGCACTTCTATCTTCCAGGTGCCGAGGCTGAAGCGGCGGTCTTTGGCCAGCCGTCGTGCGGCGCCGTAAGCCAGCACCGACAGGCCCAGAGCCAGCGCGTGTGAGCTCATATGCCAGCCGTCGGCCAGCAATGCCATCGAGTTAAACAGCCAGCCACCGGCGATCTCGATGGCCATCATACCGGCGGTGAGTATCACCGCCCATCTGGTGTTTCTTTCAGCCAATGGGTTACCATCGTCAAAAACGTGGCTGTGCTCGCGGTGCAAAGCGGGCGCGTGAGAAGTCATGGTGAAGTTCCTCAGCAAAAGGTAGTGTTCTGAAATATACTATACCCCAGTATAGTAAATAACAATCAGGCGGAAATGATGAGCCATACCATCAGAGATCAAAAGAAGCTGTTGGCGCGGGTGCGCCGCATTAAAGGGCAGGCCGAAGCGCTGGAGCGCGCGCTGGAAAGCGGCGGTGAGTGTTCGGCTATTCTGCAGCAGATCGCAGCGGTGCGCGGCGCGGTCAACGGTTTGATGGCGCAGGTGCTGGAAGGGCACGTGCGCGAACACTTGGCTGCTGCGGACGCCACGCCGCAGCAGCGTGAGCAAGACATCGAGCAATTGATGACCGTCTTACGTTCCTATATGAAATAAGCATGATCTCACTGAAAAAACGCACGCCGTGGTTCGGCTGGCTGCGCCGTTGGGCCAAAGGCATCAAGCGCGATATTTACGCGCTGTGGCTGGCCGCCCGTGATAAGCGCACCCCGTGGTACGCCAAACTGATCGCGCTGCTGGTGGCCGGCTATGCGATCTCGCCTATCGATCTGATCCCGGACTTCATTCCGGTGCTGGGCTATCTGGACGACGTGATTATCGTACCGTTGGGCATCATGCTGGCGGTGCGCCTGATCCCCAAGCCGCTGATGGCCGAGCTGCGCGAGAAGGCGCAAAAGCGCGTCGATAACCCCACCGGCCGCATGGCGGCGGTGATGATCATTTTACTCTGGCTGCTGTGTCTGGGATTGCTGGCCCGCTATCTGGACCAGCATTGGTAAGCCATTAACGCGCGGCGGCGGCCACGGCGGCGGTCAGGCGGCTGAGCTGTTCCGCTTCGATGATGTAAGGCGGCATCAGGTAAATCAGCTTGCCGAACGGCCGGATCCACACCCCGCGTTCGACGAACCCGCGCTGCAGCTCGGCGACGTTCACCGGTTCACGCATCTCCACCACCCCAATCGCGCCCAGCACCCGCACGTCCGCCACCTTCGGCAGCGCCGCGAGCGGCAGCAGCTCCTGCTTCAGTTGGGCTTCGATGGCGCTCACCTGCGCCTGCCAGCGATTTTCCGCCAGCAGAGCCAGGCTGGCATCCGCCACCGCGCAGGCCAGCGGGTTGCCCATAAAGGTCGGCCCGTGCATAAAGCAGCCGGCCGCGCCGTTGCTGATGGTCTCCGCCACGTGGCGGGTGGTCAGGGTGGCGGACAGCGTCATGTAGCCGCCGGTCAGCGCCTTGCCCAGGCAGAGAATGTCCGGCACCACCTGCGCGTGCTCGCAGGCGAACAGCTTGCCGGTGCGGCCGAAGCCGGTGGCGATCTCGTCGGCGATCAGCAGCACCTGATGGCGATCGCACAGCTCGCGCACCCGCTTGAGGTAGCTTGGGTGGTAGATACGCATGCCGCCGGCGCCTTGCACCACCGGTTCCAGGATCACCGCCGCCACTTCACCGGCGTGCTGCTCCAGCAGCGCGGCGAACGGCGCGATGTCCTCTTCGCGCCATTCCTCGTCGAAGCGGCACTGCGGCGCGGTGGCGAACAGGTGCGGCGCCAGATAGCCCTGATAGAGGCTGTGCATCGAGTTGTCCGGATCGCAGACCGACATCGCGCCGAAGGTATCGCCGTGATAGCCGTGGCGCAGCGTCAGGATGCGCTGCCGCCGCTCGCCGCGCGCCTGCCAATACTGCAGCGCCATCTTCAGCGACACTTCCACCGCCACCGAACCAGAGTCCGCCAGGAACACGCACTGCAGCGCTTCCGGCGTCATCTCCACCAGCCGACGGCACAGCGAGATGGCGGACGGATGGGTAATACCGCCGAACATCACGTGCGACATCTTCTCCAGCTGCTGGCTGGCGGCCTGATTCAGGCGAGGATGGTTGTAACCGTGGATCGCCGCCCACCAGGAGGACATGCCGTCCACCAGACGCCGGCCGTCCGCCAGCTGCAGCTCGACGCCGCTGGCCGACTCGATCGGGTAACAGGGTAACGGGCGGCTCATGGAGGTGTAGGGGTGCCAGATATGACGTTGGTCAAACGCCAGGTCGGAAGCGGTGACAGACATACTTGTAAACCAAATTGAATTAAGATTGGTTGACAGTATATCCGCAATATTTAAACTGGCGACACTTTTTCGTTTTGGAGACGCCATGATGGCCGATCGCATTCACTGGACAGTAGGGCAAGCCCAGGCCCTGTTTGATAAACCGCTGCTTGAACTGCTGTTCGAAGCGCAAACCGTACACCGCCAACACTTCGATCCGCGTCAGGTGCAGGTCAGCACGCTGCTGTCGATCAAAACCGGCGCTTGCCCGGAAGACTGCAAATACTGCCCGCAGAGTTCGCGCTACAAGACCGGCCTGGAGGCGGAGCGGCTGATGCAGGTCGAGCAGGTGCTGGAATCGGCGCGCAAGGCCAAGGCGAACGGATCGACCCGTTTTTGCATGGGCGCGGCGTGGAAGAACCCGCACGAGCGCGATATGCCTTATCTGCAGCAGATGGTGCAGGGCGTGAAAGCGATGGGCATGGAAACCTGCATGACCCTGGGCACGCTGGATGGCACTCAGGCCGAACGGCTGGCGGAGGCCGGGCTGGATTACTACAACCATAACCTCGACACCTCGCCGGAGTTCTACGGCAGCATCATCACCACCCGCAGCTACCAGGAACGCCTGGATACGCTCGACAAAGTGCGCGACGCCGGCATCAAAGTATGCTCCGGCGGCATCGTCGGGCTGGGTGAAACGGTGCGTGACCGCGCCGGGCTGCTGGTGCAGCTGGCCAACCTGCCGAAACCGCCGGAGAGCGTGCCGATCAACATGTTGGTGAAGGTAAAAGGCACGCCGCTGGCGGATAACGATGACGTCGATCCGTTCGACTTTATCCGCACCATCGCGGTGGCGCGCATCATGATGCCGTCTTCTTATGTCCGCCTCTCCGCTGGCCGTGAACAGATGAACGAACAGACGCAGGCGATGTGTTTCATGGCCGGCGCCAACTCGATCTTCTACGGTTGCAAGCTGCTGACCACGCCGAACCCGGAAGAAGACAAGGATCTGCAACTGTTCCGCAAGCTGGGGCTGAACCCGCAGCAGACCGCCACCGAACACGGCGACAACCAGCAACAGCAGGTGCTGGCTAAGCAGCTGCTGAACGCCGATACCGCCGAGTTTTACAACGCGGCGCTGTGATGAGCTGGCCACAACGCATCGAGCAGGCGCTGGCAGAGCGGCGCCTGAATGCCGCCTACCGTCGGCGACAGACCACCGAGGGCGGCAACGGCCGCCAGATCCGACTCGGCGATCGTCTCTACCTGAACTTCTCGGGCAACGACTACCTGGGGCTGAGCCAGGATGCGCGGGTGATCGCTGCCTGGCAGCAGGGCGCGCAGCGTTACGGCGTCGGCAGCGGCGGTTCGGGCCACGTCACCGGCTTTAGCACGGCGCATCAGGCGCTGGAGGAGCAACTGGCGGCGTGGCTCGGCTATCCGCGCGCGTTGCTGTTCATCTCCGGTTACGCCGCCAACCAGGCGGTGCTGGCGGCGTTGATGCAAAAGGGCGATCGCATTTTGGCCGATCGCCTCAGCCACGCCTCGCTGCTGGAGGCGGCGGCGCAATCGCCGGCCGAGCTGCGCCGCTTCCAGCACAATCAACCGCAGGCGCTGGCAGATCTGCTGGCCAAACCCTGCGACGGGCAGCGGCTGGCGGTGACCGAAGGAGTGTTCAGCATGGACGGCGACGGTGCGCCGTTGGCGGAACTGCATCGCCTAACCCGCGCGGCGGGCGCCTGGCTGATGGTGGACGATGCCCACGGCGTCGGCGTGCGCGGCGAGCAAGGCCGCGGCAGCTGCTGGCAGCAGGGCGTGCGCCCTGAACTGCTGGTGGCGACCTTCGGCAAGGCGTTCGGCGTCAGCGGCGCGGCGGTGCTGTGCGATGAGGCGACCGCCGAGTATCTGCTGCAGTTCGCCCGCCATCTGATTTACAGCACCGCGATGCCGCCGGCGCAGGCCTGCGCGCTGCAGGCGGCGCTGGCCTGCATTCGAGAGGGCGATGAACTGCGCGCCCGGCTGCAGGACAACATCCGCCGTTTCCGCCAGGGCGCCGCGCCGCTGGCGCTGACCCTGACGGACTCCGACACCGCCATCCAGCCGCTGCTGGTGGGTGACAATCAGCGCGCGCTCGATCTGGCGGCCCGCCTGCGCGAGCACGGGCTGTGGGTGAGCGCCATCCGCCCGCCGACGGTGCCGCCGGGCGGCGCGCGGCTGCGCATCACCCTGACGGCGGCGCATCAGCCGCAGGATATCGATCGCCTGCTGGAGGTATTGCATGACGTCAGCCAATGACTGGGTGAACAAACAGGCGGTCGCTTCGGCCTTCAGCCGCGCCGCCGGCAGCTACGACGCCGCCGCCGCGCTGCAGCGTGACGTTGGCGAGCGCTTACTGGGGATGGGGAGTGCCCATCCGGGCGAACGGCTGCTGGACGCCGGCTGTGGCACCGGCTATTTCAGCCGCCTGTGGCGCGAGCGCGGCAAGCAGGTGACCGCGCTCGATCTGGCGCCGGGCATGCTGGATGTCGCCCGTCAACGGCAGGCGGCGCATCATTATCTGCTGGGCGATATCGAACAGGTGCCGTTGCCCGATGCGGCGATGGACATCTGTTTCAGCAGCCTGGTGGTGCAGTGGTGCAGCGATCTGCCCGCCGCGTTGGCGGAGCTGTACCGCGTGACCCGCCCCGGCGGCGCGATCCTGTTTTCCACGCTGGCGGCGGGATCGCTGCAGGAACTGGGGGATGCCTGGCAACAGGTGGACGGCGAGCGCCACGTGAACGCCTTTCTGCCGCTAGCGCAGATCCGCGCCGCCTGTGCTGGCTATCGACACGAGCTGGTCACGGAGTTGCGCACCCTGAACTACCCGGACGTGATGACGCTGATGCGTTCGCTCAAGGGCATCGGGGCCACGCACCTGCATCAGGGGCGCGAGGGCGGCCTGATGTCGCGCGGCCGTCTCGCCGCGCTGCAGGCGGCTTACCCGTGCCGGCGGGGGCAGTTCCCGCTCAGCTATCATCTGGCTTATGGAGTGATTTATCGTGATTAAACGTTGGTTCGTAACCGGCACCGACACCGAAGTGGGGAAAACCGTCGCCAGCAGCGCCTTGCTGCAGGCCGCCAACCGGGCGGGCTACCGCAGCGCCGGGTATAAGCCGGTGGCTTCCGGCAGCGAGATGACCGCCGAGGGACTGCGCAACGGCGACGCGCTGGCGCTGCAGGCCAACAGCGGCGTGGCGCTCAGCTACGATGAAGTGAACCCTTACGTTTTTGCCGAACCCACCTCGCCGCATATCGTCAGCGCCGATGAAGGCCGGCCGATCGACGCGGCGCGGCTGTCCGACGGCCTGCGCCGGCTGGAACAGCGCGCCGACTGGGTGCTGGTCGAGGGCGCGGGCGGGTGGTTTACCCCGCTGTCGGCGGAGTACACCTTCGCCGACTGGGTGCAGCAGGAGCAACTGCCGGTGATCCTGCTGGTGGGCATCAAACTGGGCTGCATCAACCACGCGGTGCTGACGGCGCAGGCGGTGCAGCAGGCCGGGCTGACGCTGGCCGGTTGGATCGCCAACGACGTGGCGCCGCCGGGGCGGCGGCATCAGGAATACCTGGCCACGCTGCGCCGCATGCTGCCGGCGCCGCTGCTGGGCGAAATCCCGCACCTGCCGCAGGCTGAGCGGGCGCCGCTGGGGCAGTATCTGGATATCAGCCTGCTATAAACTCTCAATGAGGGGGGCTTCTCTCCCTCATCCTTCTTCTTGCCCTGTCAACCCGGCGCCGATCAGCGCCTCATCCAGCTGCGCCAGCGCGCCGTGCGCCACCGTGCGCCCGCTGTCCAACAGGCAGAAGCGGTCCGCCACCCGGCGCACGAACGGCAGCTGATGCTCCACCAGTAAAATGGTCATGCCCAGTTCGCGGTTGAGCCGGCGGATCACGTTGCCGATGTCGGCGGCGATCGAGGGGGGGACGCCCGCCGTCGGTTCGTCGAGGATCAGCAGCGCCGGCTCCTGGGCCAGCGCCCGACCGATCGCCAGCTGGCGCTGAGCGCCCACGCACAGATCGCCGGCGCGGCGCAAATGGGGAAACAGGCTGTAGATCAGCGGCGGAATGCGGCGAGGGGCGCCGCGCCCGGCCATTTGCGCCACCTGCAGATTCTCCTCCACGCTCAGCTGCGAGAAGAGCTGCCGCCCCTGGGGCACGTGGCTGATGCCCAGCGCGGCGCGGCGCTCCATCGGCTGCAGCAGCAGATTTTGCGGCGGCTGATCCGCCGGCTGCCAGGTCATGCTGCCGCTCACCACCGGCACATGCCCCATGATGCAGTTAACCAGCGTGGTCTTGCCCACGCCGTTGCGGCCGAGCAGGACGGTGCACTGGCCGCGTGGTAGCTCCAGGTTGATGTCCCACAGGGTGTGGTTCTGCCCGTAAAATTGATTGACCGATCTCAGGCTCAGCATTTGGCATTCTCCTCATAGACGCTCGTTTCACTCGTTGGCGGGGGCTGCAAAGGCCGCATGAGCGGCGAATTTCCCGAGTGTGGCAATGTCTGGAACAAAATGCCGTCCGTCCGAGGAGCCAGAGCCAGGTCTGCGGTGGACGGAATGACAGTCAATATGTCGTTAAAAACGACGCTTGTGACGACTTGGTGTCGTTCTTGCGTTTTTACGGGCGATAACGCCGCGGCGGTGAAACTCCGCGGCCGGCAGCGCATCATGCTGCCGCACCGCATTTATACGCAGGAAGATAAAGCAACTCCCAGGCCAATTTTTGCCGCCGGGTGAAAACGGGGGATTGTTATCGCCTTGTTAACCGCACGTCAGGCCTGACGCGCGCTGCCGTGACGGCCTGAAAATACGCGGGCAAGTTAACCCGGACGTTTTTTGCACTCTTGTGGTGCTGTTCGGTGTGGGCATGGTGCAAGGCATTGCGCCGCCGTCAAGAGCGATCCACGTGAAAGGAGCCAATGCGATTTTGGCAATGGGGATTTTTAGTATTAATCGGCATAAACAAAGCGATATTTTTATGAAAAAATAACTAAAAAAGGCATTTTGGCCAGTGTAAAGGGCGAAAAGCTTTCTTTCTGTAACTCCCGCCCCGGGCGGGGCGGTGAGAGTTATCCACTATTCCTGTGGATAACCTTGTGTATTAGATTTAGAAAAACGCTGTAAAGCGAGAGCGGACGCGGGTTCTGTTCGCTTTGCCCGCATTCTCGTCTTTTTATTAAAGTAATTAATTATCAATAATTTAATTAAAATCAAGACGCGAGGGTATTGATCAGGTCTCTATGTATGATTTTTCGACGCGGTGCTATCAATAAGTTAATTCGCGGCAAGTTCTGGGGATAAATCTGTTATTGACAATAAAAATGTCACCGGACTGTAACGCCACGGTGCAACGGCGTTGCCGCGGCATCGGGCGCAGCGACGAATCCGCTTGAAGCTGGTTTTATATCCAGTATCATGGGCACTGGCGCAAATCGCCGACACTTTCCATAATTAGGGGCCATGCCCGGCGCAGAGTCGGCTGGCCGCCTGAGCGCGCGCATCTCCACAGGGTAGCCGAGCAATGAGTAAACTTTTCAAACTGCATTCAGAGTTCAAACCGGCCGGCGATCAGCCGGAAGCCATCCGCAAGCTGGAAGAGGGGCTGGAAGACGGCCTGGCGCACCAGACGCTGCTGGGGGTCACCGGTTCGGGCAAGACATTCACCATCGCCAACGTGATAGCCGATCTGAATCGGCCGACCATGGTGCTGGCGCCGAACAAGACGCTGGCGGCGCAGCTGTACGGCGAGATGAAAGAGTTTTTCCCGGAGAATGCGGTGGAATACTTCGTCTCCTACTACGACTACTACCAGCCGGAAGCCTATGTGCCCAGTTCCGACACCTTCATTGAAAAAGACGCTTCGGTGAACGAGCACATCGAGCAGATGCGCCTTTCCGCCACCAAGGCGCTGCTGGAGCGGCGCGACGTAGTGGTGGTGGCGTCGGTGTCGGCGATCTACGGCCTGGGCGATCCGGATCTTTACCTGAAGATGATGCTGCACCTGACCCAGGGGATGATCATCGATCAGCGATCCATTTTGCGCCGCCTGGCGGAGCTGCAATATTCCCGCAACGATCAGGCCTTCCAGCGCGCTACCTTCCGTGTGCGCGGCGAGGTGATCGACATTTACCCGGCGGAGTCGGACGAGCTGGCGCTGCGCGTCGAGCTGTTCGACGAAGAAGTGGAGCGGCTGTCACTGTTCGATCCGCTGACCGGGCAGATCGAGCAAGTGGTGCCGCGCTTTACCATCTACCCGAAATCGCACTACGTGACGCCGCGTGAGCGGATCATGCAGGCGATGGAAGAGATCAAGGTCGATCTGGCGGACCGCCGCAAGGTGCTGCGGGCCAACAACAAGCTGCTGGAAGAGCAGCGCCTGACGCAGCGCACCCAGTTCGATCTGGAGATGATGAACGAGCTGGGCTACTGCTCGGGCATCGAAAACTACTCGCGCTACCTGTCCGGGCGCGCCGAGGGCGAGCCGCCGCCGACGCTGTTCGACTACCTGCCGGCGGACGGTCTGCTGGTGGTCGACGAATCCCACGTCACCATTCCGCAGATCGGCGCGATGTTCAAGGGCGACCGCGCGCGCAAGGAAACGCTGGTGGAGTACGGCTTCCGCCTGCCGTCGGCGCTGGACAACCGCCCGCTGCGCTTCGAGGAGTTCGAGGCGCTGGCGCCGCAGACCATCTATGTCTCCGCGACGCCGGGCAAATACGAGCTGGAGAAATCCGGCGGCGATCTGATCGATCAGGTGGTGCGGCCGACCGGGCTGCTGGATCCGATCGTGGAGGTGCGGCCGGTCGCCACCCAGGTGGACGATCTGCTCTCCGAGATCCGCAAGCGCGCGGCGATCAACGAGCGCGTGCTGGTGACCACCCTGACCAAACGCATGGCGGAAGACCTGACCGAATACCTGGAAGAGCATGGCGAGCGCGTGCGGTACCTGCACTCGGACATCGATACCGTGGAACGGGTCGAAATCATCCGTGACCTGCGTCTGGGCGAGTTCGACGTGCTGGTGGGCATCAACCTGCTGCGTGAGGGGCTCGACATGCCTGAGGTGTCGCTGGTGGCGATTCTGGACGCCGACAAGGAAGGTTTCCTGCGTTCCGAGCGTTCGCTGATCCAGACCATCGGACGCGCGGCGCGTAACCTGAACGGCAAGGCGATCCTGTATGGCGATCGCATCACCGATTCGATGGCCAAGGCGATCGGTGAAACCGAGCGGCGCCGCGCCAAGCAGCAGGCCTACAACGAAGCCAACGGCATCGTGCCGCAGGGGCTGAACAAGAAGATCGGCGACATTCTGCAGATCGGCCAGCCGGTCAACCGCGCCAAGAGCAAAGGCAAGGGCAAGGCGGCGGACGGCGGCGCTTCGCTGCAGAACCTTACGCCGAAAGCGCTGGATCAGAAAATCCGCGATCTGGAAGCGCAGATGTACACCCACGCGCAAAACCTGGAGTTCGAGCAGGCGGCTGCGCTGCGCGACCAGATCCACCAGCTGCGCGAGCAGTTTATTGCGATTTCCTGACCGTTGGATGGCGCCCGCGTAGCGGGCGTCGAAATTCCTTGTCGGCCGCGTCAAAGCTGTTAAGGTGTGCGGCCCGATTTGACCACGAAGAGTACCGAACATGAGCCAACACCAGTCCAAAGATCCGCTGCACGGCGTGACGCTGGAGCAACTGCTGAATAAGCTGGTGGATCACTACGGTTGGTCCGAGCTGGGCGCACGCATTCGCATCAACTGCTTCCGCAGCGATCCGAGCATCAAGTCCAGCCTGAAGTTTTTGCGTCGCACGCCCTGGGCGCGCAAAGAGGTGGAAGATCTGTATATCGATATGGTCAGCCATCCCGCCCCAGCCAGCGATAATCCCTGGCTGCGCGGGCGAGACGGTTAAATTCGGTCAGCGGCGGGCGGCCAGCGCCACCAGCGCCCGATCCAGCGCCTGGCGCAGCAGCTGGCGATCGTGGCGGTAGGGGATGTCGCTCGCTTCCAGCGGCTGTTGAATCACCACCCGATCCTGCACTTCACTGGCGTCTACCGCCGGGCCGACGATCAGCGCATCGATCATCCGGCGGCCAATCTTCTCTTCCATCAGCGTCAGCTTATCCTGTAGCGACAGCGCCGCGGCGGCCACGCTCAGCTCGCGGCCGAGGTTGCCGATATAGATCATGCTGGCGCTGCTGCGACGCAGCGCCTGGGTGAGATCGTCCAGCAGCAGCAGCGGCATCAGGCTGGTGAGGAAACTGCCCGGCCCGATCAGGATCACGTCGGCCTGCGCGATGGCGTCCAGCGCTTCGCGCGTGGCGCTGACCGGCGGCGACAGCATCAGCTCCTGCGGCATATGGGCCAGCTGATCGACATTCACTTCACCGTAAACGTGATTGCCTTCGTGATCGTGCGCCATCAAATCCACCGGCTGTTCCGACATCGGGATCAGCGCCGCGTCCACCTTCAGCAGGCTGCGCACCAGGTTGATCGCTTCCAGAGGGCGCACGCTCAGGTGATCCAGCGCTTTCAGCATCAGGTTGCCGAGGTTGTGGCCGGCCAGTTCGCCGTTGCCGCTGAAGCGGTATTCGAACATCGCCGAGGCGACGCTCGGTTCGGTGATCAGCTGGTTGAGACAGTTACGGGTATCGCCCCAGGCAATGCCGCCTTCCGAACGGCGGATGCGGCCGGTGGAACCGCCGTTGTCGGTGGTGGTGACGATGCCGGTCAGGCGGGAGCCTAAGGACGACAGGGCCGACATCACACGGCCCAAGCCGTGTCCGCCGCCTAACGCCACTACGCGGTCGAGATCGGCCAGGGTACGATTACGCATAAATTTCCTTACAAAGGGGCTGAACTGCCCGCATAAGGTAACGGATCCGGCATAAAAACGCGATATACCCGTCATCCTTGAAGTTGCCTCTGTGTTGGCTGCATTTAGTTACGTGGCCCGTCCATGGGCCACGCCCCTTCAGGGCCGCTGCAAGCAGCGTTCAAATCTGCTCCCGGCAGATTTGTCACCCCAGTCACTTACCTAAGTAAGCTCCTGGGGACTGATGAGCCTCGTCCTGAGGCCCCCCCTTCGGGCCAGCGCAAGCGCTGTTCAAATCGGTTCCCGACCGATTTGTCCCGCTCTTGCCGTCGGGAGGCAACTCCAATTATTTAGGGCATAAAGAGTGTCATTTGCGTGATTCTGGTCAATTCGTCCGCGCAAGTGATGTTTATCATGGTTTACCAGAATACGCGGCGTCTAAAAACGCTGTATAGACAATTATATAGCGAATTTACGCGTTGGCTATCGTTGCCGATTAGCGCTAGAATTCTGCTGAAAACCACGGTTTCGTTCCGGCTACTCAAGGTAGCGGGAAGAGAAATCAAACTCCTAGCCCCTGCGCCTACGTTGTTCATCCGGAACGATATGGCGCCTGGGCCGTGGCGAAGTCAGCCACCAGGGTGCAGAGGGGAAACGCTCGCATCTCCCGACTTTGGAAAGGTGTTATGGTGCCGCAACTCATTGATGCTTATGAGCGCAAGTTCTATTACCTGCGCTTGTCGATCACCGACGTGTGCAACTTTCGTTGCACCTATTGTCTGCCCGACGGCTACAAGCCGAGCGGCAGCCCGAAAAGCTTCCTGTCGCTGGATGAAATCCGCCGCGTCAGCCGCGCGTTCGCCGAACTGGGCACCGAAAAGGTGCGCCTGACCGGCGGCGAGCCTTCGCTGCGCCGCGATTTTACCGAGATCATCGCCGCCGTGCGGGAAAACCCGGCCATCCGTACCCTGGCGGTCACCACCAACGGCTACCGTCTGGCGCGCGACGTCGCCGCCTGGCGTGACGCCGGTCTGACGGCGATCAACGTCAGCATCGATAGCCTGGATCCCCGCCAGTTTCACGCCATCACCGGTCAGGACAAGTTCCGCCAGGTGATGGACGGCATCGACGCCGCCTTCAGCGCCGGTTTCAGCAAGGTCAAGGTCAACGCAGTGCTGATGCGCGACGTTAACCACCAGCAGCTCGGCGCCTTTCTCGCCTGGATCAAGGACCGGCCTATCCAGCTGCGCTTTATCGAACTGATGGAAACCGGCGAGGGCGGCGAGCTGTTTCGCAAACACCACGTTTCCGGCGAAGTGATTCGCCTGCAGTTGGAGCAGCAGGGCTGGCAGCGCCAGGCACGCGGCCGCAGCGACGGCCCGGCGCAGGTGTTCAGCCACCCGGACTACCAGGGCGAGGTGGGGCTTATCATGCCGTATGAAAAAGACTTCTGCGCCAGCTGTAACCGGCTGCGCGTTTCTTCCATCGGCAATCTGCACCTGTGCCTGTTCGGCGAGCAGGGGGTGCCCCTGCGCGATCTGCTGGCCGAGGACGGCCAGCTCGACGCGCTGAAGGCGCGCATCCAGAGCGGGCTGCTGAGCAAGAAGCAGACCCATTTCCTGCATCAGGGCAACAGCGGGATCACCCAGAACCTGTCGTTTATCGGCGGCTGATACCCACATATTTCAAGCCGCAGCGTTGTTGGCTGCGTGCGCTCACCCCAGTCACTTACCGGAGTAAGCTCCTGGGGATTTACGCACTGGCCGCTTGGCTGCAACTTGAAATCTGTTGGGTATCTCAGAATAGGAGCCTATTGAACCATGAGCCATGCGAGCAGCGAGTTTATTGCGGCGCATATCGCCATCCTGACCGTCTCCGACAGCCGCGGCGCGGCGGAAGACACCTCCGGCCACTATCTGCAGGAAGCGGCGCAGGAAGCCGGCCACCAGGTGGTGGATCGCGCCATCGTCAAAGATGACATTTACCAGATCCGCGCGCGGGTTTCCGCCTGGATCGCCGATGACAACGTGCAGGCGGTGCTGATCACCGGCGGCACCGGTTTTACCGCCCGCGACAACACGCCGGAAGCGCTGTTGCCGCTGTTCGACAGAGAGGTGGAAGGATTCGGCGAACTGTTCCGCATGGTGTCGTACGAAGAGATCGGCACCGCGACGATCCAGTCGCGCGCGCTGGCCGGCCTGGCCAACCGCACGGTGATCTTCGCCATGCCGGGCTCCACCCGCGCCTGCCGCACCGCCTGGGAGCGGATTATCGAAGAGCAGTTGGACGCGCGCCATCGCCCGTGCAACTTCCAGCCCCATTTGAAGAAGCCCTGAGTCATGACACAGCTAACCCATATTAACGCCGCCGGCGAAGCCCATATGGTCGATGTTTCCGCCAAGGCCGAAACGGTGCGCGAGGCGCGCGCCGAAGCCTTCGTCGAGATGCTGCCCGCCACGCTGGCGATGATCGTCGACGGCAGCCATCACAAGGGCGACGTGTTCGCCACGGCGCGCATCGCCGGCATTCAGGCGGCCAAACGCACCTGGGAGCTGATCCCGCTGTGCCACCCGCTGATGCTGAGCAAGGTCGAAGTGCAGCTGGAGGCGCAAACGCAGCACAGCCGGGTGCGCATCGAAACCTGCTGCCGGCTGACCGGCAAAACCGGCGTCGAGATGGAGGCGCTGACCGCCGCCTCGGTGGCGGCATTGACCATCTATGACATGTGCAAAGCGGTACAGAAAGACATGGTGATCGGCCCGGTGCGCCTGCTGGCGAAAAGCGGCGGCAAATCCGGCGATTTTAAGGTGAACGTATGATCGATATTCTTTTCTTCGCGCAGGTGCGCGAACTGGTGGGCACCGGCGGCCTGTCGATGCCGGCGGATTACCCGACCGTCGAGGCGCTGCGCCAGGCGCTGTGTGCGCGCGGCGATCGCTGGGCGCTGGCGCTGGAGTCCGGCAAATTGCTGGCGGCGGTCAATCAGTCGCTGGTGGCGGCGGACCATCCGCTGCGCGCCGGCGATGAAGTGGCCTTCTTCCCGCCGGTCACCGGGGGGTAAGCATGGAAAATACCCGCATTCGCGTGGGCGAAGCGCCGTTCAACGTCGGCGACGAGTACCAGTGGCTGGCGCAGTGCGACGCCGATGGCGCGGTGGTGACCTTCACCGGCAAGGTGCGCAACCATAATCTGGGTGACGACGTCAGCGCGCTGACGCTGGAACACTACCCCGGCATGACCGAGAAGGCGCTGGCGGAGATCGTGGCCGAGGCGCGCAGCCGTTGGCCGCTGCAGCGGGTGACGGTGATCCACCGCGTCGGCGCGCTGTATCCCGGCGACGAGATCGTGTTCGTCGGCGTGACCGGCGCACACCGCAGCATGGCGTTCGCCGCCAGCGAGTTCATCATGGACTACCTGAAGACCCGCGCGCCGTTCTGGAAGCGAGAAGCCACCGGCCAGGGCGATCGTTGGGTGGACGCCCGCGACAGCGATCGCGAGGCCGCGCAGCGCTGGCACGACGCGGCTAAATAACGCGTCAACAGCGGAAACAAATCAAGACCTTTGCCGCTTTCGCCCGGCATATTCTGTGGTACGCTTATAGCAGGCGAAGCCCCGTTCGCGGGGCTTCGGAATCTTGTTTACAACGCAAAAGGTAACCGTCATGGACCGATATCCACGCTCTAATGGTTCAATCGTCGAACGTGCCAACAGCGGCATTCAGGCCTACATGGCGCAGGTTTACGGCTGGATGACCTGTGGTCTGCTGCTGACGGCGTTCGTTTCCTGGTATGCGGCCAACACGCCCGCGATCCTCAACTTCATCTTCTCCAGCCAGATCACCTTCTTCGGCCTGATCATCGCCCAACTGGCGCTGGTGTTCGTGATTTCCGGCATGGTCAACCGCCTGAGCGGCGCGGTGGCCACTTCGCTGTTCATGCTGTACTCGGCGCTGACCGGGCTGACGCTGTCGAGCATCTTCATTGCCTACACCTACAGCTCGATCGCCAGCACCTTCGTGGTCACCGCCGGCATGTTTGGCGCCATGAGCCTGTATGGCTACACCACCAAGCGCGATCTGAGCGGCTTCGGCAGCATGCTGTTCATGGCGCTGATCGGCATCGTGCTGGCCTCGCTGGTGAACATCTGGCTGAAAAGCACCGCGCTGATGTGGGCGATCACCTACATCGGGGTGGTGGTGTTCGTCGGCCTGACCGCGTACGACACGCAAAAACTCAAGGCGATGGGCGAGCAACTGAACGCCGATGATAAAGACAGCTTCCGCAAGTACGCCATCGTCGGCGCGCTGACGCTGTATCTCGACTTCATCAACCTGTTCCTGATGTTGCTGCGTATCTTCGGCAACCGTCGCTAAATCCGTGGTCTTTCAAGCAGCAGCTTGAAATCCACAGGACTTACCAGGCTCTGCATGTGACATGCAGAGCCTTTTTTATGCGATCTTGCGGCGGAACAGCGCGTAGGCGGCGCTGCCGGTGGTGGCGGTGATCACCAGCAGCGGCCACAGGCTGTGCCAGATGATGCTGAAACTGGCGTCCTTCAGGTAGATCTGCTTGGTGATGTCGGTGAAGTGGCGTATCGGGTTAACCCAGGTCAGATCCTGCAGCCACACCGGCATATTCTCCACCGGCGAGACGTAACCCGAGAGCAGGATCGCCGGCATCATGAACACGAACACGCCGATGAACGCCTGCTGCTGAGTGGCGCACAGCGACGAGATCAGCAGGCCGAAACCGACCAGCGACAGCCCGTAGATCAGCATGGTGGCATAGAACAGCAGCAGCGATCCGGCGAACGGGATCTGATACAGGAAGATGCCGATCAGCAGCACGATGCTGGCCTGGAAGCTGGCGACGATCAGCGCCGGCACCGCCTTGCCGATAAAGATCTGCCAGGTGGTGAGCGGCGAGACCAGCAGCTGTTCCAGCGTGCCCTGTTCGCGTTCGCGCGCCACCGACAGCGAGGTGACGATCAGCACGCCAATGGTGGTGATCATGGCGATCAGCGATGGCACCACGAACCATTTGTAGTCCAGATTCGGGTTATACCAGTTGCGCACCACCAGCTCGCTGTTGTTGGGTTTAGCGCGGTTGCCGAGCAGCTCGTTCTGATATTCCTGCACGATCTGCTGCACGTAGTTGGCGGCGATCTGCGCGCTGTTGGAGTTGCGCCCGTCGAGCAGCAGCTGCAGCGGCGCGGTGTTGCCGGTGGCGATATCGCGCGAGAACTGCGCCGGGAAGCGGATCAGCAGCAGCGCCCGCTGGTTGTCGATGGTGGTCTTTATCTCCTGCGGGCTGCGCAGCAGCAGCACGTGTTGAAAGGCCTTGGCCTTGGCGAAGCGCTGGGTCAGCTCTACCGAGGCCTGGCCGCTGTCCTCGCTGTAGACTGCGATGGTGGCGTTGGTGACTTCCAGCGTCGCGGCGAACGGGAACAGCAGCACCTGCAGGATCACCGGCATGATTAAAATGGCGCGGGTTTGCGGATCGCGCAGCAGCGCCTGCATTTCCTTGATGATGAGCGTCAACAGACGATGAAACATCGCTTTTCTCCTCAATCCAGCCGGCGCTGGGTTTTCCAGGCCGTCAGGCCGATGAACACCACCGCGGAAGCGATCAGGAACAGCAGATTGATCAGCAGCACGGTGCCGACGTTGCCCGCCAGGAACAGCGTTTGCAGCGTGCTGACGAAGTAGCGCGCCGGAATGATGTAGGTCACCGCGCGCACGATGGCCGGCATGCTGTCGATCTGGAAGATGAAGCCGGACAGCATGATCGACGGCAGGAAGGCGGCGTTCAGCGCCACCATCGCCGCATTGAACTGATTGCGGGTGAGGGTGGAGATCAGCAGGCCCATGCCGAGGGTGCTGGCGAGGAACAGGCTGCTGATCAGCAGCAGGATCAGCAGCGAGCCGCGATAGGGCACGCCGAGCACCCACACCGCCACCGCCATGCACAGTGCCATGGCGGCCATGCCGAGGAAGTAATAAGGGATCAGCTTGGAGAGCAGCAGCTCGCTGCGCGTCACCTGGGTGGACAGCAGGGCCTCCATGGTGCCGCGCTCCCATTCGCGGGCGATCACCAGCGAGGTGAGGATGGCGCCGATCACCGTCATGATGATGGTGATGGCGCCGGGAATGATGTAGTGCCGGCTGATGGCCGCCGGGTTGAACCAGTAGCGCATCTGCACGTCAATCAGCGGCTTGTCGCTGTTACCCCGCTCGGCGGCGCGCTGCTGCTGCCAAACTTGCCATACGCCCTGGGCGTAACCCTGCACGAAGTTGGCGGTGTTCGGCTCGCTGCCGTCGGTGATCACCTGGATAGGGGCGCTGTCGTGCGGGCGCGCCATGCGCTGGTCGAAATCCACCGGGATCACCACCAGGCCGCGGATCGTGCCGGCCTGCATCTGCTGGATCAGCCGTTGGCGGTTGTCGCTGATGGTCGGTTCGATATAGGGCGAGCCGGCGAAGGCGTGGGCCAGATCGCGCGCGTCTTCGCTCTGCTGCTCCATCAGAATGCCCAGATGCAGCTTGCTGGAGTCCAGGTTGATGCCGTAGCCGAAGATAAACAGCAGCATCAGCGGGATGACGAAGGCGATCAGGCCGCTGCTGGGATCGCGCAGTATCTGCCGCGTTTCCTTCAGGCACAGCGCGCGCAGCCGGCGCCAGGAGAAGCCGCCGTCGTCGATTGGGGTGCGGTTATCGCTCACCGTGATTCCTCCTCATCGTAGCCCTGCACCAGCTCGATAAACGCCTGCTCCATCGAGGGGTTGGGATTGTCGTCGCGCGCCACCTGCTGTTTGAGATCGTCCGGCGTGCCGGCGGCGATGATCTTGCCGCGGTACACCAGGCCGATGCGGTCGCAGTACTCCGCCTCGTCCATAAAGTGGGTGGTCACCATCACCGTGACGCCCTTGTCGACCATGCCGTTGATGTGCAACCAGAACTCGCGCCGCGTCAGCGGATCGACGCCGGAAGTCGGTTCGTCGAGGAACAGGATATCCGGTTCGTGCATCAGCGCGCAGGCCAGCGCCAGGCGCTGTTTGAAGCCGAGCGGCAGCGCGTCCGGCGTCTGATCGAGGATCGGCGCGAAGTTGAAGGCGCGGGACATCTCGTCGATTTTGTCGCGCTGCGCCTTGCCGCCCAGGCCGTAGACGCCGGAGAAGAACTTCAGGTTTTGCGCCACCGTCAGGTTGCCGTACAGCGAGAATTTTTGCGCCATGTAGCCGAGCCGCTGGCGCGCCTTGCCGGAGCTGGTCTTCAGATCCATCCCCAGCACCAACGCCTTGCCGCTGGAGGGGATCAGCAGGCCGCACATCATTTTGAAGGTGGTGGACTTGCCGGCGCCGTTCGGCCCGAGCAGGCCGAAAATTTCGCCGCGCCGCACCTGGAAATCAACGTGATCGGTAGCGGCGAAGTCGCCGAATTTTTTGGTCAGCTGCACCGCTTCGATCACCGTTTCACCGCTTGCGCCGTTGACGGTCGGCATGATCTCCGCCAGCGCCGAGCGGTGGTTGGGGCCGCCGCCGAGCAGATCGATAAACGCATCCTCGAAGCGCGGATCCGCTTCGTCCAGTTCGGCGTCCGGCAGATCCAGTGCCTGCAACAGCCGGCGGTGATCTTCGCCTTCCTTCAGGATCAGGCGCAGATACTTGCCCTGGATCACCCCGTCGGTGACCGCCGGCAGGCAGATCGCCCGCTGCAGCAGCGATCGATGGCTGCCGGGGGGCGCGGCGATCAACACCGTGCGCCCGGCCATACGGCGGGTCAGCGCCTGCGGCGCACCGCTGAACAGCAGCTCGCCCTCGTTGAGCAGCAGCACTTCGCGGCACTGCTCGGCTTCGTCGAGATAAGACGTGCTCCACAGGATCAACATGCCGTCGTTGGCCAGCTCGTGCACCATGCGCCACAGCTCGCGGCGCGAGATCGGATCGACGCCGACGCCCGGCTCATCCAGCAACAGCACCTGAGGTTCGCCCAGCAGCGTGCAGGCCAGGCCCAGCTTTTGCTTCATGCCGCCGGACAGCTTGCCCGCCAGGCGCTCGGTGAAGCGGGTCAGATCGGTGAATTGCAACAGCCGCTCGAAGGTCTGGCGGCGAAGATCGCCGGTGACGCCGCGCAGATCGGCGTACAGCGTCAGGTTCTCCATCACCGTCAGATCCTCATACAGCCCGAACTTCTGCGGCATGTAACCGAGGATCGCGTGCAGTTGACGATCCTGCGCGATCGGATCCAGCCCGGCGACCCGCAGTTTGCCGCTGCTGGGCTGCAGCAGCCCGGCCAGCATGCGCAGCAGGGTGGTTTTGCCGGCGCCGTCTGGGCCGACCAGCCCGATCACCGCGCCGCTGCGCAGGGTGGTAGTCAGGCTGGCGACCGCCGGTTTCTCAAGCGACGGGAAGCGCTTCTCCAGCCCTTCCAGCTCAATGGTGTGCGCCTGTTCCATGGCCGGCCTCAGGGTTTGGCGAAGCGCAGGGTGACCGGCATGCCCTGGCGCAGCGCGTCATCGGCGTCGGTGACGATCACCCGCAGGCGGTACACCAGATCGGTGCGCAGATCCGGCGTTTCAACGCTTTTCGGCGTGAATTCGGCGGTCGGCGAGACGAAGCCGATCTTGCCGTGATAAGGCTTGCCGGGGCGGCCGTCGGTGTAGATCTCCAGTTCGGTGCCGGGCACCGCCTGGCTCAGGCTGGTTTCGTTGACGTAGGCGCGCACCCACACCGGCCGGGTCAGCGACAGGGTGAAGACCGTGCCGCCGGCGCCGAGCATGGTGCCTGGCTCCACCGCGCGGGTCAGCACCGTGCCGGCGGAAGGGGAAACCAGCGTGGCGTCTTGCAGGTTCAACTGTGCCTGCGCCAGCGCCGCCTCGCTCTGCGCCACGTCGGCCTTGGCCTGTTCGATTTCTTGCGGGCGGTTGCCGCTGCGGTATTGCGACAGCTTGTCCTTCGCCGCCTGCAGGTTGGCCTGCGCCTGATTGCGGGCGGTGCGCGCATCCTCCAGCGCGTCGGCGGAGGTGGCGTTTTTCGCCCACAGCCCCTGCTGGCGTTTCAGGAAGCTGTCGGCGTAGACGAAGGCGGACTGGCGCTGCGCCATTTCCGACCGCACCTGGGCGATCTCTTCGGCGCGGTAACCGGCCTGCAGCAGCGACAGCTTGGCGCGCGCGCTGCCGACGTTGGCTTCGGCCTGCTGCAGCGCGTTGCGGTAGGGGGCGTCGTCCAGCTTACCGAGCAGCTGGCCCGGCTGAACGGCATCGCCCTCATCCACCGTCAGCGACGCCAGGCGGCCGTCGACGCGAAAGCCGAGGTTCACCGTGCGGATGTCGACGTTGCCATACAGCGTCAGCGGCTTATCCTGCTGCTGTTGGTAATGCCATACCCCGTAAGCGGCGGCCGCGATCAGCAGAATTAACAACACGATCAAGGCACTGCGTTTTTTGTTCATAACACTCCCTGCCTGAATTTACGCGCCGTGACGTTGGCGCAGCCCAACAACCAGAATCTCGATATGCTCGCTCAGCACCGCCGCGATTTGCGCCGCTTCGCCCTCGCCAATCTCTTGCCAGCCGGCCTGACGGCGGATGGTTTCGCGCGCCACGCGGAACGACAGCACCTCGCCGATCAGCGCATGGGTATGCAGCACGAGGCGGGGGGCGCGTTCGTCGATGCCGGTGGCGGCCGCCAGCAGGCGGCACAGCCGCTCGTGCATCGGCGCGATCACCTGGCTGTGGATCAGCGGGTAGGCGTCGGTCGGGGCGAGCTGTTCGCGCGACATGATTTTGCTCAGGTTCAGCGTGTGCGGCTGGGTCATCAGTTCGCTGAAGGCCAGCAGGCCACGCTGCAGCAAACGCAGCGCCGCGTCGGGTGAGCGCTGCGCGACGGGCTGTTGCCAGAAGCGATCGACCTCTTCGGCCAGCGGGGCGAACGCCTGCTGGATGAAATCGGCGAGCGACTGCGCCACGGCCAGGTACAGCCCCTCTTTGGAGCTGAAGTAATAGGTGATGGCGGCGATGTTCTGGCCGGCGCGCTGGGCGATATCGCGGGTGGTGGCGCCCTGCAGGCCATATTCGCCGAACAGGTCGGTCGCCGCGGCGAGCAGCTGCCGGCGCGCTTGCTCGCCGCGCGCCCGGCCGGCGGCCTGATGAGGTACGGAAGCTGGCATGGGTCACGCTCGAAGTTAATCAATCATATGATTAACTTTATGCCAGATTGTTTAAAATGCAACCGCCAATCACAATGCGTTATGTGATCGGCTTCAGACAATGCTGAATTTACGGCAGATTGTGCTCTCCACGCGTAAAAGTGCTTTTTATTGCGCGACTTCTGTTACAATCGGCGCCTGGTGCACTGCAGTTTGTGCCAATCCCTCGTGGTCATGCTTAATGCCCCGTCTGATCATCCTCCCAGGAAACTGCACCGAACACCGTTAGGTTAGGGGGGATCTGGAGTTTTTCTCTTTATGTCATTTGAAACCCTCGGCTTAAGTGCTGAAATTGTGCGCGCTGTTGAAGAACAGGGCTATCGCGAACCGACGCCAATTCAGCGTCAGGCTATTCCTGTCGTGCTGGAAGGTCGTGACCTGATGGCCAGCGCCCAGACCGGCACCGGTAAAACCGCCGGTTTTACCCTGCCGCTGTTGCAGCTGCTGAGCAAGCATGACCATCCGGTCAAGGGCCGTCGCCCGGTGCGCGCGCTGATCCTGACGCCAACCCGTGAGCTGGCGGCGCAGATCGGCGAAAACGTCGATGCCTACAGCAAACACCTGCGCCTGCGTTCGCTGGTGGTGTTTGGCGGCGTGAGCATCAACCCGCAGATGATGAAGCTGCGCGGCGGCGTCGATATCCTGGTGGCGACGCCGGGTCGTCTGCTGGATCTGGAACATCAGAACGCGGTTGACCTGTCCAAAATCGAAATTCTGGTGCTGGACGAAGCGGACCGCATGCTGGACATGGGCTTTATCCACGACATCCGCCGCGTGCTGGCCAAGCTGCCGGCCAAGCGTCAGAACCTGCTGTTCTCCGCCACCTTCTCCGACGACATCAAGGCGCTGGCCAACAAGCTGCTGCACAACCCGGCTTCGGTAGAAGTGGCGCGCCGCAACACCGCGTCCGAGCAGATCGAACAGAGCGTGCATTTCGTCGACAAGAAGCGTAAGCGGGAACTGCTGTCGCAGATGATCGGCGAAGGCGACTGGAAACAGGTGCTGGTGTTTACCCGCACCAAGCACGGCGCCAACCACCTGGCGGAGCAGCTGAACAAAGACGGCATCACCGCCGCGGCGATCCACGGCAACAAGAGCCAGGGCGCCCGTACCCGTGCGCTGGCGGACTTCAAAGACGGCCGCATCCGCGTGCTGGTGGCCACCGACATCGCGGCGCGCGGTCTGGATATCGACCAGCTGCCGCACGTGGTGAACTACGAGCTGCCTAACGTGCCGGAAGACTACGTGCACCGTATCGGCCGTACCGGCCGCGCGGAGCGCACCGGCGAAGCTATCTCGCTGGTGTGCGTGGACGAGCACAAGCTGCTGCGCGACATCGAGCGTCTGCTGAAGCGTGAAATTCCACGCATCGCGCTGCCGGGCTACGAGCCGGATCCGACTATCAAGGCCGAGCCGATCATCAACGGCCGCCAGGGTGGCGGGCGCGGTGCGCCGCGCGGCAACGGCGGTGGCCAGCGTTCCGGTAATGGCGGCGGTCAGCGCAGCGGTAACGCGAACGGCGGCCAGCGTGAAAACCGCGGCAACGGCAACGGTAACGCCCGCCCGCAGGGTGACGGCCAGCGCCGTTCCGGCGCGCCTTCGCGCCGCCCGCGCAATCGCAAACCGGCCGAATAAGCCTGATTGCTCTAAGAGTAAGCCGCCGATACGGGCGGCTTTTTTTTGCCTGGCGGAAAGGCATTTTCGTACTAGGCTGGACGGTGGCTACCCCTAGATTCCAGGAGACGGAGATGAAATTGAAGTGCGCAATTCTCGATGATTACCAGCAGGTGGCGCTCAAGATGGCGGACTGGTCGGCGCTGGCCGAGCGGGTGGAGGTGTCCGCCATCAGCGCGCACTTTACCGATGAGGCGGAGCTGGCGGTGCATCTGCAGGAGTGCGACATTCTGGTCATCATGCGCGAGCGCACGCCGATGACCGCCTCGCTGCTGGCGCGGCTGCCGAAGCTGAAGCTGCTGATCACCTCCGGCATGCGCAACGCCGCTATCGATTTGGCCGCCGCCGCCGAGCGCGGCGTGGTGGTGTGCGGCACCAGCAGCGGGTCGGCGGCGCCGATGGAGCTGACCTGGGCGCTGCTGCTCGGGCTGGCGAAGCATATCGTGCCGGAAAGCGTCGGGCTGCAAAACAACGGCCCGTGGCAGCGGGATCTCGGCGTCACCCTGCAGGGGAAAACGCTGGGGCTGCTGGGGCTGGGCAAGATCGGCGGCCAGATGGCCCGGGTGGCGCAGGCGTTCGGCATGCGGGTGCTGGCCTGGAGCCAGAACCTGACGGCGGAAAGGGCGGCGCAGGAGGGGGCTGAACTGGCGCCGTCCAAACGGGCGTTGTTCGAGCAGAGCGATTTTGTCTCTATCCACCTGGTGCTGAGCGATCGCAGCCGCGGGCTGGTGGGGCGTGACGAATTGACGGCGATGAAGCCCACCGCTTACCTGCTCAACACCTCGCGTGCGGCGATCGTCGATCGGGCGGCGTTGGTGGACGTGCTGCAACAGCGGAAGATTGCCGGCGCCGGGCTGGACGTGTTCGAGACGGAGCCGCTGCCGGCCGACGATGTGTTTCGTCAGTTGCCCAACGTGCTGGCGACGCCGCACGTGGGCTACGTGGCGGACGACAACTACCGCGCCTACTTCACCGAGGCGGTCGAGGATATTGCGGCGTTCCTCGCCGGCCAACCGATCCGCCGGCTGGGCTGACGGCGCTTTTAATGCCCGCGGAGGCTTGTCTGGCGCGGGCATTCACCCGTATCATTGCGGGTCTTTTTTTAGCTGGGATTGGTCATGCGCGTATTATTGGCTCCGATGGAGGGCGTTCTCGATTCTTTGGTGCGTGAGTTGCTCACCGAGGTGAACGACTACGATCTGTGCATCACCGAATTTTTGCGCGTGGTCGATCAGCTGCTGCCGGCCAAGTCGTTCTACCGGCTGTGCCCGGAGCTGCGCCACGCCAGCCGCACGCCGTCGGGCACGCTGGTGCGCGTACAGCTGCTGGGGCAGCACCCGCAGTGGCTGGCGGAGAACGCCGCGCGCGCGGTGGAGCTGGGCTCTTACGGCGTCGATCTCAACTGCGGCTGCCCATCCAAGCTGGTGAACGGCAGCGGCGGCGGGGCGACGCTGCTCAAAGATCCGGAATTGATCTACCAGGGCGCCAAAGCGATGCGCGCGGCGGTGCCGACTCATCTGCCGGTCACGGTGAAGGTGCGTTTGGGTTGGGACTCCTCCAACCGCAGTTTTGAAATCGCCGATGCGGTGCAGCAGGCGGGCGCCAGCGAGCTGACGGTGCATGGCCGCACCAAAGAGGACGGCTACAAGGCGGATCGCATCAACTGGGCGGCGATCGGCGAGATCCGTCAGCGGCTGAGCATTCCGGTGATCGCCAACGGCGAGATCTGGGATTACCGGAGCGCGCAGGATTGCCTGCAGACGACCGGCTGCGACGCCATCATGCTGGGGCGCGGCGCGCTCAACGTGCCGAACCTGAGCCGGGTAGTGAAGTACAACGAACCGCGTATGCCCTGGCCGCAGGTGGTTGAGCTGCTGCAAAAATACGCCCATCTGGAAAAGCAGGGCGACACCGGCCTGTATCACGTGGCGCGTATCAAACAGTGGCTGGGCTATTTGCGCAAGGAATATGACGAAGCCGCCGAACTGTTCAGCGAAATACGCGCGCTGACGACGTCAGGGGATATTGCGCGCGTCATCTGCCGCAGCTAAAAATAAACCCGCACGCGGCGGGTTTATTTAAATCGGTATTATCAGGCGGCGTTGTCGAGACGGTTCAATTCTATCTCGATATCCTGAATGGTTTTTTCCAGCCCTTCCAGACAGGCACCCTGTTTATTCAACAGGTCGTTAATGGCTTCGGCGAATGCCTTATTTTTGCATTCCCCCTGATCGAAGGCCAGCCAGTGTGCGGAGAGCGTCTCGGTATTCGACTGCGCATAGTGGCGCATTTCCTTCAGCTGGGAAGCGACGTTGCGTAAATTATCCAGCTGCGCCTGTGCGTTTGCATTGTTGCTCATGAATTTCTCCTTGAGTTGGCCGTTAAATAATTTCGACTGCGGGATAAAGCTTACCCTATCTAAATAAAAATATCACCCTTGTCGGCCCTGGCAGTTATTTTTGAATGAATGCGGCTGTATTTATTTTTCGATTGAACAAGGACTTGGGTGGAATTGTAAAAATAGATAAATACGGTTTTTGAGACGGTTATTTCCGGCCATTCTATGCGGAATGGCCGTTATTCTAACGCTTAAGAGTGATGCTTATTATGCTGCGTCCGCCAGCATAAACATGCCGTAGGGGTGAATTTCCAGATAATAATGTTCGCCGACGTTCGGCTGCAGGCGAGTGGCGTTAACCTGCAGCAAAATCTGCTGCCCATGCCACGCCACCGTCACCTCATACTGCGGCCCCATGTAGGCGACATGCTGGATCACGCAGCGCTGGCTTTCCTCGCCGTGCTCGCTCAGCGTGATCGCTTCCGGCCGCACGCCCACCGTGCCGGCGCCTTCGGTGGCAAAGTGCGCGGGGCGCGGCAGGCGATAGCCGCTGATATCGACATAGTCCGCGCTGAAGCCGGCCGGGAACAGGTTGGCGTCCCCCATGAAGCTCGCCATAAAGCGCGACGCCGGCTGCCGATAGAGATCCTGCGGCGAGCCTATCTGCATGATATGCCCCTTGTTCATCACCAGCACGGTGTCTGAGACCGCGAAAGCCTCGCTCTGATCGTGGGTGACGTACAGCGACGTGATATCAAACTGCTTTTGCAGCTCGCGGATCTTTTCGCGCATGCTGCGGCGCAGGTTGGCGTCGAGGTTGCTCAACGGCTCGTCGAACAGCAGCACTTTCGGCTTGAGGATCAGCGCGCGCGCCAGCGCCACGCGCTGCTGTTGGCCGCCGGAGATCTGATCGACATAGCGATCGTCGAACCCCGCCAGATCCACCATCGCCAGCGCTTCCTGCACGCGTGCTTTCACTTCGGCGCGCGGAATGCCGAGCATCTTCAGGCCATAGCCGACGTTTTCCCCCAGCGACATGTGCGGGAACAGGGCATAAGACTGGAACACCATGCAGATGTCACGCTGCTGGATGGAACGATGGGTGACGTCTTCGCCATCAATGAATATCTGCCCGTCGCTCGGTTTCTCCAGCCCGGCGACCAGGCGCAAAATGGTGGTCTTGCCGCAGCCGGAAGGGCCGAGCAGCGTTACCATCTGCCCCCGAGGGATGGTGAGCGCGATGTTATCGATCACCGTGTTGCTGCCGAACCGTTTGGAGACGTTGCGCAGTTCAACGAAATTTTTCTGGCTCATCATGGGCTCCATTACGCCTGGTTTTTGGCTTTTGAACGGGAGATGCGTGCCTCGCCGATCAGCCAGTCAAAGAGGAAAATAATCGCCAGCATCACCACGATCAGAATTGAACCGTAGGCGATCGCCACCCCGTATTCGCCGTCTTCCACGCGGTTGAGGATGTATGCGGTGGCCACGCGGGTATCGGGGGTGACCAGGAAGACGATGGCGCTGACGGTGGTGATGGCGCGCACGAAGCTGTAGATCAGCGCCGACAGGATCGCCGGGCGCAGCAGCGGCAGCAGGATGTGCGTGATGGTGCGCAGCGAGCCGGCGCGCAGGCTGAGCGAGGCTTCGTCCAGCGATTTGTCTATCTGGCCCAGCCCGGCGATCCCGGCGCGAATGCCCACCGGCACGTTGCGCATCACCATCGAGATAATCACGATGGCGGCCGTCCCGGTGAGGTACACCGGCGCGCTGTTGAAGGCGAGAATGTAAGAGACGCCGGCCACGGTGCCCGGCACCGCAAAGCACAGCATGGTGGTGAACTCGATGGTCTTTTTGCCCCTGAACTGCTGGCGCACCACGATCCAGGCGATCAGCAGGCCGAAGGCGGCGGTGATCGGCGCGGCGATCCCGGCGTACAGCAGCGTGTCGAGCAGCGAAGGCCACGCGCCGTCGCTCATACCCTGGCCGAACAGCTTGATGAAGTTATCCAGCGTCAGCGTGTAATCCACTCCCCAGTTGACGGTGAAGCTGCCGTAGAAAATGCTGCCGTAGAGCAGGGCGTTAAAGGCTACCCACACCGCCAGCAGCGCGATCACGCCCCACACCAGCGTGACCGGCAGCGGCTGTACGTCACCGCGGTAGGATTTGCCGGACACGGTGACGTAGGAACGCTTGCCGATCCACAGGTACTGAATGCAGAACACCAGCAGCGAGAACAGCAGCAGGAAGGCGCCGAGGGTGCTGGCGGCCTGATAGTCGAGCTGCGAGCCGGTGATGTAGAAATAGATTTGCGTCGCCAGTACGTCGAAGTTGCCGCCGAGCACCAGCGGGTTGCTGAAGTCGGCCAGCGATTGCACCACCACGATCAGAAACGCGTTGGCCAGCGCCGGTTTCAGCAGCGGCACGAACACGCCGTTAAAGGTTTGCCAACGGCTGGCGCGCAGGGTGTAGGAGGCTTCTTCCAGCGAAGGATGAATGGTCTTGATCGCGCCGTCGAGGATCATGAACGCCATCGGTGTGAACGCCAGCACCTGCGCCAGCCAGATGCCGGTAAAGCCGTACAGCCAGTTGGTGTTGGTTAGGCCGAACCAGGCCACCATCCACTCGGTGACGTAGCCGGAGCGCCCCATCATCAGCGTGACGCCCAGGCCGACGACGAACGGCGGCGTGACGATGGGCAGGATGGAGAAGATGCGGCCGATAATGGCGCTGCGCCTGGCGATGCGGGTGGTGTAAATCGCCAGCACCAGGCCGAAGAAGGTGCAGCCGGCGCCCACCGCGATCGACAGGGCGATGGAGTTGAGGATCACCTGAACGATATGCGCCTGCGACAGCACGTTCATAAACGCCAGCGGCGCGAACGCACCCGTCTGGTCGGTGAACATCGGAATGAAAATCGCGATGCTCGGCCAGACGATGAAGACGCCGATCAGCGCCACGATGGTGACCAGCGCGCCGATAACGAAACGGTCGCCGCCCAGCCATTCGAGGCGGGTCAGCGCCAGCGTCATGATGGCGCCCAGCGCGGTCAATTGCACTAGGGTGGCGTAGCCTAAACCGCGCCCCGCCACCGTGGCGCTGACGACGATAAAGGCCATGCACAGCAGCGCCCAGCCGGCATCGAACGCGTGGCGCCGCCGCCGTTCACCGCCCGCTGGGGTGTAGGGGCGAAGCAGCAGGAGGCTCGGCAACAGGCACCATAGCCAGCTGACATTGCGGTGTGACCAGCCGTAGGCCGCGAGGATTTCATCGCCGGTGGACTCCAGCAGGCCGTAATCCAGGCTCCAGCTCGGCAGCAGGGCGAACGCCAGCCAGCCAAGCAAGACCCAAAGGAATATCGCATCTCGTTTTTTCACGAGATGGAGAGCATGTGTATGTGACATAAGTTTCCCGGATGTTCAGGCCGGGTAAGGCGTGAGGCTTACCCGGCAACAGGCGCAGAATGCGGGTTTATTTACCCATCTTGACTTCGCTGACCCATTTGTTGATCAGCGCCTTGCGGACCTCGGTCGAGCCGTATTTGTCCATGTCGTAGTTGATCAGCTTCAGATCGTCGAGCTTCAGCGAGTTCGGCGAGGTAGCGGCGGTGGTATTGGTCAGGATCTGATAAGACTTGCCTTTCTGCCATGCCAGTTCCTGCGCCTCCTTCGACAGCACCCAATCCACGAACAGCTTGGCGTTGTCGAGGTTGCGCGCGCCTTTGAGGATGCTGACGCCGCCGATTTCGTAGCCGGTGCCTTCACAAGGCGAGATCAGCTCAAGCGGCGCGCCCTGTTCCTTTTCGAGCGAGTAGTCATGCAGGAAACCGATGCCGATTGCCGTTTCGCCGCGGGCGGCGTTGCGCGCCGGGGCAATGCCGGATTTGGTGTACTGCGAGACGTTGGCGTTCAGCTGCTTGAGGTAATCGAACGCCTGATCGTCTCCCCACAGCTGGGCAAAGGTCGCCAGCGCGGTGTAGGCGGTGCCGGAGCTCTGCGGATCGGCGATTTGAATCTCGCCTTTGTATTCCGGCTTGGTCAGGTCTTTCCAGCACTTGGGCACCGGCAGGTTTTTCTCTTTCAGGCGCTGGGTATTGACGCCAAAGCCGAGAATGCCGACGTAGACCGCCGAGGAGTAGTTGCCTTTCAGCTTCGCCGGATCGCGGAATTGTGGCATCACCTGTTCGAGGTTTGGCGATTTATATGGCTGCAGCAGCCCCATTTCACCGGCCTGGGATTGCGGATCGAGCGTGCCGCCGTACCAGACGTCCGCCTGCGGGTTTTTCTTCTCGGCGTCCACTTTCGCCAGCGTGCTGCCGGAGCCGTTGCGGATGAACGAGGTTTTCACGTCATATTTCTCGCCGAAGGCTTTGGTTTCCGCTTCGCACATTTCATTGGTGGCGCTGCAGTAGACCACCAGGCGGCCCTTGGCATGCGCGGCGCCGCTCAGCGTGGCCAGCGCGATGCCGGAAGCTATCAGGGTAGTGACTAAGGTTTTTTTCATTGTTTTATCCTTCTCTCGGTAGAGGTGGTAACGCTCGCCATCAGCAGCGGCATCAGCAATAAACCCATAAGAACGGCGGCGATCGACAGCAAACTGAACATGCCTGACCAGCCGTAGCCTTCGATGATCTGCGACAGCGGCCAGCCCGCCAGCGCAGCCCCCAGGTAGGCGAACAGGCCGAGAAAACCGGTGATGGAGCCCGCTGCGCCTTTGTGCCCGCATTCCACGGCGGCGAGGCCAATCAGCATCTGTGGGCCGAAGACAAAAAAGCCCACCGCAAAGAAACAGCCCGCCAGCAGCGCGTAGTGATGCACCGGCGCCAGCCACAGCGCGGCGACGGAAACCATCAGCCCGAGCGTGAACAGCAAAATCATCGGCGCGCGCTGCCCGCCGAACAGCAAATCCGAGCCCCAGCCGGCGAACAGCGCGCCGAGCAGGCCGCCTACCTCGAACAGCATCACCGTGGCGTTGGCGCTGAGCAGGTTGACGCCGTGGCTTTCCGTCAGCCAGAGATTGCCCCAGTCGTTCAACGCGATGCGGATCAGGTAGACCAGCACGTAAGAGACGCCGAGCAGCCAGATCATCGGGTTCTTCAGCATCGTGGTGCGCAACATCTGCCACAGCCCCATCGGCGGGCTTTGCTGTTCCTGGCGCAGTTCCAGCGGATCGTGGCGCCACCGGCCGACCGACGGCAGGCCTTCTTCCTGCGGCGTGCCCGTCAGCCGCCGCGTGAGCCAGATGCCCAACACCATGCTGACGGCGCCCGGGATCAGCATCGCCGCCTGCCAGCCCCAGCGCTGGGCGGCGAAGGCGCTGATCAGCGGCACGATCGCGCCGCCGAGGTTGATCGACATATTCCAGCAGCCCCACCAGAAGCCGCGCTCGTTGCGCGAATACCAGTGGGTCAGCAGCCGCGCGCAGGGCGGCCAGCCCCAGCCCTGAAAGAAGCCGTTCAGCGCCCAGACCGCCAGCAGCAGCGTCAACGATTCGCCGAAGGCAAACGCCACGTTCAGCAAGCCGGTGGCGCACAGGCCGATCCCCATAAACTTGCGCTGCCCGTGGCCGTCGTGCCACAGTCCGGCGGCGAATTTCGACAGGCCGTAGCTCAGGTAAAACAGCGAGCCGAGCAGGCCGATGTCCCCTTTATCCAGCCCCAAATCCGTTTGCAGCGCCGGCAGCACGTAATTCACGCTTTTGCGCGTCAGGTAAAAGGCGGCGTACCCGATGACCATGTACAGCAGCAGTCGCGGGCGCAGCGCGCGGTAACGATGATCGATTTCAGATGCCGAGCGTGCCTGCATAGCCGCCTCCCTGGTGCTGACTATAAGAAGGTGAAAGGGAAAGGGGATGAGAGAAAGTCCGGAGTGGCTAAGACTTTTTCCTAGTTAGTCGATGGTTTGTTGCAAATTTGTGGGCAGGTTAACAATTACCCTCGTGCCGCAATGCGTTTCCAGCGTCAGCTCGCCGCCCAGCGCGCTGACCCGCTCGCGCATCCCCTGAATGCCGAGGCCGGGCGCCTTGTCCACGCGGATGCCGACGCCGTTGTCCCGCACCTCGAGGTGCAAAAGCGCGCCCTGTTGATACAAGACGATGGCGACCTCGCTGGCTTCGGCATGTTTGCACACGTTGTTGAGCAGCTCTTGCAGCAGCCGGTAGAGGGTGAAGCGCACCGTTTCGCCGGCGGGCGTGTCTATGAGCCGGTAGTCGAAACGGCAGCGGATGCCCCGTTCGGCAAAGGCGAATTCGCTCAGCAGGTGGTGAAGCGCCTCTTTGAACGCCAGTTCGTCCAACGCGGGCGGGCGAAGCTGGCGCAGCAGCTGGCGCGTGGAGTGATGAATGCGCCGGGCGAGCTCGCTTATCTGGTGCGCGGCGGCCTGGGTTTGCGCCGGATCGCGCGCCCGTTTGACCAGCTGCGACTGGATTTGAATCGCGGTGATGTTCTGGCCGATTTCATCGTGCAGCTCGCGCGCCAGATTTTTCCGCGTGTCTTCTTCGGTGTGGATCAGTTTTTCGGTCAGCGCCCGCCGCGCCGCCAGCTCTTCTTCCAGGCGACGCTGATAGTGGTGCAGGTTTTGCGCCAGGTGCTGCTGGTGGCTGATGGCGATGCCCAGGCCGATGCCGAGCAGCGCCTGCGTAGCCAGAAAGATTTCCAGCTCGACCAGATTGCCGAACCCCACGCCGACCTGCCGGGCGAGGGTGATCATCATGCTGCCGAGCAGGCCGGACAGCACGCCGCCCTGCCAGCCGAACTTCCACGCCATCACCACGTTCGGCAGAAACACCACGATCAGCAGCAGGCGTTCGATTTCCGGCGACAGCACCATCTGCGTGCCGATGCCGATAACGAAGAACAGGCTGCACCAGATGATTAAGGACGCGCGCAGCGGCGGGTTGGGGGTGTCCAGCCCCAGCAGGTGGTAACGGTGCTGCTGGCGCAGAAATTCAAAGATCAGATAGACGAACGGGGTCAGCAAGACGCCGCCGGTAAACGACGCCAGGCCAAGCAGCATCGCCGGGCTTGGCACAAACGGCGAAAGCAGGGCGGTGTTGAGCAGCGAGGCGGCGGTCACCGCTGCCAGCAGCAGCGTCAGCCGCTGCCAGTAGAGCGGAAAACGGTGCCAGAGTCGTTGCGCGACCGCGGCCGGAAGCAGGGTGATAAACGGCGCGGCCAGCAGGCCGTAGCCGCTCAGCAGGCGTTCGCCGTGCAGCCAGAACAGCAACAGCACCGGCGGAATTATCAGGGCGGGCCAATAGCGGCGCGCCAGCAGGATCAGCAGCGCGAGATAGACGCCGTGCGGCAGAAACAGCGCCGCCTGGTTGCCGTTGTGGGTCAGATAGAAGCCGAGCGTCCACAGCATCAGCCAGCCGCTGCCCCAGGCCAACAGGATAAATAGCGAGATAACCCAGGGCCGGAGTTTGGGCGACATCAATGCCCCGCCAGCAACTGATGGTCGAGGGCGAAATGCACCAGCTCGATGGTGCTGTTGCACTGCAACTTGCCCAGGACGTTGGCGCGATGCACGTGCACCGTTTTATGGCTGAGCGCGAGCTTGAAAGCGATCTCCTTTACGCTGTCGCCTTTGACCAGCAGATCGAAGATTTCACGCTCGCGCGGGGTCAGCGCTTCCAGCGCCGTGGCCGGCTGCTCGCCGCCGCGCAGCGCCCGCAGCGCGTCGGCGCACAGGTAATGGCCGCCCATATCGACGGAACGCACCGCCTGCACCAGCTCTTCCGGCCCGCAGCGTTTGGTCAGATAGCCGCTGGCGCCGGCGTCCAGCGCGCTTTGCACGAAGGTGGGGGAGTCATAGATGCTGAGGATGATCGCACGGAACTGCGGCTTCTGCGCCCGCAGGCGCTTCAACAGGCTGAGGCCGTTTTCATCCGGCATGGCGATATCCATCAACGCGACGCTGACGTCGTCGCGCAGCAATGCCGGCCAGGCCGCCGCCGCGCTGCTGTATTGCCCCACCACGTCGAGATCGTCCTCGAGGCTGAGCAATTGCGCAAAGCCGGAGCGCACCACCACATGGTCATCCACCAGTATCACACGGATCATTTTTCGCACTCTGTTGCCGAATCATGGCCCTATGATGCCTGCCGCCGCGGTGCTGGCAATCAGCCAAGCGCGGTTATGCAATCGGTGTAACAGAATCGTAATAAAAGGGCGCCGCCTGCGCCGTCAACGATCCAAATCGATGGCGAAATGCTGCCACAGCGCGGTGCGCCGCTCCTCTTCCGAATGCAGCGTCGTTTCGTGGCGCTGATGATCTTCGGTCACGATCAGCTTCATGTCGCTGAGGGTCACCCGGCCGTGGTCCGTCGGCCGTGAACACACCAGGCGCTGGGTGAAGTGCGACTGCGGCGAGGTGCTGTGGAAGCGGCACATCTCGTCGAACTCATGCAGCTCGCGCGGCTGAACGGTAAAGCGATACAGGGTTTTGGCATGCGAACGTTGGTCGCCGTTGCGGCGCTCCAGCAGGTAATAGTCACCTTCCCGCTCCAAGTGGAAGGTGCCGCTGGCCTGCGGTTGCGGCTCGGCGGCGACGATCTTCAGCGGCGTCAGGAAGGAATCGCCGAAACCGACGTCCACCAGCCAGGCCTGGCCCGCCAGATCCACCCGCAGCGCCAGATGGTCGTAGGGCGGGCCGAAATGGCCGTCGCGCGCGCGGATCTCGCCGGAGATGAAGCTCACCTTGAAACCGATCTCCCGCAGCAGCAGAGCGAACAGCGCGTTCAGCTCATAACAGAAACCGCCGCGGTTGCGCTCGACCACCTTGCTGAACAGCGCCTCCGGCGCCAGCTGAATACCCTGATGATAAATAATGCTCAGGTTCTCGAACGGGACGCTCAGCATGTGGCGATGGTGCAGCTGTTGCAACGTGGGGAGGTCAGGGCGGGCGGCGCCGGTAAAGCCGATATGCTGCAGGTAGCGTTGGGTATCCACAGGGAGTCTCGCATGAGAAAAAGTAGGCATAAAATAGCGGGCTTTGCGGCTTTTGTGAGCGCATTACGTGCTGCGCTGTCGCTGCTGCCGCAAACTGTCACTGGCCGGCGTTAGCCTGTTCCCCTGAGTTCAATCTGGCAGGAGAACGGTTATGCAAGATTTCAAACATCGGGTGGCACTGGTGACCGGCGCTTCCACCGGCATCGGCGAAGCGATCGCCGCCGAACTGTTTCGGCGCGGTGCCACGGTGGTGATGACCGGCCGCCACGCCGCGCCTCTCGCCGCCGCCGCCGCGCGGCTCGATCCCGAGGGCCGACGGGTGATGACGTTGCGGATGGACGTGCGTGAGGCGCCGTCGGTGCAGCAGGGCATTGAAGAGACGGTGCGGCGCTGCGGCGCGCTGCATCTGTTGGTCAACAACGCCGGGATCACCGGCCCGCACGAGGTGGACATCGATCGGTACGCGGTCGAAGATTGGCATGAGGTGATCGCCACCTGCCTGAGCGGCACGTTTTTCGGCATGAAGTACGGCCTGCCGGCGATCGTCGCCGGCGGCGGCGGGGCGGTGGTGAACCTCTCTTCCGCCAACGGCGTGGTGGGCATTGCCGGGATCGCGCCTTATACCGCCGCCAAGCATGGCGTGTTGGGCCTGACGCGCTCGACGGCGCTGGAGTTCGCCACGCGCGGCGTGCGCATCAACGCCGTCGGGCCGGGCTATGTGGAGACGCCGGCGATGAGGGAACTGCCGGCGTCGGCGCGGGCGCAGATGGCCGCTTCGCACCCGATGGGGAGAATGGCGACGCGGGAAGAGGTGGCGAAAACGGTGGCTTTCCTGCTCTCGGACGACAGCAGTTTCACCACCGGCGCGTTTTACAGCATCGACGGCGGTTATACCGCGCGTTAATGGAAGACAGGCCCCTGACGGGGCCCGTTCGGTTACCAGGATTTACGCGGGTTGCGGGAGACGATGTCGATCTTTTGACACAACAGTTGGGTGATATCCACCGAGGTGGGCTGAGCGGCGCTGCCGGTAAAGTTTTTCAGCACGATGGCGATGCGGGCGTAATTGACATAGCCCTCAGGCAGCGGCAAATATTCCGACGAGTTAAGCGCAGTGATCCGATCCGAGGTCATCGTTGCCGAAGCGGCCGGCGTTACCGTGCCGGTGCGCCCCCACTGGCAAGCTTTTTCCAGTAGGGTAGTGACGCCGGCATCGCCGTTCAGGACATACTTGCCTTGGTAAGTGCCGATGGTGACATCAAGGCTGTTCTGGCCTTTCAGGTTTGCCAGCGTGGCGCGCCACAGCACCAGATCGTTTTTCTCGATTGGGAAGTAGATCTCGACGCGTTTGTCCGTCGTTGTCGCCGTTTTGGTGGTGGCGGTCAGCACGCCGTTTTGTAGCGTCACCGCCAGATCGGCGGTCTCCGTTTGCGAGAGGCGTGCGCCGCCGAAGGCGTAGACGTTATTCAATGCCAGCGCGCCGCTCTCTTTCCAGCTCGGCTCCGGCAGATGGTTGACGCCATCGCCCAGATAGAGCAGGCGCCACATGTTGATGTAGCCGGGCGCGACGATCTTTTTCATCTCGATATGGTTGTTGGACCAGCCTTTTTTAATGTCGGCGTTCACCAGATCGAAACCGTCGATATAACATTTTCCGCTTAGATCGCTGGACTTATCGAAGAAGAAATACTCGACGTATTGGTAGGGCACACTGCTGCCGGCATCGGTGTTGTTGGTCATCACGCTGTGCCATTGGCTGTCTTTGATTTTTACCGTACCCCCGTTGTTGCTGGTAAAGACCGGCCGGTAGTTGCGGCAGTTGGCGTTACCCCATTCGAAGTGGCAATTTTTAAAGTCCAGCGTGCCGCCCTTAAGGTCGAACAAACCATAGTCGGTATTGGCCAACTGTTCGGTTTCATTGTTAAAGCCGCTGTAGTCGAACGAACAATCGCGGAAGGCCAGGTTATGCACTCCCTGATAATAGTTTCGGCTGTCGCCGAACAGGCATTTGTAGAAGACGATTTTTTCGCCGGCGTTGGCGGTAGTTTCAGACCAGATCGGCCAGAAGCAGCCCCGTACCATGATGCTGTGCCAGCTCTGGATATAGGCGTTATTGCCGAAGACGATGCCTTTATACAGGTTGGTCAGCCAGACGTTTTGCACCAGCAGTTGGCAGGCCGGCAGGCCGTGCATGTTTGAGGCATCGCTGTAGACACACAGGCCGCGCAGATTGGCCGCCGCGCCAGGGGCACCCACGATGCGCAGGTTATAAATCGCCGGCGCTCCCAGCGAATATTGCACGCGTACGCACTCGATGTTGGCGGCGCCGCTGAAGTCCAGAATGGTGCCCTTAAAATCGACGGCGTTTTTCCACAGCTTCAGGTTGGCGGTGGTTTTACAAGGGCGAACGCCGCCGGGGCCAACCAGGGTAATCCCCGCAGGGGTCGTAGGGATAGGCAATTGCCACCACTCTTCGCCTTTGACCTGCAAGAAGTTGCACGCGCGGGTAATGGTCAGCGAGTAATCCAGTTCATCGCCCGGCAGGTGCCACCAATCGATGCTGTAATCGCCGTCATTGATGATGCGCTTCCAGCGGCGGTTTTGCGCGTCGACGAGCAGGGTGACGCCGTTGTCCTGGCTGGTGGTATCTGCATCGTCTCGGGTAAATACGCCGTGGTGGTAGCGGTTTTCGAGCATCACCGCGGTTTCGCTACCGGCATAGCTGCGTAGGTTGGCGTAATCATTTAATGAAATCATGGAGTAACCCTCATTTTGAACAGTAAGAGGCCGATGCAATATGGCGATTGCAGGGGCGGCGGCATAGGGAAATGGCATTGTGGCCGAAGGGCGGATCGGTTCGCGATCCCGGCCGGCAGAGATAAATTAACAGGCTGAGGTGAGAGGCTTAAGCGTTCAGGGTTGTGTCTGACGCCAGCAAACATCGCCGTTGGGGTTCAGGCTTGGTCTGTAGATGCGAGGGTTTGCAACCAGGCCAGAAACGCCGCTGCGCCGGGTTTTTCCAGCGTGCGCGGCGGGTAAACCACGTAGTAGGGTTTGCTGAGCGGCAGCGCCGGTTTGGCCAGGGTGACCAACTGGCCTGCCGCCAGTTCACGGCCGATCAGCCGCCGCTGGCCGAGCAGCACCCCGCGCCCTTGCACGGCGGCGTCGATGGCCAGCGAGGTCAGGTTATAGGTCAGCCCGCGCCGCGCCGGCGGCATTCGATCGGCGGCGGTGAACCACTCGTGCCAGCCCGGCAGAAACTGGCTCTCCTTGCCCCAGTCGACGTGGATCAGCGGCAGTTGCGTCCAGTCGCCGCGATCGCGCAGCGCCGGGCTGCACACCGGCTGCACCCGATCCTGAAACAGCCGCACCTTTTCCAGCAGCGGATAGTCCTGATCGCCGAAGCACAGGGCGAAGTCCGCCGCCGAATGGGCGAAATCGACCGCCGCATGGGTGGCGTGCAGCCGCAGATCGCCGTCGGGGCACTGCGCCAACCAGTCGCCCAGCGCCGGGTTCAGCCACTTGGAGGCCAACGCCGGCAGGGCGAACACCGTCAGCGCCTGTTTGCCGCGCTGGCGCTCGACGTGCTGCTGCGCCACGCGCAGCGTTTCGAACGCCTCCTGCACGTAGGCCAGGTAGTCCGCGCCCTGTTCGGTCAGCGTGACGCCGCTTTTGGCGCGGATGAACAGCGTGATGCCCAGATGCTGTTCGAGCTGGCGGATCTGCTGGCTGACGGCGGCGGCGGTCAGCGCCAGCGCATCCGCCGCACGGGCCAGGCTGCCGGTGCGGGCGGCGGTTTCGAACGCCAGAATGGCGCTCAGCTTGGGCAAGCGCGCGCGGGACGGTGAGTGCATGGGCAGGGCTATCGCTAAGAATTGGTTAGCTTATCCATAACGTATTTTTGTTATGGCGGCAATGCGCCATTCGCTACAGTGAGAGGCATCCGGCTATCGCACACGAGGGGAACGCCATGCCGCAACTTGCCGATATTATCGATCTGTCCGCCCATCCCATCGACGACGCCGCATTCCGCGTCCGCTGCCGGCAAACGCTGGAGCGCGCCGGCGCGCTGGTGCTGCCGGGATTTCTGCGTGCCGCCGCGCTGGCGACGGTGCGGTTGGAAGGCGCCGAACAGCACCATGCGGCGTTTTACGCCACCAGCAAACACAACGTGTATCTGCGGCCGCAGGACGACGCGCTGCCGGCCGATCACGCGCGCAACCGGCTGGTGGTGTCGTCCAAGGGCTGCATTACCGACGAAGATATTCCGCCGCAGTCGCCGCTGCGTGCGCTGTACGATGCCCCGGCGTTTCGCGCGTTCCTCTGCGCGGTGTTGGATGAGGCGCAGCTGTATCCCTACGCCGATCGGCTGTCGTCGATCAACCTGCATTACGCCCACACCGGCCAGGAGCTGGGCTGGCACTTCGACAACTCGTCGTTCGCCATCACGCTGCTGATCCAGAAACCGGCGGCAGGCGGGCGTTTCGAGTACGTGGAGAACCTGCGCGACGCCGATCGCGGCGAGATGAACTATGCCGGGGTCACGCAGGTGCTGGATGGCGAGCGGGCGGCCAAACGGCTGGCGATGGAGGAGGGGGATTTGGTGCTGTTTCGCGGGCGCAACGCCATGCACCGGGTGACGCCGACCGAAGGCGACACCACGCGCATGCTGGTGGTGCTGGCCTACAATGCGCAGCCGGACGTGATGCTGTCGGAAAGCGCCAGAATGACGTTCTACGGCCGCTTATAGCGGATAAAAAAACCGCCCCGGAGGGCGGTTTGTCGATTCAGTGCGGGTTCTGCTCTTCGTGAGCCTGCTGCTCCCGCTTCACTTCCTGCGCGCGCTTGCGCAGGCCGAACCAGCCCAGCGTCAGCAGCACCGCCAGCACCGGAATGGTGGCGATGGTCCAGGTGCCGTTCGGGTAGTCGAACGCCATCATCACCACCACGATCAGCAGGAACGCCAGCGTCAGCCAGGAGGTGAACGGCGCGCCCGGCATTTTGAACGATACCGGCTGCGCGCGGCCTTCACGCACGGCTTTGCGCAGGCGCATCTGGCAGACGATGATAAACGCCCAGGAGGCGATGATGCCCAGCGAGGCGATGTTCAACACGATCTCGAATACCTGCGAAGGCACCAGGTAGTTGAGCACCACGCCGATCACGTAGATGCCGCAGGTGACCAGGATGCCGGCATAAGGCACCTGCTGGCTGCTCATTTTGGCCATCAGCTTCGGCGCCGAGCCGCCCATCGCCAGCGAACGCAGGATGCGGCCGGTAGAGTAGAGGCCGGAGTTGAGGCTGGACAGCGCGGCGGTCAACACCACGATGTTCATGATGGTGCCGATGTAAGGCACGCCCAGCTTGCTGAAGAAGGTGACGAACGGGCTTTGGCCGGCCTGGTAGGCGTTCCACGGCAGCAGCAGCACCAACAGCACCACGGAGCCGACGTAGAACAGGCCGATACGCCAGATCACGCTGTTGATCGCTTTGGGCATCATTTTGGCCGGATCTTTACACTCGCCGGCGGCGGTGCCGATCAGCTCGATGCCGGCGAAGGCGAAGATCACCCCTTGCACCAGTACCAGCGCCGGCAGCAGGCCGTGCGGGAACATGCCGCCGTTTTCGGTGATCAGGTGCATGCCGGTGGTGTGGCCGGCGACCGGGGTGCCGGTGCCGAGGAAGACGACGCCGACAATCAGGAACAGCGCGATGGCGACCACCTTGATCAGCGCGAACCAGAACTCCATCTCGGCGAACCACTTCACGCCGATCATGTTCATGGTGGCGACGATGCCGAGCGCGCCGAGGGCGAACAGCCACTGCGGCACGTCGGCGAAGGTGCCCCAGTAGTGCATGTACAGCGCCACCGCGGTGATGTCGACGATGCCGGTCATCGCCCAGTTGAGGAAATACATCCAGCCGGCGACGTAAGAGGCTTTCTCACCGAGAAATTCGCGGGCGTAAGAAACGAAGCTGCCGCTGGAAGGGCGATGCAGCACCAGCTCGCCCAGCGCGCGCAGGATGAAGAAAGAGAAGATCCCGCACACCAGATAGACCAGCGCCAGCGCCGGCCCGGCCAGTTCGAGACGGCCGCCGGTACCGAGGAACAAGCCGGTGCCGATCGAACCGCCGATGGCGATCATTTGGATCTGCCGGTTGCCCATGCTTTTGTGATAACCGGATTCATGAGAGTCTAGCCAGCGTCTTCTGGCGGCGTGTTTATCGTCCGCCGACTTTTTTTGTGAGTGCATTATCCGTCCTGTTTACCTGTCTATGATGAACGCCGCCCTGAGCTGCAGGGCAAACGATTGCCATCAGCAATCGTAATGAGAATGAGGTCGTGGCATCATTCCGCTGTTTATTGTGTATACAGCCGCCGTTAAATAACGGCGTGGCATGCTACCGTTTCCCGATAAAGCTGGCAAAAAAACCTGCGTACAAAGCGTGAACAATTGTGTGTATTTTTTAAACTGAAAACAAAAGCGCATATTATTCAGTAAGATGAGTATTATTATCAACACGGAAATATCGAACGATAAAAGTGATTGAAATCACAGAATAATAATTACCGCGCAAATTAAAGGGATTTGGACGTTATTTTGCGTGAGGGGGAAGGCGGGCGGAAAATAAAGCGATGGCGCCTGCGCAGTAATTAGCGTGCGCAGGCGAATCGGACGCGGGGGCTTTTTAGGCGGATTCACCGGCCGGCAGAGCCGAAGCCGGCAGGCCGAACAGCTTGTCGAACGCCCAGTTAAACAGGAAGGTGTAGCAAGGAATGATGACGATCAGCGCCATATCCAGCAGCAGCGCCTGCCACAGCGTGATGCCCATCCACCAGGCGATCAGCGGGATCAGATACACCACCAGCGTCAGCTGAAAGCCGACGGCGTGCAAAATGCGGCGCTTGAGCGTGCGGGTGCGCGACAGCTGGCGGCTTTCCCACCACTCGAATAAAGAGTTGTAAATAAAGTTCCAGCTGACCGCGATGGTGGTGATCACCACCGCCAGCGGCCCGGTGCTGCTCGGCGCATGGCCCGACAGCAGCGCCAGCCCCAGCGCCGAGATCGCCATGCCGATGATTTCATAAGCGGTGACATACACCAGTTTGCGTTTGACGCCTTGCATTGTTTTCTCCCGATCTGTTTTTAGTTGCCTCTGCGGCGACGGCGGCTAAGATAACGTCAATCACATTGATAGAAAAAGTCAGGAGCTGTCAGTTTTACTGACAGGTTAAACGATGAACTTTTCCAGCGACAATATCGAACTGTTTCTGGCGGTGCTCGATCGCGGTTCGTTTTCCGCCGCCGCCCGCGCGCTGCGGCGCGTACCGTCCGCTGTCAGCATGGGCATCGCCAACATGGAGGCGGAACTCGGTTTCGCCTTGTTCGATCGCTCGCACCGTGAACCGACGCCGACCGCGCTGGCGTTGGCCCTGGCGCCGCACGCCCGGCTGATCGCCGGGCAGCTCAAGCAGCTGCAGGTGCACGCTATCGAACTGTCTCAGGGGCTGGAGAGCCGGCTTTCGATCGGTGTGGCGTCGGACATTAACGGCGCCAGCCTGCTGGCGGCGGTGAAAACGCTGTCGCAGCGTTATCCGTTGCTCAACATCGAAGTGCTCAGCGCGCCGCAGGACGACGTGCTGCACATGCTGCACCAGGAGCGCATTGGCGTCTGCCTGGCGTTCGGCGGGCTGAACATCAACAGCGCGGAGCAGTTCCACTCCGTTGGCGCGGAATCGCTGGTGGCGATGGTCTCGCCGCAGCATCCGGCGCTGGACGGCGCGGCGGGCGAACTGTTTCTCGAGGATCTGGTCAACGTGCGGCAGATCATGGTGGCCAGCCGCGATCTGCCGATCGGCGATCTGCGCCCGCAGGTGGCGGAGGCCTACTGGCGCACCGACAGCCTGCCGATGGCGCTGAACATGGTGGAGGCGGGCCTGGGGTGGGGCAATTTCCCGCTGTCGCTGGCCGAGCCGCTGCTGGCGCAGGGGCGGCTGGTGCGGCTGAAATTCAAAAACACCAAGAACGAGCTGCGCTTGCCGATGCATCTGATCTGGCTGAAGAATCGCCCGCTAGACAAGGCGGCGCGCGAACTGGTCGAGCTGATGCGCGCGGCACCGCAGGAAGGCTGACGCCAGGCGCGCTGGCTTATTCCGCGTGGCGTTTGCGCCACCAGAAGCGCACCAGCAGGATGGCGGCGATCGCCAGCGCGACAAACAGCAGGCTGGAGAGTTTTTTGTCGAAGCCGGTAACGAAGCGTTCGATCGCCTGGCCGCCAAAATAGCCGAGCATGACGAAGATCGTCGCCCACAGAATGGCGCCGAGGATATTGAGCGGCACGAAGCGCGACGGCGGCAGGCGGCTGGCGCCGATCAGCACCGGGCCGATGATGCGGAAACCGTACATAAAGCGCACCCCGATAACGAACAGCATTGGGTGGAGGGCGATCAGCTTTCTGGCGCGCGCGATGCGCTTTTCCTGCCCCTTGAGCCGCGAGATGACCCGGCCTTCGAACCGGCGGCCGGCGAAGTACAGCAGCTGATCCCCCAGCGTACCTCCCAGCGCCACCACCGCGATCACCCACGGCCAGTGCAGCAAGCCTTCATGGGCGGCGATGCCGCCCAGCAGCGTGATGGTTTCTCCCTCAGCCAGGCAGCCGATAAACAACGCCCAGTAGCCGTAGTCCGTAATGTAGTGGGCCAAATCGGTCATTCCTTACTCCTTATGTGACTGACGCATAAGGGCAAGTATACGCCCGATCGCTAGCCTTGGGCGATCTGGGCCACCAATGCTCTGCGCCGCGCCAGGCTTTCCGCCATCTGCGCCTGTACCCTGGCGTAAATGTGCGGCGGGGCCAGTTCCGGCGTGCCGCCCGTGAACGGCGGGGCCGGGGCGTATTCCAGATAGAGTTGGATCGTTTGGGCGGTGTCTTCGCCGTGCAGTTCGGCGATCAGCGCCAGCGCGAAATCGATGCCGGCGGTGACGCCGCCGCCGCTGATCACGTTGCCGTCGCGCTCTACGCGTGCAGCGCTGGGGATGGCGCCGAACAGCTTCAGGCTGTCGCGCATCGACCAGTGGCAGGCGGCGCGTTTGCCCGCCAGCAGGCCGGCCGCGGCCAGGATCAGCGAACCGGTGCACACCGAGGTCAGGTAGCGGGCATCGGCGCCCAGCCGCCGGATTTGCTGCATGAACGCTTTATCCTGCAGCGCCTGGGTGCAGCCGCTGCCGCCCGGCACGCACAGCACGTCGCAGCGCGCGATCTCCGGCAGCGGGCGCAGTTGGGTGAAGTGCAAGCCTTCCGATTCGACATCTGCGCCGTCTACCGAAGCGACGATGATTTCCGCGCCCGGTATGTGGCGCAGAAACTGCAGCGGGCCGGTGAAGTCGAGCTGGGTGACGCCTTGATAGATGGGAAATACAATCACGAGTGGTTCAGACATGACATTCGCCTCATTTTTATCGTTGGACCTGGGCCATAATAGCCGCCCTGTTTTTGGCTGGTATGACAGATAACCCTCAAAAAGCGCCATCATGAAAACGATCGGTTTTGTGGTTTTTCCCGGTTTCAACCTGCTGGACTTTGCCGGCCCGCTGGCGGCGTTCGATAACGTCAGCCAGTTTACCGATCCGCCGGCCTACCGCTGCGTGGCGATCTCGCCGCAGGGCGGGATGGTCGCCAGCTCGGCCGGGGTGGAGATCGCCACACAGCCGTGCGGCGACGAGCGTTTCGATACGCTGGTGGTGGCCGGCGGCAGCGGCAACGTGATGGCGGCTCAGTCGCCGGCGCTGGTGGCGTTTCTGACCACCCACAGCCGGCGGGCGCGGCGCATCGCCAGCGTGTGCACCGGCGCGTTTATTCTGGCGGCCTGCGGTTTGCTGGACGGCAAGCGCGCCACCACCCACTGGTATCACGCGGCGCGGCTGCAGCAGAGCTATCCGCGCATCCGCGTCGACAGCAACCGCATTTTCATTCGCGACGGCGATATCTGGACCTCGGCCGGCATCAGCGCCGGTATCGATCTGGCGCTGGCGTTGATAGAAGACGACCTTGGCGCCACCCTGGCGGCGGCCGTGGCGCGGCAGCTGGTGGTCTATCATCGGCGCCCCGGCGGGCAGTCGCAGTATTCGCTGCTGCTGGCGTTGAACCCGTCGTCGGATCGCATGCGCGCCGCGCTGTCGTTCGCGCGAGAGCATTTGCATCTGCCGCTGTCGGTGGCGGATCTGGCCGACGCCGTCTGCCTGAGCGAGCGCCAATTCGGCCGGCTGTTCCGCGCCGAAACCGGGCAGACGCCGGCCAAGGTGATCGAACAACTGCGGGTGGAGGCGGCCAGGGTGCGCATCGAAGAGAGCGCCGAGCCGTTGGAGGCGATCGCCCGTTCGGTGGGGTTCAGCGATCCGGAGCGCATGAGGCGGGCGTTTATCCGCGTATTTGGCCTGTCGCCGCAGGCGATCCGCCGGCTCGGCCGCGCGGGATAACTTTTTTGCCACGCCTGGCGGCGGGGCACACCAGAGGAGCAACGGATGTATCAGGATTTCGAGAGCGAATTGAACTGGGCGATGCGCCATATGCCGCGCACCCGGGCGGTGGTGGCGGCGTTGCCGGATCTGCACGGAGTGCGGCTGGCGTGCAATATGCACCTGGATCTGAAAATGGCGCCGCTGGTGGCCGGCCTGCTGGATAAGGGCGCGGCGATCTTCCTGACCACCTGCAATCCCACCACGGTGCAGAACGACGTGGTGGCCTGGCTGGAACGGCGGGGCGCGCAGGCCTATGCCTGGCGCGACATGAACGCCGGCGAATGGTCGGAGTCCTTCGACCGCGCGCTGGCCTGGCAGCCAACCCACCTGTGCGAAATGGGGGCGGATCTGACCACCCGTTTGCACCAGTCGCCGAACGGCCCGCAGATCGTCGCCGGGCTGGAAGCCACCGGATCGGGCATCAGCCGTTTGAACGGCGTGGCGCCGCGCTACCCGATCTTCAACTGGGACGATCTGCCGGTGAAAGAGGGGCTGCACAATCGGCATATGGTTGGGCTGACCGCCTGGCACACCTTCTTCCAGACCACCCATTTGACGCTGCACGAAAAGCGCGTGCTGGTGATCGGCTACGGCCTGGTCGGGCAGGGGACAGCGGCGGCGGCCAGGGCTTACGGCGGCCAGGTGATGGTGGCGGAAATCGATCCGGCGCGCGCGCTGCAGGCGCGTTATGACGGCTGGCAGGTGGTGGATCTGGCGAGCGCCGTCGCGCAGGCGGACGTGATCGCCACCGCAACCGGCGCGAAAAACGTGCTCTCGGCGCAGCATTTGCAACAGGCACAGGACGGCGTGTTTATCCTCAACATCGGCCACGTGGCGGAAGAGATCGACGTCGGCTTCCTGCAAGGCCTGCCGCACCACGAGCCGATGCCTTATGTGAACGCTTACCAACTTAATGAGAAGACGGTGTATTTGCTGGCCAACGGCTCGATGTTTAACCTGACCGCCGGCTATGGCGACAGCCTTAACGCCTTCGATGTGACGCTGGCGGTGATGGCGGCCGGCATCGGCCATATCGTCGGCGCCGGGGCGCGGCAAACCCCGGGGCTGTACCTGTTGCCGCAGTCGGCCTGGCAGCCGGCGCTGTAACTTTTTCCACGCGGGCGTTCATCCCAGAGCGCCCGCGGGCTGCGTCGTTTTTCAGCGGACAGAATTTGTCACAAATCCGCCATACAATCCCAGTGCCAAGCGCTGAACCCTCACATATAATTCGCTGAGTTCAAGCCCCCATTTCAGAGTAATGCCTGTGAAAATACGTGTTTTGGTTCTGACCCTGCTCGCTTTGCAGGCGGGCGCAGGCTTTGCGCCGCGCGCGTTGGCCAGCGACAACGCCGCCGCCCTGCACGCCACCCAACCGGAGCTGGCCTCCGGCAGCGCGATGGTCGTCGATATGCAAACCCATAAGGTGATGTATGCGCGCAACCCGGATGAAGTGGTGCCGATCGCCTCGATCACCAAGCTGATGACCGCCATGGTCACGCTCGACGCGCACCTGCCGCTCGACGAGATGCTGGCGGTGGACATCCGTCAGACGCCGGAGATGAAAGGGGTGTATTCACGGGTGCGGCTGAACAGCGAAATCAGCCGTAAGGATATGCTGCTGCTGGCGCTGATGTCGTCGGAAAACCGCGCCGCCGCCAGCCTGGCGCACCACTATCCGGGGGGCTACAACGCCTTCATCAAAGCGATGAACGCCAAGGCCAGAGCGCTGGGCATGACCAATACCCATTATGTGGAACCGACCGGGCTGTCTATTCATAACGTGTCGACGGCGCGCGATCTGACCAAGCTGCTGATCGCCACCAAGCAATATCCGTTGATCGGCCAGCTCAGCACCACCACCGAGCGCATGGCCAGCTTCAAAGATCCGAACTATACGCTGCCGTTCCGCAACACTAACCATCTGGTGTATAACCCGAAATGGAACATCCAGCTGACCAAAACCGGCTTCACCAACCAAGCGGGTCACTGCCTGGCGATGCGCACGGTGATCGGTAATCGCTCGGTGTCGCTGGTGGTGCTGGACGCCTTCGGCAAATATACCCACTTCGCCGACGCCAACCGTCTGCGCAGCTGGATTGAAACCGGCAAGGTGACGCCGATCCCGGCCGCCGCCCGTGACTATCGCCGCCAAAAAGACGCCCGTCTGGCGAAGAACGACAGCGAATAACCTGCCTGGCGGCCTGCCCGTTTGCGGCAGGCCGCTATCGGCCCTCGGGCCGCCTGATGACAAATCCCCGCTCGCGATCGCCGTCGAAACCCGCCTTGAGATAAAGCTGGTGCGCGCCGGTGCGTTGCTGCCCCGACAGCAGCATCACCTTGTAACAGCCCTTGCGCCAGGCCAGCTGCAGCGCGTATTCGATCATCGCGAGCGCCACGCCGTGGCCGCGATAGGGCTCCGCCGTCACCACGTGTTCGATGACGCCGAACGGCTGCGCCTGATGCGCCAGCCCCGGGATCAGCGCCAGCATGCAGGTGGCTATCGGCTGTTCCTCTTGCGCCGCTACCACCAGACGGATCGCCGGATCGTCCAGCAGGCGCTGCAGGGCACGGCGCGCGTCGTCGCTGCGCAGCGGCGCATCCTGTGGGCGCAGCTCGCGATACAGAGCCAACAGGCCGTTGAGATCGTCCGGCTGCGCCAGGCGATGAATGATGCTCATGGTTGCTCCTTTCGCCGCTTCAAGGGTAATCCGCTATCCTCCATTAATACCACAACGATTACCGAAGGGGATGTTATGAGTCAGGTTTCGACCTTTGTCATGTTTCAGGGGGAGGCGCAGCAGGCGATCGACCTCTACAGCCAGGTGTTTGAGCGTTTTCGGCTCATGCAGGTGCAGCATTACGACCCGACGCCGGACGGCCAGCGGTTAATCAAGCATGCCACCATCGATTTCGATCGGCAGAACCTGGTGTTTATCGACAGCCCGATCAGCCATGATTTCAGCTTTACCCCGGCGGTGTCGCTGTTCATCAACCTGCCTAACGAAGAAGTGTTGGAGAGGGCGTTCCACCGCCTGGCGGAGGGCGGTAAGGTGCTGATGCCGCTCGACGACTACGGCTTCAGCGCCCGCTTCGGCTGGCTCAACGATCGCTTTGGGCTTTCCTGGCAGCTCAATGTGCCGGCGGGGGATCTGAGGTGATGGAGAAAGTGGCGTTTATCCCATATCCGCTCGCGGTGGTTTACCGCTATGCTAAACGTACAATAACCCGCGTATGCATATGTAAAAGGATGAATCATTTTGGCAGGAAGTAGCTTACTTACCCTTATCGACGACATCGCCTCGTTGCTGGACGATGTCTCTTTGATGACCAAGATGGCGGCAAAAAAAACCGCTGGGGTGCTGGGGGACGATCTGGCGCTCAACGCGCAGCAGGTCACCGGCGTTAAAGCCGACCGCGAACTGCCGGTGGTGTGGAGCGTCGCCAAAGGTTCGCTGATCAACAAGGCGATCCTGGTGCCGCTGGCGCTGCTGATCAGCGCTTTCGCGCCCTGGGCGATCACGCCGCTGCTGATGGTGGGCGGCGCCTACCTGTGCTACGAAGGGTTCGAAAAGGTGTACCACAGCCTGAGCCAAGACAAGCAGGCACATGAGGATAAGCAAGACGGACCGGGCGCCAATGAGGATGTGGCGGCCTATGAAAAGCGCAAGATAAAAGGGGCTGTGCGTACCGATTTCGTGTTATCCGCCGAGATTATCGCCATTACGTTGGGCACCGTCGCCGGCGCCACTTTCAGTCAGCAGGTGATCGTGCTGTGCGGCATCGCGCTAGTGATGACGCTGGGGGTTTACGGCATCGTCGCCGGTATCGTCAAGCTGGATGATTTGGGGCTGTACCTGAGCCGCAAGGGCAGCGTGTTGGCGCGCGCCGTCGGCGGCGGCATCGTGCGCGCCGCGCCCTATTTGATGAAAACGCTGTCGATCGTCGGCACAGTCGCCATGTTTATGGTCGGCGGCGGCATCCTGACCCACGGCCTGCCGCCGGTACATCATCTGTTTGAGGACTGGGCTTCCTACGCTACGGTGGTGCCGACGTTGGGGCATATTTTGCAGGGTGTCATTCCAGCTCTGCTGAACGTGGTGTTCGGTGTGATCGCCGGCGGCGTGGTGCTGGCGGTGGTGTCGGCGCTGGGCGCGGTGCGCGCGCGTTTCAAGGCATGATGAAAAGTCTCGCCCCGCAAGGGGCGGGACGGAGCTGACGCTTTAAAAAATCAGTTTGAGAACGCCGGTAATCGTCAACAAACCCACGATGAAGATGATGGCGACAATCCACAGAATAATTTTCATTTACTTCTCCCTTACCGGTTAAATGTGGCGCACGATTGGCGCTAACTTAATGAAATCACTCTTCACTATAGACGCTAACTTCCTATCGTGCGTCGCCATGTATTCAAGGATGCTGACTGTCGCCCGCGCCCAGCGCGCGCTGCATGAGGTGGGTGTCGCGCCATTCCCCCAGTTTGAACCCCACGGCCTTTAACGTCCCGACGCTGGTAAAGCCGAGCGACTGGTGCAGCGCCAGCGAACCGCGGTTGGCGGCGGAATCGCCGACGATCGCCAGCATCTGGCGCCAGGGGCCTTGCTCGCAGCGGGCGATAAGCTTGCTCAGCAGCGCCTTGCCGACGCCTTTACCCTGTTGCCCCTCGGCGATATACACCGAGTCTTCCACGGTAAAACGATAGGCCGGCCGGGGCCGATACGGCGTGGCGTAGCAGTAGCCCACAATATGGCCTTCGCTTTTCGCCACCAGCCAGGGCAGCCCGGCTTCTTGCACCTTGCTCAGCCGCAGCTGCATTTCCGCCAGGGGCGGCGGCTGTTCTTCAAACGAGGCTGCACCGTACAGCACGTGGTGAGTGTAAATGCGCAGCACGGCGGCCATATCGTCCGGCGTGGCGTCAAGGAGGCTGAGTACGGGAGCGGAGAGCGTCATGGTAATGCCTGTTTACCTTGGAAATCAGCGGATAAACGCCATTATGCGCGCCGCTCGCCGCCGGGGTAAATCGGGTTTTCTTATGGTGAGATAAGAAAAGGCGATGATTAGCGGACAAGGGGTTCTTTGGGGAGAGCCCCTGTGGCGCTGTGCCTGGAATTACCAGCCTTTCACCGCGCCGCCGTTGAAGATTTTCTCGGCGGCCTTGGCCACTTCGTCAGACTCATAGGCTTTGATGAAGTTCTGCACGTTCGGCGCGTCCTTGTTGTCTTCGCGGGTGACGATGATGTTGGTGTACGGCGAGTCTTTATCCTCGATGAAGATGCCGTCTTTGGTCGGCGACAGGCCGGTCTGGTTGATGTAGGTGGTGCTGATGACGGCGACGGTCACCTTTGGATCGTCCAGCACGTGCGGCAGCTGCGCGCCTTCCAGCTCCATGATTTGGTAACGGTGCGGGTTGGCGCTGATGTCCAGGGCGGTGGGCAACAACCCCTTGCCTTGTTTCAGCGTAATCAATCCGGTTTTTTCCAGCAGCAGCAGGGCACGCCCCAGGTTGGTCGGATCGAGCGGGATGGCGATCACCGCGCCGTCAGGCAGCTCTTTGAGCGATTTTATCTTTTTGGAGTAGCCGGCCATCGGGAAGACAAAGGTATTGCCGACCGCCACCAGCTTATAGCCGTGATCTTTATTTTGCTGTTCGAGGAACGGGCGGTGCTGGAACACGTTGGCGTCCAGTTCGCCCTTGTCGGTGGCGTCGTTCGGCAGCAGCGAACCGCTGAAGCCGACCAGCTCGACGTCCAGCCCGTATTTCTCTTTCGCCACTTGCCTGGCGACTTCCGCCACGTCCTGTTCCGCGCCGTTGATGACGCCGACCTTGATATGGTTCCGATCGGTTTTTTGATCGCAGCCCTGAAGCGCCAAAACGGCGGCGAAGGCCGCCGCCAGAGGGGTGATACGCCAGCGTAAGGTCATCGAAGTCTCCCTGAAAAGAACAATAAAATCAGTTGGTTTTTGTTCTTACAGCTAAGCTTGAACCGCCGATGAAGTCAAACGCTCGCTCAGCATAAACGGCTATAGCTTATAGCCGTTATGCGGCGGGGGATTATCGGCTGAGCGAACGCAGCACCACGATGCCCGGCGTGGCCATCACGTAATCCATAAAGGGCGAATCGACCACCCGCATGTTGGCCTTGCGCGATGAGGCGTTGCGCAGCACCGGGCCGTTGTCGGTCATCACGAAGATGCCGGTGTGGGTCACGTCCAGCCCGTCCAGGTTGGTGTAAATGCCGATGTAATCGCCGGTGCGCAGCTGGGCCAGCACCTTGTCGTCGATACGGTCGCTGGGGATATAGGTCACGCTGCGTTGTACGTCGGGCAAGCCGGGCAGGTAGCTGCCGCCATCCGCTTTGCGGTTGAGGGTTTTCACGAGGGTGACGGCGTGCGGGCTGAGCCGCGCGGTGATGTCTTCAGCCACTTTTTTCGGCCGCTGCGCCCAATCGGTGAAGAAGTGTTTGCGCTGCGGGAAGGCGATGTTGCCGTCGACGTAGCGAATGTCTACCAGGCGCTGTACGAACTCGCCCTCGCTGCGGGCGGTGCTGAGCGCTTCCACATAATCGATGTAGGTGAAGCAATCCAGCCCGCGGAAGTCGATCACCAGCTGCTCGGGCGTGCTCTGCGAACCGATCAGGCGGTTGGCGAGATAGGGCGTGCCGAGAAACTCGCGTGAAATCAAATCGACGGTGCGGCCATGCGGCTGCGTGGCGGGCCAACCGGCGCGCAGCGCGAGGATCTCATGCAGCTTGCTGCGGGTGCTGGCGTCCATCTGCGGTTGCACAGCCGGCGGCGAAACGGTGACGTCGGTCGGCGGCGTTGCGGGGGAGACGGCGGTGGGGCGCTCGGCGCATCCGCTCATGGCGATAGCTAACATCAGTAAAACAACCTTGTTCTGGTTCATACGGCCCTCCCTGGGTGTCGCTGGCTTATCAGAGTCAGTGATAACAGTTCTCATCCGATGGTAGGGGTTAAAAAGTAAACATAGCCTCAATGGCGGCCGATAAATCAGTAACCGATTTCGCTATTGAACGGCAAATACCAGAACAGCGCGATTTCGTGATCGGCGATCTCCGGCTCGGCGCGGTACAGCAAACGGTCGATGCCGCCGAGAATAAACCCGTAATGCTGGTAGCAGCGACAGGCGGCCAGATTGTTGTTCTGCGTTTCGAGCATCATACCTGAGGTTTCCTGCTGCCGCGCCCACTGTTTGGCGCAGTCCAGCAGCGCCCCGGCGATGCCCTGACGGCGCGCGTGAGCGCTGACCGCGATCTCGTCGATCAGGGTGTAACCGTTCCAGTTTTTGCTCAGCGTGATGTGGCCAACGGCTTGGTCCTGGCGATATGCCAGGAAAGTCGCGCTGTCTTCGTTGGCGAACGGCGCCAGGGGATACTGTTTGCGAAACGGCGCCACCGGGCGGGTTGGCCAGCTGTCGACCGGGGTGTCGAACTGCGGCAGGGCGTAACAGCGGATGGTAAAGCCGAAATCGCCGCGCGTCAGGTAATCATCGGGCAGCGCCTCAATGGCCGCAATGCGGATGGCCGCGGTCATTACGGCAGCTCCCGCAGCAGGCGCGCCGGGTTGCCGGCATAAATCCCCTTGCGGGTGATGTCGCGGGTCACGACCGCCCCGGCGCCGATCACCGCGTCGCTGCAGATCTCCACCGCCAGGATGGTGGCGCCGGAGCCGATGGACACCCGATCGCCGACGCGCGTGCGCCCCCAGCTGGCTGGATCTGCATTGGGCGCGCCGTCTTTGAACAGATCGTTGGCGAAGGTGACGCCGTGGCCGACAAAGCACGCTTCGCCGAGGGTAACGTATTCGCAGATAAAGCTGTGCGACTGAATTTTACTGCGTGCGCCGATGCTGACGTGGCGCTGGATCTCCACGAACGGGCCGACGAAGACATCGTCGCCGAGCCGGCAGCCGTACAGATTGCAGGGCTCGACAACGGTGACGTTGCGCCCGGCGTCGACGTCGACGATCCCCGCCTGGCGGGTGGTGATAACGGATGACATGACCTTCCTCGCAGCTTGGTTTTTATGGTGGGAGTATAAGACAAAGCGCCGCGGCGTTGCGCTTTCCGCACGTTTTTTCGCCGAAAGACTATAATGAGTACAGGGGAGAGAGCCCCGTGGCCGCAATCCTCGCACGGGTAGCAGTCCGTCGGAGGTGTGAAATTCGTTCGCCGATCGCGGCCTACGGCGAGATAGGAGGTGTCTCATGGTCAGTCATGTTTGGGGACTTCTGGCGCATCCCAGCGCCGAGTTCGAACAGATCAAAAACGAGAATGAAAGCGTCTCGCACCTATACACCCATCACGTGTTGCTCTTGGCAGCAATCCCGGTGGTCTGCGCTTTTATCGGCACCACCCAGTTGGGCTGGCTCTCCGGCGAGGGACATGCCATCAGGCTCGACATGTTTACCGCGCTTTATACCGCCGTGGCGTTTTACCTGCTGATGCTGGCGGGCGTAGCGGCCATGGGGAAAGTCATTCACTGGATGGCGCGGCGCTATGAATCGCGCCCCAGCCTGCACCGCTGCATGGTGTTCGCCGGCTACGTGGCGACCCCGATGTTCCTCAGCGGGATTGTGGCGCTCTATCCGGTCGTCTGGCTGTGTCTGTTTGTCGGCATTATCGGCCTGTGCTATTCGGGCTATCTGCTGAATCTGGGGATCCCGCACTTCCTGAATATCGACAGTAAGGAAGGGTTCATCTTCTCCAGCTCGACCTTCGCCATCGGCATTCTGTTGCTCGAGCTGCTGCTTGGGGTGACGGTGCTGCTGTGGGGGTACGGTTCCTGGTTATTCTGAGTTAACGGTTGTTGTTGTCGCCCCCGCGCCGGTGGAACGGCGCGGGGGCTTTTGCTTTTATGCGCGGCGGAAAACCAGCATCACGCCGAGCACGATGCCCGCCATGCCCAGCAGGCTCAGCGCCGCCAGCGCGTGGCCGAGCAGCAGGTAGTCCAGCAGGGCGGTGACCGCCGGGATCAGATAGAACAGGCTGGTGACCTGCACCAGGTTGCCGCGCTGGATCAGGCGATACAGCAAGAAGGTCGCCAGCACCGAGATCACCACCGCCATCCACAGCAGCGGCAGCACGAACTCTGGCCGCCACTCGACCCGCAGCGGCTCAAACGGCAGCGCCAGCGTACACATCAGCAACCCGACGGCATACTGCAGCGGCAAGACCGCCAGCGGCGGCTGCGTCATGCCTTTTTGCAGCAGGGTGCCGGCGGTCATGCAGCCCAGCGCGATAAAGGCGAACAGCATGCCGCTCAGCGAGAAGTGGGCCACCATCAGGCTTTGGTACACCACCAGCGTCAGCCCGGCCATCGCCAGCGCCAGGCCGAGCGCCCGCAGCCCGGTGCAGCGCCGTTCAGTGATGAACTGGGTGAGGATCGGCTGTACGCCGAGCAACGTGGCCAGCACGCCGGGCGTAATACCCTGTTCCAACGCCAGCAGATAGCAGATTTGATAGCTGCCGATCATCAGCACGCCAATCAGCGCGACGCGCCGGCGGGTGCCGGGGGCGGGCAGGCACTGGCGCTGCCACAGGCCGATGGCCAACAGCACCGCCAGCGCGATGGCGCAGCGGAAGAACAGGAAAGCGAAGGCGGAGGCGTGCTCCAGCCCCCAACGGGAGAAAATCGCGCCGCTGCTCCAAAGCAGGACGAACAGCGTAGCCAGGCCGGCATTGGCCCAGAGAGAAGGTAATCGCATGTCAATTTCACCTGTCGTGAAAATTACAGGCTCCGGCGCGCGCGGCGGTCTACGCCTGAACGCAACAGATCAATAAGCCGGAGGTAAAAAGTCGGTTTGGCTTAGCGCACGACCACAATGCGTGGCGGGTAAGCGGCAACCGCTGAAACGACAGAGGAAACGGCGGGTGGGGCGGAAGAAGCACACAGCAAAACGGCGGCCGGAACGGTCGCGTTTGTCGGATCTGTGCTGTGCGCCAGGTAGGCCATGTGAGTTCCTGAAAACCGGGAATGAAACTAATCGCTCAAACATAACTAAGTTCAGCGGGGCGTGCAATCGGAAATCGCAGTGGTTCAAGTGATAATGAAAATCATTATCATTTATTGAGAGGTATGCTATGTTGCTTTGGCCGCGCAGTTTTGACGCAGAGGGCGCGGCTTGCTCTTGCCTCGGTTCACGCAATGCGTGCGACAAAAGACATTGCGATTCGCTTTTGCAGAAGGCGCGTAATCGTGGTAAAAATATTGATATGTTATAATATAACAATTTACGCATAATGAATTCAGTTCACGACATCCTCCACGTTGATGGGATTAGCCTGACCGGCCACGGCGGGGCATTGATACTCGACAACATCCATTTCGCGCTGCGCGCCGGTGAGAAGCTGGCGGTGATCGGCCCTAACGGCAGCGGCAAGTCCAGCCTGTTGCGTGCCCTGATCGGTGAAACGCGGCCGGACAGCGGCGGCATTTACTGGCGAGGGCGCGCCTTGTCCGCGTGGCCGGCGGCGGAGCGCGCCAGAAGCATCGCCTTTCTGGCACAAAACGATTCGCCGGATTTGCGGCTGTCGGTTGAGGACTACGTGGCGTTGGGCCGTTTGCCGCATGGCGCATGTTCTGCGACGGGAAAGCGCATCGTTGACGAAGCCATCGGGGAAACCGGGTTGGCGCCGCTCATGCGCCATCCGTTGGGGCGGCTCTCGGGCGGCCAGCGTCAGCGTGCCGCGCTGGCTCGGGCGTTGGCGCAGTCTCCCGATCTGCTGTTGCTGGATGAACCGACCAATCACCTCGATCCGCCCGGGCGCTCGGCGCTGCTGTCGTTAGTGAAAAATAAAGACATCGCCGTGATTGCGGTCTTGCACGATCTGCCCGTGGCAGAGGCGTTTGCCGATCGGATCCTGGTGCTCAACGAAAGCCGTCAGGTGGCCTGTGGTACGCCCGAGGCGGTGTTGCAGACCCCGGTGATTCTGCCGGTGTTCGGCATGAACAGTTTCAAGGTGGCACATCCCGTCAGCGGGAAAACGCTGCGCATTTTTGACGTTCCCCATTGCGCTTGATAAACCAGAGAGAAACATGAACGCACGCGTATTCATCCTGCTTCTGCTGTTGGCCGCCAGGTCGGCGGCGGCTGAACATTTTCCCGTCACCGTAGAAAGCTGCGGTGTGCCGGTCACCTTCAACCAGGCGCCGCAGCGCGCCGTCATCAACGACATCAACATGGCCGAGATGGCCTTTGCACTGCATCTGCAGGATCGCATTGTCGGGCTGACCGGCATCACCGGCTGGTACAAACTGACGCCCGACTTCAAGGCCGCGATGGGCACCATTCCCGAGCTGGCGCCGAAATATCCCGCTTTGGAAACGCTGCTGGCGGCACAGCCGGATTTCTTTTTCGCCGGCTGGAATTACGGCATGAAGATCGGCGGCGACGTCACGCCGGAGAAGCTCGCCCCGTTCGGCATCAAAACGCTGGTGCTGAGCGAGAGCTGCGTACAGGCCGGCGGGCGGCCGCAGAAGGCCGATATGAACCTGCTGTATGACGATGAGCTGAAGCTCGGCAAGATTTTCGGCAAGCAGCAAGAGGCCACCGCGCTGGTTGAGGGCTGGCAGCGCCGGTTGGCTGCGCTTCCCGCCAGGCCGGCGGGCCAGCCGCCGCTCAAGGTGTTCGTCTATGACTCGGGGGAGGAGAAGCCTTTCACCAGCGGCAAATACGCTATGCCGACGGCGATCATCGAAGCGGCGGGCGGCCGCAACGTGATGGACGGTTTGCCGGCGAGCTGGACGACGGCGTCCTGGGAGGCGGTAGCGGCGGCCGAGCCTGATTTCATTATTCTGCTGGATTACCAGACCGGTTCGGGCGCCGATGCGCTGCGGCGCTTCCTCGAGTCTCACCCGTTGATGAAATTGACGCCTGCCGTACGGCACCACCGCTATCTGAAACTGCAGTATGCGGAGCTGACGCCGGGGCCGGCTAACATCGGCGCAGTGGAAAAGCTGGCGCGGGCGCTGTACGCGCCGGAGGCTGAATGAACTCGCCGACTCGGCGCTTTATGCTGCTCGCACCGCTGGCGCTGTCGGTATTGTGCGGGCTAATGATCTGGAGCCTGCAGCTGGGCAGCGTCGCGCTGTCATGGCGGCAGGCGTTTGCGGCGTTAGGGCTCGGTTCGGCGCCGCTTTCCGGCATGCTGGACACCATCGTCGTGCAGCTGCGGGTGCCCAGGGCTTTGTTGGCGGCGTTAACCGGCGCCGGACTGGCGATGACCGGCGCGCTGCTGCAGACCACCACCCGCAATGAGCTGGCCGATCCTTTTTTGTTTGGGCTCTCTTCCGGTGCCTCCGCCGGCGCGGTGCTGGTCATCACGCGCTTCGGTGATGCGCTGGGCGCACTGACGTTGCCGCTGTCGGCTTTCGTCGGCGGCATTCTGTCCGCGATGGCGGTGATGATCCTGTTTCGCGTCAGCCGGGTCAGGCGCGCCGAGCAGTTGATCGTCTGTGGCCTGGCGGTCTCATTTTTGTTTAGCGCGCTCACCAGCTACCTGGTGTTTTCCGGCGATCAGCGGGCGGCCGGTTCGGTGTTGTTCTGGTCGCTCGGCGGGCTGGGGCTGGCGCGTTGGGATAATCTGTTCATTCCGCTGGCGAGTTTCGTGCTGCTGGCCGGGTTTACGGCGCTGCGTTGGCGGGCGCTGGACGCGCTGCTGGCGGGCGAGCAAACCGCCCATTCGATGGGGGTCAACGTGGCGCGGCTGCGCACCGAGACCTTTCTGTGCTGCGCACTGTCCACGGCGTTTCTCGTTTCGCTGACGGGCGTGATCGGCTTTGTCGGGCTGATGGTGCCTTATCTGGCCCGGAGCCTGGTGGGCGTGCGCCACCGATTGTCCGTGCCGATGTGCGGCATGCTGGGGGCGATGCTGCTGACCGGCGGTGACATGCTCAGCCGCAGCCTGATCCCCAATCAGGAACTGCCCATCGGCATCATTACGGCGGGGCTGGGGGGCGCGTTCATCGTGTCCTTGCTGCTGCGCGCGGAGCGGTGAACGCCGCCCTGTCTCAATAGAGCTCCAGATGCAGGCGCTGCTGCTCAATCAGCGTCTGCCACAGGTTTTCCGCCCCGTGGGCTTGCTCCAGCGCCGTCGCCACGGCATGTTCCAGATACTGACGATTGCCGCACAGGTAGACATGCGCGCCCCGCCGCAGCAGGCCGCTGACGACACCGGCGTGATCGTCGATGGCGTGTTGCACGTAATACTTGTCGGCGGTGTCGCGCGAGAATGCCGTGATGAGCCGCGTGAGTACGCCCGCCGCGTTCAGCGTGACCAATTCCTCGCCATACAGGAAGTCTTCATCGCGCCTTTTCTCACCGAAGATCAGCACGGTTTCACGCCGTTCGCCCTGGGCGGCCATTTCGCGCAGTAAGCCAATCAACGGTGCGATGCCGGTACCGGTACCGATAAGCAGCACCGGTACGGTGGTATCGCGCGGCAGGTAAAAGCCGGGGTTGGCGCGGCAGAAGAGGCGGAAAGGGCCGGGTTGGCTGAGCAGCCAGCCGGTCGCCGTGCCGCGCCGGGTGCGGCCGCCGCGTTCATAATGCACGTCGCGCACGCACAGATCGAGGCTCTCTTCCCGCGTTGCCGAAGCGATGGAGTAGGCGCGCGGTAGGCAAACGGGCAGCAGCGTCAGCAGGTTCTCCAGCGTGACCGCGTGCGGCGGGCAAAAATCGTGCAGCACGTCCAGCAGATCGGCGCCGTACAGATAACTCTCCAGGGCTTTGCGCTGGCGGATCTTGAGCAAGCCTTTGAGTTCTTCGCTGTCGGCCAACTGCGCCAGTTCGCGCAGCGTCGTTTTGCTGAGCTGGCGCAGCTCCCGACGCCGCAGCGTGTCGACGGCCTCCGGCCTGCCGAGCCAGTCAGCCAGCCGGGTCAATAATCCTTCGTCGTTCTCCGGCAACAGATAGACGGTATCTCCCGCCCGGTAAACGATGCCGCTGCCGGCGATATTCAGCCGCAGGTGCCAGGCCTGCGGCGTGCGTGCGCTGAGCGGCCGCCGTTCGAGGAGGGCGGCGCTGAACGCATGGTCTTCACCGTAGGCGGTTACGCGCAGATGTAAATCGCGGCCGGCCTGGGCATCGCCGGCCAGCACCTTATCCAGCGTCGTCAGCCAGGTTGCGAAGAACGGTTCGAAGTTAACGTCTGCGTCGACGCGATTGACGATGGCGTGGGCGCCGTATTGCGTCAGGCGTGCATCCAGCGCCTGCGTGAAGCCGCAGAAATGCGGGTACGCGGTGTCGCCGAGGCCGAAGATGGCGTAGCGCAACCGATGGCGGTTAGGCCATTGCGCCAGCGCGTCGGAAAAACGTTCGGCGTTGGCGGGCGGTTCGCCGTCGCCAAATGAGCTCGAGACGATCAGTAGGGCGTCATGCTCGCCCACATCGGCGGGCTGGATGGCGTTGAGTTCTTTCACGACGGGGCGGTAGGGTTGCAGGCTGCTTTGCTCGCCCAGGCGCATCGCCAGCGCCCGGGCGTTGCCCGACTCCGAACCGTAACCAATCAGGATGCGTTCGATAAGGTCGGCCATGGCGGTTACTTGTCGTAGTGGTTGTCGAACTGTTCTTTGGCGAATTCCACCGATTCGAAGTCGGTCATCAGATCGTTGATCACGCGGCGGATGCTGATATAGGCCGCGATATTGCCCTGGGCGTCATACAGCGGTTGCACTGTGGTGTCGACCACGTACAGCACGCCGCCTTTGCCGACGTTCGGAATGATGCCGGTCCAGATGCCGCCCGCCTTGATGGTGTCCCACATCGCTTTGTAAACCGCTTTCGGCACGGAAGGGTGGCGCACGATGCTATGGGGCTGGCCCACCAGCTCTTCCCGGGAAAAGCCGGTCAGTTGGCAAAACAGATCGTTGACGTAGGTGATGGTGCCTTGCAGATCGGTGGTGGAGATCACCATCACTTTATCGAGCGCGGCTAACAGCTGGGCGGAATCGAGGGTCTGACTCATGGTAGGTTCCTTCTCATTAACAACTTCGCGGTGATTGCCACGGCGGATGCCATGTATCCGTCATGACAGTTTTGTAATTGATTCTCATTTGCGATGAATGGTAATCGGGAAATTTATAAGTTGCAATATAAATACATCTTTAAGGGCGCAGAAAGATCACGATGAGGCAGGCAGGGGAGAGTAGGCCCGCGCCGGGTGCGGCGGCGGGCCAATCGGGCAGTCTTAGCGGGGGCCTTCGGCCCAGCCTTTGCGTTTACTGGTTTTGCCGATGCCGGGGTTGAAGCTGTTGGTCGGATCGGCGGCGCGGTAGAACGCCTGCAGATCCGGTTTGGCGTGATACAGGTGGCCGACGTTATGCTCCGCCGGATACTCGGCGCCGCGCCGGTTGAGGATCTCGAGCATCTTTTCTTTCAGCGCGTGGCTGTCGACGCCTTTTTTCACCACGTAGTCCTGATGGAAGACGTGGCACATAAAGTGGCCGTAATACAGCTTATGCACCAGCTGGCTGTCGATTTCCGGCGGCAGCGTTTCAAACCAGTCGGTGTCGTTGCGGCGCAGGGCGATATCCAGCGCCAGAATATCCTCCACCTTGTCGGCGTGCACCGCATGGTAGCGCACGGCGGCGCCGGCGGCGGCGAAGCGGTGCAGGAAGGCCTTTTTGCCTTCGTCAGGCGTGCAGGCGAAGAAAGCGCCTTCGGCCTGGGCGAAGTACTCGGTCAGGTAGCGCTGCGCTTCGTCTACGCCGGGGCCGGCCATCTTCAGCAGCAGGTGATGTTCGAAACGTTCGCGGTAGTCCTTCATGCGCTTCGGCAGGTGGCTCGGCGCCAGATGGCTCAGGCCCTGCATCAGCCGGTCGGTCAGGTTGTGCGGCAGCAGCGGCAGCTTGTTGAGGCTGGCGTCCATGCGGCCTTTCAGGGTGAAGAAGCGCGGCATCTGATCGGTGCCGAGCTTGTCGATCATCATGAAGGTGTCTTTGCCGTAGACCTCGGCGATGTCGAAGATATCGCGGTGCATGTACTCACCGGCCACCGGCAGATTGTCGAACTGGCTCAGCATGTGGCGGCGCAGCTCGGTCAGCACCGCGGTGTCGTTGGTGCCGATATAGAACACCTGCTCTTTGCCTTCTTTCTCGAAGGTGTCGAGCCGCACCGCGAACACCGCCAGCTTGCCGGCGCAGCCGGAGGCCTCGAACAGGCGGCGTTTGTCGGCGTTGAAGCGGGAAGGGGTGTCGGCATCGACGTCGCGCACCCGGCTGGCGTACTCGTTATCCGAGGCGCGCAGCTCGCCGTATTCGACGTCCTCTGGACGGTAATCGCCTTTTTCCAGCCGGGTGAGGATCTCTTCCGGCGTGTCGCCGAGGCGGATGCCCAAATGATTCACCAGGCGCAGCTGGCCGTCTTCCCCTAGCTGGGCGTACAGCGCCATTTCGGTATAGGCCGGGCCGCGTTTCACCAGCGAGCCGCCGGAGTTGTTGCACACGCCGCCGATCACCGAGGCACCGATACAGGAGGAACCGATCACCGAATGTGGTTCGCGGCCGTAGGGTTTGAGCAATTTTTCGAGGTGGTGCAGGGTGCTGCCGGGGAAGCCGACCACCTGCTTGCCGTTGTCCAGCACCTGAATATGGTCGAGGCGCAGGGTGCTGACGATGACGATGTCGCGATCATAGTCGTTGCCGCTGGGGGTCGATCCTTCGGTCAGGCCGGTATTGGCGGCCTGCATGATGACGATTTTGTCGGCGGCCACGCAGGCCTGCAAAATGCGCCACAGCTGCAGCAGGCGGGTGGGAAACACCACCGCCAGCGCCTGGCCTTCGCCGGAGCGGAACCCCTTGCGATACCGCTCGGTGTTGCGATCGCCGGTCAACAGCTGCGGGCCGCCGACGATGTCCTTGAGCTGATTGATAAACGCCTGATTGCCTGACTGCATGCTGCCTGTCTCCCTGTCATCCCCGTCGCTTTAACCGCGGCGCCGGAGTGCCGCATATAAGCTAAGAGGTTATCAATTAAATAACTTATTAAGCTATCAGCTTGCCAAGCTAATGGCTTGCGGGTTTAGTAGCGCTCGGCGTAGCCGGCCCGGCGCTCTTCGTCGCGCAGCGTCAGGATCTCCACGCCGTCGGCGGTGACCGCCACGGTGTGTTCCCACTGCGCCGACAGTTTTTTGTCACGCGTCACCACCGTCCAGCCGTCTTTCTTCTGCTTGATACGGCGGTCGCCCTGGTTGATCATCGGCTCGATGGTGAACACCATGCCTTCCTGCAGCACCAGACCGCTGCCGGGTTGGCCGTAGTGCAGCACCGCCGGTTCTTCATGCATATCGCGGCCGATGCCGTGGCCGCAATACTCCCGCACGATGCTGTAGCCGGCCTGCTCGGCGTGCCGCTGGACGGCATGGCCGATATCGCCGAGGGTGGCGCCCGGTTTCACCGCGCGAATGCCCTGCCACATCGATTCATAGACGTTGCTCACCAGCCGTTTGGCCAGCGGCGTCACCTGGCCGATGCAGTACATCTTGCTGGAGTCGGCGATGTAGCCGCCGTTTTCCAGCGTGATGTCCACGTTGACGATCATGCCGGAACGCAGGATTTTGCTGGCCGACGGCACCCCATGGCACACCACGTCGTCGATTGAGGTGTTGAGCACATAGGGGAAATCATACTGCCCCTTGCTGGCCGGGCGCGACTTCAGCTCTTCGACGATAAACGCCTCGGCGCGGTCGTTGATCTCCATGGTGGAGATGCCTTCGACGATGACCTCATCGAGCATAGCAAACACTTTCGCCAGCAGGGCGCCGGAATGGCGCATTTTGGCAATCTCTTCCGGCGTTTTAATCACAATCTGTTTCACCCGACAATCTCCTTCAGCGTCAGCGCGTTATCTTTCATCATTTTTTTTACCAGCTGCGGGTAGGTCAGTTCCGGATGGAACTCCGCCAGCATGCCGATCTTGATCCAGTACTCGGCCTGCGCGTTGATCGAACGCGTCATGGTCAGGCTGGCGAGGCGCAGATCGTCATGCAGCGCGTCTGAAATTTTTACGATGCCCATCGGCGTCTCCCTAAGTGAACGATATACGAAGTGTATACGTTTAGGATGGTCGCGATGTGGCATTCTGTGGCGTAAGAAGATTCTGGCAACAACGATTGCCGCCGCCAGGCAATGCGTTTATTGTGATAAACGACTTTTTTGCCATGATTTTTCAGAAGGATTTAAGGCGTGACTAAACTACGTGTTGGGGTGATTTTTGGCGGTAAGTCGGCGGAGCATGAGGTGTCGCTGCAGTCGGCCAAAAACATTGTGGATGCAATCGACAAAGAGAAGTTTGACGTCACGCTGCTGGGGATCGACAAACAGGGGCAGTGGCACATCAACGACGCCTCCAACTACCTGCTCAACGCCGAGAACCCGGCGCTGATCGCGCTGAACCGCTCGAACAAGAACGTGGCGCTGATCCCGGGCCAGGAAAAACAGCAGCTGATCGAAGCGGGCAGCGCCGGCGCGTTGGGCCAACTCGACGTCATCTTCCCGATCGTGCACGGCACGCTGGGGGAGGACGGCTCGCTGCAGGGGCTGCTGCGCATGGCCAATATGCCGTTCGTCGGCGCCGGCGTGCTCGGCTCGGCGGTCAGCATGGATAAAGACGTGACCAAGCGCCTGCTGCGCGACGCCGGGCTGGCGGTGGCGCCGTTCGTCACCCTGACCCGCGCCAACCGCGCCGGATTCACGTTTGAGCAACTGAGCGAGCGCCTCGGCCTGCCGCTGTTCGTCAAGCCGGCCAACCAGGGCTCGTCGGTCGGGGTCAGCAAGGTGGAAAACCGCGCCGAGTTCGACGCGGCGGTATCGCTGGCCTTCAGCTTCGATCACAAGGTGCTGGTGGAGTCGGCGATCGTCGGCCGCGAGATCGAGTGCGCGGTGCTGGGCAACGACGATCCGCAGGCCAGCGTGTGCGGCGAGATCGTGCTGAGCGACGCCTTCTATGCTTACGACACCAAATACATCAATGAGCAGGGCGCTCAGGTGGTGGTGCCGGCGGCGATCGCGCCGGAAGTGAGCGACCACATCCGCGAGGTGGCGCTGAAGGCGTTCCGCGCGCTGGAGTGCTTCGGCCTGGCGCGGGTGGATGTGTTCCTGACGCCGGACAACCAGGTGGTGATCAACGAAATCAACACGCTGCCGGGCTTCACCAACATCAGCATGTATCCCAAGCTGTGGGCCGCCAGCGGCGTCAGCTATCAGGCGCTGATCACGCGCCTGATCGAATTGGCGCTGGAGCGCCACCAGCAGGATCGCGCGCTGAACAGCTCGGTGTTCGATCGCTAATCGCGGCAGGGGGCGGCGGTGCCGCCCCCGTCTCTCACTTCACCGTCACATCGATATCGCCGAAATACTTCTTCGACAGCGCCGTCACCGTGCCTTGCTGTTTCACTTTGGCGATGGCGGCATCCAGTTTTTTCTTCAGCGCCTCATCCCCTTTACGCAGGCCGAAGGCGATACCTTCACCGAGGATTTTGTCGTCGCGCACCGCCTCGCCGACGAAGGCGAAGCCTTTGCCGTCCGGCTGCGACAGGAAGCCGCTTTGCCCCGACGGCGCCATCACCAGCGTGGCGTCGAGCCGACCGGCCGCCAGATCGAGGTAAACCTGATTCTGATCCTGATAAGACACCACGTCCACGCCCGCCGGCGCCCAATGGGTTTTGGCGTAAATCTCCTGAATCGAGCCTTGCAGCACGCCCACGTGTTTGCCCGCCAGCGATTTGGCGTCCGGCAGCAGGCCGCTGCCGGCCTTGGCGATCAGGCGGTTCGGCACCTGATAGATGGCGTCGGTAAAGGCGATCGCCTGACGCCGCTGTTCGGTCACGTTCATCGCCGAGTTGATGGCGTCGAACTTGCGCGCCTGCAGCGCCGGGATCAGGCTGTCGAACGAGGTTTCCACCCAGCTGCATTGCAACTGCGCGGCGGCGCACACCGCGCCGCCCAGTTCGATGTCGAACCCTTCCAGTTTGCCGCTGGCGGATTTGGATTCGAACGGCGGATACAGCGCTTCCAGGCCGAAGCGCAGGCTGTTTTCCGCCGCCAGCGAAGCGCCGGCGGCCAGCAGGCATCCGGCGGCGAACAGCGTTTTCAATGCTTTCATAGGCAGTGCCCCTTTCCCATGGTTGGACAAAAAATCACACCTGGCTCAGGCGGCGCGCGCCTTCCAGCAGGGTCTCGTTATCTTTGGAAAAACTCAGCCGGATAATGCCGGTATCGGTGCCGTCACTGTAGAACGCCGACAGCGGGATCGTCGCCACCTTCGCTTCGCGGATCAAGCGCACGGCGAAATCATTGTCGCTTTCGTGACTGAAGCCGCTAAAGCGGGCCAGCATGAAGAAGCTGCCGCGGCTGGGCAGCAGCTCAAAGCGCGAATCCTGCAGGGCGCTGGCCAGCAGATCGCGCTTTTGTTGATAAAACGCCGCCAGCCCCAGGTAGCTCTGCGGGTTGGCGAGCGCGGCGGCGAAGGCGTGCTGCATCGGCGTATCGGCGGAGAACACCATGAACTGGTGCACCTTGCGGATCTCGTCCATCAGCGCCGCCGGCGCCAGGCAGTAGCCGACGCGCCAGCCGGTGACGTGGTAGGTTTTACCGAACGACGACACGATCACGCTGCGTTCCGCCAGCTGCGGGTAGCGCGCCATGCTGTGGTGAATATCGCCGTCGAACACCACGTGCTCGTAGACCTCGTCGGACAGGATCACGATGTCGGTGTCACGGGTCAGGGCGGTCAGACGTTCGATGTCGTGCGCGTCAAACACCGCGCCGGTCGGGTTGTGCGGCGTGTTGACGATGATCATGCGCGTTTTGCCGTTGATGGCGGCGGCCACTTCGTCCCAGTCGACGCGAAAATCCTGCAACGACAGCTTGATCGCCACCGGCGTGGCGCCCTGCAGGCGCACGATCGGCGCATAGCTGTCGAACGCCGGTTCGAAATAGATCACCTCGTCGCCGGGATGCACCAGCGCGCTGATCGCCGAGTACAGCCCTTCGCTGGCGCTGGCGATCACCGTGATTTCTTCGTCGGCGTCATAGCGTGCGCCATACAATCGTTCAGCTTTTTCCGCCAGAGCAGCACGTAACGCCGCCACGCCGCTCATCGGCGCGTATTGGTTATGACCTGCGCGCATGGCTTGCGCCGTCGCCTCGATCAGCTGCGGGTCACCGGCGAAGTTGGGCGCGCCCTGCGACAGATTGAGGGCCTGATGTTCGGCGCTGAGTTGGCCAATGACGGTGAAAATGGTGGTGCCGACGTCCGGCAGCTTCGAGCGGGATGAGCAGGCGCTCTGCATGATGGGCTCCAGGCAAACAGGGAAGTGTTGAGCGATTAAGCATCAGGCGGCGTAGGCGGACAAGGGAAAGTTTGTCATACTTGCCATGCACTACGATCATACCTAATCGAGGCCCGCTATGCCGATATCCCTGCCGTCGCTCGACGTGTTGAAAACCTTCGTGGTGGTGGCGCAACGCCTCAACTTTACCCATGCCGCCCGGCAGCTGCACCTGACGCAGGGGGCGGTCAGCCGGCAAATCCTCGGGCTGGAACAGCGCCTGGGCTATCCGCTGTTCAGCCGCCAGGCGCGCGGTTTGGCGCTGACGCCGCAGGGCGCGCAGCTGTTGGCGCCGGTGCAGCAGGCGCTGGGGCAGTTGGACGAGGCGCTGACGCGGGCCGCCGCCCCGCCGGGGGCGCTGCGCATCAAATGCCCGACCTGCGCCATGCGCTGGGTGCTGCCGCGCATCATTCGCCTGCAGAATGAACGGCCGGACATGCATATTGAGCTGACTGCTTCGGTGTCGCACGGTCTGGATTTCAGCACCGAGCAGTTTGACGCCGCGGTGGTATTCGGCCGGCCGCCGGGCAAAAAGCTGAGCGCGCACCTGCTGTTCGACGAAATCCTCACGCCGGTCTGCACGCCGACGTTCCTGCCGCCAACGCCCCGGCTGGCGGACTTGACGGACAAAACCCTGCTGCACCCGACGCGCGATCGGCGCGACTGGCTGCGCTGGCTGAAGGCGGCGGGGGCCGATGCGCTGCCGTCCGGCAAGGCTCAGCATTTCGATACCCTCGATCTGGCGATGAGCGCCGCACTGCAAGGGTTTGGCATCGCCATCGGCGATCTGTGCCTGCTGGAGGAGGATATTCAGGCGCGGCGTATCGTCACGCCGTTCCCGCTCTGCGTCAGCAGCGGCGCGGCCTATTATTTGGTCTATCCTGAACGCGGGGCGCCATCGCCGGCGCTGGCGCAGTTTATCGACTTCCTGACGGCGGAGGCCGCCGACAGCCGCGCCCGGCTGCAGAATTACCTGCCGATAACCTGTAATGCTTTGTAAACATTAACGATGCGAATTACCTTGGCGATGAAACAGAGTGTGGCAAACTGTTTCTTCACTCCGATTAAACTCCGCGGCGTTGGCGGCGGAAACACGCCTGAGATAAAACAAGATGAAATGGCTTTGTGTGGTGAGTATGTTGTCCGGTCTGGCCCTCAGCCCGGCTTTTGCGCAGGAAACGCCGATAACGCAGGGCATGCACGCCCAGCAGCGCGAGGCCTTCGTGTCCAATTTGATGAAGCAGATGACGCTGGAAGAGAAGATCGGCCAGCTGCGGCTGATCAGCGTCGGGCCGGATAACCCGAAAGAAGCGATCCGCGAGGGCATCCGCAAAGGGCAGATCGGCGCCATCTTCAATACCGTTACCCGGCCGGATATCCGGGTGATGCAGGATCAGGCGATGCAGCTCAGCCGCCTCAAAATCCCGTTGTTCTTCGCTTATGACGTGGTGCACGGTCAGCGCACCGTGTTCCCGATCAGCCTGGGGCTGGCGGCCAGCTTCGATCTGGAAGCCATCACGCTCAGCGCCCGGGTGGCGGCGCAGGAGGCCAGCGACGACGGCCTGAACATGACCTTTGCGCCGATGGTCGATATCACCCGCGATCCGCGCTGGGGGCGGGTCTCCGAAGGCTTCGGCGAAGACACCTGGCTGGTGTCGAAAATCGCCAAGGTGATGGTCGACGGTTTCCAGAACGGCGACCCGGCCAAACCCGGTTCGGTGATGGCCAGCGTCAAGCACTTTGCGCTGTACGGCGCCGTCGAAGGCGGCCGCGATTACAACACCGTCGACATGAGCCCGCTGCGCATGCATCAGGACTATTTGCCGCCTTATAAAGCGGCGGTGGATGCCGGCAGCGGCGGGGTGATGGTGTCGCTCAACGCGATCAACGGCGTGCCGGCCACCGCCAACCCGTGGCTGCTGAAAGATCTGCTGCGCGACCAGTGGGGCTTTAAAGGCATCACCATCAGCGACCACGGCGCAATTAAAGAACTGATTAAACACGGCGTGGCCGCCGACGCGCGCGACGCGGTGCGGCTGGCGATCACCTCCGGCGTCGACATGAGCATGAGCGACGAGTTCTACGACAAATACCTGCCGGGCCTGGTGAAAGACGGGCTGGTGGCTGAAAGCGATATCGACCGCGCCTGCCGCGACGTGCTGAACACCAAGTACGACATGGGGCTGTTCACCGATCCGTATGTGCATCTGGGGCCGGCGGGGGCCGATCCGCAGGACACCAACGCCGAAAGCCGCCTGCACCGCGCCGAGGCGCGGGTGGTGGCACGCAAAACGATGGTGCTGCTGAAGAACGATAAGCAGACGCTGCCGCTGAGCAAACAGGCGACCATCGCGCTGGTCGGGCCGATGGCCGACAGCCAGCGTGACGTGATGGGCAGCTGGTCCGCCGCCGGGGTGGTCAAGCAGTCTGTGACCCTGCGCGAAGGGCTGGAGCGGGCGGTGGGCGACAAGGCGCGCATTCTTTACGCCAAGGGCGCCAACGTCACGCAGGATAAAGGCATCATCGACTACCTGAACGAGTATGAGCCGGCGGTGGCGTTCGACACCCGTTCGCCGCAGCAGATGATCGACGAAGCGGTACAGGCGGCGAACAAGGCCGACGTGGTGGTGGCGGTGGTGGGGGAATCGCAGGGCATGGCGCATGAGGCCTCCAGCCGCGCCGACATCACGATCCCGCAGAGCCAGCGCGATCTGATCGCCGCGCTGAAAGCCACCGGCAAGCCGCTGGTGCTGGTGCTGATGAACGGCCGGCCGCTGGCGCTGAGCTGGGAGAGCGAGCAGGCGGACGCGATGCTGGAAACCTGGTACAGCGGCACCGAGGGCGGCAACGCGGTGGCGGACGTGCTGTTCGGCGACTACAACCCGTCGGGCAAGCTGCCGATGACCTTCCCGCGCTCGGTCGGCCAGATCCCGATGTACTACAACCACCTGAACACCGGCCGCCCGTTCGGCAAGGAGAATCCGGGCAAGTACACCTCGCGCTACTTCGATTCGCCCAACGGCCCGCTGTATCCGTTCGGTTACGGCCTGAGCTACACCACCTTCAGCCTGTCGGATCTGACATTGTCCAGCCCGACGATGGCGCGCAACGGCAAGCTAACCGCCAGCGTCACGCTGAAAAATACCGGCAAGTACGACGGCGCCACGGTGGTGCAGCTGTATCTGCAGGACGTGACCGCCTCGGTCAGCCGGCCGGTGAAAGAGCTGCGCAACTTCAAGAAAGTGACGCTGAAGGCCGGCCAGTCGCAGCAGGTTGAGCTGCCGATTAGCGAAGACGATCTGAAGTTCTACAACGCCAGCCTGAAATGGGGGGCGGAGCCGGGCAAATTCAACGTGTTCGTCGGCCTGGACTCCGACAACGTGCAGGCGCAAAGTTTTACGCTGAAGTAACCCTGTCCCCCTCGTTCAGCCGCGCTGAGCGAGGGGCGTCCATTCCCGCTAACGTCATCGGAGCTTGCCTCATGAAACGCTATCTGGACTGCAGCGCCAGCGATCTGGCCGATATCGGCAAAGCCGACCTGCTCTACGCCATCCGCGCCAGCGAAGGGCGCATTTTGGTCAGCGAAACCATCGCGGTCACTCAGCCGCTGCTCAATAACGTCACCAACGCCGAGCTGGCGGCCAGCCAGGGCGCCGACCTGCTGCTGCTGAACCTGTTCGACGTCGACCATCCGCACATCGCGGGCCTGCCCGCCGACGTGCCGCCACAGGAGGCGCTGCGCACGTTGCAGCGCCTGACCGGGCGGGTGATCGGGGTGAACCTGGAGGCCGTCGATCCGGCCTTCGCCACCGAACATAACGATTTCTGGCAGATGACGGCGGGGCGTGCCGCCACCGCCGAGAATGCGCGCAAGCTGTATCAACTCGGCGCGCGCATGCTGGTGCTGACCGGCAACCCGAACAACGGCGTCAGCAATCAGGCGATCGCCGCCGCGCTGAAAGCGATCCGTGATGAGGTGGGCGACGAGATGGTGCTGGTGACCGGCAAGATGCACGGGGCCGGTATCGTGCGCGAAAGCGGCAGCCAGCTGATCGGCGAGCAGGACATCGCGCTGTTCGTGGAGAACGGCGCGGACATCGTGCTGTTGCCGGCGCCCGGCACCATTCCCGGCATGTCGCAGGAGAAAGTGGCGGCGCTGATCGCTTATGCGCAGCGGCAGGGCGCGCTGGCAATGACGGCGATCGGCACCTCGCAAGAGGGGGCCGACGTGCAGACCGTGCGGCAGATTGCGCTGATGAGCAAAATGGCCGGCGCGGATCTGCACCATATCGGCGATACCGGCTATCTGGGGCTGGCGCTGCCGGAAAACATCTTCGCTTACAGCGTGGCGATTCGCGGCGTGCGCCACACCTACAGCCGCATGGCGCGCTCGGTGAACCGCTAAGCCCGGGGTTTTTGCGCCGTCACGATGCTGAAATAGCCGAGCGACGGCAGCACTTGAGCTGGCCCGACGTCGCGCAGCTGGTCGCCGATTTCCCTGCCGGAGTATTGGCGGCCCTGCGTCCATCCCATCATCATCAGGCCGCATCCCGCGGCGGCCAAAGGCTGCTGATCAAGTTCCAGAAATAACGCGGTGTTTTTAACAAAAAGGGTTCCGCTTCCGGCGTAAGATGAAATGTTTCGCCGTCTCTGGCGATCAATTTCAATGCTAATAGCGCCATGATCAACGTTTCCGCTGGGCGTCTTTCCACATTGGCCTGAGCGCATATATCAGTCAGGTTGAGGGGGGCAGAGCAATAAACTCAAAGATGCCCAGGCGATGCGCGATAAGCACCGCCGGATAGAGATATAAATTCATCGTGATATCGAGAAGGGTTTTTCGTCGCATTGTGGCGGCCGGACGGCATGGTTCATGTGAATCCCCTCCCACTAAGGCATGACGCGTCTTAACAGGCTATGCCACGCCGGTGGTTTTGGCAAAGAGGGGCGCGCAATTGACCGCAGGCCAACGCTTCTTTTGTAAATAATTCCTGGGTGAGATTATTTTTATTATGAATTGAGTGCGGCCAATGCCGAACGTGAAAAAATGACAGCGGGCGGAGATTATTACCCCAGCATGCGTTTTTATTTTATTGAGGCTTAACTTAATCACCGCTATTAATGCATTAGGGTTGTGTTAATCTAGGCCGCCGTTATACCGTACCGATATTCACACTTTATTTGTGAATGATTAAAAATTAAATAATTCATTATTAAAACGAGTTAACAATGAAAAAAAGCATTCTGACCGGCATGATTGCCGCGACTCTGGGCCTGTTCAACACCGCTAACGCTGAAGGGATGGATCCTGCCGCATTGAAAAACGTCTATGACATCACGCGCAATACCGCCGGGTTGATGTCTTACTGCGTCGATAAAGGCTTCCTGAAAGCCGACAGCATCGACAACGCCAAGAAAATGGTGGCCTACGTGGCGGCTATTCCCGGCGGCGTCGACACCCGCGACGGCGACAAGCGCGAAGCGATGGGCCGAGAAGGCAATGTGCTGAACGACGACGGCAAAGTGGTCGCGTTGGAAAAAGAAGCGCCGCAGGGGCTGCAGGCATGGTGCCAGCAGGCTGACGAAGGGATCCGCCAGGGGCTGACGTCTATCGGTCAATAAGTCTTCTTCACGCGCCCTTACAGGGCCGATGGGATCCGTCGCCACACCGGCGGATCCGCTTCCAGGATCGCATTCACGCCTCGTTTTACCTCCCGAGTACCCGCATCCGGTTTGATCCCGCTGATTGTTTCGCCATGCACATCGCTATATTATTTGCTATACAACGATAATCAACCGGTCACTGCCATGTTTAACTTTCTCCCGCGCCTGCTGTTGGCGCTTGTTTTGTTTTCCACCGCCGCCCAGGCGGATCGCCAGGTCACCGATCAGCTCAATCGCCAGGTCACGCTGCCCGATCGCATCACCCGCGCGGTGGTGCTGCAACACCAGACGTTGAACCTGTTGGTGCAGCTTGATGCGATGCCTCAGGTGGTCGGTGTGCTCAGCAGTTGGAAAAAGCAGCTGGGGCCAAACTACCTGCGGCTGGCGCCGACGTTGGCAACCCTGCCGATGCCGGGCGATCTGACTTCGGTGAATATCGAGAGCCTGCTCGGCCTGCATCCGCAGGTGGTGTTCGTGGCCAACTATGCGCCGCCGGAGATGATTGCGCAGATCGAACGGGCGGGCATTCCGGTGGTGGCTATCTCGCTGCGCCGCGAGGCGGCCGATCAGGCGGGTAAAATGAACCCGCAGCTGAGCGATGAGGATCGGGCCTATACGCTGGGGCTGCAGGACGGCATTCGCTTGATCGGCGAAGTGATGTCGCGTCAGCCTCAGGCCGAAGCGTTGATTAAGGACGTCATTCAGCAGCGCGCGTTGGTCGCTGAACGGCTGCGCGATCTGCCGGAAAATCAGCGGGTACGGGTGTATATGGCCAACCCCGATCTCACCACCTACGGCGCCGGCAAGTATACCGGGTTGATGATGCGGCACGCCGGTGCGCTCAACGTGGCGGCGAAGGACATTCAGGGGTTTAAACAGGTTTCTATCGAGGATGTCCTGAAGTGGGATCCGGCAGTGATTTTCGTGCAGGAGCGCTACCCGGACGTGGTGAAACAGATCCTGACGTCACCGCAGTGGCAGCCGATCGACGCGGTGAAGAATAAGCGGCTCTACCTGATGCCGGAGTACGCCAAGGCCTGGGGGTATCCGATGCCGGAGGCGATGGCGTTGGGTGAGTTGTGGATGGCGAAAAAACTTTACCCGCAGCGTTTTGCCGATATTAATCTGCAGCAGCGGGTCGACGCTTACTATCAACGTTATTACCGCGCCACCTGCTGCCAGAGCGGGCAATGAGGCTGGGCTGGCTGGCGTTGTTGACGCTGTGCTGCGCGCTGTTTTCGCTCGGCGTTGGCCGCTTTCAGGTGCCGATGACGCACAGCCTGATGATTTTGCTGGAGCCGTTCACCGGGCAGCATTATGCCGGCATCGATGCTATCCAACGCCAGGTGATCCTGGGCGTGCGCGTGCCGCGAGTGCTGTTGGCGATGGGCGCCGGCGCGGCGCTGGCCCTGTGCGGCGCGGCTTTGCAAGGCGTCTTTCGCAACCCGCTGGTCGACCCGCATATCGTCGGCGTGTCGTCCGGCGCGGCCTTTGGCGGCACGCTGGCTATCCTGCTCAGCCTGCCGTTGGCGGCGCTGCTGCTGTCGGCTTTTGTTTTCGGCATGGCGGCGCTGCTGCTGATTTTCACTCTCACCAGCGCCATTGCGCTGCGCAATATTCTCTCTTTGGTACTGGCGGGGGTGATCCTCAGCGGCTTCTTCTCAGCCTGCGTCAGCCTGATGCAATATCTGGCGGATACCGAAGAGAAACTGCCGAGCATCGTGTTTTGGCTGCTCGGCAGCTTTGCCACCGCCGATCGGCAAAAGCTGCTGATGCTGTTTGTGCCTTTGCTGTTGGCCGGCGGCTTGCTGTTGGCACTGCGCTGGCGCATCAATCTGCTGTCGTTGGGTGATGAGGATGCCGGTGCATTGGGCATCAACGTTGAGCGCACCCGCTGGCTGATTTTGACGCTGTGCGCCGCCATTGTGGCCGCCCAGGTGGCGGTCAGCGGCAGCATCGGTTGGGTCGGCTTGGTGATCCCGCACGTGGCGAGGCGGCTGGTGGGGCCGGATCACCGGCACCTGTTGCCGGCTTCACTTTGCCTGGGGGCCCTGTACATGCTGGTGATCGACGATTTGGCGCGCACGCTGAGCAGCAGCGAAATCCCGCTGGGCATTCTGACCGCGCTGATTGGCGCGCCGCTGTTCGCGCTGCTGCTGCGCCGCGCGCAAGTGAGAGGCTGGCATGACTGACACCCTATTGGCCGCCAGGGGCGTGAGTTTCGCCTGGCCGAGCGGGGCACCGCTGTTCCAGCATCTGGACATTCAGCTGCGGCGCGGCGAAGTGCTGGCGGTATTGGGCCCGAATGGGCGTGGCAAGAGCACGCTGCTGCAGCTGCTGTTAGGCAGCCTGACGCCGCAATCCGGCGAGATTGAGCGCCACGGTGAGATGGGCTTTGTCCCGCAACACTTTGCGCCGCCGTTCGCCTACCGGGTGCTGGATATCGTATTGATGGGTCGGGCGCGCCATGTCGGCCTGTTTCGTTCACCGTCAGCCGAGGATCATCGGCTGGCGAGAGAAGCGTTGCAGTCGTTGGATTTGCAGCACCTGGCAGAGCGCGAGTTTGGCAGCCTATCCGGCGGTCAACGTCAATTAGTGATGATCGCCCGCGCATTGGCGATGCGCTGCGAGGTGTTGATCCTGGATGAACCGACTTCGGCGCTGGATCTGCATTATCAGGATCGGGTGTTGAGCCTGATGGCGAGCCTGGCGCGGGAGCAGCAGTTGGCGGTGGTGTTCTCTACGCATCAACCCAATCATGCTCACGCGGTGGCCGATCGGGCTTTGCTGTTGGGCAAGGAAGGGCGCAGCCGGCTCGGTGCCTGCCGCGAGGTGTTAACGGCGCAATCCCTGTCACCCCTGTTCGAGCTGGCGATCGAACGGGTGCCGCTGACGGTGGCGGGCCGCCGTTACGCGACGCTGGTGCCGCTGTATCGCAGCCAACTGGAGCGACATGATGAATGATATCCTGCTGTTTGCCGCCGGCAGCCTGCGGCTGGCGTTTGCGCCGCTGCTGTCGGCTTTTCAGCGGCGCGCCGGGCAAAAAGTCACGGCGGAATTCGGCCCGGCGGGGTTGTTGCGCCAGCGGATAGAGAATGGCGAGCGGCCACAGCTGTTCGCCTCGGCCAACGTGGCGCACCCGCAAAGGTTGGCGGATCTTGGGATAGCGGGGGCGGTGCAGATTTTTGCGCGCAATCGGCTCTGTGTGACGGTACGCAACGTGCCGGCATTAACCGAACGTCCGCTGCCGCAGGTGCTGTTCGATCCCCACTGGCGCCTTGCTACCTCGACACCGGAGGCAGATCCTTCCGGCGATTATGCGCTGCAGCTTTTAGAACGCTGTGAGCAATACTGGCCGGGGCAAGGGGAAGCGTTGCGCCGCCGGGCGCTGCCGTTGGTTGGCGGCAGGGATTCTGCTCCGGTGCCGGCGGGCCGATTGGCAGCGGAATATCTGATCGCCGGCGGGCAGGCGGATATTTTTCTCGGCTACGCCAGCTATGCTCCGGCCTTAGCCGCCTACCCGACGTTGGCGGTGCGGCCGTTGGCGCCGCCGCTGGACATCGAGGCGGATTACGGTTTATGCCTGTTGGATGACGGCGCGCAGCGGTTAGCCGCATTTATCTTGAGCAAACAGGGGCAGGAAATCCTGAGCCGACACGGGTTTATGCGGCGCGCGGAATGACTCGCCGGGCCTGGCGGCCCGGAGAATGTTACCAGAACAGCGGGGTGGTGTTTTCAGCCAGAAACGCCAGCAGGGTTTCGTTGACCGCCGTCGGGTTTTCCTTGTTGCTGATATGCCCGGCGTTGGGGATCAGCACATGTTGACAGCCGAGAAGATCCGCCATGCGCTGGCCTTCCGCCGGCGGGCGCGGCTTATCCTGGGCGCCGGTGATGACGATGCTGGCGGCGGTGATGTTTTCCAGCAGCGCCAGCTTGTCGGGGCGACCGAAGATCATCCGGCCCAGCGGTACGATGCTCTCGCGCAGGCGATCGGCGGGCAGGCTCTGGAGCTGACACAACAGCGATTGCAATAAGGCGTCGGGGACGTCATCGGAATAAAACAGCGACGCGACATGTTCCAGCAGCGGCGAGGTGATGGCGCCGGCTTGCTCCACGGCGGCCAGCATGCCCATATAACGCTGCCGCGCCTCCGGCGTTTCGTCGCCCAGGTAGCTGTCCATCAGCGCCAGCACCTTGACCCGTTCCGGCGCCAGCGCCGCCAGTTCGGCGCCCCACATGCCGCCGACGGACAGGCCGACGATGCCGAACTCTTCAATATCCAAGCGATCCATCAGCGCCAAATGATCGGCGGCGATATCCGACAGGCTGTTTCGCCCGGTCGGCAGCGCCGGTGAGTCGCCGTGGCCCCAGAGATCCGGCACGATCAGGCGGTAGCGTTTCGCCAGCGCTTCAAACTGCGGCGCCCACATGTTCAGATCGAACAGATAGCTGTGGCCCAGCAGCAACGGAAAGCCTGAGCCCACGTCGAGATAATGCAGGGATTTGCCCATCGTTGGCATCTTATCGGTTCCTTAATATAAAGAGAGTCCGGCTGCTTATATCACACTCATATTCGAACTGCGGTATTAATTTACCTTAAATTACTCAGGCAAATCCTTATTTTTAATTTTCCTTGATAACAAGACGTCAATGAAAGGTAATGCTAATGATAATATTCTGGTGACGATAAGCGCCTTGGTTTATGCTGGCGCTCCTTTCAAGATGGAATAGCTAAACAGGGAGTCATGATGAAAAAACTTTTCAGACTATTAATTATTTTGCTTGTCATTTTACTGCTGGCGGCGGTGCTGTGGTGGTTCTTTGGGCGCGGCAATCCGAATGCGCTGTGGCAAATCGTCAGCCAACAGTGCGTGCCCAATCAGCAGCAGAACAACGATCCGGCGCCCTGCTTAAAGGTTGATTTAACACAGGGTTATGTGCTGTTTAAGGACAGCAAAGGCCCCTATCACGATCTGGTGATGCCAACCGAAAAGGTCAGCGGCATCGAGAGCCCGGCATTGCAGACGGATCACGCGCCGCCTTATTTCGCCCAGGCCTGGAATAACCGCGAACATATATCCGGCGAGCTGGGCAAACCGTTAAAAGATGCGTGGCTTTCGCTGGCGGTCAATTCGAAATATGGCCGTTCTCAGGATCAGCTGCATATTCACGTTGCCTGCCTGCGTCAGGATGTCTATAACGCGCTGGGGCAACAGGCGGAGCAATTAGATCAGCAGTGGCGCCCGCTCGCGGTGAAATTAGTCGGCCACCAATATCTGGCCAGAAAATTGGCGGGCACCGATTTAACCCAGGAAGATCCTTTCCGTTTGCTGCACAACTATGTGGTCGAGCAGGGCGACAGCATCGGCAATTATGGCCTGGCGCTGGCGGTCAGCCCGCAGGGTGAGATGCTGCTGTTGGCTAACCGTTTGAAGTTGACCGATCTGAACTTGGGCTCGGCCGGCGAAATTCAGGACTACCACTGCGCGGTGGCGGGGAACTGAGTTTTTCTTATCGCTCCCCGCGTTGTCGGGGAGCGAATCTGTAAACATGCGCTATACCGATCTGTATTAACTGGATTTTATTTTATTCCGCGACATCTGCTTGATCCCGTCAGAACGTTCGATCTACTATTTGCTTGCACAAGCAAATAAATAAGCGAGAGCAATCCGGTATGTCACAACCACGCAAACTTCCTGCTGCACTAGGCATCCATCTGGATGTGACCAATCGCCTGTGGCGCACGGCGATGGACCAGTCGGTAAAAATGACCAATCTGACGCGCCCGCACTGGCTGGCGCTGAGTGCGATTGCCGATTTGGGTGATGGCTGCACCCTGAAAGACGTTTCGCAGCATTTGAACGCCGAAGTCTCGACGATGTCGCGTGCGTTGCTGTTTTTGGAAAAAAATCGGCTGATCGCTCGCGATGCCCTGTCTGAGGATAAGCGCGCTAAAGGCGTGAGAATGACCGCGGCCGGGCAGGAGATGCTGGCGCAGTTGGATCACTCCAGCCAACAGGCACGGCAAAAGCTGCTCAACGGCATTTCGGCCGGCGATCTGGAGGCTTTTTACCGCGTATTGTTTGGCATCAAACATAACGCGATAGCGATGCTCGAACAGGAAAATCTATTGCCGGACGAGTTTGCGCTGTTGGCGGAGGAGCGCGCGGGAGCGATGAAGCCGGAAGGTGAAGCGTGAACGGCCGCTGGCGGAGAGCACAACAGCTGTGCGTTATCGCGTTGGGGATCTTCTCCTGCCCGGTCTTCGCCAGCCAGAATGACCAACAGGTCATCGCACGCGGAAAATACCTGGCGATCGCCGCAGATTGCGCGGCTTGTCACCGCGGCAGCACCCAACAGGACGCCCCCTACGTTGGCGGTTATGCCATCGCTTCGCCGATGGGCAATATCATCGCCAGCAATATCACGCCCGCCAAAGGAACCGGCATCGGCGACTACAGTGAGCCAGAGTTTCGCCGCGCGTTAACGCAGGGCATCCGGCGAGACGGCCAACCCTTGTATCCCGCCATGCCCTATACCGCTTATCGGGGGCTGAGCGATGACGATCTGCACGCGCTGTATCGTTATTTCATGGCCGGCGTCGCCCCGGTCGATCGCGCGGTGCCTGAGACCCAACTGGCGTTCCCTTTTTCCTGGCGTTATGCGATCCACGGCTGGAACTGGCTGTTTCTGAAAAAAACGCCCGTCGATGAAGACGTGAAAAAAGCGCGTGGTCGCTATCTGGTGGATGTTTTGGGGCATTGCTCGGCGTGTCACAGCCCGCGCAACGCGATGATGGCCGAACGCGACGATCGCTATCTGGCGGGCGGGGAGGCCGGCGGTTGGATCGCGCCGAATATCACCTCGGATCCCGTCAGCGGCATCGGCGGCTGGAGCAGGGAAGAGTTGGTGCAGTATTTGCGTACCGGGCGCAATGACAAACCCCAGGCGGCCGGCGGCATGGCGGAGGCGGTGGAGCACAGCCTGCGTTTCCTGAGCGACGACGATCTTGACGCCATCGCCGACTGGCTTAAACGGACGCCGCCGATCGCCACCGCGCAAGGAACGAAAGCGGCCTATGCCTATCAGGGAGGCGGTGAAGGCCGTGCCGCCGGGCAGGCGCTGTATGCCGCTGCCTGCGCCAGTTGCCACCGCCTGGGCGGCGAAGGCGCCTACGACGGCCATTTCCCTTCTTTGACACACAATTCCACCGTAGGCAGCGAGCAGGCCAATAACCTGATCATGGTGATGCTGCAAGGCGTGCATCGCCAGGGAGAGACGCTGCAAACCTGGATGCCGGGATTCGCCGACAGCCTGGATGACCGGCAACTGGCCGAGCTGGGCAATTACGTATTGCAGCAATTCGGCAATCCGGCGGTCAGGATAACGCCGGAGCAAGTGGCTCAGCTGCGGGCTGGCGGTGAGAAACCGTGGTTGATCGCGTCACTGCCTTATGTGTTTTGGGGCGGGGTATTACTGGCATTGATCGTCATCGGGGCGTGGGTGAAACGTCGGGTGAAGCGTTGAGCGAGGAGAGAGTGGCATGAAGTTCAATCTGAACGGCCAGGCGGTCGAATTTAACGGCGAGCCGGATACGCCGCTGCTGTGGGTGATCCGGGAACATTTTAAGTTAACCGGCACCAAGTTCGGCTGCGGTATCGGCGCCTGCGGCGCCTGTACGGTACATGTCGACGGTAAGGCAGTGCGTTCATGTTGCTATCCGCTGCAATTGGTACGCGATCGGCAGGTGACCACCATCGAAGGATTGTCCACCGATCGCAGTCATCCGGTGCAGCAGGCCTGGATTGCAGAGGATGTGCCGCAGTGCGGCTACTGCCAATCGGGCATGATCATGGCGGTCAGCGCGCTGCTGGCGGAGCACCCGAAGCCGGACGACCGGCAGATAGATACCGGCCTGACCAATCTGTGCCGCTGCGCCACTTATCACCGTATCCGCGCGGCGGTGCACCGCGCCGCCGACAAGGGAGAACCCTAAGCATGGCGATCACCCGCAGAACCTTGCTAAAAGGCAGCGCGTTGGCGGTGGCCGCCATGCTGTTGCCGATATCGACGCGCAGCCTGGCAGCCGTGGTTTCGCAGGATGCGGCGCCGCCCGACGGTCAGTACGAATTGAACGATTGGATCTGGATCGATAGCGGCGGCCGCATCGTTATCGGCGTCTCGCAATGTGAGGTCGGGCAGGGGATTTACACCGGCCTGGCCGAAGTGGTGGCGGCGGAAATGGATGCCGATTGGGCGCAGGTGACGGTGAAGTTCGTCACCGGCCGCGATGCCTACCGTCAGGTTGCCGGGGGCGAGGCTTTCGCGCAATTTGTCGCCGCTTCAACCTCCATGACCAAATTTTATCAGCGCACCCGGTTGGCCGGCGCGCAGGCGAGAGATTTCTTTCTGCGGGCCGGTGCGCGACATCTCGCGCTTTCACCGCAACAGTGCCGCACGGAGAAAGGCTGGGTGATTGAGGAGGGCGGGCAGCGCAAGGTCGCCTACGGCGATTTGGTGCGCTATGCCGCCGAGCTGCCGTTGGATCCGCAGCCTGGTTTAAAGAGCGAAGCGCAAGAGCAAGAGAGCTTCATCGGCAAGCCGTTGTTGCGGGTCGATACGCCGGAGAAAGTGGACGGCAGCGCGATTTACGGTATCGATATCGACCTGCCGGAGATGCTGATCGGCGTCCCCTGGATGGTGCCCGATCTCAGCGGAAAGCTGGTCGCCGTGCGTAATGAACGGCAGATCCGGGCCATGCCCGGCGTGGTGGATCTGGTGCTGACCCGGCAGTGGTCGATGAACAACATGGTCGGATTGGATCACGATATGTCGCTCAATACGGTGATCGTGGTGGCGGCGAGCTACTGGCAGGCCAAAAAGGCGGCGGATTTGCTGGAGGTCGACTGGCTGCCGGGCGCAGGGCAAGCGCTGTCCGGTAGCGCGATTGCGGCGGAGAATCTGGCGATGCTGGACGGCGATACCTTGGTGCCGGCGGTCAATCGCGGTGAGGCGTCGGCGTTGATCCATGACGCTGAGCAGGGTTCGCGCCTGCATGAGGCGCGTTACAGCGCGCCTTATGTGGCGCATGCCACCCTGGAGCCTTGCAACGCCACCAGCCATTATGAAGAGGGCCGTATCGAAACCTGGGGCCCTTTCCAGGGGCAGGACATGGTACGCAACGTTCTGGCGAAAATGTTCGGGCTGAAGCCGACGGATGTGGTGGTGAATACGACCTACCTGGGGGGCAGCTTTGGACGCAAATATCTGCCGGATGCCGTAATGCATGCTACCGCCGCCTCCCGGGCGGTGGGGAAACCGGTCAAGGTGATCTATCCGCGCGAGATCGACATTCGGCATGAATATTATCGTCCGGGCTGCATCAGCCATTATCGGGCGTTGCTGGATGAAAACGGCTACCCGCAGGCGCTGTGGGCGCGCTATGCCGGGCAGTCGCTATTCTGGCAAATGCGGCGCGAAACGGTACACGAGGCCGGGGGATGGGATGAAAGTATGGTGGAGTGCGTTTACAGCACGCCGTATCGCATCCCTCATCTGAAGGTGGAGGCCGGCATCGTCGAACAGCCGATTTCCCTGAGCTATCTGCGCGGCGTCGGCAGCGTCGCCAGCCTGTTTTTTTTGGAAAGCTTTATCAGCGAACTCAGCCATAAGGCCAAGCGGGACGAGTATCAGTATCGGCGGTATCTGCTGCAGGGCAACCCAGAGGCGTTGCGCGTACTGGAGGCTACCGCGGCGGCGGCGGGTTGGCAGCGCGAACCGCCGCCGGGCGTTTATCGCGGGATGTCGTGCAATATTTGGCTCGGCCGCAATAACGCTTTCACCACTTACGTCGGTTTGGTGGTTGAAATCGCCATTCAGGAAGGGCGGCTACGGGTGCTCCGCGCGGTATGTGCGATTGACTGCGGCAAGGTGATAAACCCGAACCTGGTGCGCGCCAACGTAGAGGGCGGCATCGGCTTTGCGCTGACCACCTGTCTGCACAGCGAACTGCACTTTGAACGGGGCGGTGTGGTGGAAGGGAATTTCGATCGTTATCCGCTGCTCGCGATCGCCGAAATGCCCAAGGTGGAAGTGGTGGTGCTCGACAGCGCGCGTGCGCCGCAGGGATGCGGAGAAGTGTCGACTGCGGTGGTCGCTCCGGCGATAGCCAGCGCGCTGCATAAGGCCACCGGCAAAACCTATCGTACGATGCCGTTCCCACGCGAGTTCCCCTCGGTGTAACGGCCCGCCGGTTATGGCCAGCCGGCGGCTGCCGCGCGGTCAGAGCTTCTTCAGCAGCGCCAGCAGCTGCGCTTCGCTTTTCTCCGCCAGCCCGTCGATGGCCAGCTTGATGATGTCGGAACGGGTGATGCGCACGATGCCGCTGCGCGCCGCCTGCACGATCACTTCATCGATGGCTTCAATGTGGCTGTCCGTCAGGCTGACGGAAATCGCCTTATAGGTGCGCTTGCGGCCGGCCGGTTTGGCTTCCGGCGCGGGCGCCGCGACCGGCAGCGTGTGCGAGGTGGCGCTGTTGATGAATTCGTCTTCCGACATGCGGTGGGTGGGGGTGCGCTTCTTCACAGGATCACCTCTTTCACCAGGCATTCAATTTCGCTCTGCGCCTTTTCGTTGTTCGCCTCATGCACGGTGATGGCTTCGCCCCAGGCGTCACGGTAAATCTTGCGGTCGCACAGGCGGTTACTCACCAGCGTAAACTCCGGGTATTCGCTCAGCACCTGCGCCGCTTCGTTGGCTTCGTTGATAAAGATATTGGTCGGGCACATGTTCAGCACGATGTAGCCTTTGACCTTCTCGTTGTATTCCTGCGCGGTGGAGAACATCTCCGACAGATAGCCGATGGTGTCGAGATCCATCTGCGAAGGGCGCAGTGGCGAGAGGAACAGATCGGCGGCCAACAGCCCGGAGCGCAGTTCGGCGCTGTCGCGGCCGGCGGTGTCGACGATCACGTAGTCGTAATGGCGATCCAGTTCCAGCAGCGTTTCCTTGATTTTGCCCGACGCGGCCACCACCGGAATGTGCGGCAGCCCCTCGACGTTCTGACGGTCGTTGTACCAGGTCATGATCGATTTCTGGTCGTCGGCATCGACGATGATCGCCGTCTTGCCTTGCTTAAGAATCAGATACCCGGCGATATTCACCGCTTTCGTCGATTTGCCGACGCCGCCTTTTTGCGAGCCAATCAGAACAATCATGCTGCCATCTCTCAAGTTATTAAGCTGATAACTTATTAAGTTAATTTGCTTATTAGGTTGATAATCAAACAGGTTAACAAGAACAACTCGCGAACAATATGCACCAACTGCGGCGGCTTGCCAAGCCAGTATGTCGTTAACTGCGCAGCTTATTTTGCGCTGGATGGCCCGGATGGGTAAGTAGGAATTCTCTGGGAAGTGGCGGAACGGAATAGGGGTTGTTAATTTAACAGCTTAATAAGTTAGTGGCTCATTAAGCTGTCGGTGGCGTTACTTCTTCATCATCGCCTTCAGGTTGGCGAACGGGTTATGGGTGGCGACGCCGACATCTTTCTGCGCGTCTTCACCGGCCACCACCGTCGAACCGTATTGATCGGCCTCGGTGTATTTCGAGTGCTCGTGGTCGTGGCAATACAGGCACAGCATTTCCCAGTTGCTGCCGTCTTCCGGGTTGTTGCTGTGATCGTGATCGATGTGATGCACCGTCAGTTCGCGCAGGTTGGAATAAACGAACTCGCGCGAGCAGCGCCCGCACACCCAGGGGAACAGTTTCAGCGCTTTTTCGCGGTAGCCGGTTTCCAGCTTCGCATAGTTTTTGGGGATATAGGCCATGGTGGTCGTCCGTCGTGAATCACTATGCGGCAAATAATACCACACTGCGTGCGGCTACAGCGTGCGGCTCATCCTGTCGCTAGCGAAATGTCTCCACCGCCCAGTCGATAAACGCCCGCAGCTTGCCGCTGAGGTGGCGATTGGACGGGTACACCACGTACATCTGCTCCGGCGGCGGCTGCCAGTCGTGCAGCAGGCTGACCAGCTCGCCGCGCTCGAGGTGCGGCTGCGCCATAAACCGATAGATCTGGATGATGCCCAATCCGGCCAGGCTCGCCGCCAGCAGCGCGTTGCCTTCGTTAATGCTGACCGGGTAGCGCTGTTGAATGGCGATCTCTTTGCCGCGTTCGACATAGCGTTGCGGATGGATGCGGTCGTTGACCGGATGGCGGTAGTGCACCATCGGGAAACCCTGTTCCAGATCGCACGGGTGGCGTGGGGCGCCGTGGCGCGCCAGATAAGCCGGGGTGGCGCAGCTGACCCAATCCAGATCGAACAGACGCCGGGCGATCAGGCTGGAGTCGGCCAACGGGCCGCTGCGGATCACGCAGTCCGCGCTGTCGCTGATCAGATCGATAACGCGATCGCCGATGCTGAGATCGATCTGGATTTGCGGGTAGCGTTCCAAAAAGCCTGGCAGCGCCGGCAACAGCAGCTGGCGGGCGGTGCCGCTGCCGGTATCGATGCGCAGCACGCCCTGCGGAGAATTCTGTGACTCGGTCAGACAGCCCTCCATCTGCTCCAAATCCGCCAGCCATTTCACCGTATTCTGGTAATAGCATTCGCCTTCGCGGGTGACCGACACGCTGCGGGTGGTGCGCTGGAACAGCTTGGTCTGCAGGTGATCCTCCAGATTCTGGATCAGCTTGGTGACCGTCGCTTTCGGCATGCCCAGCGAATCGGCGGCGCGGGTAAAACCGCCGGTTTCCACCACGCGGTTAAATACCCGGATAGCGAGCAAATGATGGTCCATAGGTTCCCAACGTCATGCCCCGGCAGTGGCCGGGGCATGTTTCTGCGGATAAATAATGATTAACACTGTTTAGCGCCAATCGCGCCGGAGCGCAAGCTGAGGCCGAACACCAGCGTGGCGGAGAGGATCAGCGCGCCGCCGAACAGCATGGCGCTGCTGACGCCCTGCCAGTCCACCACCTCGCCGCCCAGCAGTGCGCCGGAGGCCAGCGCGATCTGGATGACGCACACCAGCAGCGCCTGGCCGGCTTCCGGCGCCTGCGGCACCGCGGCGAACATCCAGTTGGTGGCGCAGACCGGCACGGCGCCGAACGCCAGCCCCCAGACCAACACCATCAGCGTGGCGCCGGCGAGGCCGCTGAGCAGCGGCGAAACGATCAGAATGCCCGCCAGCATGGCGGCGATCAGGATAAAGGTGGCGCGCAGGCTGTACTCCCCCAGACGCTCGCCGAGGAAGGTGCCCAGCAGGCCGATGGCGCCATAGGCCAGCAGCTGCAGCGAAATCGCCGATGGGCTGAGCACGAACACCTGTTGCAGCAGAGGGCGCAGATAGGTATAGGCGGCGAAGTGGCCGATGAACAGCAGCACGATGGCAATCAGGCCGATGCGCGCCATCGGCAGGCGCAGCGGCAGCACCAGATCGCGCGGCGTAACCGGCCGGGAAGGCGGTACCGACGTGAGTAAACGCAGCTGCGCCAACAGTACGCCGACCGCCAGCGCCGCCCCGCCGAAGAAGGCGGCGCGCCAGCCGAACAGATCGCCGATCAGCGCCCCCGCCGGCACGCCGCACACCGCGCCGACCGAGATGCCGCTGAGGATCAGCGCGGTGGCGCGGCCCTGGCTGGCTTCCGGCACCAGATGGCGGCCGTAGTTGGCGGCGAACGACCAGAAACCGCCGACGCAGACGCCCAGCAGCACGCGGCCCAACAGCATCATCGGGAAGTTGACGGCCAGCGCCGCCACCAGGTTGGACACCATCAGCAGCAACGACAGTCCCAGCATCAGCAGGCGTCTGTCCAGTCGGCCGGAAGCCAGGCTCAACACCGGTGCGGCCACCGCCGCCACGATGCCGGGCATGGTGACCATCAGCCCGGCGGTGCCGGTGCTGACGCCGAGCGAAGGGGCGATGTTGGTCAGCAGGCCGATCGGCAGAAACTCGGTGGTGACCATGACAAAACAGGCGACCGTCAGCGAGAAGATCGCCGGCCACGGGGATGATGCAGGTTTATCTTTATTATTCAGCATAATGCCGCTCGTCTTGGGTGAATGCGCAGGCCGCGCTCGGGGCGCGGCGTGACCGAAGTCACAATCTACGGCAGGCCGAAGCCGCGGATAAATCCGTTTGCGGTGGTTACACTGTTTCTGAGGGGAAACAATCGCCGGCGGCGAGTGAAAACGCGGCTTGCGCCGCGCTGCGGGGGAAAGGAATAAAACGGCATAAGGTTATGACCGAATGCCGCTTGCGTTTAAAGCCCCGGCGCTTTCCACAGCGAGGTGGTCAGGCCGTTATCCACCAGCGTCAGCTGATCGGCGTAAACCTGCCGCCAGGTTTCTTTCTGTTCCTGATACAGCGCATGGTGGGTCATGTCGGGTTGATGCTCGCGCTCCCAGCGCACCAGGCGTTCGCCGGTTTCGGCCAGCGACTCGAACAGCCCGGCGCCGACGCCGGCGGCGATCGCGCAGCCCAGCGCGGTGGCTTCTTTCACCACCGGCACCCGCACCGTCAACCCGGTGACGTCGCTGAGGATCTGACTCCACAGCTTGCCCTTGGCGCCGCCGCCGGCGAACACCAGCGAGCGCGCCTGCACGCCGGAGAAGGCGGCGATCTGTTCCAGGTTGCAGGCGGAGACGATGGCGGCGTTCTCCTCCAGCGCGCGGAACAGCGTCTGTTTATTGCAGCGCTCCGGGTCAATCGACATATTGATGAACGACGGCGCCGCGTGATACCAGGTTTTGAAATGCATGGCGTCGGAGAAAATCGGCATCACGCCGTAGGCGCCCGGCGGTACCCTGGCCGCCATCTCTTCCAGCAGGCTGTAGGCATCGACCCCCAGCCGCTCCGCCAGCAATTTTTCCTCCGCGCAGAAGGCGTCGCGGAACCAGCGCATGGTCAGGCCGGTAAAGAAGCTGATGGATTCCGCCTGCGCCATGCCGGGAATGACGTGGGGGTTGATGCGGATGTTCATCTCCGGATCGATGGCCGGCTCCGGCAGGTTGACGATCTGCTGCCAGAAGGTGCCGCCGAGCACCGCCGTCTGCCCGGCGCGCACGATGCCAAGCCCCAGGCTGCCGAGCTGCACGTCGCCGCCGCCCATCACCACCGGGGTGCCGCGCAGCAGCCCGCTCTCCTGCGCCGCCTGTTCGGTGACGCGCCCCAGCACGCTGCCGCTCTCTTTCACCGGCGACAGAATATCGGCGCGCAGCCCGGCCATGTCGAGCAGCGCCGGCCGCCAGTCGCGGCTGGTCAGATCCAGCATGCCGGTGGTGCCGGCGTTGGAAGGATCGACCGCCAGCTCGCCGCTGAGCATGTTGGCCAGCCAGTCGCTGATCATGGTCAGCGTCGCCGCCTGGCGGTAGATGTCCGGCCGATGGTGCGCCAGCCACAGCAGGCGCGGCATGGCACTCAGCGCCAGCGTCTGGCCGGAGTATTGATACACCTCGCGTTCGAAGCCGTGGTTATGCAACTCTTTCAGCTCGCTGACTTCGTGGCTGGCGCGCGCGTCGACGTTGGCGCAGGCCCAGATCGGCACGCCGTTGCGGTCGTACAGAACGATGCCTTCACGCATCGAGCAGCAGGCCACCGCGCGTATCGCCTGCGCCGTCAGCCCGGCGCGCTGTAAGGCCTGGCGAATGCACTGGCAGGCCAGCTGCCAGTTGCGGCTGAGGTCAAACTCCATCGAGCCGGGCACGCCCGGCACCGCCAGGTGTTGCCACTCCGCCTGGCCGTGCGCGATCTGATTGCCCGCCAGATCGAAGATCACCGCGCGAATACTGCCCGTTCCTGCGTCCAGCGCCATCAAGTAGTTATCCATAGCCTATGCTCTCAGGGGGAGGAGTGTTAACTATAGATGCCGCCGCCTTACCCCGCCGGGGGAGGAGTGGGCGTCGCCGATGCGATTTGTGAGCCAGGCGGCAAAATTGCCGTTGCGGCAGGGCAATCGACGGGAATAAACCTATGGTTGGAAAGCGCCATGCTACGGCGCGCCGTTCAAACAAGGAGCTGTCATGCACGTCACATTGGTTGAGATCAACGTTAAACAAGACAAAATCGACGAATTTATCGATGTTTTCCGCGCTAATCACCTGGGGGCAATCGAAGAGCCGGGCAACCTGCGCTTCGACGTGCTGCAGGATGAACAGATTCCGACGCGGTTTTACATCTATGAAGCCTATCGCGACGAGCAGGCGGTGGCGGCGCACAAGCAGACCCCGCACTACCTGCAGTGCGTGGAGAAGCTGGAAGCGCTGATGACCGGCCCGCGCAAGAAGACCACCTTTATCGGCCTGATGCCGGAATAATCGCCGGCGTTTGCCGGTGTCCATACGCCCGGTTTGGTTGTAACCTGCAAGCTAAAGCGAATTTTCAATGGGATAAGCGGGGCGAGGATGACATTGCGCGATCGGCTGTTGGCGCTGTTGGTGGTGGTGATCTGGGGCGTGAATTTCGTCGTGATCAAGTTCGGTTTACAGGGCATGCCGCCGTTTCTGTTGGCCGGGATGCGTTTTTTGCTGGTGGCGTTGCCGGCGATCTTCTTTATCCCGCGCCCGACGATCCCGTGGAAATGGCTGCTGCTGTACGGCATGACCATGAGCTTCGCGCAGTTTGCCTTCCTGTTTGTCGCCATCAAGGTGGGCATGCCGGCGGGGCTGGCTTCGCTGGTGTTGCAGGCGCAGGTGTTCTTCACCCTGCTGTTGGGTGTCGTGCTGATGGGCGAAAAGCTGCGCGTCAACCATTTCGTCGGCATCGCTATCGCCAGCGGCGGCATGCTGGTGCTGGCGCAGGCCAGCCTGCATAAGCCGGGCAGCGGCGCGGTCCCCCTGGCGGGCCTGCTGCTGACGCTGGCGGCGGCGTTTTCCTGGGCGCTGGGCAACCTGACCAACAAGAAGATCCTGGCTGGTTTCCCGCAGCGCAACATTTTGTCGCTGGTGGTGTGGAGCGCGCCGATCCCGGTCGTGCCGTTCCTGGCCTGCAGCTGGTTGTTCGACGGCCCGCAGGCGGTGCTGAGCAGCCTGGGCCATGTGCAGGTCGGCACCTGGCTGGCGGTTGCCTACTTGGCGTTTGCCGCCACGCTGTTCGGTTATTCGGTGTGGGGCAGCCTGCTGGGGCGCTATGAAACCTGGCGCGTTGCGCCGCTGACGCTGCTGGTGCCGCTGGTCGGGCTGTTCGCCGCCTGGCTGCTGCTGGACGAAGCGCTGTCGCCGGCGCAGTTCGGCGGCGCATTGCTGGTGCTGGGCGGCATGGCGGTCAACACCTTCGGGCTGCCGCGCCGCCGGGCGGCGATCGCGCGTTAAACCGAACAGGGCAATTCTGTTCAATACCTTGTCGACGGCGGTCGGCATTCTGGCGCCTGTGAATACTTTCTCAGGTGACCATCATGAATATCTACCTTTCCATGGCCGCGTTTGCGCTGGCGGCCTCCATCACCCCCGGCCCGGTCAACATCGTCGCATTGAGCGCCGGGGCGCAATTCGGCTTTGGCGCGGCCCAGCGCCACGTGTTCGGCGCCACGCTGGGGTTTACCCTGTTGCTGGTGCTGCTGGGATTGGGCATGCACCAGCTGCTGATCCTGTGGCCGGCGCTGACCCGCTTGATTCAGTGGGCCGGCGTGGCTTTCCTGCTGTTTATGGCCTATCGGTTGGCGTTTGACGACGGCAGGTTGGGCAGCGGCGCGGCGCGGGCGCCTTCCTGCCGCTACGGCGCGCTGATGCAATGGCTGAACCCCAAGGCGTGGCTGGCGTCGGTGGCCAGCCTCGGCGCCTTTGTCGGCGACGGCGACATCCGGCTGCTGTGGCAGTTCGCCGGGCTCTACTTCGTGATTTGCTATGCCTCGGTGGCCTGCTGGGCCTATGTCGGCGCGATGCTGCGCGGCCTGCTCAGGCAGGCGCGCAACGTGCGGCGTTTCAACCGCGCAATGGCGGCGTTGCTGGCGGCCAGCGCCTGCTATCTGCTGGCGGAGGGTTTTTGATACTGGCCGGGCGTGGCGGCCAGCAGCTGTTTGAAGGTGCGCTGGAAGTGCGCCTGATCGGCAAAGCCGCTTTCGCTGGCGGCCGCGGCGATCGGCAGGCCGCTTTTCAACAGCCGATGGCCGTGCTGCACGCGGCGGTTGACCAGATAGGCGTGCGGCGTCATGCCGTAGCGCTGGCGGAAGGCGCGGATCAGGTAAGAAGGGGACAGCGCGGCGGCGCGGCAAATGTCGTCCAGCGTCAGCGGCCGGGTGCAGTGCGCGTCGATAAACGCCGCCGCCGCTTCCAGTCGGGCATGCGGCGGTGTCTCCGGTTGGCGGGCATCGCCCAGCCCGAGCTGCAGGGCGCTGAAATACTCCACCATGGCGATCTGTTTTTCCAGCACGCTGCACAGCGGATCCGTCAGCAGCGCATAAAGCCGGTTCAGGCCGTGGAACAGCGCCGGATCGCGGCTCAGCGGCTGGCTGAACGGAACAAAACGGTCGCCGTCGCCGCCGAGCAGCTCCTGCTGCAGCGCGCCGAGCCAGGCGAGATCGAGATAGAACATGATGTACGACCAACGCCGATCGGCGATGGGGTTGCAGGCATGCGCCTGCTGCGGGTTGATGACAACCAAATCGCCGGCGCTGACCTGCATGCGCCGCTCGCCGTTGACATAGGTGCTGACGCCGCCGGTGATGGCGCCGATGGAAAAGAATTCGTGGCTGTGCAGGCTGTAGCACACCTGGCGGCCATCCGCGATGGCGCGGGCTTCGACGAACGGCAACTGCGGATCGCGCCAGAACTGCGGCGTTTTTTCACTCATACGCTTTCCTTTTCACTGCGGCGGCATCACAGTGTTATAGCCTGAAAGCGACGAGCGGGGGAATGGCGGATGATGATTTTTAACGTATTCGGCCGTCTGCTGGGCGTGAAGCGCATCGGGGACGAATGGCGGTTGTTCCGCGTGACGCTGCCGGAGCGCAAATATGCTCCCAGCTGCGATATCGTGCTGCCGGCCGACCTGCGCGAAGAGGAGATCGCCGGCTATCTGGGGGATATTTATCACGAGGCGGCGACGCCGCAGCGGCCGGAGGTGTTTCGCGTCGAATAGCGCGGCGCGTTACTCTTCCGCGTTGCGCGCCATCATGCGGCGTTGATGCTCCTCGCCGGCGGCCTGGATCTCTTCCAGCACCGAGCCGACGTCGGCGCGTTTCAGGGTTTCGCTGAACCGGCCGCTGAGGACGCTGTCCGGCGTCAGGTTGCCTTCCTGATACAGCGCCCAAATCTCTTTGGCGTATTGGCTATCGCGCAGCTCCGGCGCGAACTGGCCATAATATTCCGCCAGATTGCCGATATCGCGCTCGAACATGCTTTTGGCGTGGTTGTTGGCGGCGGCGTCCACCACCTGCGGCAGATCGATGATCACCGGCCCGTCTTTATCCATCAGCACGTTGAATTCCGACAGGTCGCCGTGGACCAGGCCGGCGCACAGCATGCGCACCGCGTAGTTCATCATCAGGGCGTGATCGGCGCGCGCCTGTTCCGGCGTCAGGATGACATCGCTCAGGCGCGGCGCCACCAGGCCTTCTTCGTCGGTGATCAGCTCCATCAGCAGCACGCCGTCCAGGCAGATATCCGGCTGCGGCACCCGCACCCCGGCCTTGGCCAGCAGATACAGCGCGTCCACTTCGGTGTTTTGCCAGGCTTCTTCCTGTTGCTGGCGGCCGAATTTGGAGCCTTTGCTCATGGCGCGCGCGTCGCGGCTGTTGCGCACCTTGCGCCCTTCCTGATAGTGAACGGCCTGCTTGAAGTTGCGCTTCTCGGCCTCTTTGTACACTTTGGCGCAGCGGATCTCATCGCCGCAGCGCACGATAAACACGTCGGCTTCTTTGCCGCTTTTCAACCGGCGGATGACGTCGTCGATTAATCCGTCATCAACCAGCGGCTGGAGTCGTTTTGGAATTTTCATGCAGCCTTGTACCCTATTTAGGCTCCGGTGTGAATGGCTTGCGCAGTTGATAGCGTAAGTTAGACCCGAAAGGCAAACATTAGTTTTGCCGCCGCTGCATCATTGCGCGGCGGCGGGTGCTTACAGGCTGGCGGCCGGTACCCAGACGCTGACGCTGCCGGCGTTGACCGGGAAATGGGCGCTGCCCTGGTCGTCGGTGGTGATTTCCTCCTGACGGTTGCCGAGGAAATCGCGCCAGGCGGTGTGCGCCAGATCGGCGCCCAGCGCGACGGTTTTGCCGCTTTCGCCGCCGTTGGTCAGCACCACCACGCAGCCGGGGGCCTCGGCGGTGCCGGCGCGGCTGAAGGCCACGCAGTGGCTGTCGTCGAAGTAGTCGGTTTGCGGGCCGTTGGCGAAACGCTGGCGGGCGGCGATCAGCTTCTCCAGCTCCGGGATCGCCGGCATATCAATCTGGTACTCGCCGCCGTCGCGCCCCTTGTCGCGGTAGCTGGCGCCATACAGGTCGGGGTAAAACACGCAGGGCACGCCCTGTTCGCGCAGCAGGATCAGCGCGTAGGCCAGCGGTTTGAACCAGGGTTCCACCGGCGCTTCCAGCGACTGCAGCGGCTGGGTGTCGTGGTTGGCGACCAGCGTCACCGCGTGGGCCGGATCGGCGGCGGTCAGGGTATCGGTGAAGATTTGCGCCATGTCGAAGCCGTCGCCCTGTTTCGACGCCTGATGAAACTTCAGGTGCAGCGCCACGTCGAACAGCATCACCTTGCCGTCCACCAACTCGATGTATTGCTGCAGCGCGCTCAGATCGTGCGACCAGTATTCGGCAACGATCAGCAGGTCGCGCTGCGCGCTGTCGCGCACGTGATCCGCCCACTCTTTGAAGAACCAGGCGGGAATGTGTTTGGCGGCGTCCAGGCGGAAGCCGTCGCACGGCAGGCTTTCCAACAGCCAGCGCGCCCAGTATTTGAGCTCCTCCGTCACGGCGGTATTGCGGAACTCCACGTCGGCGCCCATCAGATAGTCGTAGTTGCCCTTTTCGTCGTCGACCTGATCGTTCCAGCCGTCGTCGCCATAGTCGTTGGCGATTTTGAACACCCCTTTGTCGTCCGGCTGCTCAACGTAGTCGACGCCGCTGAAGCATTTGTAATCCCAGATAAACTCGGAATGCACGCCCTGGCGGCCGGGAAAGGTAAAGCGGGTGTAGGCCAGCGCGTCGAAGCCCTGGTCGTCGATGTCGTTGCGGTTGTTGGCGTCCACCTTGAACACGTGTACCTGTTCTTTCTCGTCCGCGCCGAGCTTGTGGTTGAACACCACGTCGTAGAGCACCCCCACGCCGTGTTCGCGCAGCGTATTGGCGGCGTGTTCGAGCGCCGCCTTGTCGCCGTATTTGGTGGCCACGCTGCCTTTCTGGTCAAACTCGCCGAGATCGAACAGATCGTAAGTATCGTAGCCGACGGAGTAGCCGCCGGAAGCGCCCTTGCAGGCGGGCGGCAGCCACAGATCGGTGATGCCCAGTTCGGCGAGGTGCGGCGCGCGCTCGGCGGCCTCCTGCCACAGTTTGCCGCCGTCGGGGTAGTACCAGTGGAAGAATTGCAGCAGGGTGGTTTTTTTCGTCATGAGCCAGCGTCCCGGTTAGCCAGAAGGAGAGGAGCAGTTGCCGTTAAAGCATGGGCTACTTTTGGCAAAAGGGACAAGTTTGGCATAGGCGGCCCGAGAAGGCCGCCCGAGAGACGGCTTAACGCTGGCTGGCGTAATGAGGTGAGCGTGGGCCATAAAGAATGGCGCCGTTCTGACCTGTCGCCGATAGCAGGCGGGTGTTGGCGATGGCGCCAACATCAAATCCTTTGTCGCTGATGGTATCGGCGATTTGCGAAATCGCGGCGCTGATCACCATGCCCAGCAGGCCACCGGAGTTGTTGTTGCCTTCGTTGCTGGATGCGGTGGCGGTGCCGGCCCACAGCTGTTTGCCGTTGCGCAGATCGACCAGGCGAGCGGCTACGGTAACGCGGGTTTCGCTGCTGATCACCATGTAGCTGGTACCGTATTGCGTGACATCCAGGTACAGCACGGTGTCGGCGCCGAAAATCTGGTGCAGTTTTTTCGGACTGACGGCGCGGATGTCGTTGGCGTTGGTTAGGCCGTTTTGCAGGAAGGTTTCCTCCACTACAGCGACCGGCAACACATAGTAACCGGCCTCGGCCAGCGGCAAGGTGGCGCTGGCGAGCACGCTGTGGCTGGCTTTGACGTCCGGCGACTGGTTAACCGGTGGCAAGACCAGGATCGACTTCGGCTTGCTCTCATGGAACGCCGCATAGTCATAAGGCGTCTGCTTGGCACAGCCGCTTAGCAACAGGGTGGCGGCAACGCCGAGGAAAGTGAGTACACGTTTCATTTAAAGCTCCCTTTGTCCCTGGCCATCAGGAAATTCATAAACGGCGCCGACTCCGGGAACAGCGTTTTTTCCATGTTGAATTCATTCATGGCTTGTCCGTCGTTGCCGATTTTGCTGTACAGCAGCCCCAGCTGCGCATGCAGACCTGGCGGTACGGCTTTATCCTTGGCGCGGGATTTCTCGACGATCTCTTTCAGCGTGGCGATCTGCTGCTCAGGGCTTTGCCCTTCCTGCTGGTAGTATTGATAGAGAGAAGTCTGGTAGCCATCCCAATTGTAAAGCGTTTTCGGCGCGGCGCAGCCGGCCAGCAGGGTCGCTGCAAACAGCGCCCCGCCCATTTTTTTAGTTATCATCTTTCTGCTTCTATTCCGTTAGTTAGCAGGGCGCCATGCGCCGTTTTCGATACCGGTGACCAGGTTATTGACGGCTTCACGCACGGCCAGATCCAGCACCTTGCCGTTGAGGGTGGAGTCGTAGCTGGCGGTGCCCCCGAAACCGATGATTTCGCGATTGGACAGTTCGTATTCACCGGCACCCTGAGCGGAATAGACGACTTCTGAGGTCTGTACGTTTACGACGTTCAGATTGACTTTGGCGTAAGCGACCTGTGATTTACCACGGCCCAAAATCCCCCACAGCTGATGATCGCCGACTTCTTTACGGCCGAATTCAGTGACATCGCCGGTAATCACATAGTTGGCGCCTTTCAGCGTTTGCGCCTTCCCTTTAATGCCGGCTTCAGTTTTCAACTCTTCCATGTTGGCGCGATCCAGCACGTTGAAACGGCCAGTCTGCTGCAAATGCGTGATCAGGATAGTCTTGGACTGATTGCCCAGCCGATCGACGCCATCGGAGAAGATGCCGTTCATGTAGCTGGATCGGTTGTCGAATTTGCCGACGGCGATAGGGCTGCGTGGGCCCTGATAAGTGGTGTTGTAGGAAGCCACTTTCGGCACTTCCAAAGAGCGGGAGGATTCGGTCGCGCAGCCCGCCAGCAAAGTGACGGAAAGGGCAACGGAACAGACGGCGAGTGATTTTTTCATTGGCATGCGATCTCTCCATGAGCATAAAACAGCGCGGGAGCAACCCGCGCCCGACGTTGACATAACGAACGTTGCCGCCGTTATGGAAACGCCGCGATCCTGCCATGAATATGTAACAAATTACAACAAGATATCGGCATTAATGTCGTTATTAACATTATTGTAACCTATTGGAATACAATGAATTAGTATCGATTTTCTCTTGTCATCACAGCGTTTTCCACGATTGTGCATTTTTTGTCTGGGTTATTGTCTTTTTAATCGCAAACATATGGCCATTAATCCTGAAATATTTTAACTAATCAGTTTGTTGTATTGCGTAATGTTACGTTTTGCATCAACTCCTGTGTTATGCCGGGGTTCATGGCGGCTTGATGATCCGTTAAGGTAGTGAAAAATAGGTAACACTATCAACCAAGTGTCATTTTTCATCGGTAGCTAATCGGGGATATCAATTGTGAACATCAGGGATTTCAGAGCATTGGCGCGTAGTTTGGTCAGAGAATTCGGCATGTTGAACAAGCAGAGCAACGGCTCGCGCTTTTCGCCGCTGCAGATCCATCTGATGATCGAAGTCAGCGAGCAGCCGCTGGGCGTCACCGAGCTGGCGGCCCGGCTTTGCATCGACAAGGCCAGCGCCAGCCGGGCGCTGCGCAGCCTGGTGGCCGCCGGTGTGATAGAAACGGTGGATCATCCGGATGACAGGCGGCACAACCTGCATCGGCTGAGTAAAAAGGGCGGCAAGGCGCTGGCCGGCATCGAGAGCGACGCCGACGGTTTTATGCAGGCGGCGCTGGCGCAGTTGGACGACGATGAGCTGGCGAGCACCACGGCGGCGATGAAAAAGATGACCGCGGCGCTGCGCAGCGCGCGCAAACAGCGCGACGTCAACCTGCGGGTGCGGCCGATCGCCGCGCGCGACGATGCGGCGATGGCGGCGATCATTCGCGATGTGTTTCGCGAGTACGGTATGGACAAGATGGAAGGCGTCAGCCTGCACGATCCGGATCTCGATCGGCTGACCGGCCTGTATCGCGACAACGGCGGCCACTACTGGGTGCTGGAGCGGGACGGGCAGGTGGTGGGGGGCGTCGGCATGGCGCCGCTGGCGGGCGAAGAGCCCGGCTATTGCGAGCTGCAGAAACTGTTCTTCAAGCCCGGCGCGCGCGGGCTGGGCATGGCGCGCTATATGGTGGTGCAGGCGCTTAAGGCGGCGCGGGCGGCGGGGTATCGCTACTGCTACCTGGAAACCACCGAACAGTTGAAAGAGGCGATCGGGCTGTACTACGCGCTGGGGTTCACGCTGTTGACGGAACGGCGCGGCAACACCGGCCATCACGGCTGCAACGTGTGCATGCTGAAAAATCTGCAGAACGACGATATGTGAGCGGTTTCAAGGTTAGCGCCCGCGCCTTGTGCCACCCTGTTAACCGTTTGATAACAATCACAACGTTTTATCAGGGAGGAAACTATGTTGGGGGATCCGATGGCGCTGTCCGCGCTGGTCACGCTGGTGGTCATCGCGCTATGGGCCAGCGCCCGCTTACCGGAGTATCTGGTCGCGCTGCTGTTCTTCGCGGCGGTGATGGTGTTGCAGCTGGCGCCCGCCGCAGTGACCTTTTCCGGTTTCGCGTCTTCCGCATTCTGGCTGGTGCTCAGCGGTTTCGTGCTGGGCACCGCCATCCGCAGCACCGGCTTGGCGGATCGCCTGGCCAACCGACTCTTGCCGCACCTGGCCGGCTCCTGGCCGCGCCTGGTGGGCGGCGTGGTGGCGATAAGCTACGCGCTGGCGTTTGTCATGCCTTCCAACATGGGGCGCATTACGCTGTTGATGCCGATCGTCATGGCGTTGGCCGATCGCGCCGGTCTGGCGGAGGGCTCGCGCGGCCGCATCGGTTTGGCGCTGGCGGTGGGATTCGGCACCTTCCAGCTCTCCGCCAGCATCCTGCCGGCCAACGTGCCCAACCTGGTGATGAGCGGCGCGGCGGAAAGCGCCTACGGCAGCCACTTCGCTTATCTCTCTTACCTGCTGTTGCACGCCCCGGTGCTCGGGGTTGCCAAAGGCGCGCTGCTGACGCTGTGCATCTGCGGCCTGTTCCGTGCGCGGCCGCAGCCGGTGGCGGCCGAGGCAGCGCAAACCCCGCTCAGCGCCGCCGAATGGCGGCTAATCGCGCTGTTGGGCGCCACGGTGTTGCTGTGGATGACCGACAGCTGGCACGGCATCGCTCCCGCCTGGATCGGGTTGGCGGCGGCCTGCTTGTGCCTGTTGCCGCGTATCGGGTTTCTCAACGGCGAGCAGTTCGCCGCCGGGGTTAACGTGCGCACCTGCATCTACGTGGCGGGGATCCTGGGGCTGACGGCGCTGGTCAGCCACTCGGGGCTTGGCGATCGGTTGGGCGGTGCGCTGCTGGCGATGATGCCGGATCTGCACGGCAAACCGTTCACCGCATTCGGTTCGCTGGTGGGGATCACCGCATTGCTGAATTTCGTGGTGACCGCCAACGGCGTGCCGGCGCTGTTTACCCCGCTGGCGCAGGCGCTGTCCGCGGGCAGCGGCCTGCCGCTGCTGACGGTGCTGATGACCCAGGTGATCGGTTACGCCACGCCGCTGCTGCCGTATCAGGCTTCGCCGATCGTGGTGGCGATGGGGATGGGCAAAGTGCCGGCGCGCGAAGGGCTGAAGCTGTGCCTGCTGTTGGCCGCGCTCAGTTTTGCGCTGCTGGTGCCGTTGGACTATCTGTGGTTCAGACTGCTGGGGTGGATCCCGTAAACAGCCCCGCGCCGCCGGCAAAACAATCTTCGTCCAGCGTCAGGGTGGCGATTTTATGCACCGGTCCGCGCATGCTGACCTGAAAATCGCCGCTGAAGGCGATCTGCAGTTCGCCGCCAGGCATCCGCACGCTAACCCGATCGCCGACTCGTCCCAACTTGCGCATCACGCTGGCGGCGGCGCAGCTGCTGCTGCCGGAGGCGAGGGTAAAACCGGCGCCGCGCTCCCAGATGCCGATGCGCAGCGTCTGGCGATCGACCACTTCCACCAGTTGTACATTGGTGCGTTTCGGGAACAGCGGATGGCGTTCAATCTGCGGTCCGAGCCGATGCACCTGCGCCAGATCCAGTTTCTCCACCGGCACCACGCAGTGCGGGTTGCCCATCGACACCAGCGAAACGCTTAACGTCTCCTCCCTCAGGGGCAGGGGATAGTTCAGCGCCTCCGGCAGATCGATCAAGGCCGGCAGCGCCGCCGGGCTGAAATTGGCGCGCCCCATCTCCACGGTTATCTGATGCGCGTCTTCCGCCACTTGGCAACGCACGTCGCCGCCGGCGGTGTGCACCAGAAACGGCTGATGCCCTACGCGCTCGCTGTCGAACAGATACCGCGCGTAGATACGCAGGCCGTTGCCGCTTTTCTCCGCTTCGGAGCCGTCCGGGTTGATGATGCGCAGGGTGGGATTGACGGCGTCGCCGCTGTCGATCAGCAGGCCGTCGGAACCGATGCCGTAATGCGGGTGGCACAGCAGGCGGATCTGTTCCTGGCTCAGACGATCGGCGACCGAACGGTGGCATACCAGGTAGTCGTTGCCCAGGCCGTGATATTTGTGAAACAGCAGGGGGGTCATGTCGTTGCTCGGCTCAGCAAAAAAAGGTTGCTACAGCTTACAACAGAACGTTGGCGTCAAAACAAACAAAAGGCGGCCTGAGCCGCCCTTTTGCACGAATACCTATCTGGCAATTAATTGTAGATGATCGCGGTACCGTGCAGTTTGTTGTCGCCGGTGGTGGCGATGATCTGGAAGGATTTGGCGCCGGCCGCGTCGGCTTTGGCCGCCAGTTTGTTTTCCAGGCTGCTCAGGTCGGAAGCACCGCTGACGGTAACGACGCCGGTTTTTTGCAGATCGGCCGGTTGAGCGTTGACCAGTTCGGCGGCGAAGCTGCCGAAGGAGACGGAGGCCAGTGCGATGGCGGCGATGGTCATTTTCAGGTTTTTCATGGTCTTATTTCCTATCTATGTTCTTTACGATGTTTGTTTTGTAATGTCGTTAAATTAATTAACGATCGATAATTTAATGTTAGATGCCGGTTTGACGGATTGCAAGTATTTTTTTAATGCTCGTTAATTAATTTTTTTTGATGCCCTGGCGTCGGGAGCAGAATTTCTCGCGATCCGCTGGTTTAATGTCTTGTTATTGATAGATTTCTGCGGTTCCATGCAGCTGGTTGTTACCACCGGCGCCGATGATGCGGAAGGATTTGGCACCCGCCTGATCGGCTTTGGCGGCCAGGCTGCTTTCCAGCGAGGTCAGATCGGACGCGCCGCTGACGGTGATGACGCCCACTTTCTGCTGGTCTGCCGGTTGGTTCTGGACTAAATCGGCGGCGAAGCTGCCGAAGGAAACGCTGGCCAGAGTGAGAGCTGCTAAGGTTAATTTTAAGTTTTTCATAATGTTAATTCCTTTCCGATAACGGTGAATAGAGGGTTTTAATCCGCTTCGCTAAATTATCTTAACGATCGATAACTAAATGCTAATCGGTTCTCGACGAAGGCGCAATATTTTTTTATAATGATCGTTAATTTATTTGTGCTAACCCTGCCGTGGAGCGGGATAGGAGAGGAACGATGAGCATCAATGAAGAGGTTTGCGGCAAGAAAAGCCGCGGCAGACCGAAACAATTTGATCGCGACCGGGCGCTGGAAAGCGCGCTCGATCTGTTCTGGCGGCACGGTTATGAAGCCACCTCGCTGGCCGATCTGGTGGAAGTGACCGGCGCCAAGGCGCCGACGCTGTATGCGGAATTCGGCAACAAGGAAGGAATGTTCCGCGCGGCGGTGGAACGCTATCTGCAAAAATACACCACCTGCACCAACCAACTGTTGGAGCAGGATCTGCCGGTGGCCGAGATCGTCGAGGCCTACGTGCGCTCTTCCGTTGAAGTGTTTACCGACCCCGATACGCCGTCAGGCTGCTTTATGGTGTGCGCCTCGGCCGCGCTGTCGTCTGCGTCCGACGACGTCGCCCAGATGCTGCGCAGGAAACATCATGCGCAGGAAGCGGCGCTGAAGGCCTGCTTCGATCGCAAGGTGCAGCAGGGCGAACTGCTGGCGAAAACCGACACCACGCTGCTGGCGAAATACGTGATTTGCACCATTGAAGGCATGTCGGTGCAGGCGCGCGAAGGGGCAAGCCGGAGCGATCTGCTGCGGTTGCTGGAGGCGTTGATGCTGGTGTGGCCGCGGCTCAGCCAGATTGGCAATAAGGTGTAACAACCGGCCCGGCTTTTATCGGGCCGTGTAACCGATTATTGATTGACCGGGATCACCGCGCCCTGGTATTTCTCGCGGATAAAGTCCTGAATCGGTTTGGAGTGCAGCACCTTCACCAGCGCCACGATCTCCGGTTTGTTCACGTCGGCCTGGTGCACGGTGATGATGTTGGCGTACGGGTTGTTTTCGCCGCTTTCGACCGCGATCGGATCTTTGGTCGGATTCAGCCCGGCGTCGATGGCGTAGTTGGCGTTGATCACCACCGCGTCGCCTTCGTCGTTGTTGTACATCTGCGGCAGCAGCGCGCCTTCAACGTTGGCCTGGAACTTCAGGTGTTTCGGGTTTTCCACCACGTCGCTGATGCGCGCGTCCACCTTGCTCACCCCCGGCTTCAGCTTAATCACGCCTTCCCGTTCAAAAATAGACAGGATGCGGCCTTCTTCCGCCACCGCGTCGCGCATGATGATTTTGCCGTTTTCCGGCAGATCTTTCAGGCTCTTGTACTTCTTCGAGTAGATGCCGATAGGCTCAATATGGATCGCGCTGGCGCTGACGAAGTCGTAGCTCTTGTCGTCGGCGTGGTCTTTCAGCACCGAGTTCAGGTAAGGCACGTGCTGGAAGTAGTTGGCGTCGATGTCGTGGCTGGCCAAGGCGGTATTCGGCAGGATGTAGTCCTGAAAGCGCTTGATCTGCAGATCGATGCCTTCCTTCGCCAGTATCGGCTTGGCCTGTTCGAGGATCTCGGCGTGCGGCACGTTGGAGGCGCCGACCACCAGCTTGGTCGCTGCCGTGGCGCCAAAAGAGGCGAGGGTGGCGACGGAGGCGAAAGCCAACATCAGTAGGTGCTTTTTCATCATCGTTTTCCTTGGTTAATTAACGTTTATCGAGCGTTCTTGTCAGGGTGTCGCCGATGAACTGAATGACGAAAACGATCAGCAGGATCGTCAGCGTCGCCACCAGCGTCACGTCACTGTGGTTGCGTTGGAACCCTTCCAGATAGGCCAGGTTGCCCAGGCCACCGGCGCCGATCACCCCGGCCATCGCGGTGTAGCTCACCAGCGCGATCAGGGTGACGGTGATGCCGGAAACCAGCGCCGGCGAGCTCTCCGGCAGCAATACGCGGAAAATCAGGGTGCGGTTTTTGGCGCCCATCGAGCGCGCCGCTTCGATCACCCCTTTGTCGACCTCGCGCAGCGCGATCTCTACCAGCCGGGCGTAGAACGGCGCCGCGCCGACGATCAGTGCCGGCAGGGCCGCGTCCGCGCCGAGAATGGTGCCGATCAGCGATTTGGTGAACGGGATCAGCAGCACGATCAGAATGATGAACGGAATGGAGCGGAAGACGTTGACCAGTACGGAGATCAGCGAGTAGACCGCCCGGTTCTGCCACAGCTGGCCTTTCGAGGTTAAAAACAGCAGCACGCCGAGCACGATGCCCAGCACCAGCGTGGCCAAACCGGCGATGCCGGTCATGTACAGCGTTTCCCAGGTGGCGTCCCACAGTTGGTCCAGACGCAGGTGGGGGAACAGGGATTCAATCATGTTGGATAACCTCGACGGCGATATCTCTTTCGTGCAGCAGGCTGAGCATGTCGGCGACTTGTTGTTCGTTGCCTTCGGCGTGAATGTACAGTTCGCCGAACGAACCGTTGAGGGTGTGGCTGATCTTGCCGTGCAGAATGTTGATGGTCAGGGCGTAGCGCCGGATCACTTCAGAGATCACCGCCTGATGGGTTTGCACGCCCACGAAGGTCAGCTTGAAAATCGCCCCCGGCAGATGGGCGGTGAGCAGCGGGTTGAAGCTCTCTTCGGTATCCGCATACTGCGACACCTGTTTGACGAACTGCCGGGTGATCGGTTGCTGTGGCCGGGTGAACACGTCGAGTACCGGGCCTTCTTCGACGATGCGGCCGTTTTCCATCACCGCCACGCGGTGGCAGATTTTGCGCACCACGTGCATCTCGTGGGTGATCAGCACGATGGTCAATTTCAACTGGCGGTTGATGTCCAGCAGCAGGTCGAGAATGGCGTCGGTGGTCTGCGGGTCGAGCGCCGAGGTGGCCTCGTCGCACAGCAGCACGCTCGGGTTATTGGCCAGCGCGCGGGCGATGCCGACGCGCTGTTTCTGGCCGCCGCTGAGCTGCGACGGGTAGGCGTCTTCGCGCCCCTGCAGGCCTACCAGCGCGATCAGTTCCGCCACGCGCGGCGCAATCTGCGCCTTGGGCACGCCGGCGATCTGCATGGAAAAAGCGATGTTTTGGCTGACGGTGCGCGACCACAGCAGGTTGAAGTGCTGAAACACCATGCTGATTTTCAGGCGCGCCTGGCGCAGGTGGCTGCCTTTGGCGCGGGCGATATTGAAGCCGCCTACGTCAATGCGGCCGCTGGTGGGCGTTTCCAGGCCGTTAAGCAGGCGGATGAGCGTGCTTTTGCCGGCGCCGCTGTAGCCGATGATGCCGTAAATTTGCCCGGCCTCTACTGCCAGACTGACGTTGTCTACCGCCACGACGCGGCCCTGTGTGCTGTCAAAAGTTTTGCAAACGTTCGAAAGAACGATCATAGCGAAGCGGATCCTTATCGATACATCACAGCATTCCGTCCAGAGCGCGGTGCGCCGGACAGGGATCGTTCGGCTTTTCTGCGGGGCACAACCCGGCGGGGAGTGGCGGACGGAATCTCTGTTGCGGGTGAATACCGGGCAATCCTACCGAGGGTTTATAGTGACAGGAAGAATGTAAATTCTATTACTTATTCTGATTTGATATATAAACCGGCGGGTGAAACAGGGGGGAGAAAACCGGCCGCAGGGCGGCCGGCGGGAGGGCTAGCGTTTGTCCAGCTTCATGTGCAGCAGCGGGAACGGGTTGCCCTGGCCGTCGAGCGGCGAGCGGCCGGTGATGACAAACCCGTAGTGGCGATAGAAGCCGCTGGCCTGCGGGTTTTGCTCATTCACGTCCAGCTGCAGTTCATCGTGCAGCGTTTCCGCGTGGGTCAGCAGCGCTTTGCCCACCCCTTTGCCGCGCTGATCGGCGTCGATGAACAGCATCTCCACCTTGTTGCCGTTCAGGCCAATAAAGCCGCAGGGGTGCCCCGGCCGCTCTTCGGCCACCCAGACGTTAACCGCCGGCAGGTAGTCGTTCAGCACCAGCGGGAACAGCTGCGCGATGTTGTCTTCGGTTAAAAAATGGTGAGTGGCGCGCACCGAACGCAGCCAGATATCTGCCAATTGCGCGTTGTCTTCCGCCGCGCGTGCTCTGATGGTAATCATCGAACTCTCTGCTATCTAAGTTGGAGGAAAAAAACTAGATAGAGGTTTTGTGGGGTTAGTGCCGAATTAACGTGGGTTAACGCCCTGCAAAGCGCCTCTGCAGTGGATCGAATAGGCCCGCCTTTCTGCCGACGGTATAATAAATGTAATTCAGTAAGTTAATGCTTTCAACCGCCGCAGGGCGCAATGGGGCGCCCGCCGCGTGATACACTGGCCGCTGAATGAGCGAGAGGGCAGCAGGATGGAAGCGGTACGCGCAGCGATAGAAAAACAGGTGCTCAGCCTGACTGGGCTGGCGCTCGGCGGCGTCGATTTTGAGAACCCGCCGGGCGATCCGGGCTTGTTCGGCCCGCAGTCGGTCATCTGGCAGGTACACCGCGATTTCACCCCGATGCTGTGCGGCGGCGTCAGCGCCTTGCTGCTGCAGATGCTGCACCCGCTGGCGCTGGCCGGGGTGTGGGATCACTCCAACTTCCGCGAAGATATGATTGGCCGCCTGCGCCGCACCAGCCAGTTCGTGTCGGTTACCACTTTCGGCCCGACCGCCGAGGCGCAGCGGCTGATTGCCAAAGTCAAAGCCATCCATCTGCGGGTGACCGGCGTCGGCAGCGACGGCACGCCTTATGCCGCCAGCGATCCGGCGCTGCTCACCTGGGTGCACGTCGCGGAGAGCAGCCGTTTTCTGGCCAGCCACCTGCGCTACCGCAACCCCCATCTTTCCCGCGATTTGCAGGATCAATACTACCGCGAAGCGGCGCGCGTGGCCGCCGCGCTGGGGGCGACCGCCATCCCTCAGTCCTGCGCGGAGGTCGAAGAGTACCTGCAGGCGATGCGGCCGCAGCTGGTCTGCGATGAACGCACGCAAGAGGTGGCGCGCATTCTGCTGAAGGCGCCGGCGCCGAGCGCATTGGCGCGCCCGCTCGGCGGGGTGGTGATGCAGGCGGGCATCGATCTGTTGCCCGATTGGGCGCAGCGGCAGTTCGGTTTTCATCCGGGCGCGCTGCGGCGGCGGCTGGTGCGAACGGGCGCCGCAGGCCTCGGCAAGGTGCTGGGCGCGTCGATGCGCAACGGCTCCTATCAGCGCGCGGTGCGGCGCATCACTCAGCCGTCATGAGCCACAGCCGCTATAATTAGTCTTTGTTTATCTTCGTTTACGGCCGCTTTTGAGACTTTTACGGGTGATCCGGCCAGTAATGCGTTTTACACTTGGGGGCAAAACCACATTCCATTTTTAGCGCGCAGCCGATTCTGCCGCGCCCTGACCCTATTGAGGTGATATGAACGAGTCATACGTACTTGCTGAAGTCAGCAATGAGAACCAGACGCTGGTTGCGGTGGTTCAGCAAGGGAGCAGGGCAGCCTATTTTTATATCTATCCCGCCGAAGCCTACAGCGATCGCTATCAGGTGCGCGCCTGCTGGCTGCGCAACCTGGCCGCCGCGCCGCTGCAGGAAGATCGCGCCGCGCTGGAACAAGGGCAGCCGCCGATGCTGGCGGCGGAGTATTGCCGCAACCTGGAAGGCGAAGCGCCGCTGAACCCGGAAGGGCTGATGGTGGTGTGGAGCGAAAGCGACGACGGCGCGGCCCTGTGGTATTACGGCCAACTGCTGGCGGTGATCCCCGGCTGGAGCCTGTATATCGACCATTCGGTGTGCTATTCCGCCAGCTGCATCAAGGAGAGCCCGCTGGCCTATCCGCTCGGTTCGGCCTCGACCAACACCCAGTATGCGCAGGCGGAGAGCACCCGCCAGTTCTGGCGCAGCTGGCAGCGTGAAGAGGGCAACCCGTGGCCGAAGATGCAGCGCGATTTTCAGGCGCGCTATGAGTCGCATTTCGGCCCTTCGGTGAAGTACTACGCCATCGATCAGGGCAAGTGGCCGCCGATGGCCATCACCCAGCACGAGCGCGACGGCATCTATTACTTCCTCACCATGGGGGTCAGCATCCGGCCGATGCCGTGGGTGGAGATCCTGTTCAACGACGAGGCTTCGCGCTATCGCCGTATGGAGATGGCGATCGCCATCGACAGCCAATACATGACCGAAGACAACGCGGTGCAGATGGCCAGCGCGCTGGCCGGTTTCGCGCATGCGCCGTGGGCGCGGCTGACCTGGATCGGCGAAGGGCATACGCTGGAGTCGGACGTGGCGCCGCTGGGCTACGAGGGCTATATTTTATCGTCGTCCTTCTACCCGCATAACGCGCACCTGACTCTGCCGCAGCAGTACGGCGATCCGGTGAACCTGTTCTGGGCCAGCCCGGTGTTTACCGCCGAGCGGCAGCTGGCGCACGCCACGCCGAACGGCGGGCACGATCTGGTGAACCGGCTGCGCGAGCAGGGCGTCGACCATATTTTCCGCCCGCGCCAGCCGGTGTGCTGACGCCACTTATCTTCTCTTCGGGAGCCGCCATGACCAGCGCGCTGTTGATTATCGATGTGCAGGAAGGATTGTTTACGCCGCCGCCGGCGGATGCCGCGGGCACCGTTGCGCGCATCAATCAACTGAGCGAGCGCGCCCGCCGGGCGGGCGTGCCGGTTGTCGTCATTCAGCACCACACGCCGGACGACGAACTGCCGCACGGCAGCGCCGCCTGGCAAGTGCTCGCGGCGCTGAAGGTGGCGCCGGGCGACCATCGGGTGGATAAAACCACGCCGGACTCGTTCCTGCGCACTTCGCTCGGCGCGTTACTGATCGCCAACGGCGTATCGCAGCTGGTGGTTTGCGGCTATTCCACGCCGTTTTGCATCGATACCACGGTGCGCAGCGCGGCGGCGCACGGTTATCCGGTGACGCTGGCGGCGGATGCGCATACCTGCCACGACAAACCCTATGCCGACGGTCTGCTGATCCGCACCCACCATAACGAGACGCTGTCGAATATCGACAGCTTCGGCGTGCCGATCCGCGCCGTGCCCGCGGCGGACATCGTGTTCTGAGAACGGAAAAACGGGGGCCTCGGCCCCCGTTCGTTATTTCAGGCCCGCCCGCCGCGCCGCCACCTTAGCCAGCGCCGCCCAGTCCAGATCCGCATCCCCCTGCGCCATCGCGTCGAGGAAGTTGTCTTTCAGCACCCCGGCGAACGGCATCGGCGTATGGCTGTCGGCGCCGGCGGCCAGCGCCAGGCCGACGTCCTTCAGCCCCAGCGCCAGCCGGAACCCGGCGGGGGAATACTTCTCGGCGGCGATCAGCGCGCCATAGCCCTGATAGGCCGGGGCGGCGAAGACGGTGCTACTCAGCATCTGCAGGTAGTCGGCGCCGGACACGCCGTAGTTGCGCACCAGCGCGCTGCCTTCCGCCATCGCTTCAATGGCGCTGGCCAGCGTAAAGTTGGTGGCGATTTTGACCACGTTGGCCTGCGCCGGATCGGCGCCGAAGTGCCAGGTTTTCTGGCCGAGGGCATCGAACAGCGGCTGCGCTTGCTTCAGCCGCTCGCTATCGCCGGCCGCCAGAATATTCAGCTTGCCGGCGGCGGCCACGTCGACCCGCCCCAGCACCGGCGCGGCGAGATAGCCGATGCCGTGTTCCGCATGCAGCGCCGTCAAACGCTTGGCGAGTTCGACCGAGATGGTCGCCATATTGATATGCAGCGCGCCCGGTTTCATCCGTTGCAGCAACCCGCTGTCGACCACCACCTGTTGCGTGGCGGCATCGTCGGCCAGCATGGTGATCAGCACGTCGGCATCGGCCAGCTGTTCCGGCCGTTCTGCCTGCCGCGCGCCGGCGCTCACCAGCGGCTGCGCCGCCTGCGGCGAGCGGTTCCATACCGTTAAGGCGAAGCCCGCTTGCAACAGGTTGGCCGCCATGGCGCTGCCCATCCCACCCAGTCCGGCAAATCCGATCTTCATCATGTGCTCCTTTTTCAGGTTGAAGGTTTTACCCTAGCGCGCCAGGGCAGGAACGCAAATGCCGGAGTGTAACGCCGTCTTACGCGCTATTGACGCGTTGCCGCTGCGGGTATACCTTGATGCCATGAATATATCGATGCACTCCACCCACAATCAGTCATGGTGGCGCCTCTTCTGAGGCGGCACGAGTATTCACATCTCTTATTAATGCCGCCGGTTTGGCGGCATTATTTTTTGTGGCGTTGATCCGGCGGTCTACAGACCTTCAGGAGCACTGTCATGAGTTACACCATTCTTACCGGCGATCGCGCCACCGGCCCACTGCATTTAGGCCACTTCGTCGGCTCGCTGCGCCAGCGCGTGGAACTGCAGCACCAGCATAACCAAACGGTGATGGTGGCGGATCTGCAGGGTCTGACCGACAACGGTAACAACCCGCAAAAAATCAGCGCCAACGTGCTCAACGTGGTGGCCGACTATCTGGCGGTGGGCATCGATCCGCATAAGACCACGATCTGCCTGCAGTCGGCGCTGCCGGCGTTGGCCGAGCTGACGATGTACTACCTTAATCTGGTCAGCGTGGCGCGGCTGGAGCGCAACCCGACGGTGAAAAACGAAATCGCCGAGAAGGATTTCGCCCGCAGCCTGCCGGCCGGTTTTTTGATTTATCCGGTCAGTCAGGCGGCGGACATCACCGCCTTTGGCGCCACCCACGTGCCGGTCGGTGAGGATCAGCTGCCGATGCTGGAGCAAACCAATGAGATCGTGCGGCGTTTCAACCACATCGTCGGCCAACCGATATTAACGGAGTGCCGGCCGCTGTTGAGCAACGTCGGGCGTCTGCCGGGGCTGGACGGGCAGGGCAAGATGTCGAAATCGCGCGGCAACGCCATTCAGCTTGGCGCCGGCGCCGACGAGGTGCACAAGGCGGTGATGAGCATGTTCACCGACCCCGGCCATCTCAACGTCAGCGATCCCGGCCGGGTGGAAGGCAACATGGTGTTCACCTACCTGGACGCCTTCTGCGAAGACACCGCGCTGGTGGCGGATCTGAAGGCGCACTATCGGCGCGGCGGGTTGGGGGACGTGAAAATCAAACGGCTGCTGGAGGATTGCCTGCAGAGCCTGCTCGAGCCGATCCGTGCCCGCCGCGCCGAATTCATCGCCGATAAAGGCGAGCTGACGCGCATCCTGCAGCACGGCACCCGCCGCGCGCATCAGGTCAGCCAGCAGACGCTGCAACAGGTCAAGACGGCGCTGGGGCTGGACTTCTTCACCCTGGCGTGAGGTGAACGCCGGGGCGGCACGCGTCACGCCCCGGCCATAAAACCATCATCCCACTGTCATAAACTTATCCGTTAATAGGTGCCCATAATGATTAGCCACTGAAACCAGAGAAATCATATGGCTCAGGCACTGTTAAAATTGGCACAGCACGACTTTCCAGGGCAGCACGCCGTCGCATCCCGCAAAGTATTGTCGGTAAAGGGACTCGGCAAGGCCTACAAAGCGCAGCAGCGCGTGCTGGATGACATCAATTTCGATCTGCACGCCGGCGAATTCGTGGCGGTGATCGGCCGCTCCGGCGCGGGCAAGTCCACGCTGCTGCACACCCTGAACGGCACCATTCCTTCCAGCTGCGGCGAGATGCTGCACTTCGAAGACGATGGTGTGGCGCAGGATATCGCCCAGCTGGCCGGCCGCCAGATGCGTCAGTGGCGCGCGCGCTGCGGCATGATCTTCCAGGACTTCTGCCTGGTGCCGCGGCTGGACGTGATGACCAACGTGCTGCTGGGCCGCCTGAGCCACACTTCCACTCTGAAATCCTTCTTCAAACTGTTCGATGACGCCGACCGCGCGCGCGCCATCGAGCTGTTGCAGTGGCTCAACATGCTGCCGCACGCGCTGCAGCGCGCCGAGCACCTCTCCGGCGGCCAGATGCAGCGCGTCGCCATCTGCCGCGCGCTGATGCAAAACCCGCAAATCCTGCTGGCCGATGAGCCGGTCGCGTCGCTCGATCCGAAAAACACCCGCCGCATCATGGACGCGCTGCAGAAAATCAGCGAAGACGGCATCGCGGTGATGGTGAACCTGCACTCGGTCGAACTGGTGAAAGAGTATTGCTCGCGGGTGATCGGCATCGCCCACGGGAAGATCGTGTTTGACGGGCATCCTTCGCAACTGAACGAACGGATCCTGCACCAGCTGTATGGCGAAGAAGCCAATCAGATCCATTGAAGCACTTTTGACCTTTACCCTTTACACACAAGGCACACCTGATGAAAAAAGTATTGAGTCTGACCACCCTGATGGCCGGCGCGATGATGGTATTTAATGCTGCCGCAGCGGATGCGCCGAAAGAGCTGAACCTGGGTATTCTCGGCGGCCAGAACGCCACCCAGCAGATCGGCGATAACCAGTGCGTGAAGCAGTTCCTGGACAAAGAGCTGAACGTCGATACCAAGCTGCGCAACTCGTCCGACTATTCCGGCGTGATCCAGGGCCTGCTGGGCGGCAAGATTGACCTGGTGCTGAGCATGTCGCCGTCGTCGTTCGCCTCGGTCTACATCAAGGATCCGAAAGCGGTGGACATCGTCGGCATCGCGGTCGACGACGTCGACCAGTCGCGCGGCTACCACTCGGTGGTGGTGGTGAAGGCCGGCAGCCCCTACCAGAAACTGGAAGATCTGAAGGGCAAGGCCATCGGCTTCGCCGATCCGGATTCCACCTCCGGCTTCCTGATCCCGAACCAGGCGTTTAAAAAGCTGTTCGGCGGCACGGTTGACAACAAATACAACAACACCTTCTCCAGCGTCACCTTCTCCGGTGGCCACGAGCAGGACATCCTCGGCGTGCTGAACGGCCAGTTCGAAGGCGCGGTGACCTGGGCGTCGATGATCGGCGACTACAACACCGGCTACACCAGCGGCGCGTTCACCCGCATGATCCGCATGGATCATCCAGACCTGATGAAGCAGATCCGCATCATCTGGCAGTCGCCGCTGATCCCGAACGGCCCGATCCTGGTGAGCAACTCGCTGCCGGCCGACTTCAAGGCCAAAGTGGTCACCGCCATCAAGAAGTTGGATAAAGACGATCACCAGTGCTTTATCAAAGCGATGGGCGGCAAGCAGCACATCGGCGACACCACCCTGGCGGAATACCAGACCATCATCGATATGAAGCGCGAGCTGACCAAAGGCGACCGTTAATTCCCGGCTGCCTCGGCCGTCCGAATGAAGGGGTTCAGCGTGCTGAGCCCCTTGTTCCATCAAGATGGAAGACCTGTTTTGAATACCGATTTCGCACACTATTACCAACGGATCCGCAGCAAGCAAAAGCGCGAGGCGCTGCTGTGGTCGCTCGGGCTGGTGGCGCTGTATCTGGGCGCCGGCAACCTCGCCGAGTTCAACCTGCACACCGTTTGGGTGTCTATTCCGCACTTCTTCGACTACCTGGCCGAAACCATTCCGACGCTGCACTGGCCTCTGCTGTTCGCCGACGGGCGCACCGAGGGCTCGCTGGCCTACTGGGGTTACCGCCTGAATATCCAGCTGCCGCTGATCTGGGAGACCCTGCAGCTGGCGCTGGCGGCGACCATTTTCTCGGTGCTGGTGGCGACCGTGCTGGCGTTCCTGGCGGCCGGCAACACCTATACCCCGGCCTCGGTGCGGCTGGCGATCCGCACGCTGGTGGCGTTTTTGCGCACCATGCCGGAGCTGGCGTGGGCGGTGATGTTCGTGATGGCGTTCGGCATCGGCGCTATTCCCGGCTTCCTGGCGCTGGCGCTGCACACCATCGGCAGCCTGACCAAGCTGTTCTACGAATCGATCGAAACCGCCTCCAACAAACCGGTGCGCGGGCTGGCGGCCTGCGGCGCCACGCCGCTGCAGCGCATGCGCTTCGGCCTGTGGCCGCAGGTGAAGCCGGTGTTTCTTTCCTACAGCTTCATGCGGCTGGAGATCAACTTCCGCCAGTCGACCATTTTGGGGCTGGTGGGGGCGGGCGGCATCGGCCAGGAGCTGATGACCAACATTAAACTCGACCGCTACGATCAGGTCAGCATGACGCTGCTGTTGATTATCGTGGTGGTTTCCGTGCTCGACTACGTGTCGGGCGAGCTGCGCAAGCGCGTGGTGGAGGGGGCAAAATGATAGCGGGCACTCCGGCCTCGGCGGAAACGCTGCGCCAGTTGAAACAGCAGCATCCGGCGATCTTCGCGCAGCAGGGGCGCTACCTGCGCACCGTCGGCCTGATAGCATTGGCGATCGTGCTGTACTACGTGTTCTTCTTCCTGGTGTTCGGCATTACCTGGCCGCAGTTTATCAACGGCTGCCAGCAGCTGGGGCGCTATTTCCTGCGCATGTTCGTCTGGCACGACTTCGTCAACTGGCCGTTCATGTACTACTTCCAGCAGATCGGCATCACCATCGCCATCGTGTTCGCCGGCACCATCACCGCGTCGCTGATCGCGCTGCCGCTGTCGTTCTTCGCCGCGCGCAACGTGATGTCGACGCCGCTGCTGCGGCCGATCTCCGTGCTGGTGCGCCGCTTGCTGGACGTGCTGCGCGGCATCGACATGGCGATCTGGGGGCTTATCTTCGTGCGCGCCGTCGGCATGGGGCCGCTGGCCGGGGTGTTGGCGATCGTGATGCAGGACGTCGGGCTGCTGGGCAAACTGTACGCCGAAGGGCACGAGGCGGTGGACAAGTCCCCCAGCCGTGGCCTGACGGCGGTAGGCGCCAACGGGTTGCAGAAGCACCGCTACGGCATCTTCACCCAATCGTTCCCCACCTTCCTGGCGCTCAGCCTGTACCAGATCGAGTCCAACACCCGCTCTGCGGCGGTGCTGGGCTTCGTCGGCGCCGGCGGCATCGGCCTGGTATACGCGGAGAACATGCGGCTGTGGAACTGGGACGTGGTGATGTTCATCACCCTGATCCTGGTGGTGGTGGTGATGATCATGGATAAGGTCTCGTCGATGTTGCGCAACAAGTACATCATCGGCGAAGACATCCCGCTGTATCAGCAAAAAAGTCAAATCGATTGAGAAACCCCTTGCCGATCCCTATACTGCCGCACATTCAAGGTGTGTGGCAGTCATTTCGTTTCGCAATGTGCGCACGTCCCCGTTAGACAAATAAGGCAATGCAATCCCATGATGAACAACGACGTGCTGCGCAGCGTGCGCTATATGCTGAGCATTAACAACGCAAAAATGGTCGAGATTATCAAACTGGACGATTTCGAGGTGGCGGTGTCGGCGATGGATGCTTACGTGATCAAAGAAGGCGAGCCGGGCTACGAGAAGTGCCCGGACGAAGTGATGGCGCACTTCCTCAACGGCCTGGTGTTCTTCAAGCGCGGCAAGGACGACAAGTTCCCGGCGCCGGCGGTTGAGCTGCCGATCACCAATAACCTGGTGCTGAAAAAGCTGCGCGTGGCGTTTGAGCTGAAAGACACCGATATGCACCAGATCTTCACCGCGGTGGACTTCCGTATCTCCAAGCCGGAGCTGAGCGCGCTGTTCCGCAAAGAAGGCACCAAGAACTACCGCCCGTGCGGCGATCAGATGCTGCGCTACTTCCTCAAAGGGCTGGCGCAGCGCGTTCGCGGCGAGTAACGCGCTGCGTTCACCGAACATCGGGCGCAATCGCAAGGTTGCGCCTTTTTTATTGCCGCTCTCCCGCCCGCCGTTGTTGTACTGGCCCTCAGCCATCCGCCATCGATGGTGGACGGGCCGCCCCCCGGTTACTTTTTTAGGGTTCGCTCAATGTCGATTGAAACGTCAAATCCAGAGGAGTAATTCAATGGCTCAAATGTCAAAAGAAGATCAGCAGTTCAACGCAGAAAATACCGCCGTTCAGGTCAATGACGGCGGCGAATTCGCTGAATATACCCCTGAACAGTTCGGTGCCGTAGGAGATGGTCTGGCCGATGATCGAGAGGCTGTCAGCGCCATGTTCGCTAAAGTGGCTATTGACGCCGCTAAATCGATAAAAAAACGGCAGGTCAGAATGGCGAATGTTTATAGATTGACGCTGGGTACGGCTTGGCAGCCTTTGCAGATCCCCAGCAACTGCCATGTTTATGGCGGTGGTGAAATTCACCTGGATGACGATACGCCTCAAATCAACATTTTTAATACCGTTGAGCAGTCGAATTTTATCGTAGAAGATCTGAGGATCACGAGAAAGGTGACTCAGAAAGATGCAGATCCTATTTGGTGGTACGCCACTCGCGCGTGTACCGGCATGGCTTTCACCCGTTGTGAAAACTTCACAGTGAGAAATTGCGTCATCAGTATGCATACTGATGCTTTGGGCCTTTCTGACTGTACGTCCGTTACCCTTGAGAACAATTTACTTAAAGATCTGGGAGAGGAACCTATCGCGGTTCGTGGAGGTCGCCATATCACGATCCAGAATAACGAGCTGACGAATCACCAGGGTGATGGGATCCTGCTGAAAACGGGCGTGAACAGAGAGGCTTATGACATATTAATCGTGAACAATCATATTCACGACGGGCACAAGCCTGCGAAACCGGCAGGGGCAGGGCACACGCAAAGAGGGGGCGGGGTGACGCTGAATAACGAGGTGACCGGCACGCCTCATTCATTCACTAACCTGACCGTTGCCAATAACCATATTGTTAATACCAGCTATGGCATCGCGCTGGGTGGAATCAGTGACATTAATATCTCTAATAACTACATCAAAACGATCGAAAGGTTCGGCATTCAGATAGACTATTCCTTAGTAAATAACCCCAGCAAAATCCCTACGAATAATTCCCGAATCATTGGGAATCACGTGGAAGATACCGTTGAGAATGGCATCGACTATCACGGCAATAACGATATTTCTGTCGCGGAGTCTGTTATCGCAGATAACTTTTTAAATTTCTGTGGTACCTCCACGGCGTCGGCCTTCAATGGCATTGCCGCAACGGAGGCGACCCTTTCAGGTAATATTATCAATAACTGTAAGGTCGCCCTGTTCGCCAATAGCTGCGTGATGACCGGTAACAAAATAACCAACTCCGGATGGACCAGTAGCCAGGTGTGGATCAAGCTCTATGGCGACCGCACGGTGTTTTCCGGCAATCGGGTAACGGACTCTGATTTTGGTTATATCCGCTTTTTGAATGGGAAAAACGCCATTATCGAAGGGAATGTGATTAAGCTTGCCTCGCCTGCTCGGGCACTGGAGTTAGGCGGGGCATTTGACGAAACGACCCTCATTGGCAAGAACGTCTGGGATTGCGCTTTTAAACCGATTCTCTCTACGATTGCTGGGGTAACGGGCAATCGACTCATTCAATATTCCTTCCCGAATGAAGGCGTGGCACACATTACCCCGCAGATGTTCGGTGCGAAAGGCGATTGGAATGATACAGCTGGCGTTGGGACGGATGATACGCAGGCGTTTAAACAGGCTATCGCCTATGCGATTAATCAAGGCTACAAGAAGCTCTATGTTCCTGTCGGCAACTATTACATTACGGATACGTTAAATTTAGGGGGAGAAAACTACATCGGAGATAAAGGCATTGCGATAGAGGGTGAAAATTGGATTAGCACGAAATTCTTCTTTAAGCCGACGTCTAATGATCATGCGTGTTTTGAGTCGAAAGGCGGTTCCGGGATCCATACCAACAGATATATCAGCGACGTGACGATTACGCCGGCCAAGGGCGCGTTATATACAGGCACCGGCTATCGGATCAATGGTTCCTGCTTCATGCGGCATGAAAGACTGCTGATTATGAAGTTTTTTGTGAATCTACATCTGTTGAACGGCTATGCCGGTGCGTTTACCGAGTTCGTCAGTTTTCACTCTTGCCGGTTCCACCGCGGCCTGTCCAACATATTGATGGAGAGCAATGGCGGGGATAGCTCCTTCCACGGCGTGGGGTTCCACGAAATTCAATGTCAGATAAAAGTTTCCGGCAATCCGGGCGATGGTGGCACAAATACGGATGCCGGCGTAGGGCTGGAGCTGAGAGGAAACGCCAACAGGGTGCGGTGGTACAACGGTTTCTGCTATATCCACCTGTTCGGCGGCGTCGGCGCTACGGCTATTAAACTCACCCGAACTGACACCGATAACATCTTGGGGCAGTTTACTTGCGAAGGTGAAACCATTCTTCAGAGTGATGGAAGCACTTTTGAATGCCGAGGCGGTTTCTATAATGTGAGTAATACCACTTACAATGTGGCGGCAGAGCCGGTAAACGGCATCGCGGCGGCATTTGTATTTGATAACATGATGAGCAATACGACAAGATTCGCCAACGCGGCAATCGCCGATATGGCTCCGAGGCAGCTTCCGTGGTCCTTGGCGGACAGAGCCAGCACTGGCACTTATCCAGTCATTTTTCATGGCATCAAGGGTGAATCCGATAACCTGTTCTATGCCGCCAGAGGAGGGAATACCAACTACCATTACTTTGGCGGCATTCCTCCAGGCAAAAACCTTCAGGGATTTGAACCAGGCGTCAGGTTGGCTCAGGACGGGGCTTCTTTCATTAGTTTTGCACCTAAGTTTACGCTCGGCGCTAATAACAATACGACCAGCAGTGGCGTATCCATCTCCCCTGCGGATTTTTCGCCGCAGAAGGATATCGCGACCGCCTTAGGACAACCTTCATTCAAATGGAGCGGGTTGTACACTAAGCAGTTAACGGTTGCGGATAATGGCATTTACCCGGCCGGCAACGGTGCTTATCCTATTGGCGGGCCGAATAACCAATTCTCCACTGGCCACATAAAAGTGTTGAATATTTATGATTCAGCGAACGTGAACGGAGATCCCATAGGTGTCAGAGTCGCCGTCCCCACTTCGGCCGCCGCCCCCGGTAAAGTCGGTCAATGGTCGGCAGATTCCGCATTCTTTTATGTTTGCACGGCGGCCAATACCTGGAGAAGGATCGCGTTAGAAAATTGGTAGCAACCTGGCCTGCAACATATTGCGTATTGATCCACATCCCCCTCCCGGGGCGGCGAGCGTCGTCGCCCCGGTTTTCCTCTGCATCATCCCCTTATTGCACTCTTTTTGTTCTCCCGCTGCGCGCCGCTGGTGCAGGTCGTTCGCCGTCGTCGTCATAAGTTTTAATTATAATTTATTGAAATCATGAGATTAAAAATTGGCACGCCGGTTGCTCTGTTGAATCCCATCTTGTGTACCAGATGGAATTCAGCCGATGAGCGACCCTGTTGAAACGTGCGGTTTTACCCTCAGTGAATGGCAGCACCATTATCAAACCCGTCCGGCGGGCGAGCGCCTCGCCAGCGTCAGCGCCACGATCGAAGCGCTGGTCGCCGATTTGGATTCAGACGACAACGCCTGGCTGTATCTCGCCACCCCGGCGCAGCGCGAGCGGCAGTATCGGCAACTGGCACAGAGGCTCGAAGCAGTCGCCGGCGATCTCAGCCGCCTGCCGCTGTTCGGCGTGCCCTTCGCCATCAAAGACAATATCGACGTCGGCGGCTGGCCGACCAGCGCCGCCTGCCCTGCGTTCACCTATCAGGCCGCGGCGGACGCCACCGTGGTCGCCAACCTGCGCGCCGCCGGGGCGATCGCCCTCGGTAAAACCAACCTCGACCAGTTCGCTACCGGGTTGGTGGGCACCCGCTCACCCTATGGCGCAGTGGTCAACAGCTTCGACAGCCGCTACGTCAGCGGCGGCTCCAGCTCCGGCTCCGCCTCGGTGGTGGCGCGCGGCCTGGTGCCGTTTGCGCTGGGCACCGACACCGCCGGTTCGGGGCGCGTGCCCGCCGGGTTCAACAACATCGTCGGGCTGAAGCCGACCAAAGGGCGGTTGTCCAACCGCGGCGTGGTGCCGGCCTGCCGGTTGAACGATACGGTATCGGTCTTCGCGCTGACGGTGGCCGATGCCGCGCAGGTGGCGGAACTGGCGAGCGGCTTTGACGAAGCAGATCCGTATTCCCGCCCCGATCCGCATACCGCGCCGGCGGATATCCCTGCCGCGCCGCGTTTTGCCGTTCCCGCCCAGCTGGAGTTTTTCGGTGACGTGCAGGCCGAGCGGGCGTTTCACCGCGCGCTGGCGCAGCTGCAGGCGGGCGGCGCCACGTTGGAGCCCCTCGATTTCGCGCCGTTTCGCACCCTGGCGGAGCAGCTGTATTACGGCCCCTGGGTGGCGGAGCGCACCGTGGCGATTGAGCAGGTGCTGGACGCGAGCCCGCAGGCTATCGACCCGGTGGTGCGCGGCATCGTCGGCAACGGCCTGGGCTACAGCGCCTGCGACGCCTACAAGGCGGAATACCTGCGTGCCGAGCTGGCGCGGCAGATCGCCCAGCGGCTGGCGCCGTTCGACGCGCTGGTGGTGCCGACCGCGCCCACTATTCGCACCCTGGCGGAGATGGCGCAGGAGCCGGTGCTGTTCAATTCTCAGTTCGGCACTTACACCAATTTCACCAACCTGGCCGATCTGAGCGCGCTGGCGCTGCCGGGGCCGCTGCGCGAAGACGGGCTGCCGGCGGGCATCACCCTGATTGCGCCCGCCTGGCATGACCGGGCGCTGGCGGCGTTTGGCCTGCGCTGGCAACGGCAAAGCGCCTTGCCGCTCGGGGCAACCGGCCGGGCATTGCCGCCGCAGCCGGCGCCGGCCCCGTCTTCGGGACACGTGCGTCTGGCGGTAGTGGGCGCTCACCTCAGCGGTATGCCGCTCAACGTCCAGCTGACGCAGCGCGACGCGGTGCGGGTTGAGCAAACCGTCACCGCTCCCTGTTACCGCCTGTACGCGCTGGCCGATACCGAGCCGCCGAAGCCGGGGCTGGCGCGTGTGGCGCAGGGAGCGGCGATCCGTCTTGAGCTGTGGGACATCCCGCTGGCCCGTTTCGGCGAGTTTGTGGCGGAAATTCCGGCGCCCTTGGGTATCGGCACGCTGCTGCTGGCGGACGGCCGGCGGGTGAAGGGGTTTATCTGCGAAGCCTGGGCGCTGGAAGGCGCCACGGATATTACCGAGTTTGGCGGTTGGCGCGACTATCTCGCCGGCGTTAAGGGGGCATGAACATGTTTACTACCGTACTGATCGCTAACCGCGGCGAAATTGCCTGCCGCGCCATTCGCACCCTGAAACGCCTGGGCGTCACCAGCGTGGCGGTTTATTCCGACGCCGACCGCAATGCGCCGCACGTCACCGAAGCCGACAGGGCGGAGGCGCTCGGCGGCGACAAGGCCGCCGACAGCTACCTGAGCATCGACAAGATCCTTGCGGCGGCGGCAGCCACCGGCGCGCAGGCGATCTACCCCGGCTACGGCTTTTTGTCCGAGAGCGCCGAGTTTGCCGACGCCTGCGAGACGGCGGGCATCGCCTTTATCGGCCCGACGGCGGCGCAGATGCGCGAGTTCGGTCTCAAGCACCGGGCGCGCGAGCTGGCGGCGTTGGCCGGGGTGCCGATGACGCCGGGCACCGGCTTGCTGGAGAGCGTGGAGCAGGCGGTTGCCGCCGCCGCGCGCATCGGCTACCCGGTGATGCTGAAAAGCACCGCCGGCGGCGGCGGCATCGGCCTGACGCGCTGTGACGACGAGGCGGCGCTGCGCGAGGCGTACGACAGCGTCAAACGGCTGGGAGAGCAGTTCTTCCGCGACGCCGGCGCCTTTATCGAACGCTTCGTCGATCGGGCGCGCCACGTCGAGGTACAGATTTTCGGCGACGGCCAGGGGCGGGTGGCGGCGCTCGGCGAGCGCGACTGCTCGCTGCAGCGCCGCAACCAAAAAGTGGTGGAGGAAACCCCGGCGCCACACCTGCCGGCGGCGACCCGCCAGGCGCTGCAGCGGGCGGCGGTGGCGCTGGGCGAATCGGTGAATTACCGCAGCGCCGGCACCGTGGAATTTATTTACGACGCCGCGCGCGACGAGTTTTACTTCCTCGAAGTGAACACCCGCTTACAGGTCGAGCACCCGGTCACCGAGATGGTCACCGGCCTGGATCTGATCGCCTGCATGCTGCAGGTGGCGGCGGGCGATGCGCTGGATTGGGCGGCGTTGCAACGCGCGCCGCAGGGCGCGGCGATCGAAGTGCGCCTCTACGCCGAAGATCCGCTGAAGAACTTCCAGCCCAGCCCCGGCGTGCTGACCGAGGTGCACTTCCCCGCCGACGTGCGCCTCGACGGTTGGGTGGCGACCGGCAGCGAAGTCTCGGCGTTTTACGACCCGATGATCGCCAAGCTGATCGTACACGGCGCTGACCGCGCGCAGGCGCTGGAAAAACTGCGCGTGGCGCTGGCGGTGACCCGTTTGCACGGCATCGCCACCAACCTCGATTATCTGCGGCAGGTGATCGCCACGCCGCAATTTCAGCGCGGCGACGTTTGGACGCGCCTGCTGGACGATTTGCATTACCAGCCGCACTGCCTCGAAGTGCTGCAACCCGGCACCTACAGCAGCGTGCAGGATTATCCCGGCCGCCTCGGCTATTGGGACATCGGCGTGCCGCCGTCCGGCCCGATGGACGACTTCGCGTTCCGGCTGGCCAATCGCATCGTCGGCAACCACCCGGCGGCCGCCGGGCTCGAGTTTACCCTGCAGGGGCCGACGCTGCGCTTTCACTGCGACGCCACCATCGCGCTGACGGGTGCCAGCTGCCCGGCCGATCTGGACGGTGAAGCGGTCGCCTACTGGCGGCCGATCGCGGTGCGGGCCGGGCAGGTGCTGACGCTGGGGCGCGCCACGCACGGTTGCCGCACCTATCTGGCGGTACGCAACGGCTTCGACGTGCCGGTGTATCTCGGCAGCCGCTCCACCTTCGCGCTCGGCCAGTTCGGCGGCCACGCCGGGCGCACCTTGCGCGTGGCGGACATGCTGGCGATCGCTCAACCGGAATTGGCCGCCAGCACCACGCCGGCGCCGATCGCCGCGCCGCAGGCGATGGACGACAGCCTGATCCCGCACTACGGCGACCAGTGGCACATCGGCGTGCTGTACGGGCCGCACGGCGCGCCGGACTTTTTCACCGCCGAATCGATAGAGGCCTTCTTCGCCACCGACTGGCAGGTGCATTACAACTCCAATCGCCTCGGCGTGCGCCTGTCGGGGCCGAAGCCCGAGTGGGCGAGAGAGGACGGCGGCGAAGCCGGTTTGCATCCTTCCAACGTGCACGACTGCGAGTACGCCATCGGCGCGATCAACTTCACCGGCGACTTCCCGGTGATCCTGACCCGCGACGGGCCGAGCCTCGGCGGCTTCGTCTGCCCGGTGACCATCGCCAAGGCCGAGCTGTGGAAAGTGGGGCAGGTGAAGCCGGGCGACCGCATCCGGTTTCATCCGATCGGTTTTCGCCAGGCGCAGTCGCTGGAACAGGCGCAGCTCGGCAGCATCGAAGCGCTGGCGGCGGTGAAGGCCATCACCCTGCCGCCGCCGGATCTGGCCCCGGCGGATACCGTTTCCGCCGCGGTGCTGGCGGCGCTGCCAGCGGCGGGAGGGCGCCCGGCGGTGGCGTATCGCCAGGCGGGAGACGGCTACATCCTGATGGAGTACGGCGACAACGTGCTCGATCTGGCGCTGCGGCTGCGCATTCATCTGCTGATGCAGTCGCTGCGCCAGGAGGCGATACCGGGCGTGGCGGAGCTGGCGCCGGGCGTGCGTTCGCTGCAGATCCGCTACGACAGCCGGCTGATAAGCCAGGCCGATCTGCTGCAGCGCCTGCTGGCGCGCGAACGGGCGCTGGGGGACGTCAGCCGCCTGAAGGTACCGACGCGCACCGTCTGGCTGCCGATGGCGTTCGAGGATTCGGCCACGCTGGGGGCGGTCGATCGCTATCAGCAGACGGTGCGCGCCTCGGCGCCCTGGCTGCCGAACAACGTCGATTTCATTCAGCGCATCAACGGCCTGAGCCGACGCGAGCAGGTGCGCGACATCCTGTTCGACGCCAGCTACCTGATCCTCGGATTGGGAGACGTCTACCTCGGCGCACCCTGCGCGGTGCCGCTCGATCCGCGCCATCGCCTGCTGAGCTCCAAATACAACCCGGCGCGCACCCACACCGCCGAAGGGACGGTCGGCATCGGCGGCATGTACATGTGCATCTACGGCATGGATTCGCCGGGCGGTTACCAGCTGGTGGGGCGCACGCTGCCGATCTGGAACAAATTCCTCAAAAACCCGCAGTTCACCGCCGGTGAACCCTGGCTGCTGCGCTTCTTCGATCAGGTGCGCTTCTACCCGGTCAGCGAGCAAGAACTGGACGAGCAGCGCGAAGCGTTCCGCGAAGGGCGCATGCAGGTGCGCATCGAAGAGAGCGAATTCGACTTCGCCGCCTACACCGATTTCCTGGCCGACAACGCCGGGGCGATCGCCGACTTCCAGCATCGCCAGCAGCAGGCGTTCAACGCCGAAGTGGCGCGCTGGCGCAGCGATGACGACGAGGCCGAGGCGCAGCTGTTGCCGCCGGTTGAAGAAGACGCGATCGACGGCGATCTGGTCAGCGCCGATCTGAACGGCAGCGTGTGGAAGATCCTGGTGGAGCCGGGGCAGGCGGTGGCGGCCGGGCAGCCGCTGATCGTGGTCGAGGCGATGAAGATGGAATTGGCGGTCACCGCGCCGCGCGCCGGGATCGTCAAACGCATCAGCTGCCGGCAGGGGCGGCCGGTCGGGCCGGGCGACGCCCTGCTGTGGCTGGAAAAAGCGATCTGAACGGAGGGGCGAGGATGCAAATCACCAACGGAGAGCACAAGGCGCGGCCGGAGGGGCTGGCGGAGCGCATTTATCTGCAGCTCAAGGCCGACATCTTCGAGTTTCGCCTGCTGCCGGGCGATCGCTTCAGCGAAAGCGACGTGGCGCAGCGCATGGCGGCCAGCCGCACGCCGGTGCGTCAGGCGCTGTTTCGACTCGAGCGCGAAGGCTATGTCGAGGTGCTGTTTCGCAGCGGCTGGCAGGTGCGGCCGTTCGATTTTGCCTACTTCGAAGAGCTGTACGACCTGCGCATCGTGCTGGAACAAGAGGCGGTGAAACGGCTGTGCGAATGGCCGGCCGGGGAAACGCCGGCCGCGCTGGCGGCGCTGAACCGTTTTTGGACCGAAGCGTCGCGTCTGGCGGACGGCCAGGCGGTGTCGCAGCACGACGAGCAGTTTCACCAGGCGTTGGTGGCCGCGGCGGGCAACGGCGAAATGGCGCGCATCCACCGCGAGCTGACCGAAAAGATCCGCATCATTCGCCGGCTGGATTTCACCCAGCAGGCGCGGGTGGACGCCACCTACCGCGAACACGCCGCCATTTTGCAGGCGATCCTGCAGCGGCAAAGCGGGGCGGCGCAAGCGCTGCTCGGCGAGCATATCGCCGTCAGCAAGGCAGAGGTACGAAAAATAACGCTGCACATGTTGCACCAGGCGCGGGCCCAGCAGCCGGCGCGCTCGGCGTAACGATTTTGATTTCATTCACACACATCAGGAGTTTGAACTATGCAACGTCGTCGTTTTATCAAAGCTTTTGCGCTGTCCGCCGCCGCGCTCGGCCTGGGCCTGACCTGGAGCGCGCAGGCCGCCGACACCATCAAGGTCGGCATTCTGAGTTCGCTTTCCGGCACCATGGCGATTTCCGAGACGCCGCTGAAGGATGTGGCGCTGATGACCATCGACGAGATCAACGCCAAAGGCGGGGTGCTCGGCAAAAAGCTGGAGCCGGTGGTGGTGGATCCGGCCTCCAACTGGCCGCTGTTCGCCGAAAAGGCGCGCCAGCTGCTGAGCCAGGATAAGGTGGCAGCGGTGTTCGGCTGCTGGACTTCGGTGTCGCGCAAGTCGGTGCTGCCGGTGTTTGAGGAGCTGAACGGGCTGCTGTTCTACCCGGTGCAATACGAAGGCGAAGAGATGTCGCCGAACGTGTTCTATACCGGCGCGGCGCCGAACCAGCAGGCGATCCCGGCGGTGGAATACCTGCTGAGCGAGGACGGCGGCGGCGCCAAGCGCTTCTTCCTGCTGGGCACCGATTACGTCTATCCGCGCACCACCAACAAAATCCTGCGCGCCTTCCTGCACAGCAAAGGCGTGCAGGACAAGGATATCGAAGAGGTCTACACGCCGTTCGGCTACAGCGATTACCAGACCATCGTCGCCAACATCAAAAAATTCGCCGCCGGCGGCAACACGGCGGTGATCTCCACCATTAACGGCGACTCCAACGTGCCGTTCTACAAAGAGCTGGCCAACCAGGGCGTCAAGGCCACCGACGTGCCGGTGATCGCCTTCTCGGTCGGCGAGGAAGAGCTGCGCGGCATCGACACCAAACCGCTGGTGGGCAACCTGGCGGCCTGGAACTACTTCGAATCGCTGGATAACCCGACCAACAAGCAGTTTGTCAGCCAGTGGAAAGCCTACGCCAAGGCGCACAACCTGCCGAATTACGCCACCGCGGTGACCAACGATCCGATGGAAGCCACCTACGTCGGCCTCCACATGTGGGCGCAGGCGGTGGAAAAGGCCGGCACCACCGACGTCGATAAGGTGCGCGCGGCGATGGCCGGGCAAACCTTCGCCGCGCCGTCGGGCTTCACGCTGACCATGGACCAGACCAATCACCACCTGCACAAGCCGGTGATGATCGGCGAGATCGAGGGCAACGGCCAGTTCAACGTGGTGTGGCAGACCGAAGCGCCGGTGCGCGCGCAGCCGTGGAGCCCGTATATCGCCGGCAACGACAAAAAACCGGATTACCCGGTGAAAGGCGGCAAGTAACGTCACTCAGCGCCGGCGCGGCCCAACGCCCGCCGGCCCAACAGAAGAGGCAGCTGATGCAATCTCCGTTTTTATCCTCTCTGCGCGTCGGGCTGTGGCTGCTGTGCGCCTGGCCCCTGCTGGCGCAGGCCGGGCTGGCCGATGAGTTTGCGGCGGCCAACCGTGCGCAGCAGGCCAAGTTGCTGCAGGCCTGGGCGGCCGAGCCGGACGCCGCGCGCCTGCCGCTGCTGCAGGGGCTGCAGCAGGAAACCGTGGCGATCGACGGGGCGAAGCGCGCCTTTATCCGCCAGGGCGATCGCTATCTGCCGCTCGAGGGCGAGGCGGCCCCGGTTGGCGAACTGAAGAAAGTGTGGCTGAACAACCGGCTGCGCATTCTGATTGCCAACGCGTTGTCGGCGCAGCGGCTGGTCAGCGCGGACGCGGCGGTGCGGCTGCAGGCGGCGACCGCGCTGCAGCGCGAAGCGCAGGGCGAGCAGTTGCCGCTGTTGACCCGGCGGTTGGCGCAGGAGAAAGACCCGCAGGTACGCGACGCGCTGAGCATTGCGCTGGCGAACCTGCAATTGACCGACGCCAGCCCGCAGGTGCGCTTCAATGCGGTGCGGCTGCTGGGGGAATCGGGCGAGCCGGAAACCCGCGCGCGGCTGCAGGCGTTGACCGACGTCGCCCACGAGCCGGACGCCGCGGTGCGCGCCGAGGCGCAACGCAGCCTGCAGCGGGTGCAACATCGCCTGATGATCGGCGATCTGCTCGGCCAGGCGTTCAGCGGCCTGTCGCTCGGCTCGATCCTGCTGCTGGCGGCGCTCGGGCTGGCGATCACCTACGGCCTGCTCGGCGTCATCAATATGGCGCACGGCGAAATGCTGATGCTCGGCGCCTATTCCGCTTACCTGGTGCAGGGGCTGTTTCAGCAGTTTGCGCCGCACTGGCTGGCGCTCTACCCGCTGGCGGCGCTGCCGGTGGCGTTCGCCATCACCGCTGGGATCGGCATGCTGCTGGAGCGCACGGTGATCCGCCACCTGTATGGCCGGCCGCTGGAAACCCTGCTGGCCACCTGGGGCATCAGCCTGGTGCTGATCCAACTGGTGCGGGTGCTGTTCGGCGCGCAGAACGTCGAGGTCGCCAACCCGGCGTGGCTGTCGGGCGGCGTGCAGCTGCTGCCGAACCTGGTGCTGCCGTGGAACCGCATCGCGGTGATCGCGTTCGTGCTGTTGGTGCTGGCGCTGACCTGGCTGCTGCTGAACAAGACCCGGCTCGGCATGAACGTGCGCGCGGTGACGCAAAACCGCGCGATGGCGGCCTGCTGCGGCGTGCCCACCGGGCGGGTGGACATGCTGGCCTTCGGGTTGGGATCCGGCATCGCCGGGCTCGGCGGGGTGGCGCTGTCGCAGTTGGGCAACGTCGGGCCGGAGCTGGGGCAAGGTTACATCATCGATTCGTTCCTGGTGGTGGTGCTCGGCGGCGTCGGCCAACTGGCGGGGACGGTGGCGGCGGCCTTCGGCCTCGGCATTGTCAACAAGATCCTCGAGCCGCAGATCGGCGCCGTGCTGGGCAAGATCCTGATCCTGGTGCTGATCGTTCTGTTTATTCAAAAGCGCCCGCAGGGGCTGTTCGCCCTCAAGGGCAGGGTGATTGACTGATGAGCCAACCATTGACCGTAACCGGCGTACAGAAAGCGCCTCGGCTGGCGTTGAGCATCGGCGCGCTGGCGTTGCTGGTGCTGCTGGTGATGCCGTTCATGACGCTGTTGCCGGCGGATCATCCGCTGGCGGTGTCCACCTATACCCTGACGCTGGCGGGCAAGATCCTGTGCTACGCGGTGGTGGCGGTGGCGCTCGATCTGGTGTGGGGCTATGCCGGGCTGCTGTCGCTCGGCCACGGGCTGTTCTTCGCGCTCGGCGGCTACGCCATGGGCATGTACCTGATGCGGCAGGCGGCGGGCGACGGGCTGCCGGCGTTTATGGCGTTCCTCTCCTGGAATGAGCTGCCGTGGTTCTGGAGCGGCACCCAGCATTTCGCCTGGGCGCTGTGCCTGATCGTGCTGGTGCCGGGCCTGCTGGCTTTCCTGTTCGGCTACTTCGCCTTCCGCTCGAAAATCAAAGGGGTGTATTTCTCGATCATGACCCAGGCGCTGACCTATGCCGGCATGCTGCTGTTCTTTCGCAACGAAACCGGCTTCGGCGGCAATAACGGCTTTACCGGTTTCACCACGCTGCTCGGCTTTCCCATCACCGCCGCCGGCACGCGGGTGGCGCTGTTCCTGGCGACGGTGCTGCTGCTGGCCGCCAGCCTGGCCATCGGCTTTGCGCTGGCGCGCAGCAAGTTCGGCCGGGTGCTGACTGCGGTGCGCGATGCGGAAAACCGGCTGACCTTCTGCGGCTACGATCCGAAGGGCTTCAAGCTGTTCGTCTGGACGCTGTCGGCGGTGCTGTGCGGGCTGGCCGGCGCGCTCTATGTGCCGCAGGTCGGCATCATCAACCCCGGCGAAATGTCGCCGACCAACTCGATCGAGGCCGCCATCTGGGTGGCGCTCGGCGGGCGCGGCACGCTGGTGGGGCCGCTGCTCGGCGCCGGCATCGTCAACGGCGCCAAGAGCTGGTTCACCATGGCCATTCCCGAATACTGGCAGTTCTTCCTCGGCCTGATGTTTATCGTCGTCACGCTGTTTCTGCCCAAAGGGGTGATCGGTCTGCTGCGCCGGAGGAAAACCTCATGAAAGCGATGCAAGTGACCGACGAGCTGTTTACCCACCCGCTGCCGGCGGATAAATACCGGCAGCAAACCGATCCGGTGCTGCAGCTCGACAACGTCAACGTCAGCTTCGACGGTTTTCGCGCGCTGACCGATCTGTCGCTGCGCATTGGCGTCGGCGAACTGCGCTGCGTGATCGGCCCCAACGGCGCTGGCAAGACCACGCTGATGGATGTGATCACCGGCAAGACCCGGCCGGACAGCGGCAGGGTGTTTTACGATCAGACCGTCGATCTAACCCGGCTGGCGCCGATGCAGATCGCCCACGCCGGCATCGGCCGCAAGTTTCAAAAACCGACGGTGTTCGAGGCGCTGACGGTGTTCGAAAATCTGGAGATCGCGCAGAAAACCCGCAAGTCGGTGTGGGCCTGCCTGCGCGCCCGCCTGAGCAGCGAACAGCGCGACCGCATCGACGAGATGCTGAAGACCCTGCGGCTGGGGCATGAACGCCACCGGCCCGCCGGGCTGTTGTCCCACGGGCAGAAACAGTTTCTCGAGATCGGCATGCTGCTGGTGCAGGAGCCGCACCTGCTGCTGCTCGACGAGCCGGCGGCCGGCATGACTGACGCCGAAACCGACTACACCGCCGAACTGTTCCGCGAGCTGGCGGGCAAGCATTCGCTGATGGTGGTGGAGCACGATATGGGGTTTGTGGAAACCATCGCCGATCGCGTGACGGTGCTGCACCAGGGGCAGGTGCTGGCGGAAGGATCGCTGGCGCAGGTGCAGGCCGACGAACGGGTGATTGAGGTATATCTGGGGCGCTGAGGAGGCGTAATCATGCTGCAGGTAGAAGAATTGAATCAATATTACGGCGGCAGCCACATTCTGCGCGGCCTGTCGTTCGAGGCGCGCATTGGCGAGGTGACCTGCCTGCTGGGGCGCAACGGTGTGGGCAAGACCACGCTGCTGAAATGCCTGATGGGGCTGGTCCCGGCGCGCAGCGGCAGCGTCCGTTGGCAGGGCGAAACCATCACCGGTAAAAAGCCGCATCAGCGGGTGCGGGCGGGCATCGCCTATGTGCCGCAGGGGCGGGAGATTTTCCCGCGCCTGACGGTGGAGGAAAATTTGCTGATGGGGCTGGCGCGCTTTTCCGGCGCCGCCGCGCGCACGGTGCCGGATCCGATCTATGAACTGTTTCCGGTGCTGCGGCAAATGAAGGATCGGCGCGGCGGCGATCTCTCCGGCGGGCAGCAGCAGCAGTTGGCGATCGGCCGGGCGCTGGCCTGCCGGCCGCAGCTGCTGATCCTCGACGAGCCGACGGAAGGGATCCAGCCTTCGGTGATCAAGGAGATCGGCGCGGTGATCAAACAGCTGGCGGCGAAGGGCGATATGGCGATCCTGCTGGTGGAGCAGTTCTATGACTTTGCCGCCGACCTGGCGGACAGCTATCTGGTGATGTCGCGCGGCAGCATCGTGCAGCGCGGCGCTGGCAGCAATATGGAACAGGACGGCGTACGCGGGCTGGTGGCGATTTGACGTTGGATCAGCTGAAAAAGGATCGGCTGAGCGGATCGCGGGAGTGATGCAGCACTCTGATGATATTCACCTCCCGCCTGTGCTGACGAAAATAAATCAGGTGGTTGGCGACGGGCAATACTCATAGGCCGGGGCCGATTGCATCGATGTTTCTGCCGAGTTGGGGGTGGCTAAGGTTATCGAAAGCCTGATGCAGGTGGCGCAGATAATCTTCGGCCACCTGTAAGCCAAAGTGCGCCAATCCGTAAAAATAGATCTCTTCCATATCGTCCAAGGCTTTTGGGCGGACGGTTACTTTCCTGCGCATCCTTTTGCTTTGCTCCGTATTCTTTCCATGAACACATCACGATCCCATTCGACGGCTTCGCCGCTGTGCTCTCCTTCGGCAATCAGGCGCCTAAGCTCTTCCAGTTTTGAGGCGGCGGTACGTTCGCGCAAAGTGCGCACGGATTCGCGGATGACTTCGCTGGGCGTGCGGTAATCGCCGCTGGCCACCAGATCTTCGACGAAACTACGCAGTTCGTCACCCAGATCAACCGTTAATGTTCTGCCCATTGTTCCCCCTCACTTTCGGCTATGCTGCGTCATTGTAAGATTAGTTCTTACATTGTGCACGTCAAACTCTCAGGATCTCGACTGCGGTACCGCCATGAGGGCGGAAGCCGCAAGTTTATTAATTAAGGATAACCCATGAACGAAATCACTGTGTCACGCCTCGGTTGCATCGTCCTGTCCCTGTTTCCGGCCCTGTGGGGGCTGTTCAGCCTGTTGAACAATACGGCGGATTTCGCCGGCACCGCGCGCAATGCGGTGGGGCCATTGCTTGCCATGCAGGATACCTATCAGACACCGGGGCTGATGTGGCGCGCGATCGGCGCCGACTGGGCCTGTATGTTGGGGTTGGCTGTCATCACCACGCTGGAAACGCTGGCCGGCCTATTCGCGGCGGCGGGCGTTTTGCTGATGATCGGGCGATTTAAAGGCCCTTACGCCGCCTTCGCCAAGGGCAAAATCTGGGCGATGCTGGGGGCGCTTTGCGCGATCGCGGTGTGGGGCGTCGGCTTTATGGTGGTCGCCGGCGACTGGTTTATGGCCTGGCAGGCCAAGCAGGATCCGCTGGCGGTGCAACTGGGGGCACTGATCTACCTGGCGCCCAATGCGTTTGCCTTGCTGTTCCTGATGCTGCAGCGGGAGCCGCGCTAAACGAAGGCGGAGCGGGGCGCGGTTACAGCGCCTTGCTCATATACCAGATGCCTATCGAGCCCTGGGCGCTGGTGTAGCAGGTCTCGCCACAAATGCTCAATCCCTGGCGCTGATAAAAGCGTTGGGCGCCGGTGTTGCGTTGCAGCACCTCCAGCCACAGCGTCTTCTGCCGGCGCTCGATGGCCCGCTGCTGCACCTGTTCGAACAGGCGCTGGCCATAGCCGTTGCCGACATGGCCCGGCAGGAAATAGATTTTCTGCAGCTCTGCGCCGCGGGTTTGCGTTGGCGCCAGCAAGCTGTCGACGTTGAGCCGCGCATAGCCGACCAGGGCGTCATCCTCATAGGCCAACAGCCAGCACACGTCGGGATCGCGCAGCGTCCGTTCCAGCGCGGAGACGGCAAAATCCTCGGCCAGAAAGGCCTCCAGCTCGTGCGGGTAGCGCCACAGCTCACCGAAGTGCGCGCGATAGGTGCGGATGCCGATATCGCGCACCTGGGTTAAATCTTCCAGCAATGCCTGACGGACGGTGAACATGAATGAACCTCATCGAAGCGGGAACCGATGAGTATAGCGGGTTAACTTTCAAGATGCCGCGGCGTTTCGCGGCGAAAACCCAGGCCGATGATGCGGCCGAACAGGCGCGGCAGCCAGCGGCTGTTGCCGACGCGGGCGATCAGGCGCGAACCGCCCGCTGCGCGGCGTTCGCCCGGCTTGCGCTGGCTCATTTTGATCTGCAAAAACTGGATGGCCCGGGTGGGGAATTCGCGCCGGCGCTGCACGCTCAGCAGATGCTTCAGCTGCAGCCGATGCTGGCGCAGCGGCGGGATCAGGGCGTTGGCGGCGGCCACCGCGTCCTGAATCGCCAGGTTGACGCCCACGCCGCCGATCGGCGACATGGCGTGCGCGGCGTCGCCGATGCACAGCACTCCCGGTTTGGCCCAGCGATCCAGACGATCGATGCGGATGCTCAGCAGCTTCACCTGATCCCACTCGACGATCTCCTGCAGGCGATCGTCCTGGAATGGCGCCACCTCGGCGAGGTGCAGCAAAAATTTCTCCAGGCCGCTGCGGCGGATCGCGTCGAAGCTGCCTTTATCGATCGAGTAGCCGCACTGCCAGTAGTCGCCGCGATCGATCATGATGAAGTTCTGCTTCGGCCCGGTATGGCCCATCGACCAGGCCGGATCGCCCGGCTGCTTGCTGAGTTTCATCCACAAGACGTCGCGCGGGGCGCCGAAGGAGCGGCTGCTGAGCGCCGCCTGCTCGCGCACCACCGAGTTGCGGCCGTCGGTGCCGATCACCAGCTGGCTGCGCACGCGGATCGGGCCTTCCGGCGTGTCGGCCAGCACGCCGCATACCTGGCCGCGGTCGTAGAGCAGCTTATGAACCTGCGTCGAGGTGAGCAGCCTGAAATGGGGGAACGCGGCGGCCTGCTGCGCCAAAAAGTTGAGGAACTCCCACTGCGGCATAAAGGCGATAAATTTGCAGCGCGTCGGCAGGCGAGTGAAATCCGCCAGCTTAATGTCGCGCCCGGCGACTTCGGCGTGCAGGGATTCGGCGCGCTGGTGCGGCAGCGCCAGCAGTTCGTCGAGCAGGCCCAGCTGGTGCATGACTTCCAGCGTCGACGGGTGAATGGTGTCACCGCGAAAATCGCGCAGGAAGTCGGCGTGCTTCTCCAGCACCGTCACGTCGATCCCCGCCCGTGCCAGCAGATAGCCGAGCATCAGCCCGGCGGGGCCGCCTCCCACGATGCAGCAGGTGGTGGCGTACGGTGTGATCGGTGATGACGGCATGGCGGTTGACCCCGGAGAGCGGCCCGCATCCCGCGAGCCGCAAGTGAATGTTCAATGTTGATAATGATTATCAATATCAAATTTTAGCTGTCAACCCGCGGCGCAGTGTGGTCAAAGGGGGCGGACAGATGGCCGACGCGGAACAGCTGGCTGTTTTGCGGCTGTGCCTGCGGCGGTTCACGCCATAAATCCAGCCGCACTAACCGCCACTTGGCGGGCTGCGTGCATCGCGAGCATAAGGATTCTCCGCAAAGACGTTGACCGGGAGAGCGTGACACGCCATCTTTATCAGTAAAATCGGTATTATTTTTATCGATGGTTCAGAAAATCAGGATGGTCAGCATGAGGCGAATAACGTTCGATCTCGAGGATTTGCGCAGCTTCGTCACCGGCGTCGAGCTGGGCAGCTTCGCCAAGGCGGCTGAACGGCTGGGGCGTTCGGCGTCGGCGGTCAGCGCTCACCTGAAAAAGCTGGAACAGCAGGTCGGCGCGCCGATCCTGCGCAAGGCCGGGCGCGGCATGGTGATGACCGAGGCGGGGGAAACGCTGCTCGGTTACGCGCGCCGCCTGCTGGAGCTCAATGACGAAGCCGCCGCCGCGGTGCGCGGGTTGGATTTGCAGGGCACGGTGCGGCTGGGGCTGCAGGAGGATTTCGGCGAGACGTTTCTGCCGCAGGTATTGGGCAGCTTCGCGCGCGCCAATCCGAAGGTGCGCATCGAGGCGCGCATCGCGCGCAATGCCGAGCTGATCGACTGGGTGCTGAAAGGCCAACTGGATCTGTCGCTGGCGTGGGATGGCGGTTTGAGCACGCCGTTTCATCAGGCGCTGGGGCAGCGGCAACTGCACTGGATCGCCTCGCCCGGCTTCGCGCTGGCGCCCTGGCGAGAAGGGGATGAGCCGTTGCCGTTGGTGATGTTCGACGCGCCTTGCCTGATGCGCAGCGCGGCGACGCAGGCGCTGGATCGTGCCGGCATACCCTGGCGCATCGCCTTTACCAGCCGCAGCCTGAACGGCGTGTGGGCGGCGGTGAGCGCCGGATTGGGCGTCACGGTGCGCACGGCGGCGGGTTTGCCGCCCGGCCTGGCGCCGCTGGCCCCCGATCTGCTGCCCGCTCTCGGCCAGCTCGGCGTGGTGCTGCACCGCGCCGAGGATCAGCCTTCGGCCGCCGTGCAGCGGCTGGCGCAGATCGTGGTCGAGCGGATCGAAACTTAATCTTGGGCGATCGGCTGCTTGCCGCTCAGCTGGCCCCATTCGCTCCAGGCGCCGTCATACAGCTTGACCTGCGGCGCGCCGAGCGACAGCAGGCCGAACGCCAGCACCGCCGCCGTCACGCCGGAGCCGCAGCTGGTGATGATCGGGCCGTTGATATCCACCCCCTTGTCGTTGAAGGTTTGGCGCAGCGCCTCCAGCGATTTGAAGCGGCCGTTTTCCAGCAGCTCGCCGTACGGAATGTTGATGCTGCCGGGAATATGGCCGCGGTGCAGGCCGGGGCGCGGCTCCGGCGCTTCGGCATAAAAGCGCGGCGCGGCGCGCGCGTCGAGAATTTGCACCGGCGTGCCTAACGCCTGCTCCACTTGCCGCATATCCACCACCGCGTCGGCGTTGAACCGGGCGTTGAACGTCTGCGGGGCAGGCTGCGCCGGGCCGGTTGCCAGCGCCTGGCCCTGCGCGGTCCAGCCGTTCAGCCCTTCGTCCAGCACGTAAACGCGCTCGGCGCCGAAATTGCGGAAGGTCCACCAGCCGCGCGGCGCGGAGAACTGGTTGCCCTCGTCGTAAATCACCAGGGTGTCGCGTTCGCTGATGCCCAATTGGCCCGCCGCCGCGGCGAATTCCGCCGCCGTCGGCAGCATGTGCGGCAGCGCGGTGCTTTTGTCCGCCACCTCGTCGATATCGAAATAGACCGCGCCGGGGATATGGCCGCGTTCGAACTCGGCAAGCATATCTTTCTTCGGCGTCAGCCCCACCGGCGACATCCGGACGTCGATCACCACCAGATTTTCATCGTTGATATGTTGCGCAAGCCATTGAGGGGTCACCAGAAACGGAGAATTCATCGTATTGTTCGCCTGTTGTGAAAACGGATTTTCACTATACACCAGGCCGCGCCGGGATGGAGTATGATGTTCAGGCAACGGTATGGGCGGGAGACGGAAAACATGACGGATCGGGCGTTTGGCGGGGCCAAGATCGCGCTGCTGTGCGACGGCCGCCTGCTGGTTTACCAACGGGACGACAAGCCGGGCATTCCGTGGCCCGGCATGTGGGATCTGCCCGGCGGCGGGCGGGAAAACGGCGAGACGCCGCTGCAGTGCGTGCTGCGGGAAACGCAGGAAGAGTTCGGGGTGTTGCTCGCCGAACGCCAGGTTGTCTGGCAGCGGCGTTACGACGGTATTCAGCCCGGCTACCCGCCGACCTGGTTTATGGCCGGGGTGATCACCCCGGCGCAGATCGCCGCCATTCGCTTTGGCGATGAAGGGCTGCGCTGGCGAATGATGCCGGTAGCGCAGTTTATTCATCACCCGCAGGGCATCGGTCATCTGCGCCGCCGGGTGGCGGAGTATTGGCTTCAGTCCTCCTGAGGTTGCAGCACGCCGCTCGGCATCAGTGCCTGGATGGTGGCGCCGACCCGCTGCACCGCCTGTTCGATCTCCGCCGTCAGCTTCGGCGCATAGTTGATGCGCAGGCAGTTGCGGTATTTGCCGGCGGCGGAAAAGATGCTGCCGACGGCGATCTGCACGCCCTGCTGCTCGAGATGGCGGTTCAGCCGCAGGGTGTCGAACGCCTCGTCCAGTTCGATCCACAGCATAAAGCCGCCGCGCGGCCGGCTGACGCGGGTGCCGGCCGGGAAGTGTTTCAGGATAAGGTCGGTCATGCGATCGCGGTTCTGCTGGTAGCGGGCGCGCATGCGCCGCAGGTGCTGCAGATAGTGCCCGCCGCGGATGAATTCGGCGATCGCCAGCTGCGGCTGGGTGGCGGTGGCGCCGGAGCCGATGAACTTCATGTGCAGCACCCGCTCCAGGTAGCGGCCGGGCGCGATCCAGCCCACCCGCAGCCCCGGCGCCAGCGTTTTGGAAAACGAGCTGCACAGCAGCACGCGGCCGTCTTCGTCGAACGACTTGATGGTGCGCGGCCGCGGGTAGTGATAGGCGATGTCGCCGTAGACGTCGTCCTCGATGATCGCCGCGTCGTGGCGCTGCGCCAGCGTCAGCAACCGCTGTTTGTGGGCGTCGGGCATGATGTAGCCCAACGGATTGTTGCAGTTGGGCGTCAGCAAAATGGCTTTGATCGGCCACTGTTCCAGCGCCATCTCCAGCGCCGCCAGGCTGACGCCGGTGAGCGGATCGGTGGGGATTTCCAGCGCCTTGATGCCCAGGCCCTTCAGCGTCTGCATGGTGCCGTGGAAGCAGGGCGAATCGACCGCCACGATGTCGCCGGGTTGGCAAACGGCGCGCAGCCCGGCGGAGATCGCTTCCTGGCAGCCGGTGGTGATCAGCAACTGATCGGGGCCGATTTGGCAGCCGGAATCCAGCAGCAGGCGGGCGACCTGCTCGCGCAGCGCGGCCACGCCCTGAATGCTGTCGTAATACAGGCTGCGCAGATCGCCGTGGCGGGCGGCGTTGCGCAGGGCGACGATCAGCGGTTTCATCGTCGGCTCGGCGATATCCGGCATGCCGCGCCCCAGCTGGATCAGGCCCTCGCGCGGCCGGCTGCGCACCAGCTCCAGCACCTGCTCCCATTGCGAAATGTCCACCGGCCGCTGCACCGGCGCCGTCATGGCGGGCAGCTCGGCCTGCGCGCGCCGCGTATGCACGAAGTAGCCCGACTTCGGCCGCGCCTCCACCAGGCGCTGTTCTTCCAGCAGCCGGTAGGCTTGCTGCACCGTGCTGATGCTGACGCCGTGCTCCTGGCTCAGCGCGCGCACCGAAGGCAGGCGATGGCCGGCGGGATACAGCCCTTGCTGAATGCGTTGGCTGAGAATGGCGGCCAGAGTGGCGTAGCGTGTCATACAGAGGCCTCTTATCGGGATGCAGGATTAAAAAACCGGTACAGATGCTTTCAAAGTAAACCATTCAGCGGTTTTTTTGGCGCAGCTGTATGAAAAAAATAGCGCCAGCGTGAATCTGTATTGTTTTTCTCCCGGCGAGCATGATGACTGCAACGCAAAAACAGCAGGGAGAATAACAACATGGCACTGTTTGATGGCATGACGACGTGGCGACGGGTAGGCTGGTCACGCTGGCGTTGGTATTTGTTGCGCCGCAGTACGCGCAGAGAGTTACTGCTGCTGAACGACAGGCAATTGGCGGATATCGGCCTGACGCGGGCGGATGCGCGGCGCGAAGGCGATAAACCGTTCTGGAGAGGGTAAGGAAAGCGAATGCTGAAATTATTGGGCAAAGCCTCATCGATCAACGTGCGCAAGGTATTGTGGACCTGCCAGGAGCTGGGGTTGCCGCTGGCGCGGGAGGACTGGGGCAGCGGCTTTCGCTCCACGCAGGAGCCGGCGTTTCTGGCGCTGAATCCCAACGGCCTGGTGCCGGTGCTGATCGACGGCGAGCGGGTGCTGTGGGAGTCGAACACTATCTGCCGCTACCTGGCCGGACGGGAAGGGCGCCGCGATCTGCTGCCGCAGGAACCCGGCGCGCGCGCGGCGGTGGAGATGTGGATGGACTGGCAGGCCACCGATCTGAACGGCGCCTGGCGCTATGTGTTCATGTCGCGGGTGCGCGGGCATGCGGATTATCAGGATGCCGCCAGCCTGGCCGCCGCCGAGCGTGAGTGGAATCGGCTGATGGGGCTGCTGGACAAGCATTTGGCGCAGCACGGCCCTTATGCCGCCGGCGCGGCCTTCACGCTGGCGGACGTGGTGCTGGGGCTGTCGCTGAATCGCTGGCTGATGACGCCGTTCGAGCGGCCGAATTATGCGGCGCTGGCGGCCTATCAGCAGCGCCTGCTGCAACGCCCTGGCTACGTGCAGCATGGCGCCAACGGTTTACCTTGATATGAAATAAACAGTTCATTTCACCTCGTCCGGATACGGCAAGCCGTATCCGGGCTTTCTCCGTTGCATCATCCCGTCAATGTTTCATGAACGGCATCACGAATGTGAATTTTATTTTCCTTTTTTCTTGTTGTTGAAATTTAAATTCCATATAAACCTGTTATCAACCGGCGCGTTTCATTGAGCGGCGCCTGGTTCTACACAGGATTTCGATCACGGGAGAAAATGATGAAACAGGTACGCGTTGGGTTAATCGGCACCGGCTATATCGGGCGTTGTCACGCCATCGCCTATGCGCAGGCCGCCACGGTCTTTCCTCTGAAAGGGGAGCTGGTGCTGGAGATGCTGGCGGAAGTGACGCCCGAGCTGGCGGCGCAGCGCGCAACCGAGTTCGGCTTTGCGCGCTCGACCGGCGATTGGCGGCAGCTGGTGGCCGATCCGGCGATCGACGTGGTGGACATCTGCGCGCCCAACTTCTTGCACAAAGAGATGGCGCTGGAAGCGATCCGCCACGGCAAGCACGTGTATTCGGAAAAGCCGCTGGCGCTGGACGCCGCCGACGCGGCGGAGATGGTGCAGGCCGCCCGCGCCAAGGGCGTGAAAACGCTGGTCGGTTTCAACTACATGAAGAACCCGACCAGCCAGCTGGCGCGCGAGATCATCGCCAACGGCGAAATCGGCGAAGTGGTGCATTTTTACGGCACCCACAATGAGGATTATCTGGCCGATCCGCGCACGCCGCTCGACTGGCACTGCCGCCGCGCCAGCGCCGGGCTGGGCGCGCTGGGGGATCTGGCGGCGCACATCGTCAACATGGCGCACTATCTGGTGGGCGACATCGTGGCGGTCTGTGGCGATATGCAAACCGTGATCAAACAGCGCCCGGATCCGCAAGACCCGGCGCGCCTGCTGCCGGTGGAAAACGAAGATCAGGCCGGCGCGCTGCTGCGCTTCGCCGGCGGGGCGATGGGCACTATCGAAACCTCGCGCATTGCCTGCGGGCGCAAGATGGGGCTGACCTATGTGGTCACCGGCACCAAGGGCACGCTGAGCTATACCCAGGAGCGGATGGCGGAGCTGAAGCTGTATCGGCACGATGAGCCGGCGGAGCGGCAGGGGTTCAAAACGCTGCTGGTAGGGCCGAAGCACCCGGACTACGCGGCGTTCTGCATCAGCGCCGGGCACGGCATCGGCTTTAACGATCAGAAGACGGTGGAGATCCGCGATCTGGTCAACGGCATCGCCGCGGGCGATCGCATGTGGCCGGACTTTGAAGAAGGCTGGAAGGTGTCCTGCGTGCTGGATGCGATAGCCGCCTCCGCCGAGCAGCGGCGCTGGCTGGAGATCAACCGCGATTGAAAATGAAATGGCGCTCTCCCGTGGGCAGCGCCATTAATTTGTTATGTTGCTAGCTTAATACCTTATTAAGCTAGTTGCATAATAAGTTGCTTGCCTGGCAACTTAGAACGAGAAGCATGAACAGCCGAACGCGCCCCAGAAGGCGTTTTCATCCGACACAGGGATGCTGGAGCGGCGCGCGATGTCATGCTGGTGCGCGTGTACGCCGCACGGGCCGCAGCATTGGTGCGCCTGGCTCAGCACGCCGACTTTGGCCGCCGCCGACGGCGGCGCGGAACGGTAGTGGCCCGGCACCTGGGTGACCGGCGACCACTCCGGCAGCACCGGCAGCGGCGGCGGCGCCAGCGGCGAGAAGCTGCCGGCGGCGTAGACCACCTTGCCGTCCACCACCGTCATTACCGACTCAATGCCTTTGATCTGCTCTTCCGGCACGCTGAAATAGTCCTGCGACAGCACCGCCACATCCGCCAGTTGGCCGACCTTGATCTGGCCTTTCTTGCCCTGCTCGGTGGAGAACCAGGCGCTGCCTTGCGTCCACAGCATCAGCGCCGTTTCGCGATCCAGCCGGGCGCTGTCGTCGTACATCGCCATGCCGCCGACGGTGCGGCCGGAAACCAGCCAGTACAGCGCCGTCCACGGGTTGTAGCTGGCGACGCGGGTGGCGTCGGTGCCCAGCCCGACCGGCAGCTCGGCCGCCAGCATTTTCGCCACCGGCGGCGTATGTTTGGTGGCTTCGATGCCGTAGCGCTCGGCGAAATACTCGCCCTGGAATGCCATGCGGTGCTGCACCGCAATGCCGCCGCCCAATGCCTTGACCCGTTCGATATTGCGCTCGGTAATGGTTTCGGCGTGGTCGAACAGCCAGTGCAGCCCGTTGAACGGAATGTCGCGGTTCACCTTCTCGAACACGTCCAGCATGCGGCTGATGGATTCGTCATAGGTGGCGTGCAGGCGGAACGGCCAGCGATGCTCGACCAGATGGCGCACCACCCGCTCCAGCTCGTCCTCGGTGCCCGGCGGCAGATCCGGGCGCGGCTGCAGGAAGTCTTCGAAGTCGGCGGCGGAGAACACCAGCATCTCGCCGGCGCCGTTGTGGCGATAAAAGTCGGTGCCCTGGCCCGGCTTGAGCATGTCGGTCCACAGCTCGAAGTCTTCCAGCTCCTGCTTCGGCCGCTGGGTGAACAGGTTATAGGCGATGCGAATGGTCAGCTGCTTTTTCTCGTGCAGCTCGGCGATCACCTGATAATCCTCCGGGTAGTTCTGGAAACCGCCGCCGGCGTCGATGGCGCTGGTGAGGCCCAGACGGTTCAGCTCGCGCATAAACTGGCGAGTGGAGTTGACCTGCTGCTCCAGCGGCAGCTTCGGCCCTTTCGCCAGCGTAGCGTACAGGATCATGGCGTTGGGCTTGGCGATCAGCATGCCGGTCGGGTTGCCGTTGGCGTCGCGTTGGATTTCGCCGCCCGGCGGGTTCGGCGTGTCTTTGGTGTAGCCGACCACCTTCAGCGCCGCGCGGTTGAGCAGCGCGCGATCGTAGAGGTGCAGAATGAACACCGGCGTGTCCGGCGCCGCCTGGTTGATTTCGTCGAGCGTCGGCATGCGGCGCTCGGCGAACTGGAATTCGGTCCAGCCGCCGACCACCCGCACCCACTGCGGGTTCGGCGTGCGCAGTGCCTGTTCTTTCAACATGCGCAGCGCGTCGGCCAGCGAAGGCACGCCTTCCCAGCGCAGCTCCAGGTTATAGTTCAGGCCACCGCGGATCAGGTGCAGGTGCGAGTCGTTCAGGCCCGGAATGGCGGTGTGGCCGTGCAGATCGATCACCTGGGTTTCCGGCCCGGCGTGCTGCATGACTTCGCTTTCGCTGCCGACCGCCAGAAACTTGCCGTCGCGGATGGCGACCGCCTGCGCGGTGGGATTTTGGCGATCGACGGTGTGAAACTTGCCGTTGGTGATGATCAATGAAGCGTGGTGGTTCATAACATTCTCCCGGCGAACCGCCTAGCGGCGGGTCAGCCATTGATGAAAAACGCGGGTCACGATAGGCATCCACAGGTACACCACCAGGGCGACCACGGTGGCGTCATTGAGAAAATGGCCGAGCAGCGTGCCGTTCAGCTGCGGCAGCGCCAGCCCCCAAAACCAGGGCACCAGATTGGTGGAAGGGAAGATCACCAGCAGGGTGATGATGAACTGCTTCCACTGGGGCGGCTGGCGCACGCCGGGGCTGGGCGGGGTAAACCAGAACTCCGCGCCGGGGCGGATCTCGATATGGTCGCTCTCCAGCAACAGCGGGGTGACTTCTTCGATGTATTGCTTTCGCAGCGGCGAGTGGATCCAGCGGTACAGATTGTCGAGGTTGTCGAAGCGAACCAGCACCGTATAGGCCTGCTCGTCGCCGGATGGACGGATGACGTTGACGCCCAAATGGCCGGTGAAGCCCGCGGCGTCCGGCATGATGCGGTTCAGCCAGGCCTCATAGGCCTGCTCGTTCCCCGGCGCCAAACGGTGGGTGATCACCAGCGTGACATGCTGCGGATGGGCCATAAAACCGACTCCTGAAAATACCCCGGCGCGGAGCCGGGGCAAGGGGAATTATTTCAGCGTGCGGGCCGGTGCGTGGTGCACCATGGTGTAAGCGTAGTCGACGCCCATGCCGTACGCGCCGCTGTGTTCGCGCACCAGCGCCATCACCGCGTCGTAGGTGTCTTTGCGCGCCCAGTCGCGCTGGTACTCCAGCAGCACCTGCTGCCAGGTCACCGGCACGGCGCCGGCCTGCACCATGCGATCGATCGAACGCTCGTGCGCATCGACGGAGGTGCCGCCGGAGGTGTCGGTCACCACATACACTTCATAGCCGGCTTCCAGCGCCATCAGCGCCGGGAAGGTCAGGCACACTTCGGTCCACAGCGCGGAGATCACCAGCTTTTTGCGGCCGGTGGCTTCCACGGCTTTAACGAAGGCCGCGTCTTCCCAAGAGTTCATCGAGGTGCGTTCAATCGGGGTGATTTCCGGGTGTACCGCCAGCAGTTCCGGCCAGATATAGCCGCTGAAGCTTTCGGTTTCTACCGAGGTGAAAAGGGTTGGCACGTTGAAAATCTTGCCCGCCTTCGCCAAACCAACAACGTTGTTTTTCAGTTGCTGACGATCAATATTAGCCACGCCGAAGGCCATTTGCGGTTGATGGTCGATAAAAATCAGTGCGGAGTTGTCTTTATCAAGCAGTTGAAACTTGGACATAATTTACCTTCCCAGTGATATTTCGGTTGAACATCTGATGAGTGTAACGCCGATAAAACGCATGGTAGGCAGAGGGCGATTTCAAAGATACCGCAGAATTTTTGCCGACTTGTTGAGTTTTTTTATACACGGGAGAAAGCATGAGATTAAACCTGGAAGCGCTGCTGATTTTGGACGCGCTGGACCGGCACGGATCTTTCGCCGCCGCGGCCGCCGCACTGTTTAAAACCCCTTCGGCACTCAGCTATATGGTGCAGAAGCTGGAAAACGATCTCGACATCACCCTGCTGGACCGCTCCGGCCACCGGGCGAAGTTCACCGATACTGGCAAGCTGATGCTGGAAAAAGGGCGGGTGTTGCTGCGGGCGGCGCAGGATCTGGAGCAGCAGGCGCGCTACGTGGAGAACGGCTGGGAAAGCGAGATCACGCTCGGGATCGATGCCTCCTTCCCGTTTGCCCGCCTGTTGCCGCTGATCGACGAGTTCTATCGGCAGCATCACCATACTCGGCTGCGTTTCAGCCACGAGGTGCTGGCCGGCTCCTGGGAATCGCTGGTTTACGGCTGCGCCGACATTATCATCGGCGCCATCTGCGAGCCGCCGTCGCGGGTGGGTTATGCGTTCAGCCGCCTGGGGCAGTTGGATTACGTGTTCGCCGTCGCGCCACAGCATCCGCTGGCGGCGCTGCCGGAACCGTTGCCGAAGGATGAGATCCGTCAACACCGGGCGGTGGTGGTGCGCGATACCTCGCGGGTCAACGCGCCGCAGAGCCTGAACCTGCTGGAAGAACAGGATACGCTGACGGTCTTCGGCTTCGACGCCAAGCTGCAGGCGCAGTTGGCCGGGCTGGGCTGCGGCTATCTGCCGCGTTCGCTGGCGGAACCTTACCTGAACAGCGGCGAACTGGTGGCGAAACGCGTTGAATCTGAGCGCTGCAGCGACGTTGCCTATTTCGGCTGGCGGGAAAGCGCCAGCGGTCTGGCAGCCAAGTGGTGGCGCGAGCGGCTGCAGCGTTACGCGGATGACGGCGAGGCTTACCCGGCGGCGCAGTGATCGCCGTCATATAAGGATTAACAACCCAATAAGGATATAGGGAATGAAAAAGACACTAGGCCTGTTGGCGCTGTTGCTGTTAAGCGGCTGCGGCGCCGGGCGTCAGGCCGGCATCCCGTTGCCGCAGCCGCAGGCCGAGGCGCAGGCCACGGCGCCGCTCAGCTATCCGGTGCGGGTGCATAACGCGGTGAGCCGCGAGCTGCGTTTGCCTGAACGCGCGCGCGGCCAACGCTGCACCATCAGCATTCGGCTGCTGCCGGACGGCAAGCTGGCGAGCAGCAAGATCGTAAGAGGCGACGCGCCACTGTGCGCAGCGGCGAGCGCGGCGGTGCAGCGCGCGCAGTTTCCGCCGATGGCCAACGCCACCGAGTATGCGCTGTTCAACGCCGTGGTGCTCGATTTCGTTCCCTGAAGATGTGACCGACGGGCCGCCTGCGCGGCCCGTTTTTTCGCTTTTACGCGTACGCAACCCGCTGAATTTTCACTTAGCTTTGCCATTTTCGTTATTTTGAATGCCGCTACGGCTCACGGATACTGGGAGAAAATCTCTTACCGCGAGCCGCAGCATGTCCCACGCCCACTATTTACACCCCGAACAGCGCGAACGAATCAGGCAGCTTTATCGGCGCCGGCATTGGCGGCTGGAGCTGCCCACCTGGGGGATCATGGCGGCGGTGTACGGCGGCTGGTTCGGCGTGGCGCTGGGGTGGCAAACGCTGGGCCCGTGGCTTGGCGCGCCGCTGCTGATCCTGCTGACCACCTGGTACATGTCGTTGCAGCACGAGCTGATCCACGGCCATCCGACGCGCTGGCCGCGCGTCAATCAGCTGTTCGGCCTGTTGCCGCTGGCGGTGTGGTATCCCTACGGGCTGTATCGCGATTCGCATCTGCGCCACCACCGCAACGACCACCTGACCGATCCGCACGAAGATCCCGAAAGCTATTACTTCAGCGCCGCGCAGTGGCGGCGCTATCCCCGGCTGCTGCCGCTGCTGGCCGCCGTGCGCAATACGCTGATAGGCCGGGTGCTCCTTGGCCCGGCGCTGGATATCGCCGCGACCCTGGCCGGGGCGGTGAAAGCGCTTGCCGCCGGGGAGTGGCGCGTCTGGGCGAGGTGGTTGGTGCACCTGTCGCTGTTGGCGATGCTGCTCGACTGGCTGCAGGCGCAGGGTATCGGCGCGGCGTTTTACCTGCTGGCCATCAGCTACCCGGCGCTGGCGCTGACCAAGGTAAGATCGTTTTTTGAGCATCGCGCCGTGGACGCACCGCAGGCACGTTCTATTATTAATGAGGCGGGTTGGCCGTGGCGGCTGCTGTTTCTCAATCTGAACTACCATTTAGTGCATCACGATCTGCCCGGCCTGCCGTGGTATGGTTTGCGCGAAGTCTATCTGGCGGAGCGCGAGGCGTACCAGCGCCGCAGCCAGGGATTTGTCGCGCAAGGCTACGGCGAGTGGCTGCGCGATTACGCCCTGACGCCGATCGACGTCGGCGTGCATCCGTTGCGCGCCGGTGAACCGCAGGGGGAGGGCGATGCCCTGCCGACGGAAAAATTTATTGCGCGCTGGAAGCGCGTTTCTCAGGATTTTCCAACCTAACCGGCCCATGAGCCGGAAAACGTATAACCAGAGGAAAAGTATGGCAATCACCTTATCACGCGGACGTTCCTTTGCCGTCGCGCTGGCCCTGCTGGCCACCGGCGGTCTGGCGCAGGCGGCCGACTCGGTGCGCGTCGGCTCCAAGATCGACACCGAAGGTTCGCTGCTCGGCAACATCATCGTGCAGGTGCTGGAAGCCAACGGCATCCAGACCACCAACAAGCTGCAGCTCGGCACCACCAAGGTGCTGCGCGGCGCCATCACGTCCGGCGAGATAGACATCTATCCGGAATACACCGGCAACGGCGCGTTTTTCTTCTCCGATGAGAAAGATCCGGCGTGGAAGAACGCCCAGGCCGGTTTCGAGAAGGTGAAGCAACTCGACTACGACAAAAACAAAATCGTCTGGTTGGACGCGGCGCCGGCCAACAACACCTGGACCATCGCCATTCGCCAGGACGTGGCGGAGGCCAATCACCTGAAGACGCTGTCGGATCTCGGCAAGTGGATCAACGGCGGCGGCAAGTTCAAGCTGGCGGCCTCGGCGGAATTTATCGAGCGGCCGGATGCGCTGCCGGCGTTCCAGAATGCCTACGGCTTCAAGCTGAATCAGGATCAACTGCTGTCCCTGGCCGGCGGCGATACGGCGGTGACCATCAAGGCGGCGGCGGAGCAGACCTCCGGCGTCAACGCGGCGATGGCCTACGGCACCGATGGCCCGGTGGCGGCGCTGGGGCTGCAGACGCTGGCGGATCCGAAAGGCGTACAGCCGATCTACGCGCCGGCGCCGATCGTGCGCGAAGCGGCCCTGAAGGCGCACGCCAATCTGCCTGAGCTGCTGAAGCCGGTGTTCGCCTCGCTGGACGGGCCGACGCTGCAAAAACTCAACGCGCAGATCGCCGTGGAAGGCCAGGACGCCAAACAGGTGGCGGCCGCTTACCTGAAAGAGAAAGGGTTTGTTAAGGGATAATGCCGAGGTGCCCCCTCTGCCGTCGGGAGAGGGGGTAAACCGAGGGAACCGGAGCGTTTCTTTGACTATCGCCGTAAAACATCGCGTCTTGTTGACGCTGTTCATGCTGTTGCTGCTGGCCGCGTTCGGCCTGCCGTTCCTCAGTTATGCCCCCAATCGCCTGTTGTCGGGCAAAAGCCTCTCCTTGTTATCCCTGCTGCACGGCCCGGCGCTGTGGCTGCTGTTGCCGCTGGCGGCATTGGCGATCCTCAGCCTGTTGCCGCCGACGCGGGGACGGGCGCTGCTGGCGGCGCTGGCCGCCTGCGGGGTGCTGACGCTGGCCTTCTGGATCAGCGGGCAGGCCGCCGGGCGTCTGGCGCAGGAGGGATCGCGCCTGGCGCGCACCTCCTGGGGCAGCGGATGCTGGTTGACGATGGCGCTGAGCCTGCTGATCGCCGCCGACGCCATGGCGCGCATCACCGCGTCGCACCTGTGGCGCATGTTGGGCAACGCGCTGGTGCTGGTGCCGCCGGCGCTGCTGCTGTTCGGGCATCAGCTCGATCAGCTGTCGCTGCTGAAGGAGTACCACAATCGCCAGGAGGTGTTTGACGCCGCGCTGCTGCAGCACCTGACCATTCTGCTGGCGACGATGGCACCGGCGCTGGCGATCGGCGTGCCGCTCGGGGTGCTGTGTTTTCGCTCCGAGCGCTGGCAGCGGCCGATTTTCTCCGCGCTGAACATTATCCAGACCGTGCCGTCCATCGCGCTGTTCGGCCTGCTGATCGCGCCGTTGGCGGGGCTGGCGACGGCGGTACCCTGGCTGGCAGAACACGGCGTCAGCGGCATCGGCATGGCGCCGGCGATCGTGGCGCTGGTGCTGTACGCGCTGTTGCCGCTGGTGCGCAGCGTGGTGGCGGGGCTGCAAAGCGTGCCGGCGGGGGTGATCGAATCCGCCACCGGCATGGGGCTGACGCGCGGGCAGATCTTCCTGCGCGTGCAGCTGCCGTTGGCGCTGCCGCTGTTCCTGACCGGCGTGCGCATTCTGGCGGTGCAAACCGTCGGCATGGCGGTGGTGGCGGCGCTGATCGGCGCCGGCGGCTTTGGCGCCATCGTCTTTCAGGGGCTGCTCAGCAGCGCGCTGGATCTGGTTCTGCTGGGGGTGATCCCGGTGGTCATGATGGCGGTCATCGTCGATTCGCTGTTTAAATTTTGGGTTTCAATCCTGGACGTATCGCGCCGATGATTCACTTTGAGCAAGTCAGCAAAATTTTTCAGGGCAAGCCGGCGGTAGACGATCTCACGCTGCATATCGCCGAGGGCGAATTCACCGTGTTGATCGGCACTTCGGGTTCCGGCAAGTCCACGACGTTAAAAATGATCAATCGCCTGATCGAGCACGATCGGGGCAAGATTCTCTTTGCCGGCGAAGAGATCCAGTCGTTCAAACCGCAGGATCTGCGGCGGCGCATGGGCTATGCGATCCAATCGATCGGCCTGTTTCCGCACTGGACGGTGGAGGAAAACATCGCCACCGTGCCGCAGCTGCTGAAATGGCCGCGCGCGCGCATTCGCGATCGGGTAACCGAACTGCTGGAGCTGTTGCATCTGGAGCCGGATCTGTTTCGCCGTCGCTATCCGCACCAGCTGTCCGGCGGGCAGCAGCAACGGGTAGGGGTGGCGCGCGCGCTGGCCGCCGATCCCGAGGTGTTGCTGATGGACGAACCGTTCGGCGCGCTGGATCCGGTCACCCGCGCGGCGTTGCAGGCGGAGATCGCGCGCATCCATCAGCTCTCCGGCCGCACTATCGTGTTGGTGACGCACGACATCGACGAGGCGCTGGGCTTGGCGGATCGCCTGGTGCTGCTCGATCAGGGGCGGGTGGTGCAACAGGGCACGCCGCTGGCGCTGCTGACCGCGCCGGCCAATGACTTCGTGCGGGACTTCTTCGGGCGCAGCGATCGCGGCATCAAGCTGCTGTCGCTGGGAACGGTGGCGGAGCGAGTGCGGCCCGGCGCCGCCGAGGGCGAGCCGATCGCCGCCGCCATGAGCCTGCGGGAGGCGCTGTCGGTGTTTGTGGCGCGCGGCAGCGACTGCCTGCCGGTGGTGGATGAACGGGGCGAAGCGTTGGGGGTGTTGCACTTCAACGATCTGATCGCCGGGCAGGCGTTGTCATGAGCGGGCGCATCTGGCGCCTGCTGCGCGATCCGCTGCCCTGGACGCTGGCGCTGCTGTTGGCGCTGGTGTTCGGCATGGATCATCTGCGCGGCCTGTTCGCCGCCTGGTTCCCCGATCTGGAGCGGCCCATTTATCAGCAGGACAGCTTTATTGCGCTGGTGGGGGCGCACCTGTCGCTGGTGGCGATCTCCAGCCTGATCGCGGTGGCTCTCGGTGTGGCGGCCGGCGTGGCGGTAACCCGGCGCAGCGGCCGGGAGTTTCGTTCGCTGGTGGAAACGGTGGTGGCGGTGGGGCAGACCTTCCCGCCGGTAGCGGTGCTGGCGGTAGCGGTGCCGGTGATGGGCTTCAGCGAACAGCCGGCGATCATTGCGCTGGTGCTGTACGGCCTGCTGCCGATCCTGCAGGGCACGCTGGCGGGCATCGAATCGGTGCCGCCCGCCACGCGCGAGATTGCCCGCGGCGTGGGGATGAGCGCCTGGCAAATTCTGTGCCGGGTCGAATTGCCGCTGGCGGCGCCGGTGATCGTCGCCGGGATCCGCACGTCGGTGATCATTAACATCGGCACGGCGGCCATCGCTTCCACCGTCGGCACCAAGACCCTCGGCTCGCCGATCATCATAGGTCTGAGCGGCTTTAACACCGCCTATGTGATCCAGGGCGCGGCGGTGGTGGCATTGTTGGCTATTATCACCGATATGCTGTTCGAACGTTGGGTGCGTTATCTCACCGCCTGGCGTCAGCAGACGCTGGCGACCACTCCGGCGGGGTAAGGGGGAAATGATGCAGGTGTCTCTACCGATGTACGGCGTTGGCCGGGAGCAGGCCGAATCTTTCTGGCAGGTATTGCGCGACAAGCTGCTGCGCCTGGGGCTGCCGGCGGCGCCGGAGCGGCTCAGTTGGCCGGACGATTTGGCGCAGCACTGGCGGCGCGACGATCTGCTGCTCAGCCAAACCTGCGGTTATCCGTTGGTCAGCACTCTGCCGCAGGTGCAGCTGATCGGCACCTACCATTATCGGGTTGAAGGGTGCGACGGGCCGAATTACCGCAGCTGGCTGGTGGTGCGCGCGGGCGACCCCGGCGAACGGTTGGCGGATTTTCGCGGCCGGACGGCGGCCTATAACAGCACCGATTCCCAATCCGGCTACAACGGCCTGCGCGCGCTGATCGCGCCGCTGGCGCAGGACGGGAAATTCTTTGGTGCGGCGATTGCCTCCGGCGCGCATTATCAGTCGCTGAAGCTGATCCGCAGCGGGCAGGCGGATATCGCCGCCATCGATGCGATCAGCATGGAACTGCTGCGCCGGGCGCAGCCGCAGGCGCTGGAGGGGCTGAAAATCATCGGCCGCACGGCGGCGGTGCCCGGTCTGCCGCTGATCACCGCGGCGGGTACGCCGCCGGAACAGGTGGAAATCCTGCGCGCCGGCGCCCGAGCGATGCTGGATGAGGCGGTCAGCGATCGCCTGCTGATCGGCGATTTCAGCCTGGTGCCGCGTTCGGCCTACCAGATTATCACCGTGCTGGAACAGCAGGCCGCTGCACAGGGCGTGACGGCGCTCTAGCCGCCGTTACAGCAGGCCGCCGCCGTCGATGTCGATCGCGCTGCCGGTGACGAAGCCGTTCTCTAGCGCCAGCAGGAAACCCACCGCGACGTCGGCCTGTATCAGGCGCAGCGCGTCGTTTTTCTCCCCGGCGTGGGGAAAGCGGCTATGGCGCGGTGAGGAACTGCTCGAAGTGCCTGGTGCCCGCATCGCTCGCCGGTGTCGGAACGCGTCAGGCGGCTGCAGCGCTTTTTACAGCTGCGCTGCCAGCGCTGGCTGGACGATCACTTGGCCTGAAGGGTTTCGGTTTGCGCCGGCGTGGCGGCGGCATCCCCGGCAGGCGCGCTTTCTTCGTGCGGGGTGGTGGAACGGGTGTAGATGTTCAGCCCGGCGAGGAATACGCCGCCCAAAGAACCGAAGGCGCACAGGGCGATGACGATGACGAACGCTTTTTTCAGCATAGGAATAATTTCGCAGGTTGCTTGGAACAGCGGGAATTATAGCCCCTTCGCCGGGTGAAACAAGAATCGTTTTTAACGGCGGCCCGCAGACCGCCCTTTGCGATCGCTACCGTTCGCTGTCGATGGCCTGCACGCGGGCCGGGCGGGCGAACAGGTATTTTCCCAGCGTCACCAGCACCACCGCCGCCACGATGATCACCAGCGCCAGCCACTCGCGCGGCGCCAGCCACTCGCGCGGCGCCAGCGATTCGCCGGCAAAGCCGATGCCGAGCAGCACCGCCACCACCGGGTTGACGTAGGCGTAGCTGGTGGCGACCGCCGGGCGCACGTTCTTCAACAAGAACATATAGGCGCTGATCGCCAGCATCGAGCCGAAGACGATCAGATAGCCCAGCGCCAGAAAGCCGCCGGTGCTCGGCATCTGAGTCAGACGCTCGCCGCTCAGCTGACTGGCTGCCAATAACACCACGCCGGCGACCAGCATTTCCGCCGCGCCGGCCATCGGCCCGGCCGGCAGCGAGATGCGCGATCCCAGTACCGACCCGAAGGCCCAGCTGGCCGACGCCAGCAAAATCAGCAGCGCGCCGGTCGGGTTGCCCACCAGGTTGTTGCCGGTATTAAGCAGCACGATGCCCACCAGACCGAGCGCGATGCCGGCCCATTCCAGTTTGGTGTTGCGCATCCCCCACAGCAGGCTGAAGCAGAGGGTGAACAGCGGCACCGTCGCCACCATCACCGCGGCGATGCCGGACGGCACGTGTTGGTGCTCCGCCACCGTCACCAGGCCGTTGCCCACCGCCAGCAGCAGAATGCCGATGGCGCCGGCGGCCAGCCACTGCTTCGGCGTCGGCAGCGCGTGGCCGCGCCAGGCCAGGAAACTGAACAGCACGATGCCGGCAACCAGAAAGCGAATGCCGGCCATCATCAGCGGCGGCCACTGCGCGACGCCGAGGCGAATGACGAAATAGGTGGAACCCCAAACGATATATAACGTGAACAACGCCCCGATCAACGGCAGGACGCTACGGCTTTGTTGGCTAAGCATAGGGATATGTTTTTGCAGGGGTGATTATTATTAGAACGCTCAGTAAACCCGATCGGGCAACCGATAAGCAATGGCTTTCGGCATTATTTTTCCCGGCCGCCGCCCGCCGTTCAGCTGTCCCGCCGCTTCCACTGCAGCCAGCTGACGGCCGGCAGGTAAATCGACCAGCCGACGGCTAGCAGCAGCAGCATGAACTCCGGCGGCACGCCGGGCAGCAACGCGTCCAGCTTCCAGGACACGGCGTAGGCGAAGGGGCCGACGGCGGCGCCCAGCACCGCCAGCGGCCAGGGGGCCGCTCTGACCAGGTCCAGCAGCCAATACCACCAGCAGCCGAAGCCGATCCACAGCGCGATGGTCCAGAGCGGCAGGCCGTGTTGCCCGCTGTAGTGCAGCACGCCGCTGTAGCTCCACAGCCCATCCATGCCGATACCGCCCAGGGCGGCCAGGGCCGCGCCTTTGCGGCGGGCGGCCGGGGTAAAGATCAGCGCCAGCGCCGCGCCGGCCAGCAGGATGCCGTTGAGCCGATCGCGAGTCAGCAGCGCCAGCAGCCAGCAGACGCCCAGTCCCAGCGTCGCCAGCCAGAATCCGGCATGCGGCTTCTTCATCGTTCAACTCCCGTGGGGTTACTCTGCCGCTGCGCGCCAGGCGCCGACGGATTTGCCAGAGCGAGCGCGAGGCCCGCTGTTGGTCTGAATATGCGTTAATTCAACCTTAGAAGGGAAGGTGCGGGATGCACAAGCAGAATAATCTGTACCGGTTGAAAACGTGGGCAAAAACCGGTGTTAAAGGAGCGAAATCCGGTAGGCGCAGCGGCGCGAGCCGGCCAGAATGTGTTCGGCGCGCTCCACCTGCGCCTGCAGCACTTCGGTGAAGATGCTCAGCTCCGCCCGGCAGAAGCCCTGGCAGACGGTGGCGGCGGCGCAGATCGGGCAGTGGTTTTCCACCAGCAGATAGGAACCGTCTTCCTCCTGACGCCATTCGGCCATATAGCCTTCGCGGCAGCGGATTTCGGTCAGGCGCGCCACGCGCTCCTGCAGATCGGCGGCGCCGATCATCGCCTGCTTGTAGTTGATGCGGTTTTCCTGCTCGCGGGTCTCGATCAGCACGTCGAGCGCCTGTTCGCCCAGCTTGTCGCGCACGGTGCGCAGCAGCTGCACCGTCAGATCCGCATGGGTGTCGGGAAAGCGCGCGTTGCCGGCCGAGGTCAAATGCCACAGCTGCACCGGGCGGCCCACGCCGCGCGTTTCCGCCACCGCTTCGACCAGCCCCTCTTTCGCCAGCTTGACGAACTGCTGGCGGGCCGCCTCACCGGTGGTGCCGAGCACCTTTCCTGCGTCAGAAGCTTGCTGTGGGCCGCGGGTTTTCAATAGCGTCAGCAAGCGGTCACTGACCGATTGTGCGGTGCTGCCGCTATTTTCCAAGTTTATTCTTGACATATTTCTCCGCCTCGCCCTAACTTATTCCAAGATAACTCTTGTTAAATTTAACGCAATCTTATGACCAACTCAATGCCATTCCTCTGAAAACAGGACGACAACCGTGATAACCCATGACGATAGCCGCTGGAGCGACCTTTTCTCCGGCAAAAATGCGGCCAGTGCGATCGCGCTTTCGCTCGGCGTGGCGCTGCATGCCATCAATATTCTGGTCGCCACCACCATTCTGCCCTCGGTGGTGCAGGATATCGGCGGTCTGGATCTCTACGCCTGGAACACCACGCTGTTCGTGGTGGCGTCGATCCTCGGTTCCGCGCTGTCGGCCCGGCTGCTCAGCGGCTACGGCGCGCGCAGCGCCTATCTGGTGGCTTCGCTGTTCTTCATCGCCGGGGCGGCGCTGTGCGCGCTGGCGCCGAGCATGCCGGTGATGCTGATCGGCCGTACGGTGCAGGGCTTCGGCGGTGGGCTGATCTTTGCGCTCTCCTACGCGATGATCAACCTGGTGTTCGAGCAGCGATTGTGGCCGCGCGCCATGGCGCTCATCTCGGCGATGTGGGGCATCGCCACCCTGGTGGGGCCGGCGGTGGGCGGCATTTTCGCCGAGCTGAACGCCTGGCGTTGGGCCTTCGGCATTCTGCTGCCGATCATGGCGCTGTACGCCGCATTTACCTTCCTGATCCTGCCCAAGGGTAAAGCGCAGCAGGCGGCCGCGCCGTTGCCGACCGCGCAGCTGCTGTTGCTGACCGTGGCGGTGCTGGCGGTGTCCGCCGGCAGTCTGGCGCACAGCGCCTGGATCAACCTGGCAGGCATCGCGCTCTCGCTGGTGCTGATGGCCTGGCTGCTGAAGCGCGAAGCGCACTCGCGCGCCCGCCTGTTGCCGCACGGCGCGCTGCGGCGCGGCTCATCGCTGGCGGCGCTCTACATCACGACCGCGTTGCTGGTGATCGGCATGACCAGCGAGATCTTCGTGCCCTATTTTCTGCAGCTGCTGCACGGCCAGTCGCCGCTGATCTCCGGCTATATTGCCGCCGCCATGGCCGCCGGCTGGACGCTGTCCGAGATCCTCAGCTCCGGTTGGCGCGGGGCGGGCATTCGCCGGGCGATCGTCAGCGGGCCGCTGTTTGTGCTGGTGGGGCTGCTGGCGCTGGCGATCCTGATGCCGGTGCCGTCCGGCGGCCACTGGCAGGCGCTGGCGCCGATCGTCATTGCGCTGTTGCTGGTGGGGTTCGGCATCGGCTTCGGCTGGCCGCACCTGCTGACGCGCATTTTGCAGGTGGCGCCCGAAGCGGACAAAGATATCGCCGGCGCTTCGATTACCACGGTGCAGCTGTTCGCCACCGCATTCGGTGCGGCGCTGGCCGGGATGATCGCCAATCTGGCGGGGCTGAACGATCCGGGCGGCGCGGCGGGCGCGGCGTCGGCGGCGCGCTGGCTGTTCCTGGCGTTCGCGCTGGCGCCGCTGCTGGCGGTATTCAGCGCCTGGCGCTGCGCGGCGATCGCGCCGCCGGGCGCCGAGACGGGCAATCTTGTACAAAACCCGCCCTCGCGCGAGTGCTAGAACGCTCCTCCTTCTTCGATAGTGTTTGCGGTGATAGTGGCGTTCTTGCTGCGCAATATGCTGGCGGTGGTGTTGCTGAGCATGCTGATATTCATCGCGCTGCGCGGCATTTTTTAAAATGCGCTTGCCATGTCTCTAATTTGAGATTATTTCTCTTATATGGGATTTCAAGGCGGAGTGTGAGCGATGGATAACGGTTTGGAGACTGCCGACCTGAGGTTGGCGCAGCGGCTGGCGGATTTGCGCCAGCAGCAGGGATGGTCGCTGGAAGAGTTGGCGCAGCGCACCGGCCTCAGCCGGGCGACGCTCTCGCGGGTGGAGCGCGCCGAAACCAGCCCGACGGCGTCGCTGCTGAACCGGCTGTGCGCCGCCTACGGGTTGACCATGTCGCGCCTGTTGAGCGAAATCGAAGACGAACCGCCGGAGCTGTTGCGGCCGCCGCAACAGCCGGTATGGGTCGATCGCGCCAGCGGTTTCCACCGTCGCTCCGTTTCTCCTCCCGCCGCGCTGTATAAGGCCGAGTTTATCGAAGCCCGGCTCGATGCCGGCGCGCAGATTGATTACGACCTGCCGTCGATACCGGCGCTGGAGCATCACCTCTGGTTGCTGTCCGGGCAGCTGGAATTGACGCTGGAAGGGCGCGTTTTCCGGCTGTCGCCCGGCGACTGCCTGCGCTACCGCCTGTTCGGCGCGTCCCGTTTCCATGTCCCCGGCGATGAGCCGGCCCATTACACGCTCGTTATCTGCAGGCCATAGCCATGATTGAATTGCAACAGTGGGGCGCCGACGCGGCGCAAAGCGCCATGGCCGACTTGGCCGAGATGCTGCACGCCAGCGTGGCGCACGGCGCCAGCATTGGTTTTGTCATGCCGTTTACAGTGGAGCAGGCGCGGGCGTTTTGGCAGGGGTTGCTGCCGGCCCTGGCGCGGGGAGAGCGTGCGATGCTGGTGGCGCTGGCGAACGGTCGGCCGGTCGGCACCGTGCAGCTGTTGCTGGCGATGCCGGACAACGGCCGCCACCGGGCGGAAGTGGCCAAGCTGATGGTGCACCCGCAGGCGCGGCGGCAGGGCGTCGCCCGGCAGTTGATGCAGGAAGTGCAGGCGCTGGCGGCGCGTCATCGCCGCAGCCTGTTGGTGCTGGACACCCTGAGCGGCAGCGCGGCGCAGGGGTTGTACCGCCAACTGGGGTTCGAGGCGGCGGGCGACATTCCGCATTACGCCCGCGCCAGCGACGGCGGGGCGTTGGAAGCCACCTGCTATATGTACAAACTGCTGTGAGGCTTAGCGCCCGCGCCAGGCTTTGATCGCCTGTTGGCGCACCTGCAGCTTCTGCTGCGGCGTCAGCTTGTTGTAGTCGCGGGCCAGCCCGCTTTCCCAATCGCCGTACAGCGGGTTGGGCAGCACGATGAATTCGGTGCCGAACTTGTTCTGGTTCTCGCTGACGAATGCCCGGCGCTGCGCGTTGTCCTGGTGGTAAGTCGCGGCGCCGAAGTCGTTCAGGTTGTCGCCCGCGTACACCACGATGTCGTAGCCGGCTTGTTTGATGGCGTCGAAGCGCGCCTGCTTATTGGAGGTATCGGTGCTGAGCAGCACGGTCTTTTCCGACATGCCGGTGAAACCGAGCTTCTGCATGTTGGCCACCGTGGCGGCGTATTCGCTCTGCTTGCGGTTCGACACGTAGAACATCGTGCCCTGATGGGCGTTGACGTAGCGGGCGAACGACACCGCGCCCGGCACCGCGCCGGCCTGTTCGGCCTGCGTCCATTTGGCCCAGGTGGCGCCGTCGTATGGCTGGCCCTGCTGCGCCTGCCAGCCGGAGTAGGCGCTGTTGTCCAGCATGGTTTCATCCAGATCGACCACCACCGCCTTTTTACGGCCCGGCGCGGCCCTGGCCTGATCGAAGGCGCGCTGCGCGCTGTTGAAAGCCTGATGCGCCAGCGCGCGGTATTCGCCGGACTGTTGGAACCAGTTCACCGCCAGCACCGACTGATCCGCCAGCCGCTGCTGGGCCTGCGCGTCGGTGTGCGGCGGCTGCGCGCAACCGGCCAACGTCAGCAGCACGACGCCAATCGCCGCGCCGAGGGTGAGTGTCCTTGCCTGTTTTCCTGCCATCGTTATCTCTCTCGGTTTTATTCTTGTGGGCTGTCCAGCAGCATATCCATCTCGAACTGTCGCAGGGGATCCTGCCGCCAGCCAAGATGCGTAAAGAAGGGGGCGGCCACCTCGGGCACAACGACGTTGGCAGTCAGCGGCAAAGGGGCGAACCTTGTTTGCAGGGTGGCCAGCAAGGCGCGCGCATGCCCCTGGCCGCGGTGCTGCGGCGACACGTAGATCAGGCGCAGCCAGCAGTGCTCGGCGCCGGGCATCACCACGGCGTAGGCCTGGCGATTGAGCGTATAGGCTTGCGGTTTGCCCGGCAGCTTGAACAGCGATTCGGGGGCGATCAGCCAGGGCAGATCGGTGGCGCCTTCCGCCGTCAGGCGATGGCTGACGGTCAGTGGATCGACCGCCTGCAGTTCCGCTGTGCCTGGCGGCGCTTCCGCCGGCGCCTGATGGCCGGTCAGGGTGCGCACGATGCGCAGCCCGGCGCGATGGTACAGCGCCAGCGCGGCGTCGTTGCCTTCGATCACTTCCAGCGACAGCCGCCGGTCGCCGCGGTGGCGGGCGTCCGCCACCAGCCGCTGCATCAGCGCCTTGCCCAGGCCCTGGCCGCGCATCTCCGGGCGCACGGAAAAGGCCGCGACCCGGCTGTGCCGGCCGCGGCGGGCGATCAGCGCCACCGCCACCGGTTCATGGCGGTGGGTGACGATCAGGCTGTCGTTCAGGCTGAGATCTTCGGCGCCGAAACGGGCGGCGAAGGTCGGCCCGTCGACAACGAAGCGCACGATGTAGTTTTCAAAGCAGTGGCTGAGGATGTTCGCCAGTTCGTCGCTGCTGTAGCGCAGGGCGTTGTGGAAGTCGAAGCGTCCGTCGTTATGCATGGCTGATTTCGCTCGGGGAGAAAGCTATACATGTAGACCCGTTTTTTTTGCAAGGCAAGCGGGAGGATTGGACAGGGGGAAAATAAAAACAAAAAAGCCGGACGCAGCCGCCCGGCGAAATAAAACTCTGGGTATCAAGTGACGCTAAAGTTTGCAGTGGTGGTTATTCATTCATCACATCAGAACTGGTAGGTCAGGGCGACAACAACCACGTCGTCGTTTTTCAGACCCAGCTTGTTGTCGTCATCGAGCTGGTTGATTTTATATTCGACATAAGTGGACATGTTTTTGTTGAAGTAATAGGTTGCCGCTACGTCGAAATATTTCACCAGATCGACGTCGCCGATGCCTTCAATATCTTTGCCTTTCTGCTGAACGTAACCCAGCGATGGGCGCAGACCGAAGTCGAACTGATATTGCGCGACCAATTCAATCCCTTCCGCTTTATTGGCGAAGCCGCTAACGGAAGTGGCGTTGTTATTGATGGTGGCGGTGCCGGAAATAGGCGCGATATTGCGGCTCTGCGAATAAGTCGCGGCCAGGTAGACGTTGTTGTTGTCGTATTTCAGACCACCGGCCCAGATATCGGCCTTGTCGCCTTTACCGAAGGTGCCCGCTTTTTGCGTGGTGGTGCGGTTGGAAGAGGCATAGGCGGCGCCCACGCTCAGGCCATCGATGATTTCGTAGCTGGAGGAGAGGCCCCAGCCGTCGCCGTTCGCCTTGCTGGCGGAGCGGCCGTCGTTTTCGTTCTTGCCCTGGTACTGCACGGCAAATTTCAGGCCGTCGACCAGTCCGAAGAAGTTGTTATTACGGTAGGTGGCGACGCCGTTGGTACGGCCGTTCATAAAGTTGTCGGTCTTGATGTAAGCATCGTCGCCGAATTCAGGGATCATATCCGTCCAGGCGCCGACGTCGTAAATGATGCCGTAGTTGCGGCCGTAGTCGAAGGAACCGAGGTCCTTATATTTCAGACCGGCGAAGCCCAGACGCGTTTTGGTATCTTTAGTGCCGTCGGATTCCGTGTGGTTGGCGGCGATCTGATATTCCCACTGGCCGTAGCCGGTCAGCATATCGTTAATCTGAGTCGCGCCTTTAAAGCCGATACGCACGTAGGTTTTATCACCGTCGTTGCCGGCATCATCGGAGAAATAATGCAGGGCCTTTACACGACCGTAAAAATCGAGTTTGTTGCCGTCTTTATTGTAGATTTCTGCTGCCTGTGCCGCTTGCGCAAGTAAAAGTGCCGGAATAATAACGGCCAGAAGATTACGTTTCATGGGTTACCCTGCTTTATTCGATTGAAAGACGCTTATCATCAGTTGCATTGCTGTTTTACTGTGCCGCCTGATTGTTGGCGGCGGAGAATTTTTACCGTAGTAATGTGATCTATTTATGACAAAAAATTCATTTTCATGTCGAACGATTAAAAAAGTCGCGTAAAGAGTGAATTTTTTCTTCGGCCGACGGTCGGCGGCTGGTCTACAGTTATCGATACCTTGTTCCGCTGCGGGAGGAATCATGCACGATACTTATACTTTGTTCGGCACGCAGGGCTGCGGCTCGACGATCGTGGCCGCCGCGTTGGTGTTGACCGCTTTCCCCTGGGGCTATGAGGAGGTGGACTACACGCAGGACGGCCCGGAGCGCGATCGCCTGCTGGCGCTGAACCCGTTGGGCCAGGTGCCCACCTTAGTGTTGCCCAATGACGAAGTGATGACGGAGAGTGCGGCGATCATTCTGTTGCTGCACGATCGCGCGCCGCACGCCGAACTGGCGCCGCCCGGCGGCTCGCCGCTGTTGCCGCGTTTTCTGCGCTGGCTGCTGTTCATCAACGCGGAGATTTACCCCACCTTCACCTATGCCGACCATCCGCAGCGCTGGCAGCCGCAGGCGGCGGGGGCGGAACAGCTGAAAAACGCGGTAATGGATTATCGCGAGCGCTTATTGCGGCAGCTGAACGCCGCCGCCGGCGCTGCGGGCCCGTGGTTTCTCGGCAAGAGCTTCAGCGCGTTGGATCTGTACGTGGCGGTGATGTGCAACTGGCGGCCGGGCCGCGCGTGGTTCCGGCAACACTGCCCGCGGCTGTACGCCATCGCAGAGCGGGTGGAACAGCGGCCGGAGCTGAATGCGTTGCTGAGCGCCCATTTCGACGGTGTTGCCCCGCTGGAATCGTGATGCCTCCCCGCCGCCCGGCGGGGAACCCTCCCGTTTTTCTGAACCGAGACTGCTGAAAATCCCGATTTTCACTCGCTGCGGCGGCGGGTAGCGTAAGGCTATCCGCAACTGACAGGAGAGTGTGATGCCATCAGAATCCCAGGCCGGGCAGCAGGCGTTCGGCGATATTGCCCCCAAGCTGGCGCAGCTCAGCGACCGCGTTTTGTTTGACGATATTTGGCAGCGGCCGGCGCTGAGCCCGCGCGAGCGCAGCCTGATTACCGTCGCCGCGCTGGTGGCGCTCAACCGCGTGGAACAGCTGCCGTTTCACCTGCAGCTGGCGCAGCGCAACGGCGTGACGCGCCAGCAGCTGGCCGAGCTCATCACCCATCTGGCGTTCTACGCCGGCTGGCCCGCGGCGGCGTCGGCCGTGGCGCGCCTGCGTGAACTGGAACAGGAGGACAACCATGCCGTTTAGCCGCATCGCCCTGCATCAGGGCAAGTCCGCCGACTATCTGCAAACCTTGTCCGACAGCCTGCATCAGGCGCTGGTGGAGGCCTTCGAGGTGCCGCCGACGGATAAATTTCAGGTGATCGATCAATACCGACCCGGTGAGCTTATCTACGATCGCGACTATCTCGGCGGGCCGCGCAGCGCGGATTTCGTGCTGTTTTACATCACCGCCGGGCGGCCGCGCGACACCGACACCAAGCGGCGCTTCTACGGGCGGCTGGCGGCGCTGCTGGCGGAAAACCTGCGGCTGCGCCCCGAGGATGTGATGGTGGTGATCACCACCACCCAGTTGGACGAGTGGTCGTTCAGCGCCGGGCGCGCCTCGATGATCGATCCGCAGGCGTAACTCGGGCTGACGCCGCGGGCGGTCTGTGGGACAATGGCGCCATCATTTCGTTTAGATAAGAGTTGAATGGCGCTCTCCTCCGCAGTTAAAGATCAGATTGGCCAGTGGTACAAAGCCCTGCAGCAGCAAATACCGGATTTCATTTCCCGTGCGCCCCAGCGCCAGATGATCGCCGAGGTGGCGAAGACGCTGGCCGGCGACTACCCGCGCCATCTGGCGATCGAGGCGCCGACCGGCGTCGGCAAAACGCTGTCATACCTGATCCCGGGCATCGCCGTCGGGCGGGCGGAGAGTAAACCGCTGGTGGTCAGCACCGCCAACGTGGCGCTGCAGGACCAGATCTACAGCAAGGATTTGCCGCTGCTGAAAAAGATTATCCCCGATCTGAAATTTACCGGCGCCTTTGGCCGCGGGCGTTACGTGTGCCCGCGCAATCTGGCGGCGATGAGCACCGACGTCAGCCAACAGGGCGATCTGACGCTGTTCCTCGACGACGAGCTGGCGCCGTCCAGCGGCGAAGAGCAAGCGCTGTGCCAGAAGCTGACCAAGGCGCTGGCCCGCTTCGAGTGGGACGGGCTGCGCGATCACTATCAGCAGAGCATCGACGATCCGCTGTGGGCCAAGCTGAGCACCGACAAGGCCAACTGCCTGGGGCGCAACTGCCACTACATTCGCGAATGCCCGTTCTATATCGCCCGCAAAGAGATCGAGAGCGCCGACGTGGTGGTGGCCAACCACGCCCTGGTGATGGCGGCGCTGGAGACGGAATCGGTGCTGCCGAACCCGAAAGAGCTGCTGCTGGTGCTGGACGAAGGCCACCATTTGCCAGAGGTGGCGCGCGACGCGCTGGAGATCGACGGGGAAATCACCGCGCTGTCGACCAACCTGCAGCTGGACATGATCGTGCGCCAGGTCGAGCAGTGCATGACGCAGTACCGGCCGAAGAATCCGCCGGGGCTGGCCAACAGCGAGCGGCTGAAAAACCATTGCGAGGAGCTGCGCGAGCTGGTGCAGATCTTCGAGCATCAGGTCAGTGCCTATCTGCCCGGTGACAGCGTGGCGGCCGAGCACCGTTTTGAAATGGGCGAGCTGCCGGCGGAGATGGTGGAGAGCTGCGCGCGGCTGTTCAAACTGACCGATGCGCTGCGCGGGCTGGCGGAGTTCGTGCTTAACGATCTCACCGAGCAGACCGGCAAGCATGACATCGTGCGCCTGCACCGGTCGATCATTCAGATGAGCCGCACGCTGGGTTATCTGGAGGCGATGAGCAAGCTGTGGCGGCTGGCGGCGCTCGACAAATCCTCCAACGCGCCGATCTCCAAATGGGTCACACGCGAGCTGCGCGATAACGTCACTCATCTTTACCTGCACTGCGTCGGCATCCGCGTCAGCGACCAGCTGGAGAAGCTGCTGTGGCGCAAGGTGCCGCACGTGGTGGTCACCTCGGCCACGCTGCGTTCGCTGAACAGCTTCGCGCGTTTGCAGGAGATGAGCGGGCTGAGCGAGAAGGCCGGCGATCGTTTCGAAACGCTCTCTTCGCCGTTCAATCACGTCGAACAGGGCAAGATTGTCATTCCGCAGATGCGCTACGAACCGGCGCTCGCCAACGAGGCGGAGCACCTTGAGGAGATGGCGCGATGTTTCCGCGCCGAGCAGGCGAGCGGCAAACACAAAGGCATGCTGATCCTGTTCAGCAGCCACCGGGCGATGCAGACTTTCCTCAGCTACGTGACCGATCTGCGTCTGATGCTGCTGGTGCAGGGCGACCAGCCGCGCTACCGGCTGGTGGAAGAGCACCGCAAGCGGGTGGAGAAGGGCGTCGCCAGCGTGCTGGTGGGGCTGCAATCGTTCGCCGAAGGGCTGGATCTGAAAGGCGAGCTGCTGACCCAGGTACACATTCACAAAATTGCGTTCCCGCCGATTGACAGCCCGGTGATCATTACCGAAGGCGAGTGGCTGAAATCGCTGAAGCGCTATCCGTTCGAAGTGCAGAGCCTGCCGAGCGCCTCGTTCAACCTGATCCAGCAGGTCGGCCGCCTGATCCGCAGCAACCAATGCTACGGCGAGATCGTGATCTACGATCGCCGGCTGTTGACCAAAAACTACGGTTCGCGGCTGTTGGCGTCGCTGCCGGTGTTCCCGATCGAACAGCGCGCGGTGCCGGAGGCCGACAAGGCGCATCTGGCGGCGTTGAAATCCGCCGCCGACGCGGCCAAAAAAGAGAAGAAGCGCGGCAACCCGTTCGCCCGCAAGCGGCGGCGTTAATCAGAGCAGCGGCGGCAGGCGGCGCTTGACCGGCGTGGTTTTCACGATCGAGGTGTTGCTCTGCGCCTGCTCGGCCAGCCGATCGAGGGTGTGGTCGAGCTGCGCCATCGAGTGCGCCACCAGCCGCACGATAAAGCAGTCTTCGCCGGTCACCTTATCGCATTCGACCACTTCCGGGATCGCCTGAATCAGCTGCTCGACCTTCTTCAGCATGCCCGGCAGCGGCTTGATGCGCACCAGCGACTCGAAGGCGTAGCCCACCGCCTGTAGGTTGACGTTCAGGGTATAGCCCTGGATCACGCCGCTTTCCTCCAGCCGCCGCAGCCTTTCCGACGTGCTCGGCGACGACAGCCCCACCTGCGCGCTCAGCGTCTTCAACGACGCGCGCGCGTCCAGCGCCAAAAGAGTCAGGATCTGGCGATCGATATCATCCATAACGCCTCCGTTAGGTATTTTCTTTATTATAACTACGAGAAAAAGGTAGTTAAGCATATCTGCCTTTTTTATGCTATGGAAAGCCGCCCGGCGAAGCCGCAAGCTATGCCTCTGGGCAAGTTTGGAGGAACGCAGAATGAATGCAGAGATAAAACGCGGCTCGCTGGAGATGACGGCGGCGATGCTGATTTCCGGCTCCATCGGCTGGTTTGTGCTGATGTCCGGCCAGCCGGTGGTCAACGTGGTGTTTTGGCGCTGCGCGGTGGGGGCGCTGGTGCTGCTGGCGGTGTGCGGCGCGCTGGGGCAGCTGCGGCGCGATGTGCTGACGCGCGCCACGCTGCTGCTGGCTATCGCCGGTGGGGTGGCGCTGGTGATCAACTGGCTGCTGCTGTTTGCCGCCTATTCCTATGCGTCTATCTCCATCGCCACGGCGGTGTACAACACCCAGCCGTTTATGCTGGTGGGGTTGGGGGCGCTGTTTCTGGGGGAGCGGCTGACCGCCCGCAAGCTGCTGTGGCTGGGGCTGGCGTTCGGCGGCATGATGCTGGTGGTGCTGGCGCAGCCGCGGCAGGCGGGGGAACAGAGTCATTATTTGGCGGGCATCGCGCTGGCGCTTGGCGCGGCGTTTTTTTACGCCCTGATGGCGCTGGCGGCCAAGCGGCTGAAGGGCACGCCGCCGCATCTTATTGCGCTGATCCAGGTGGCGGTAGGGGCGGTGATGCTGTTGCCGCTGGTGGATTTCCACGTTTCGGCCAGCGCTGGGCAGTGGGGCATGCTGGCGACGCTCGGCGTGCTGCACACCGGCCTGATGTACGTGCTGATGTACGGCGCGTTGCAGAAGCTGCCGACCAACCTGATCGGCTCGCTGTCGTTCATCTACCCGATCGCCGCCATGCTGGTGGATCGCCTGGCGTTTGGCCACCGGCTGTCGGCTTGGCAGCTGTTGGGCGCGGCGATCATCCTGCTGGCGGCGGCGGGCATGAACCTGCTGGGCGAGCGGCGAGCGCAGCTGCTGCCGGCCTCGGACGGCCGGCGCGCCGGCTGATGCTCAGTTCGTTTTTTTCAGCCGGCGCCATAAGGTGGTGCGGCTGATCCCGAGCAACCGGGCGGCGGCGGCGTGGTCGCCCCTGCACCGCGCCAGCGCTTCGTGGGCGGAGACGGGCGCTGGTGGTGTCTCGGGCGGCGTGCCCGCCGCCAGCTCCGGCAGCAGCCAGCGCAGCGTCTCGCCGCTCGGCGCGGCGCCGGTGCTCAGCATCAGCGCCACCCGTTCCATCATGTTGCGCAGTTCGCGCAGGTTGCCGGGCCAGGCGTAATGACTCAGCGCGGCGTAACAGCCGGCCAGGGCGGCGCGCAGCGGCTCCGTCAGCGGCACGTCGAGCGCCGCCAGCGACCGCTTCAGAAAGTGTTCCGCCAGCATCGCGATATCGTCGCCGCGCGCCCGCAATGGCGGCAGCTGCAGCCGCAGGGCGCTCAGGCGGTAGAACAGATCGGCGCGAAAACCGCCCCGTTGAATCGCCTGCTCCAGGTGGTTGTGGGTGGCGCTGATGACGCGAAAGTCGACCGCCACCGGCTGCTGCCCGCCGACCCGGGTGACGGCCTTCTCTTCCAGCGCGCGCAACAGCCGGGTTTGCAGGTGCAGCGGCATTTCGCCGATCTCATCCAGAAACAGAGTGCCGCCGTTGGCGGTTTCCAACAGCCCGCGCCGGCCGCCGCGCCGTGAGCCGGTAAAGGCGCCTTCCTCATAGCCGAACAGCTCCGCCTCCAGCAGCGATTCGGCGATGGCGCCGCAGTTGATGGCGACGAACGGCGGCGTCGCGCCTCTGGCCGGCGCGCCGCGCCGGGAAAAGTATTCCCGGTGGATCGCCTGCGCCGCCAGCTCCTTGCCGGTGCCGGTTTCTCCTTCAATTAATACCGCCGCCGGCGAGCGGGCGTACAGCATGATGGTGCGCCGCGTCTGCTCCATCTGCGGAGAGTCGCCTTGCAAATCGCTCAGCCCGTAGCGCGGCTGCAGGGTATTGCGCGCGGCGTAATCGCCGCCGCGTTTGCCGCCGCCCAGCATCAGGCGCGTTACGTCCAGCGCATCGCTGAAGGCGGCGCGCAGGGTGGCGGCGGAATAGAGAAAAATGGCGGTGAGCCCGGCCTCTTCCGCCAACTCGCTGATGAGGCCCGCCCCAACCACGGCCTGAATGCCGGCGGCTTTCAGCTCGGCGATCTGGCCGCGCGCGTCCTCTTCGGTGACGTAGCTGCGCTGCTCAAGCGGCAGATCGAAGGTCTGCTGGAACTCCAGCAGCGCGGGCAGAGGAGTTTTATAGGTGATGACACCGATCCGATCGGCGGTTCTGCGCGCCTTGCTCAGCGCCTGCAGCAGATCGAAGCCGCCGGGCTTGACCAAAATGACCGGCACCGACAGGCGGCTTTTCAGGTAGGCGCCGTTGGAGCCGGCGGCGATGATGGCGTCGCAAGGCTCGGTAGCCAGGCGGGCGCGGATGTGCTGCACCGCCTCCTCAAAGCCGAGGCGGATCGGGATGATGGTTGCCAGATGGTCGAACTCGAGGCTGATGTCCCGGAACAGATCGAACAGGCGGGTGATGGAGACGGTCCAGATCACCGGTTTGTCCGGCGTGACGTGATCGCTCATGGTGGGTTACCGAATGGAAGTGGCTGCATTAGGTGTAGCCCGGTTTCAGTTATGTTTCAAATTTACTGCGTGAAACAGCGATTGAAACGTTAGCTGAAACGTTTTTTACCCCTTTGCCAGGCTAATGGCGCTGAATATGTTGTAACTCACTTATTTTTATCGTGTTTAATTTTTTCCTCACCGAAGCACAACCTGGCCCGCCCCTTGCTCTGTCTGTTTCATCTGGCCAATCGGAGAAAACGTCATGACGCTGCGCTCACCTGGGCTCGCCTTTCGTCAGGCCCTGAGTAAAGAAAAACCCCTGCAAATCGCCGGCGCGATCAACGCCAACCATGCGCTGCTGGCCCAGCGGGCCGGATTCCAGGCCATCTACCTTTCCGGCGGCGGCGTGGCGGCCGGTTCGCTGGGGCTGCCGGATCTGGGCATTTCGACCTTGGACGATGTGCTGACCGACATTCGCCGCATCACCGACGTTTGCCCGCTGCCGCTGCTGGTGGATGTGGACAGCGGTTTCGGCGCTTCGGCGTTCAACGTCGCCCGCACGGTGCGATCGGTGAGCAAGGCCGGGGCGGCGGCGCTGCATATCGAAGATCAGGTCGGCGCCAAGCGCTGCGGCCATCGCCCCAATAAGGCCATCGTTTCCACCGGAGAGATGGTGGATCGCATCAAGGCGGCGGTGGATGCGCGCAGCGATCCGGACTTCGTGATCATGGCGCGCACCGATGCGCTGGCGGTGGAGGGGCTGGAGGCGGCCATCGAGCGCGCTCAGGCTTACGTGGCGGCCGGAGCCGACATGCTGTTTCCGGAAGCGATCACCGAGCTGGGCATGTACCGCCGCTTTGCTGAGGCGACGCAGGTGCCGATCCTGGCCAACATCACCGAATTCGGCGCGACGCCGCTGTTTACCACCGACGAGCTGCGCAGCGCCCAGGTGGATATGGCGCTGTATCCGCTGTCGGCCTTCCGGGCGATGAACCGGGCGGCGGAGCGGGTGTACCGCGCTTTGCGCGAGGAGGGCACGCAGAAAAGCGTCATCGACACCATGCAGACCCGCAACGAGCTGTATGAAAGCATCAACTATTATTTGTTCGAAGAGAAACTCGACGCCCTGTTCGCTCGCCAGCGCGACGAATAGGCGCCATTCACGCACAAGCCAAACGAGGACGGTATGAGCCAAGCGATCCCCCCGCAAAGCCCGACTGGCGTTAAGCCGAAAAAATCCGTGGCGTTATCCGGCGTGCCCGCCGGGAATACCGCGCTGTGCTCCGTAGGGCGCAGCGGCAACGATCTGCACTATCGCGGTTACGACATTCTCGATCTCGCGCGCCACTGCGAGTTTGAAGAGGTCGCCCACCTGCTGATCCACGGCAAGTTGCCCAACCGCGATGAGCTACAAGCCTACAAACACCGTCTCAAAGCCCTGCGCGGCCTGCCCGCCAGCGTGCGCACGGTGCTTGAGGCGTTGCCTGCGGCGTCTCACCCGATGGACGTGATGCGTACCGGCGTCTCGGCCCTTGGCTGCACGCTGCCGGAAAAAGAGCAGCACGGCGCGGCCGGCGCGCGCGACATCGCCGACCGGCTGCTGGCGTCGCTGGGATCGATGCTGCTGTATTGGTATCACTACAGCCACAACGGCGAGCGCATTCAGCCGGAGACCGACGACGACTCCATCGGCGGCCACTTCCTGCACCTGCTGCACGGCGAAGCGCCTTCCGCCAGTTGGGAGCAGGCGATGCACGCGTCATTGATCCTGTACGCCGAGCATGAGTTCAACGCCTCGACCTTCGCCGGCCGGGTGATCGCCGGCACCGGATCCGACGTCTATTCGGCGATCGTCGGCGCCATTGGCGCGCTGCGTGGGCCGAAGCACGGCGGCGCCAACGAGGTGTCGCTGGAGATCCAGCAACGCTATGAAACGCCGGACGAAGCGGAGGCCGACATTCGCCGCCGCATCGACAACAAAGAGGTGGTGATCGGCTTCGGGCACCCGGTGTACACCGTCTCCGATCCGCGCCATCAGGTGATCAAAGAGATCGCGCTGCGCCTGTCGCGGGAGGCGGGGGCGATGAAGCTGTATGACATCGCCGATCGGCTGGAAAGCGTGATGCGCGACACCAAAAAGATGTTCCCCAACCTCGACTGGTTCTCGGCGGTGTCTTATCACCAACTGGGGGTGCCCACCGAAATGTTCACGCCGCTGTTTGTCATGGCGCGGGTGAGCGGCTGGTCGGCGCACATCATCGAGCAACGGCAGGACAACAAAATCATTCGCCCGTCCGCCAACTATACCGGGCCGGAAGCGCGGGCGTTCGTACCGCTGGATCAGCGCTGAGCGCCGATCGTTATTCACTATGGAGCCTTTGGGAATCATGATGCTTGAGTCTGCCAACACCCGCCGTCCGCCGTTCGATCGCGAAATGGTCGATATCGTCGATTATGTGATGAAAGAGGCCGTCGATACCCCGGCGGCGTACCGCACCGCCCACTATTGCCTGCTCGATACCCTCGGCTGCGGGCTGGAGGCGCTGAGCTATCCGGCCTGCAAGAAACTGCTGGGGCCGGTGGTGCCGGGCGCCGAGGTGCTGAACGGCAGCCGGGTGCCGGGCACCCGCTTCCAGCTGGATCCGGTGCAGGCGGCGTTCAATATCGGCGCCATGATCCGCTGGCTCGACTTCAACGATACCTGGCTGGCGGCGGAGTGGGGGCACCCGTCGGACAACCTGGGCGGGATCCTGGCGGTGGCCGACTGGCTCTCGCGCCAGGCGGTGGCGGCGGGCAAAGCGCCGCTGACCATGCGGCAGGTGCTGATCGCCATGATCAAGGCGCATGAGATCCAGGGCTGCCTGGCGCTGGAAAATGCCTTTAACCGGGTGGGGTTGGATCACGTGCTGCTGGTGAAGGTGGCGTCCACCGCGGTGGTGGCGCAGATGCTCGGCCTGAGCCGGGCGGAGATCCTGAACGCGGTGTCGCTGGCGTGGGTGGACGGGCAGTCGCTGCGTACCTATCGCCACGCGCCGAACGCCGGCACCCGCAAATCCTGGGCGGCGGGGGATGCGACCGCGCGCGCGGTGCGGCTGGCGCTGATGGCTGCCACCGGCGAGATGGGCTATCCCTCGGCGCTGACGGCGCCGACCTGGGGGTTCTACGACGTCTCGTTCAACGGCAAGCCTTTCCGCTTCCAGCGGCCGTACGGCGCGTATGTGATGGAGAACGTGCTGTTTAAAATTTCGTTCCCGGCGGAGTTCCATGCCCAGACCGCCGTGGAAGCGGCCATGACGCTGCACCGCCAGATGCAGGCCGCCGGCAAAACCGCCGCCGACATCGCCGCAGTGAGCATCCGCACTCATGAGGCCTGCTTGCGTATTATCGACAAGCAGGGGCCGCTGGATAACCCGGCGGATCGCGATCACTGCATTCAGTATATGGTGGCGATCCCGCTGCTGTTCGGCCGGCTGACGGCTGCGGACTACGAGGATCGGGTGGCCGAGGATCCGCGCATCGATGCGTTGCGCGGCAAGATCCATTGCCATGAAGATCCCGCCTTCACCCGCGATTATCACGATCCGGAAAAACGATCGATCGCCAATGCGCTGACGGTGGAGTTTACCGACGGCAGCCGTCTGGATGAGGTGGCGGTGGAGTATCCTATCGGCCATGCGCGGCGGCGCGAAGAGGGCATCCCACTGCTGGTCGAGAAGTTCAAAACCAACCTGGCGCGCCAGTTCCCGGCTCTGCAGCAGCAGCGCATTCTCGAGGTGTCGCTGGACCGGCAGCGGCTGGCGCAGATGCCGGTCAACGAGTATCTCGATCTGTGGGTGATCTGACGCGAGCGGCGCTGACAAGCCACGTCGGCGCCGCTATGATGGACGCTCCATTCCCGTCCCTCTTCTTATCAGGTGATTCATGATTGATGCCGCAACGCTGTTGTTGTTTTCCGGTGCCTGCGTGGCGCTGGCGCTGACCCCCGGCCCGGATATGCTGCTGATCGCTTCGCGCAGCGTCAGCCAGGGGCGGCGCGCCGGTTTCGCTTCGCTGGCGGGCATTCAGCTCGGCACGTATTGTCACGCGCTGGCGGCGGCGCTGGGGTTGTCGCAACTGTTCGTCGCGGTGCCGCTGGCTTACGACGCGGTGAGAATGCTGGGCGCCGCCTATCTGCTCTATCTGGCGTGGAAAACGCTGCGATCCGGCAGCAGTTTGCAGGCTTCCGCCGGGTTGCAGGCGGTGCCGACGGCGCGCATCTTCCGCCAGGGGCTGTTCACCAACATCCTCAACCCGAAAATGGCGCTGTTCGTGCTGGCGCTGTTTCCGCAGTTTATCGATCCGCGTTCAGGCTCGGTGGTGGTGCAGATGCTGGCGCTGGCGACGGTGCTGAATCTGGTGGGCTTGCTGATTAACGGCGGGGTGATCCTGGCGGTCAGCGGCATGAAAAGCCGCTTTGCCGGCCGCCGCTTCAGCGCCCGCTGGCCGAACTACCTGCTGAGCGGGGTGTTCGCCGGGCTGGCCTGCAAGCTCATTTTCGACAGCCGCCGCTAACCCTCGCGCAGCAGCGCTTCAAACGCCGCGCTGGCCGGTTCGTCCGGCAGCGCGCTGTACATCACCAGCCGCAGGTGATTCTCTTCGTCGACGATGAAAGAGGCGTGGTCAAAGGTGACCGGGCCGATTTCCGGGATGGCGAAGCTGCGCCGTCCCTGGCAGCGCCCGTGAATGTCGTGCTGCCGCCAGAGCTGGCGGAACTGCGGCGACACCCGCTCCAGCGCCTGTACCCGTTGGCGCATCACCTCATCCTCCGGCGCGCGAGCGTAGTCGCGGCGGAAGCTGGCCAGGATTTGCGGCGCCTGCGCCCGCCACTCCAGCAGGCGCGCATTGAGCTGTGGATCGGCAAACAGCATCCACAACATGTTGCGCTCTTCCGGCGGGCGTTCGGCGATGGCGAACAGCCGCTGTGCCGCCGGGTTCCAGGCGATGATGTCCCAACTCAGGTTCATGACGTAGGCCGGCCGCAGCGCCAAATCGTCCAGCAGCCGCCGCACCAGCGGCGAGACCTGGCACCACTGATGGCCGACCGGCACCGGCGGGCGCTGATGCGCCAATAAAAACAGGTGGTAGCGGCCGGCGGCGTCGAGCTGCAGCACCCGCGCCAGGTTTTCCAAAAACGCCACCGACGCATTGATTTCCCTGCCTTGTTCCAGCCAGGTGTACCAGGTGAGGCCGACGCCGGCCAGCGCCGCGACCTCCTCGCGCCGCAATCCCGGCGTGCGGCGGCGGCTGCCGCTCGGCAAACCGACCGCCTGTGGCGACAGCTGTTCTCGCTTTTGACGTAGAAAATCCGCCAGTTCGTGGCGAGTGCGCTCGAGGGTGCGTGGGGGCATGGCGGCCGTCCTGTTGCTGTCAGTAATAGTATAAGTGGCTATATAGTAACAGTTTAAAACATGTTTCATACTGCGGCCATCATAATCTCTGGAGGTGGTATGGAACATTCATTATCTCGTGAACGGCGAGGGTTGGCCGGCCTGCCGGTGCTGCTGTTGGGCGGTTTTGTCACGGTGTTCGATCTGTTTGTGGTCAACGTGGCGGCGCCGGTGATCCAGCGAGAATTCGCCGCCGATTTTGCCGGCGTCGGGTTGATCGTCGCCGGTTATGAACTGGCGTTCGGGGTGCTGTTGATCGCCGGCGGGCGTCTGGGCGATCGCTTCGGACGTCGGTGTCTGTTCAGCCTCGGCATGCTGGGATTCACGCTGACTTCATTGCTGTGCGGGTTGGCGGGATCGCTCAGCCTGCTGATCGCCGCGCGTATTCTGCAGGGGGCGGCGGCGGCGCTGCTGTTTCCGCAAATTTACGCCTTGATGCGGGTGCTGTACGAGCCGCAACAGCGGCGGCGCGCCTTCGCCTGGCTGGGCATGACGCTGGGGCTGGCGGCGATCTTCGGCCAGATCCTCGGTGGTTTTATCATCGAGGCCAACCTGTTCGGCAGCGGCTGGCGCATGATCTTTCTGATTAATCTGCCGATCGGCGCGCTGGCGCTGTGGGCGGCGCGGCGCATTCCCGAATCGCGGGTGGCGCAGGCGCAGCGGCTGGATGGCGTTGGCCTGGGGCTTGCGGCGACCGGCCTGTCGCTGTTGCTGCTGCCGCTGCTGGAAGGGCCGGCGCGCGGCTGGCCGTGGTGGATCGCGCCGATGTTGGCGCTGGCAATGCTGACGCTGTGGGGCTTCCTGCGTTGGGAGCGCCGTCTGGCGCAGCGCGGCGACGATGCGGTGCTCGATCCGGCGCTGTTCCGCCAGGCGGGCTTCGCGCCGGGTATGGCGGTGGTGCTGGCGATTTATGCCACCGCTTCCTCGTTTTTTTTATGTTTCGCGCTGCTGCTGCAGGCGGGGGCGGGGCTGACGCCTTTTCAGGCGGGCAGCCTGTTCGCCCCGGCCAGCGCGGCCTTTATGCTGGCGTCGATGTTGGCGCCCCGGCTGGCGCTGCGTTGGGGCAACCGTGCGCTGAGCGCGGGCGTGGCGATTTACGCCGCCGGGCTGGCGCTGCTGATGGCGCAGGCGCTGTGGGGCGCGGCGCTGGCGCATCCGCTGCGGCTGCTGCCGGGGTTGGTGGTGCTGGGATTCGGCCAGGCGCTGAGCATGACGCCGCTGCTGAATCTGGTGCTCGGTTTGGCGCACGAGCGGCAGGCGGGCATGGCGGCGGGGCTGGTTGCCACCGTGCAGCAGGTGGGGGGCGCGCTGGGCATCGTGGTCAGCGGCGTCGGTTTCGTGCCGCTGCTGGCGCACGGCGGCGCGGCGGAGCGCTATGCCGAGGCCTTTGCCGGCGCCATGGTATTTAATCTGTTGGCGATGGGCGTCGCCCTGATCTTGTTAAACCGGATCACGCGAAATAGTCAGAAAGCGGATCTTAAGTAGGCCGCCGGCGGGTGCTTTACTGTCGTCATGATGAGAGAGCGTAAGGAGCCACACTGATGTTTCAACCCGCCGCATTTCGCGAAGACGATCTGGATGCCCAACTGGCGCTGGTGCGCGCCCACCCGCTGGGGCTGCTGGTCAGCCACGGCGAGCAGGGATTGACGGCCGATCCGCTGCCGTTTTTGGTCGATGTCGAACAGGGGCAGATCCGGCTGCGGGCGCACCTGGCGCGCGCCAACGAGCACTGGCGGCGGCTGCAGCACGCGGCGGAATGCCTGGTGATTTTTCAGGGGTTGGAGGGCTATGTGTCGCCCGGCTGGTATCCGAGCAAGCGCCAGACCGGCAAGGTGGTGCCGACCTGGAATTACAGCGTGGTGCAGCTGTATGGCGTGCCGACGGTAACGGACGACCCGGCCTGGCTGCGGCGCCAGCTGATCGATCTGACCGCGCAGCAGGAAGGAGGGCGCCCGGCGCCCTGGCGGCTCGACGACGCGCCGGCCAACTACATCACCGCGCAGCTTAAAGGCATCGTCGGTATCGAGATCGCCGTCACCCGGCGCGAAGGCAAATGGAAGATGAGCCAAAACCGCAGCGCCGACGATGCCGATGGGGTGATCGCCGGGCTGCGCGACGGCGATGAAACGCAGCGGCGGCTGGCGGAGGAGGTTGAGCGGCGGCGCGGATAGGGTATGCTAACCGAAGAGTGAGCAAGGGGAACCTTCGGATGGATTACACCAAAATTATCAAAGAAATAGGCCGCGGCAAAAACCATGCGCGCGACCTGGACCGGCAGACCGCCTTTGAGCTGTATCAGGCGATGCTGGCCGGGGAGGTCCCCGAGCTGGAGCTGGGCGGCATTCTGATCGCGCTGCGCATCAAGGGTGAGGCCGAAGAGGAGATGCTGGGCTTCTACCAGGCGATGCAGCAGCAGGTGTTGCCGCTGCAGGCACCGCAGGGGCGGCCGCTGCCGGTGGTGCTGCCGAGCTATAACGGCGCGCGCAAGCAGGCCAACCTGACGCCGCTGCTGGCGCTGCTGCTCGCGAAAGTGGGCCTGCCGGTGGTGGTGCATGGCGTGCTGGACGACAGCACCCGCGTGACCAGCGCCGAGATTTTCCGCGCCCTGGGGCTGCCGTGGTCGGAACAGGCCGTTCACGCCCAGCAGCGTCTCGATAACGGCGAGGCAGTGTTCATGCCGGTTTCCACGCTGTCGGCGCCGCTGGCGCGGCAGCTCGGGCTGCGTTGGCGCATGGGGGTGCGCAACAGCGCGCATACGCTGGCCAAGCTGGCGACGCCGTTCGGCGAACAGGATGCGCTGCGCCTCGCCAGCGTCTCACATCCGGAGTATGTCGGCCGGGTGGCGTCGTTTTTCCGCCAGATCGGCGCCCGCGGGCTGTTGATGCACGGCACCGAAGGCGAAGCCTACGCCAACCCGCTGCGCTGCCCGCAGATTCACTATATTGCCGGCGGCGAACAGCGCGTGTTGCTGGAGCGCACCTTGCAGGATGAAACGCCAACGTTGCCGGCGGCGAAAGACGCGGAAACCACCGCGCGCTGGACCGAGCGCTGCCTGGCGGGCGAGGTGGCGATCCCGCAGGCCATCCAGCGGCAGGTCGCCTGTTGCCTGGTGGCCGCCGGCGAGAGCGAGACGCTGGAACAGGGGCTGCAGCGCCTGCATCAGGCCTGAGCGCGACTATACTGGGATATTTCCTCATCGGCTGAGAAGGACGGTTATGCAACAGGCTCTCGATTACTTCAATCAATTGAACCAGGATTACCTCGACGTACACCGCGCCAAAGAAGAGCTGTTCTGGCAAAACTACATGGGCACCGGCGGTGAAGAGGTGTCGGCGCGCTTTGCCGCCGCGGAAAGCGCCTATAAGCGCTTTATCGCCGAACCGCGCCGGCTGGCGGAGATCCGCAATCTGCTGGCCGGATTGGAAACGCTGCCGCAGACGGCGCAGCGCGAGGCGCTGATCCACGGCCTGCAAGGTTGGCTGCGTTTCTTCGACTGCAACGCCATTGAAGATCCGCAGGCGCAGGCGCTGTTGGATCGGATCATCCACGCCGAGTCCGATCTCTACGCGCGCCGCAAGGGCTATCAGGTTACGCATCTGAACGCCGAAGGCCGGCGGGTGGCGGCCTCGCTCGGCGAGCTGTTGACCAACCAGGCGACCAACCCGAACGAAGACTACCGCCGCAGCTCGCAGCAGGCGCTGCGCGATCTGGAGCAATGGCTGCTGCATAACGGCCTGCCGGAACTGATTGGCCTGCGCAACCGCTTTGCGCGCCAGATGGGCTATCGCAACTATTTCGACTACAAGGTGAACAAAACCGAGCGCATGACGCCGGAGCAGCTGTTCGCCATTCTGGATCGCTTCGAGCGGGAAACCCGCGAGGCCAACGCCCGCAGCCTGCAGCAACTGGCGGCCGACAAGGGCAGCCAGGCGCTGGAGCCGTGGAACGTGCGCTTCGCCAGCGCCGGCGACGTCACCCGCCAACTGGATCCTTACTTCCCGTTTTCGCGTTCGCTGGAACGCTGGGTCGACAGCTTCAAACGCCTGCACATCGGCTTTGGCGGCGCCGAGATGAACCTCGATCTGCTGGTGCGCAAAGGCAAGTATGAGAACGGCTTTATGCACGGCCCGGTGCCGCCGTTTGTGCGCCAGGGGGAATGGGTGCCGGCGCGCATCAACTTCACCAGCCTGGCGCAGCCGGGGCAGGTGGGCAGCGGCGCTTACGGGCTCAACACGCTGTTCCACGAGGGCGGCCACGCGGCGCATTTCGCCAACATTCGCCAGAATGCGCCGTGCTTCTCGCAGGAATTCCCACCGACCTCGATGGCCTATGCCGAAACCCAGTCGATGTTCTGCGACAGCCTGCTGGACGACGCCGACTGGTTGAAACGCTATGCGAAAAACGCCGCCGGCGAAGCGGTGCCCGATGCGCTAATCGAAGCCGGTATCGCGGCGCGCCAGCCGATGCGCGCGTTCAACGAACGCCATATCCTGCTGGTACCGTACTTCGAGTGGGCGCTGTATCAGTGGGATGACGAGCAGCGCACGCCGGAAGCCATCACCGCGCTGGCGCGCGAGGTCGAGCAGAAGATCCTCGGCATCAGCGGCAGCCCGCGCCCGACGCTGGCGATCCCGCACCTGCTGTCGCTGGAGTCCGCCTGCTCTTATCAGGGTTATCTGCTGGCGATGATGGCGGTGGAACAAACCCGCCAGTTCTTCCTGCAGCGCGACGGTTACCTGACGGACAACCCGGCCATCGGCCCGGATCTGGCGCAACACTATTGGTTGCCGGGCAACAGCGTCAGCCATGATGACACGCTGCGCAGCCTGACCGGTGAAGGGTTCAACCCGGACTATCTGGCGCAGGCCTGTAACCAGACGGTGGCGCAGGCGTGGCGCGAGGCGCAGCAGACGATGGCCGCCGCCGCCGCGCGCCCGCAGCCGCCGGCGGATTTCGATTTGGAGGCGCATATTCGGGTGGTGGACGGCGAGACGGTATTGGCGGACAACGCTGACGGCGACGAACGGATGTGTCGCGATTTCGCCGCGGCGATAGAGGCGCGTTTGGTTTAAGGCTGACAATAAAAAAATCCACGCGGCAGCGTGGATTTTATTTAATGATAAAATCTGGGCGTTATTTTATTCGAAATAGACGTCGGGATTATCGGCCAGGGAAACGAAGCTCTTGGTGTTTCTATCCAGCGTACGAATTTCGCCGCTTTCGATGTCGTACACCCAGCCGTGCAGGCGCAGCCCGCTGTTGCGCAGACCCACCGCAACGGAAGGGTGGGTTTTGATATTATTTAGCTGGGCGATAACGTTCTCTTCCACCATAGCGTTAACTTTGTCTGTTTCGCTATTCCAGGTTTTCTTCTCGACCACCGCTTTGGCCGCATCCGCGTAGTGCAGCCAGTGGGCTACCGCAGGCATGGGATCGAGGCACTGACAGGACGCGATAGCCTTCATGGCGCCACAGTTCGAGTGGCCACAAATCACGATATCAGTGACGCCCAGCGCCACTACCGCGTATTCGATAGTCGCGGAAACCCCACCCGGCTCCGGGCCAAAGGAAGGGACGATGTTACCGGCGTTGCGGATAACGAACAGTTGCCCAGGCTCTTGCTGCGTCACCAGCTCGGGCACCAGGCGGCTGTCAGAACAGGAAATAAACAGCGCTTTGGGATTTTGGCTGGAGGCCAGGCTGCGAAAGAGTTCCTTACGCTGCGGGAAAATCTCTTTCTGGAAACTGAGGAAACCTTCAATGATATGTTGCATACAACGCTCTCTGCATCTGTAGTCTGCGTAATATGATAATCATCCTCTTCCGTTAGTCCAGCAATGGCACGGTAAAAAAATGTGTGTACATACCCCCTGTAAACCCCATTAAATACGGGGTTTAAACCCGTTTCCGGCAGCATTGTCCGGTTCGCTTACGCGTGGGTTGCTGATAAAGCGGGTAGCAAAAAACCGGCTGTCGTGCCCATGCAGCGCTGACGCAAGCGAAGATAAAAAAAGCCCGCCGGGGTGATATCCGGCGGGCTTTTTGGCGTCTGGGGCGGTGATTATTTGTAGATAACCGCGGTGGCGTGCATCAGGTTGTTACCGCTGGTGGAAGTGATGGTGAAGGCCTTGGCGCCTGCCGCATCGGCTTTGGTGGCCAGTTGAGACTTCAGGCTGCTCAGGTCGGTCGCGCCGCTGGCGACGATCACGCCGGCTTTTTCGAATTGGGCGGCATCCTGGGCGCTGACGTGTTCAGCGGCGAAAGTGGTGAAAGAAACGGTGGCCAGGGCGATAGCGGCAGCAAAAGTTTTGATGGTTTTCATGTTCGTCATTCCTGTCAAAGTGAATTAGGGAGAAAGGGGTTTGCCTTTCGATGGGAAGATTATTGCGCAGTGACAGGCGGGATAAAATCGGAGAGTGTTGATGGTTTTGTTCATATTTTTTGATTATTAATCCCCCCCGTTTATCTTCTGCCTAAACGGGGGAGACGATCAGCGCGTCGGGCGCGCCAAATCGAAACGGTGCTGTTCGGAAATGCCGTAGTAGGCGGTCGGGCCGCCGGCGCGCAGAATAGGTTCGGCAGCGGCGGTCTGGTAGACGCCGTGTTCATCCAGCAGCGCCGGATCGAGGTGCACCGCCACCACCTCGCCCAATACCAGCCAGGTTTCCACCTGTTCACCGGCGGCGGTTTGCAGCTGAATGCACTGGGTCAGCCGGCATTCGAAGTTCACCGGGCTTTCGGCCACGCGCTCGGCTTTGACCCGGCGCCCGGGCAGCGGCGTGACGCCGGCGAAGGCGAATTCATCCTCGCCGCGCGGCAGGGGGATGGAACTGTTGTTCATCGCTTCCGCCAGCGGGCGTGTCGCCAGGTTCCAGACGAATTCGCCGGTTTCCACGATATTCGCCACGCTGTCTTTCCAGCCGGTGCTGGCGAAACCGACGATCGGCGGACGGTAGTTGAAGCAGTTGAAAAAGCTGTAGGGCGCCAGATTGCGCAAGCCGGCGGCGCTGCGGGAAGAGATCCAGCCGATGGGGCGCGGGCCGACGATGGCGTTCAGCGGATCGTGCGGCAGGCCGTGGCCGGCGGCGGGTTCATAATAATAACGAGATTCACGGCTCATGGGGGATCCTGTGGCAATCGATGAGGTTTTCATTGTGCCGGGTTTCCCGCCGCTGCGCCATTGCGGGCGGGATGTGTTATCTTACGCGCCGGAAATACCTTCAAGAGAGCCCGTCACGGTGGAAAAAAAGAAAACCTTCCCGCAGCAGAAAAGCGGCCTGCATCCGCGCAACCGTCATCGTTCACGCTATGACTTCCCGGCGCTGATCGCCAGCTGCCCGGCGTTGGCGCCGTTCGTAAAACCGAACGCCTGGGGCGATGTGTCGGTGGACTTCGCCGATCCGGCGGCGGTGAAAATGCTCAACCGTGCGTTGCTGCAGCACTTTTACGGCATCGAACACTGGGATATTCCGGCGGACTACCTGTGCCCGCCGATCCCCGGCCGCGCCGATTATCTGCACCACCTGGCGGATCTGCTGGCGACCAGCAACGGCGGCGAGATCCCGCGCGGCAAGGGCGTGGCGATCCTCGACGTCGGCGTCGGCGCCAACTGCATTTACCCGATCGTCGGCCTGCGCGAATACGGCTGGCGTTTTACCGGGTCTGAAATCGATTCGGTGTCGCTCAACGCGGCCAAAATGATCGTCGAGATGAACCCGACGCTGCGCAACAGCGTGCGTCTACGGTTGCAAAAACAGCCTGAGCTGATTTTTAGCGGCATCATCGGCGCGGCCGAGAAATTTGACGCCACCCTGTGCAACCCGCCGTTCCACGCGTCCGAGCAGGAAGCGCGCGCCAGCACCCGCCGCAAGCTGCATAAATTGGGCAAAGGGGAAGTGGCCGACAAGCCGGTACAAAACTTCGGCGGCAAGAACAACGAACTGTGGTGTGAAGGCGGCGAAGAAGCCTTCGTGAGCAAGATGGTGGAAGAGAGCGTCGGCAAGGCCAACAACTGCCTGTGGTTCACTTCGCTCATCTCGAAAAACACCACGCTGCCGGCCATTTACCATGCGCTGAAGGTGGCGGGCGCGGCCGAGGTGCGCACCATCGAGATGGCGCAAGGGCAGAAGATCAGCCGCTTTGTCGCCTGGACCTTCCACGACGCCGAGCAACAGGCCGCCTGGGCAGCCGAACGCTGGCGCTAATCCTTCCGGCGCCGGTTATCCTGCCGGCGCCGACAAAAATCCGCATTTTACCTTTCAATTTTCATCACTTACGTTATTCTCAATACGGAATTAATAATAAAAATCTTAGGTTGTTGGTTTATTTAAATTCGAATAATTACTTTACTGAATAAATAAATTTAATCCGGTTAATAGCAATAACCAGAAGGAACGGCGCTGCCCGTTCCTTCCGCGATGGCACGTCTGCGTGTGGGCGCGGCATGTGGCCAGGCAAAAATAAGAAAAGCGCCATCATCTGCCACAAGGACTACACCTTATGCTGTTACGATTCAGTCAGTTAACTACCCACAAAGGCGCCGAACTGAGCGCGATAGAACACGCCGTTCCGATGATCGTATTCTCGCCCGATGGCACGGTATTGCGCGCCAACGATCTTTTCCTCAACACGCTGGGATTTCAACGCGGTGACGTGATTGGCCGGCATCACCGTATTTTCTGCGATCCGAACTATGTCGCCAGCCCGCTATACCGCAAACATTGGGAGACGCTGAATAAGGGCCAACCCATCACGGACACCATAAAGCGCATCGCGAAAAACGGCGAGGCGGTGTGGCTGCAAGGCACCTATGCGCCGGTGCTGAATAAACAGGGTAAGGTGGTGGAGATCGTCAAGATCGCCAGCGAAGTGACCGAGCGAGTGACCCAGGCGCAGGAGCATCGCAGCCTGCTGGCGGCGCTGAATCGATCGATGGCGATGATCGCTTTCACGCCGCAGGGCACCATCGTCAGCGCCAACGACAATATGCTGGCACTGATGGGCTATCGGCTGGAAGAGGCGTGCGGGCAGTCGCATGCGGTGCTGTGCCCGCCGGAGTTCGCCAATTCCGACGATTATCGGCGGCATTGGCAGCGCCTGGCGCGCGGCGAGTTCATCACCGGGCGTTTTGAGCGCCTCAACCGGCGCGGCGAACGGGTATGGCTGGAGGCCAGTTACAACCCGATCCTCGACAACGAAGGCCAGGTGGTGAAGGTGGTGAAGATTGCCCAGGACATCACCCGGCTGATGCAACAGCAGCAGCATGAAGAAGAGATGGTGCGCAACGCGCATCATCTGTCGCTCGATACCGACCGGCAGGCGGCGCAGGGCGCGATCATCGTGCAGCAGGCGGTGAAAGGCATGCAGCAGGTCGAAGCGGCGGCGCGCGAAACCTCGGACGTGGTCACCGAGCTGGGCAAGTGTTCTCAGCAGATCGGCACCATTGTCGAAGCCATTCGTAAAATCGCTTCCCAAACCAACCTGCTGGCGATTAACGCCTCGATCGAAGCCGCCCACGCCGGCGAGCACGGGCGCGGTTTTGCGGTGGTGGCCAACGAAGTGCGCACGCTGGCGGAACAGTCGCGCAAGGCGGCGACCGAGATCGAACGCATGACCAAGTCTATCCAGCAAGGCGTGGCGGCGGCGATTGCCGGCATGGCAACCTGCGTGGAGCAGGCCGGCGGCGGCGTGGCGCTGACCCATGACGCCGGTGAAGTGATCAACCAGGTCAACATCGGCATGCACGACGTGGTGAAGCTGATGCAGGCGTTTGCATCGGTGAAGCAGAGCGACGCGCTGCACTGACTTTTCATCGCGCCGCCCGCCGAAAACGGGGGCGGCGTTTTTATCTTCCCGCCGATTCGCACGCCGTTGAGCCGTGGTTCAATTTTTCCGGCCTATGCTATCCTTAAATATGAACGAACGTTCGTTCATATTCACTCGATGGCGCCAGGCGCCCCCTTCACCGTTTCGGGAGCTGCCGATGGGAAACCGAGAAAAGATTGTCGAGGCCGCGCTGCACAGCTTTACCCATAGGGGATTTCACCAGACCAGCATGCGGGATATCGCGCAGGCGGCGGGCGTCAGCGTCGGCAACCTCTATAACCACTTTACCGGCAAGGAAGCGTTGATCGGCGAGATCGCGCTGCTGGAAAACGGCGTATTCGCCGAGTTTGCCGCCGGGCTGCGGGCCGACAGAACGCGGCCGAAGCAGGCGCTGTCGGCCTTTTTCACCGCCTATCACGCCTTTGTCGCCGAGCCGGCCAATGTGCAGCTGTCGGCTGAGATCGTGGCGGAGGTGGCGCGCAACCCGGCGTTGGCCGAGCCGTTCAGCGCCAACCAGCGGCAGCTGATTGAGGCGCTGGCGACGGTTATCGCCGAGGCTCAGCAAACCGGTGAGATCGCACCGGCGATAGCGCCGTTGCCGCTCGCGCAGCTGGTGCTGGACGCGATCGAAAGTCAGGCCTGGCGGCAGGCGATCTTTACGTCGCCTGCGCCGGAGGAGACCACGCCGGTGCGGCTGTTGGAACAGCTGCTCTACCGGCATCCCTAGTCGAGGTGGATATGCTGCACATTGAGCCGTACCGCGATGCTGACCGCCTGCAAACGGCGGCGCTGATCTACGCCGCGTTCTGCGACAAGTTTCAGCGCGCGCGCCGTCTGAGCGCCCGCCTTCAGTGGCGTTTGTTCTATCGGCTATGGAGTTGGAAGCAAGGCGGTAGCCGGGAGCACAGCTTTGTGGTGAAGCAGGATGAACAGGTGGTGGCGGCCTTTGCCCTCAATGCGGCCGCTGGCGAGAACAGCGCCGGGCGGTGTCCGCGCACCTTGCCGATTTGGCGGCTGTGCCGCCGCTATGGCTGGCTGAACGTTTGGCGCATGTATCTGCAAATGGCGGTGTTGCGGCACACCCCGGCGGCCGATGAACTGTATCTCTCTTACCTGGCGGTGGCCGAGAGTCAGCGTGGCAAAGGGGTGGGCAAGCGGCTGCTGCAGTGGATGAACGACTACGCTGCCGGGCAAGGCGCGGGCCGACGCCTGAGCCTGCACGTCAGCCGGCGCAACGTGGATGCGCTGCGCCTGTATCGGCGCTGCGGTTTTCAGGTGCGGCGAGAAGAGCATTACGCTGCGTTGGGATGGCTGTTCGGCCAGGCCGACTGGGTGTTGATGGAGAGACGCTGCGGGGAGGCGACGTGCGCAAAATAGGATTGTGCAGCGTGGCGCTGCTCCTGCTGGCGCTCGGCTGGGTCATTTACGTCAACGACTTTCGTTTTGTCACTGAACCGGTCACGGTGACCGCCGGCGGCAACCGGCTGACCGGCACGCTGGTGTTGCCGCAGCATGCGCCGGTCAAGCCCGGCGTCGTGGTGTTCGTACACGGTGATGGGCCGGCTAACGCCAGCCGCGACGAAGGCTATTACGGCATTTGGGAGGCGATGGCGCAGCAGGGCTACGCGGTTTTATCCTTCGATAAGCCGGGCGTTGGCGGCTCCGGCGGCAACTGGCTGCATCAGACCATGGCGGATCGCGCGCGGGAAACCGCCGATATCATCGACTGGGCCCGGCGGGACGGGCGCTTCGATGCGCGCTGCGTGGGGCTGTGGGGCACCAGCCAGGCGGGGTGGGTGATGCCGGCGGTGGCGCGTTTGCGCCCCGACATCGCCTTCACGCTGGCGCTGGCGCCGGCGATCAACTGGCTGCGGCAAGGGCGTTATAACACCCGGGCGGCGATGGCGGCGGCAGGGGATGATGAAGCGCTGATCCAGGCGCGCGAGGCGCATTGGCGCCACATTCAGACGCTGCTCGAACAGCCGGACGGCTACGCGCAGTACCGCCGCGAGTATGGCGCCGCCGCTGCATTGAGCGCCGACCGCTGGCGCTTTATCCGCGCTAACATGGCCAGCGACGCGACGGCGGAATTGCGGCATTTCACCACGCCGGTGCACCTGATCCTGGGCGGGCGCGACGTCAACGTGGACGCGGACGAAACCGAGCGCGTGTATCGGCAAACGATCCCGGCCTCGCTGCTGACGGTGACGCGCATCGACGAGGCCGATCATGTGATGATCAAACCGCTGTTCGCCCGCCATCCATGGCTGATCAACGTGGTTGGCCTGTTTGCGCCGCGCTCGGTGCAATACGACGCCTACCGACAGGACGTGGCGGCCTTTCTGGCCGCTCAGCCCTGCGGGCGCTAACCGCCGGGGACCGAGGGCGGCGCCTGTTCTTCGTGCAGCTGCGGCGCGCGGGAGATCTGCATCGCCTGCTGCGGCATGCCGATGCCGGCCCGATCAAAATGGATTTTCACCAGCCGATCGAGGGCGTACTGCACCACCCACTGTTTCAGCGCCTGCGTGCGCACCGTTACGCGGGTGGTGAACGAGCGGTCGCCCAGCGCCACCACGCCGTTGAAGACCGGCTCGCCAATCAGGAAATGCTTCACCTGTTCATCCTGCTTCAGCGCCGCGACGGCCTGATGCAGCACCTCATTGACCCGATCGATGTCCTCGTCGCGGCTGACGGTGTAGTTGGCGCGGTATACCCCGAATTCGCGCGCATAGTTGGCCAGCGTGGTGATCGAGGAGTACGGCACGATGTGGTAGACGCCGTAGTCGTCGCGCAGGCCGATCGAGCGGATGGTCATGCGCTCCACGGTGCCGGTGATGCCGCTGACGGTGACATATTCGCCGGTGTTCATGCCGTTTTCGAACTGGATGAACACGCCGGTGATCACGTCTTTCACCAGCGTCTGGGCGCCGAAGCTGATGGCCAGCCCCAGCGCGCCGGCGCCAGCCAGCAGCGGCGCGATGTTCAGCCCCACCTGCGACAGCACGATCATCACGGTAATGGTGCTGATAACGATGGCCAGCACGTTGCGAAACAGCGTCAGCAGCGTGCGTTCGCGTGCGCTCGGCCGCACGCCGTTGCTCAGTTCCAGCGCCAGGCGGTGCTCGATGATGCTGGCCATCAGCGTCCAGCTGAAGACGGCGATCAGCAGGATCAGCAGGATATGCACCAGCCCGCCGAGCGTTCGCTGGCCATTTTCGCTGCCCGCCCACTGGTACAGGTTGATCAGGTGCCAGGCATCGAGCAGGAACAGCGTCACCGCCAGCACCACCATCACCCGCAGTATCTTCAGCCCGTTGGGGATGTAGGAGTTGATGCGCCGCTCGAGCATCGGATAGCGCAGATTAACGTCGGTCGGCAGCGAAATGCGGCGGAAAATCCAGCGGGTCAGCATGCCGGACAGCAGAGCGCCGACGCCGACCACCAGCAGGCTTTTCACCGTGGCGCTCATCATAAAGCGCAGGGTGTTGCCGATGTCGAACTGGGACAGCACGAACAACACCAGAAAATAGGCGATCGCCAGCAGATGCCAGATATGCCCCAGGCCGCGCAGGATCGCGCTGAAAAACGCCATCGACCGTTCGGCCAGCAGGTTGATCTGCTGCTGTATCGGCTTGCGGTTGTGCAGGATCAGCCAGATGGCGTACAGCGTCAGCGCCAGCATCACCACCAGGTTGACGGCGGCGGCGGCCGGGTAGCTGATCTGCACCGCCACCACCGGCACCACCACCATCAGGCCGTAGCCGATCAGGCCGCTGAGCCAGGCGAGGCGCGTGTTCCAGTAGCGCGCGCTCTGGTCGCTGAAGGGGAAGGGGCGCAGGTAGTCGAAGTTGGGAGCGAAAATCAGCCGCAGCACCGCTTTGAAAAACTCAATCACCGCGAAGGCGCTGAGAAACAGGGTCTGCAGCCGCAGAATGGTGGCGCTGTCGGCGTGGACGTGGCGGGCGAACAGGTTGCCCGCCGCCAGCGCCAGCAGCAGCACCAGCAGATCGACGGCGAAAGCGCCGAGAATGGCGGCGGGGCGCTTATACCACGGGCCGCGCTGTAGCCGCGCGTTGTGCCCCCAGCTGCCCATGCGTTTGTACAGCGGCGCGATCAGCCGCCGGATCAGGTGGAACAGCGCAAAGGTGACCGCCACCGTCAGCAGAAAGTAACCCAGCGCGCGGAAAAAGCCGGCGGGATTGAAAACGCGCTTCGGGCCGGAGTCGATCAGTTTTTGCAGCGCGCCGAGCTTCTGGTTAAAGGTGCCGATGCCTTCCTGCGCCAGCGAGTTCAGGCTGTCGCTCAGCGTGGCCGGCGTTGATTCCTCCGGCGTTGTTGGGGCGGCGGCGGCGGGGGCGTCGCCGGCGGCCTGTTTCAGGTGGTTGATGAGTGCCGCGCGCGCTTTGTCGTCTTGCAGCAGATCGGCCAGCGCGGCGTAGGCGGCCTTCTGCTGCTCGCTCTTGTCGGCGGGCGCGGGCGGCGCGTTTTGCGCCAGCGCCGGTGGCGCGAAGACGTTCAGGGTCAGCAACAGCAGCAGGAAAAGCAGGTGTTCTCGCAGATGAGAACCTCGTCGGGAGTCTGCGTTTGGCGGCATTGTTCCTCTCTTTGGCGTTCTGTGATCGGCGGATGTCAGAGCAATACGATGAAAAACAATGAATATAGTAGGAAAGGTGGCGCGATGTGGCGTGGGAACGCGTGCGGAATGAAAGCGGCGGGCGCGTGGCGCGCCCGCCGTGAAACCGCCAGGATCAGGATACGTGCTGCAGGAACTCCTGCAGACGCGGGCTTGGCGGATGGTTGATCAGGTCGTGCGGGTTGCCGTCTTCGGCAATCCGGCCCTTATCGATAAAGATCAGGCGCGACGCCACTTTTTCGGCAAAGCCGACTTCGTGGGTGACGATGACCATCGTCATGCCTTCCTCGGCCAGATCCTGCATCACCTTCAGCACTTCGTGGCGCAATTCCGGATCGAGCGCGGAGGTCGGCTCGTCGAACAGCATCATTTTCGGCTTCACCGCCAGCGCGCGCGCAATCGCCACGCGCTGCTGCTGCCCGCCCGACAGTTCGGACGGATAGTGGTGGGCACGCTCCGCCAGACCGACCTTGGCCAGCAGCTCGCGCGCCAGCTTTTCCGCATCGGACTTCTTCGCGCCGCGCACGCGGATCGGGCCGAAGGCGACGTTTTCCAGCGCCGTCAGGTGCGGGAACAGGTAGAACTGCTGGAACACCATGCCGGCTTCCTGGCGGATCAACCGATCGTCCACTTTCGGATCGTTGGCTTTCAGGCCGTCGACGATCAGATCGCCGCTGGTGACCTCTTCCAGCTTGTTGATGCAGCGCAGCAGGGTGGATTTGCCGGAGCCGGACGGCCCGATGATCACCACCACTTCGCCTTTGTCGATCTTCAAATCGATGTTATGCAGCACCTGGGTTTGGCCAAAATGCTTGGAGACGTTTTTAAATTCAATCACAGGATTTTCATCCTTCTTTCCAGACGACGCAGCACGAAGCTCAGCACCAGGGTAATAATCAGATAGATAACCGCCACGGCGCTCCAGATTTCCAGCGCGCGGAAGTTACCGGCAATAATTTCCTGACCCTGACGGGTCAGCTCCGCCACGCCGATCACGATGAACAGCGAGGTGTCTTTGATGCTGATGATCCACTGGTTGCCCAGCGGCGGCAGCATGCGGCGCAGCGCCAGCGGCATAATGACGTAGCGGATGGTTTCGCGGCGCGACAGGCCGAGCGCCAGGCCGGCCTCGCGGAAACCGTTATGAATCGACAGCACCGCGCCGCGGGTGATTTCCGCAATGTAGGCGCCGGAGTTGATCATGATGGTCACCACCGCCGCGGTGAACGGATCGATGCGCAAATCGGTGAACGCCATCGGCAAGGCGAAGTAGATGAACATCACCTGCACCACGATCGGCGTGCCGCGGATCACTTCGATAAACACCAACGCGATGTGGTTGGCGATCCAACCGCCGTAGGTGCGGGCAAAGCCGGCGACGAGGCCGATGATCAGGCCGCCAATCAGACCGAGGACCGAAATCCACAGGGTCATTTTGGCGCCCTCTAACAAGATAGGAATGGCGGGCCAGATGGCGCTCCAGTCGAACTGCATGATATTTCTCCCGGTGATCCCGAACGTGGGTATCAGATACAACGAAGCGCAGGGGGTAAGCGCCCCCTGTGCTTAAGTTAATAGCTTGCCAAATTCACAACTTACTTAGGTTCGGTGCCGAACCACTTCTTGTAGATCTCGTTATAGGTGCCGTTCTCACGCAGGGTCTTCAGCGCGCCGTTCACCTTCTCGCGCAGCTCGTCGCTGCCTTTAGGGAAGGCGATGCCATACTGCTGTGCTTCCAGCGAATCGCCTACGGTTTTGAATTTGCCGGCGCCGGCCGTCTTGATGAAGTACAGGATGTTTGGCGTGTCGTGCAGCACCGCATCGGCGCGCTTGGTGCCCAGCTCCATGTAGGCGTTGTCGATGTTAGGGAACTGACGCAGATCCTTGGTTTTGATGTGCTGCTTGGCGTAATCCACCGAGCCGGTGCCGCTCTTCACCGCCACCACTTTGCCGTTCAGATCGTCGATGCTTTTCACGCTGTTGTTGTCGGCGTTGACCATCACCAGCAGGCCGCTCTTGTAGTAGCCGTCGGAGAAGTCGATGGCTTTCTTGCGCTCATCGGTGATGGTGATGCCGGCCAGCGCCAGATCGACGTTTTTGGTCTGCAGCGCCGGAATGATGCCGCCGAAGTCCATTGGCTTCAGGGTGTAGTCCAGCTTCAGCTCTTTGGCGACGGCGGCCCACAGGTCGATGTCGAAGCCGACGTATTTGTCGCCTTGTTTGAACTCAAAAGGAACGAAAGCGGTGTCGGTGGCGACCACCAGTTTGTCTGCTGCGTGGGAACTTACGGCAAAGGCCAGAGAGAGTGCGGCCAGGGAGACTTTAAAAATCGACTTCATGAGAGGAATTCCTGTACAGGTTGCGGATTACCCATTTTTTATATTGCAGTTGGTGCCATGAAAAAATCGTGCCATGTTTTCAACTACTATAAAAACAAAGAGTTATTGCGTGATGTTGTGCCGTAAAGGCGAATTGTTATGGTTATGCACCAACGTGAGGCACCAAAGTGGTGCGTAAGAATTATCTTGGTGCACGGGGCTATCATTAACCAAACTTTGGCTGTGAAACAACCGTTCTTTAACGTTTTTGCTTCAATATTGATAACTAACTCTAACTTTCATGATGCACTGACGGTGCAAGCGGAGCCGCGAGCGGCGAAAAGGGGGGGCAGATAATGCTAGCGCAACTGGCTGTCTTTGCTGCCGCGCCGGTTATACAGGCTGGCGGCCGCGTGTTTTTTGTCTTGTTCGGTCTGGCAGGCGAGGCAAAAACGCACGCCGGTTAACGCCTTGCGGCGCGCCTCGGGGATCGGCTCTCCACATTCCTGGCAATAGCGCTCGCTCTCGCCGTGCCCGAGCGCTTCACGCGCGCGCTGCACCGCATCGTCGACGGTGGAATCAATCTGATCTTGTACGGCGCCGTCCGCCGCCCAGCCGCTGGCCATCATTACCTCCTGACAAAGGAACCTTACCGTTTAATATGGGCCGTTTTTTGTACAATGCAACGGCCGCGCAAAAGAAAACAGGCCGGGCGAAGCCCAGCCTGTTCTGCCCGGAACGACGGGCGCTCTGCAACTTTTTAGCGTTATTCGATGTTGGATTCGATGAACCACAGGAACTTGTCCAGATCGCGCGAGGCGGCGGTGAACATGTCGGCGGTATCTTCGTCTTCCACTTCGGTAATGGCTTTACGGATGTCATTCGCGACCGCGCCGTAGCGATCGGCCAGCGCTTTCAGGTGCTCTTGCACGCTGTGGATATTGGTCGGATAGCTTTTCAGCGGCGTCCGATCGTTAACCACCTGTACGGTGCCCAGTGCCACGCCGCCCAGTTGCACCACGCGTTCGGCGAAGGTGTCCTGATGCTCGATGATGGCGGTGCGGAAGCCGTCCAGCATTTCATGGACCGCGATGAAGTTTGCGCCGCGCATGTTCCAGTGCGCCTGCTTGGTGATCAACGAAAGATCGATGAATTGCACGACCTGATGGTTCAGCGCCTTGATGGCGGCCAGTTTGACTTTTTCGTCCAGATCGTTACGGGTATACAGCAGATCAGAAGATTTCGTTTTCACCAGTTTAGCGGTACTCATATCAGATATCCTCTTGATTAGTCGTTGTCCTATTTCGTTACGGGATCAATTATAGCAGGGGTATTTATTTTTGCCGCACGAAAATGGCTATTGCACAAATAGGAATGGCCGAATGGCACTATTTTTATTTGTTTTTTGTTTTTGTGTAACTTTATGAAAGTTATTGTTATTTTAATTTAAGTTATTATTTATGTCAGTGAAGATTTACCCCTGTTATTTTATTTTCTGGCGGCATGCGGGTTCGGCTAAATATTTGCTTTGTTATCGGGGTGTTAATTTCAAGCCTATTCAGATTGATAGCCGTAATTGATGCGGATAAAGTAAGGGAATTAACCCCGGTCTTTATTGGCGAATGATGAAAATTAACGTCGTCGGCACCAGCGGCAGCGGTAAAAGCACCCTGGCGCGTCAACTGGCGGAACGGCTTGACGTTCCCTATATCGAGATGGACAGGCTCTATTGGCGGCCCGAGTGGCAGGGGACGCCCGATGATGCGTTTCTGGCGCGGCTTGAGCAGACGCTGGCCGAAGCGGGAGGAGGCTGGGTGCTGGACGGCAACTACAGCCGCACGCAGGCGATCAAGTGGCGCGAGGTCGACTATATCCTGTGGCTGGACTACGGCTTCTGCCGCACGCTGTGGCAGGCCGTGCGCCGCGCGTGCCGGCGCGCGGCCAGCAAAAGCGAGCTGTGGCCGGGCACCGGCAATCGGGAAAGTTTCCGCCGTTCTTTCTTCAGCCGCGAGTCGATCGTGCTGTGGACGATCCGCACTTACTCGAAGAACCGACGAAAATACCTGGCGGAGATGGCCCGTACCGATGCAGGGCGCCGTTTCAAGCGCTTGCGCTCTCCCCGCCAGGCCGCCGATTTTCTACGGACGCTGCCGCAGGTTCACAGCAGCAGGCGGTGATGGATCCTCACTACCGCTTTCTTGATGTGCTGCGGCCGCTGCCACAGGCAGCCGGTTTTGTGCGCTTCCATCTGGAAAAAGATCGCGAACATGCCGTGTGTCATGTGCAGCGTTTGCGGGTGGCGTTTGATGTCCAGCAGCAGCAGGTCGCTATTTTCCGCGTGGGGATGTTCGCGGTGCCAGTCGCCCGCCAGGCCGTATTCGATGCGTTCTTCGCCGCTGATCAGCAGATGCAGCGCGATGTACTCCTGATGCATTTCGGCGCGCTTTTCCGCCGCCGGCACGGTGGTCAGCGTCATCACGTCCATAAAGATGTTGTCGCCGTCGATCGGGTGATGGCCCAGCGCCAGTTCGGGCAGGTCGCATCGGCGTAACTCAGTCAGGGTTGAAACCAGCGCCGGCGCGAGTCCGCGGCCGAAGCGGGGGTTGAACAGGCTGTTGTGAATCACTGTTATTCTCCATGTGAGCGAAAGTCCAAAGAGCCTGCGATACAGGCTAAGGGGAAGTATGCCGATTTGTCACGAGGAAAACAGTTAACCCGCCTGCATTCCGACGTTGCGGTCGGCAGGCGAGTCAGGCGAGTCAGGCGATCAGGAAAGGCTTTCGAGGCGCGGCTTGGGGCGAATGGTCAGGGCGGAGCCCATGGAGGCTGCGATAATCGCCGCCAGCGCCAGCCATTGCACGCCGCTCAGGTGTTCGCCGAGGAACAGCATGCCGGACAGCGCCGCCATCGCCGGTTCGAGGCTCATTAAGGTGCCGAAGGTACGCGCCGGAATTTTGGGCAGCGCGATGATCTCCAGCGAATATGGCAGCGCGGTGGAGAGGATCGCCACCGCCAGCGCCACCGGCAGAATATCGAGGTTGAACAGCACGCTGCCGGTTTGCCAGGCGCCGATCGGGCAGAACACCAGCGCGGCGATCAAGGAGCCGAGCGCCACCGTACCGGGGCCGTGATCGCCGCCTGCCTTCTGGCCGAAGATGATATAGACCGCCCAGCAGGCGCCGGCGCCGAGCGCACAGGCGGCACCGAACGGATCGATCCCGCCCACGCCGTGGCCGAGCGGCAACAGGAACCATAACCCGGCGATCGCCAGCGCCACCCAAAGAAAGTCGATCGGCCGGCGCGACGAGAACATAGCCACCGCCAACGGGCCGGTAAACTCCAGCGCCACGGCGATGCCGAGCGGCACGGTGCGCAGCGACAGGTAGAACAGGTAGTTCATCGCGCCGAGCGACAGGCCGTAAATCAGCAGCGGCAAGCGGCTGCCGGCGACGATGCGCATACGCCACGGGCGGAAGATAATGAACAGAATCAGGGTGCCGATGAAAAGGCGCAGCGTCGTAATGCCTTCGGCGCCCACGATCGGGAACAGGCTTTTGGCCAACGAGGCGCCGCTCTGGATAGACACCATGGCGATGATTAACAGACAGATGGGCAGCAGCGCGGAGGGCGCTCTGCCGGAAGTAGATAACGACATCCTTAACGAGCCTTTTTTGCGCCGTTCCTCAGCCTTGAGAAAACGGTCGAAACGGGGATGCGAGCAGTGTAAATGAAATGGCGAAAATCTGTCTGAGAAAAGCGCGCATCGCGGTGAAATCCGCCGATCCTCGGATGAGATGTGGCGGATTTGGTCAAAAAGTGCGCTTTTTCTTAAGAATTATCTGGATATTAAATTGGTGATTTTTGTCACAGAAAGCCGTAGAATACGGACGAAAATAGAGCGAAAAGAAGCAGATACACTGTTCTTGAAATCTTCTGTTACACGATATAAAGCTTTAGACACTCATTTCAAGGCAGAGTTTCACGCTAATTTTTGTTATATTTTCAAAGCATGAACAAATGGATGTACTTAATAATAAAACGCGTTTGAGGTGGTTATGAAAAAAATTGCATGTCTTTCCGCAGTAGCAGCTTGCGTATTAGCAGTTAGCGCAGGTACCGCATTCGCTGGTCAGAGCACCGTATCCGCTGGCTATGCGCAGGGTGATCTCCAAGGCGTTGCTAACAAGGCCGACGGTTTCAACCTGAAATACCGTTACGAGTTCGACAACAACCCACTGGGTGTGATCGGCTCCTTCACCCACCTGGAAAAAAATCGTTCTGAAAACGGTTTCTACAAGAAATCTCAGTACGATTCCATCACCGCAGGTCCAGCTTACCGCTTCAACGACTGGGCGAGCATCTACGGTGTGATCGGTGTTGGCTACGGCAAAAACATCGACAACGCCCAGGCTGGTGGTAACAAAGGTGGCAACAGCGACTACGGCTTCACCTACGGTGCCGGTCTGCAGTTCAACCCAATCGAAAACGTTGCCCTGGACGTTGGCTACGAGCAGAGCCGCATCCGCAGCGTGGACGTTGGCAGCTGGAACGTTGGCGTAGGCTACCGCTTCTAAGATTTCTTCATGCCTGCGGGCGTGAATGCGCGGCACAGGTTGCCGCGCGGATAAAAAATCCGCCTTCGGGCGGATTTTTTTTATCTGTCATTGACCGCCGCGCCCCGTCGGCTGCGTCGAAAAGCGTGCGCTGCGGGCATCGCGCTCATAGCCTTGCGGTTCGGTCAGTAAACCGTACAGCTCGGGGCGGCGTCCGTAAATCCAGCGGCGGCCGGTGCTGAGCGGGATCAGCGTCAGATCGAGATCGGCGCTGACCATCCGGTCTTCCGCCGCCCAGGTCTCCGCCACGATGCGGCCGTAGGGATCGAGGATCATCGCATTGCCGGTGCGTACCTCATCGTCATCGCGGCCCACGCCGTTGCTGAACAGCAAAAACAGCCCGTTGTCGTGAGCGCGCGAGGGCAGCCAGCGCATCAGCCAGCCGCGGCCGTGTTCGCCGCGAAAGGCGGCTTCTATCGCCTGCGGATCTTCCGCCCGCCGCTGCCACAGCGCCTGTGGGATCGGCTTCATGCCGTGCGGGCTGCGCGAATGGGTGCCGCCGGTCTGGTGCGGGGCCATCAACACCTCCGCGCCCAGCAGCGCCGTTGCGCGCACATTCTCCACCAGATTATTGTCCCAGCAGATCAATACGCCCACGCGCACGCCCCAGGGGGTGTCGAATACGGTATAGCGATCGCCGCTGGCGATAGCCGGGTGTTCGAAGGCGTGCAGTTTACGGTGCACATGCAGCGCGCCGTCCGGCAGGCATACGGCGTAGGCGTTGTAGCAACGGCCGTCGTCGCCCAGCTCGATCAGCCCGACGCCGATCGCCATGTTGTAACGCTCCGCCAGCGGGCGAATGCGCGCCAGCGAAGGGCTGGCGGCGATCGGTTCCGCCAGCGCCCGCACTTCGGCGTCGGACAGATGGCGCACGTGCCAATAGCCGGTGATGCACATTTCCGGGAAGGCCAGCAGCTGTACCTGCTGCTCGGCCGCCTGAGCGATAAAGCGCTCAATGATCGACAGGTTGTAATTCTTATCGTTGGCGCGATGCTGGAACTGCACCGTGGCGGCGCGCAATGAGATGGTCATGGTGTCTCTCCGGTTAGGGTCTGCGTTGATTACAGCAGGAGGATTGATTACTGTATAATCAATTAAATTCCCTATTTGATAACCTGATGGAATGGACATAAAACAACTGCGCGCCCTGGTGGCGCTGGCCGAGCAGGGCAACTATCGACAGGCGGCGAGCCGGCTGTGCATCAGCCAGCCGGCGCTGAGCAAGCAGATTCAGGCGCTGGAAACCCAGCTCGGCGTTCGATTGTTCGAGCGTGGCCGACAGGGCGCGGTGCTCACCGCCGGCGGGCAGCGGCTCTACCCGGAGGCGCAGGCGCTGGTGGAACAGTACCAGCAGTTTCAGCGGCGCGCCCGGCGGGTGGCGCTCGGGGAAGCGGGGCGGCTGGCGCTGGGATTTGGCCTCTCCAGCTTTCATCTGGCGCCGCAGCTGGTGGCGGCTTTTCGCCAACGGTTTCCCGAGGTGGCGATCGGCCTGGAGGACATCCCGTCGGAGCGGCAGTATCAGTTGCTGTTACAGGGGGAGTTGCAGGCGGGGTTCGTGCGTTTGCCGGTCAATACGCCGCTGTGCGGCGTGGCAATGCTGAGTGACCGGTTGGTGCTGGCCGCGCCGGGCGCGCTGGCGCTGCGCGCCGACGATCTGATGGCGCGTTTCAATCAGCTGCCGCTGTTGCAGTTGACTCCGAAGCGCGGGCGCGGGCTGAGCGATCAGTCGCTGCGGTTTATCGCCGCTCACCGCTTGACGCCGAACGTGGTGCAGCAGGCCGGCGATATTCAGACGCTGTTGGCGCTGGTCGCCGCCGGCGTCGGCGTTGCGCTGCTGCCGCACAGCATCACGCATATCGCGCCGGCCGGCATCGACATTTTACCGCTGAGCGGCGAGGAAACGGAGTGGCAGGTTGGTATCGCCTGGGATCCGCAACGCGCCGACGCGCTGCGGGACAACTTTGTTCAGACGGCGTTGGCGATGCAACGCGGTTAGGTTTTAGAGCGGGCAATGCATCACGACGATCGGGCTCTGGTGATACTCGCTGCGGCGGCTTTCGCTAAAGCCGACTTTTTTCGCCAGCGCCAGCGAAGCCTGGTTTTCCGGCGAGATGATGCAGACGGTTTTCTCCCCCGGCAGGTGCGTTTTACCCCAGGCCAGCGCCGCCCGCAGTGCCTCGGTGGCGTAGCCTTTGCCGTGCGCCGAACTCACCAGCGTCCAGCCCATTTCCGGCGCGTCGAGCGCCGGGGTGATATCGCGCAGGCCGTCGAAGAATCCGATGCTGCCGAGGTATTCGCCGCTCTGTTTGTCACGCACCGCCCAATTTCCATACCCCAACAGCGCCCAGTGGCCGGCGTAGCGCATCAGGCGCCCCCAGGAGTCTTCCCGATCGCGCGGCGTGCCGCCGATATAGCGTACCACCAGCGGATCGGCCCACAATGCGGCCAGCGACTCGAAGTCGTCCAGCCTGTGCGCGTCCAGCCGCAGGCGTTCGGTGACAAGCGTTGGCGCGGTGTTGATTACGGTCATGTTGCTGCTCCTGCACAGGGTGAAAGGCGATGAAAAACAACGGCGTTCAGTATGCCAGAGAAATCACACCGCCAGCCACAACAGCCAGGTGAACAGAAAGCCGCTCAGGCCGAGCAGGGTGGTCAGCACCGTCCAGGTTTTCAGGCCGTCGGCCACCGACAGCCCCAGATAGCGCGTGACGATCCAAAAACCGGAGTCGTTGACGTGGGAAAGCCCCAGCCCGCCGAAACAGGTCGCCAGCGTCACCAGCACCAGCTGCAGCTGATTCAAGCCGCTGACCGCCTCCGACAACAGGCCGCCGGTGGTCAGGATCGCCACGGTGGCGGATCCCTGCGAAGCGCGCAGCGCCAGCGAAATGATAAAGGCGGCGGGCACCAGCGGCAGGCCGATGGCCGTCAGCACCTCCGCCAGCGCCTTGCCGACGCCGGATTCCACCAGCACCTTGCCGAACACGCCGCCCGCGCCGGTCACCAGGATCACCACCGCGGCGGTCGGCAGCGCAGCGCCCATCACGTCGCTGGCGTGTTGCAGGCTCCAGCCGCGGCGCAGCGCCAGGAAGTAGAAGGCCAGCAGCAGGGCGATCATCAGCGCCACCGCCGGCGAGCCCAGCAGCGACAGCGTATCGCGCAGCGCCGAGCCGGCAGGCAACAGCGTAGCGGAGACGGTGCCGAGCATGATGATGGCGATCGGGATGACGATCAGCGCCGCCACCAGGCCGGCGCCGGGCGGGTTGATGCGATCGCTGAGCGGCGCTTGCCCTTCCGGACGCGGTTCAGGCGCCGCCAGCTGCAGCTGTTCCAGTACTTCTATCGATAACGGATAGGTTTTGCGGTTGAGGTAGTTGGCGGCGAAATAGCCGATCGCGCCGACCGGAATACAGATCGCGAGGCCGATGATGGTCAGCCAACCGATGTCGGCGTTGAGCAAACCGGCGGCGGCCACCGGGCCGGGGTGCGGCGGCAGCGCGACGTGAACCGTCAACATCACGCCGGCCATCGGCAGGCCGAACTTCAGCGGCGACACTTTGGCGACCTTGGCGAAGCCGTAGATAATCGGCGCCAGAATGATAAAGCCGACGTCGAAGAACACCGGAATGCCGAGGATAAACGCGGCGAGGGTCAGCGCGGCGACGGTGCGTTTCGGCCCCAGCCCCTGGCTGAAGCGCTGCGCCAGCGACTCGGCGCCGCCCGAGTGTTCGATCATGCGGCCAAGCATCGCCCCCAGGCCGATGATGATGGTCACCGAGCCGAGCACGCCGCCCATCCCGGCGGTCATCACTTTCATCACTTCACCGGTCGGAATGCCGCTGGCCAACGCCACCAGCAGACTGACCACCAACAGCGCGACAAAGGGTTGCACCTTCGCCTTGATGACCATCAATAACAGCAGCACCACGCCGAGTACGGCAATCAGCAATAGCAGAGAGGTAGACATGAAAAAAGCCTTTCGTTGGGTAAGCGTTGGGCACCGCGATCGCCGCGTGGCGATACGGGTGCGTTTCATTGTTATAAAATCGATTTCCTGGTGTCGGCGACGGCGTTAGCGGTAAGGTTTCAGCCAGCCGAGCCCGGCGGCGGTGTCGCCGCGCGGCCGGTATTCGCAACCTACCCAGCCTTGATAACCGAGCGCATCCAGCCTGTCGAACAGCCACGGGTAATTCAGTTCGCCGTCATCCGGCTCATGGCGATCCGGCACCGAGGCTATCTGGATATGCGCGTAGCGCCCGGCCAGCGTTTGCAGCAGCCCGCTGATATTGCCATCTACTAACTGCGCGTGGAAAAAGTCGAACTGAATGAACACGTTCGGTCTCTCGATAGCCGCCACCGCCTCCGCCGCCTGATGTTGACTGGCGAACAGGTAGTCGGGTTTGACCGGTGGGCTGAGCGCTTCGATCAGCACCTTGACGCCGTGCGGGGCGAAGGCGTCGGCGGCATAGCGCGCATTGGCGATAAAGGTGTCGAGATAACGCTGCCGGTCCGCGCCCGCGGGCACCACGCCGGCCATCAGGTGCACGCAGGGGCAGGCGAGGGCGATGGCGTAGGCCAGCGCGCGATCGATATCGGCGCGCGCATCCTGCTCGCGGCCCGGCAGCGCCGCCAGCCCCCATTCGCCGGCGGCGGCATCGCCGGGCGCGGTGTTGAACAGCACCTGTTGCAGGCCGTGTTCGCGTAGTTTTTCCGCCAACAGCTCGGCGGGATGCTCGTAAGGGAACAGGAACTCCACCGCGTTGAAGCCTTGTTCGGCAGCGGCGGCGAAGCGCTCGAGGAACGGCACTTCGTTAAACATCATCGATAAATTGGCGGCAAATTTAGGCATGGGTCAGCTCCGTAATTCGGCAATTTCATCATCGGTCAAATAGCGGATCGGACGATCGCCGAGGGTGAAGATCAGCCGCGCCGCATCTTCCATCTCTTCGGTATTGTCCGCCGCCGCTCGCAGGTCTTTACCCGTCACCACCGGCCCGTGGTTGGCCAGCAAAAAGGCGCGGTGGGTGGGCGCCAGGCGGGCCAGATCCTGCGCCAGCCTTTCGTCGCCGGGGCGATAGTAGGGCACCACCGGCACCTTGCCGACGCGCATCACCACATAGGGGGTGAACGGTTTGATGGCGTTGTCGACGTCCAGCCCCTGCAGGCAAGAGAGCGCCGTGAGGTAGGTGCAATGCAGGTGCACCACCGCTTTGCATTCCGGGTTGTTCAGATACAGCGCGCGGTGAAAGCTGATCTCTTTCGACGGCTTGTCGCCGGACAGCCAGTCGCCGTTCAGGCTCACTTTAGACAGACGATCGGCCTGCAGCTCGCCGAGACAGGAGCCGGTCGGCGTCGCCAGCAGCGCGCCGTCCGGCAGCAACAGCGAGAGGTTGCCGGCTGAGCCGGTGGCGTAACCGCGTTGGAAAAACGAGGCGCCCAGGCGCACCATCTCTTCTCGTGCCTGCTGTTCGATGGTCGTGGTCATACTGGAAACTCCGTTTGCGCGCGCGTGAAGAAGGCTTCATCGCCAAAATTGCCTGATTTCAATGCCAGGGAAATGGCCCGATCGCTGGCGCGCACCCAGGGAACGCCGGGGGAAATGCAGGGGCCGATATGGAAGCCGCGAATGCCCAGCGCCTGCGTGACCACGCCGGAGGTTTCGCCGCCGGCGACGATAAAGCGGCTGAATCCCAACTGGCGCAGTTGCACAACCAGCTCGGCGAACAACGCCTCCACCGCCTCGCTGGCGGCGCTACCGTACTGCCGTTGCGTTTGCTGCAGCGCTTCCGGCGCTGCGGTGGCGTAGATCAACGGGGCAAGCGCCTCCCCGGCGTGACGCTGCGCCCAATGCGCCAGCTCGGCGGCGTAGGCGGCGCGCGCCTGCGGATCGAGACAGCGGCCGATATCGATGGCCTGCGCCGCCGCGCGTTCGCGGTAGTGCGCCACCTGCCGGTTAGTCATGACGGAGCAAGAACCGGACAGCACCGCCGCTTTCTCGCCCTGCGGCGCGCCGGCCGCCTCTGCCGAACGTTCGCCGTTCTGCGCCCACTGCCGCGCCAGGCCGATCGCCAGGCCCGAACCGCCGGTCACCAGCTTCATCGTTTTCAACGCTTCGCCCTGGCTGAGCAGATGCCGTTCGTTGAGCGTATCCAGCACCGCGTAGCGCACGCCTTCCTGCGCCAATTGCCGCAGTTTCTCGCTGACCGCCCCGGCGCCGCGATCCATTTCCGCCGCCGTCACCAGCCCGCAGCGCCCGGTGGCCTGGGATTCCATCAGGCGCAGCAGGTTGCTGTCGGTCATCGGCGTGACCGGGTGATGACGCATGCCGGATTCGGACAGCAGTTGTTCCCCGACGAACAGGTGGCCCTGATAGACCGTGCGGCCGTTTATCGGCAACGCCGGAGATACCACAGTGAAACTTTCCCCCAGCGCGGCGAGCAGGGCGTCGGTCACCGGGCCGATATTGCCCTGCGCGGTGCTGTCGAAAGTGGAGCAGTATTTGAAGTAGAACTGGCGGCAGCCCTGTTTTTGCAGCCAGGCCAGCGCCTGCAACGACAGTTCGACCGCCTGCTCTGCCGGGCAGGAGCGCGATTTCAGGCTGATGACCGCCGCCTGCGCGCTGACCGGCGTTTCGTCTTGCGGCACGCCGTTCAACTGCACCGTCGGCAGGCCGTTTTGCACCAGAAAACTGGCGATATCGGTCGCGCCGGTAAAATCATCCGCGATTACGCCGAGCAGCATCAGATTGCCTCCTTTTTCTGCGGCAAATCGATGCCGGCAAAGATTTTGATTACCGCACTGTCGTCTTCTTTACCGTAACCGGCGTTGCTGGCGGTGGTAAACATGGTGAAGGCGGTGGAGGCCAGCGGCAGCGGGAAGTGCAGCGCCTTGGCGGTATCGGCCACCAGCCCCAGATCCTTGACGAAGATATCCACCGCCGATTTGGGCGCATAGTCGCCGTCGACCACGTGGCGCATGCGATTTTCGAACATCCAGGAGTTGCCGGCGGCGTGGGTGACCACGTCGTACATCACGTCCAGCGGGATGCCGGCGCGGGCGGCCAGCGCCATGGCTTCCGCTCCGGCGGCGATGTGCACCCCGGCCAACAGCTGGTGGATGATTTTAACCGTCGCGCCCAGGCCGATCGCCTCGCCGATGCGGTAAACCTTGCCGGCGATGGCGTCCAGCACGGGTTGCAGGCGCTCGAAGGTGGCGTCGGCGCCGGCGGCCATCACCGTCATCTGGCCTTCCTCCGCCTTGGCCGCTCCGCCGGAAACCGGCGCATCCAGCATCGGCAGCCCGTAGTCCAGCAGCCGTTGCTCGATCTGTTTGGCGTCATCGGCGGAAATGGTCGAAGAGACCATCACCGCGGTGCCCGGCTTGAGCTTTGGCGCCAGGCCTTGTTCGCCGAACAGGATCTGCTTCACCTGGGCGGCGTTCACCACCAGCAGCAGCACGGCGTCCAGTTCGGCGGCGAAATCGCGCGCGCTGGTAGACGCGTGTTTTGCGCCAGCCTGTTGCAGCGCCGCCAGCGCCTGCGGATTCAGGTCCGCCCCGTAGGTGGTCAATCCGGCGCGGAGGCACGAGCGCGCCGCGCCCATGCCCATCGCGCCCAGCCCAATGACGCAGACGGCATAATTCCCTGGGTGTGTCATACTGCACTCCTGTTAATTTTAGTGATAATTTGTTTTGTTGTGTTAAATGTAAGCGCTTGACGGCCGTTTATCCGCGATCGATATCACAATAATTAACAATGTGTGAGACGAATTCTTCGTACGGTTTCTGGCCTGTATCAACATTATTGTTATGTTTTTAAATAAGTTTATGTTTTTCTGGCGTCACTGCGCGCGCCGTCACGCCGCGAAAAATTAGGGCTATCGGCGAACGAAAATTGACGTAAAATCACAATTATTATCACCGCAGCAACGAGAGGGAACCGTGATACCTGTAGAACGCCATCAACAAATTCTTGCGCTGGTATCCGAACGCGGCGTCGTCAGCATTGCCGAGCTGACCGAACGGCTGGGGGTGTCGCATATGACGATCCGCCGCGATTTGCAAAAGCTGGAGGAACAGGGCGCGGTGCAGTCGGTCTCGGGCGGCGTGCAGGCGCCCGAGCGGGTGGCGAGCGAACCTTCGCATCAGGCCAAAGAGGGGATGTTCAGCCGGCAGAAAATCGCCATCGGCCGGCTGGCGGCGCGGCAAATTCCCGCCAATAGCTGTATTTATCTGGATGCCGGCACCACCACGCTGGCGCTGGCGAAGCAGATCGGTGAACGTGACGATTTGACGGTGGTGACCAACGACTTTGTCATCGCCGGCTTCCTGATCGAACACAGCCAGTGCAGAATCATCCACACCGGCGGCACCGTGTGCCGGGAAAACCGCTCCTGCGTCGGCGAAGCGGCGGCGCAGGCGCTGCGCGGTCTGTTTATCGATCTGGCGTTTATCTCCGCCTCTTCGTGGAGCATGCGCGGCCTGTCGACGCCGAACGAAGACAAGGTGATGGTAAAGAAGGCCATCGTCGAGGCCAGCCGCCGCTGCATTCTGCTCAGCGACACCTCGAAATACGGCAAGATCGCGACCTACCTGGCGCTGCCGATCGCCGCCTTTGACGCCGTCATTACCGACGAGGGGCTGCCCGCCGCCGCGCGGGAGGCAATCGAGCAAGCGGGGCTTGCGTTGCTGACGGCAGGGGAAGAAGAGTAAGAACGAACCGGAGTCAGGATGAAAGTTCGGTATCGATGCCACATGCGGGCGGTTCACTTGCTTCAACGCCGCCGCGTTCACGCCATTCGCGGCGCCTTTGTTCCGCCCATTCTTCGTGGAAAGCTTGCATCTCTTTTTGGTGCCGTTCCTTCATGCTCATAGGGGTTGGGTGGGATTCTGCCGTTAACAGGCGGGATTTCGATGACATATAATCCGTCCTCAATAAGCTCCTGGTTGTACAAATAATGTACGCGACGCGCGTGTTTTTTCAAGAGCGAGTCATAAATTCTGGCTAATGCCGGCCTGAGCGGTACGCTGAAAACCAATCTCGCTTGGTATTGCGCAACAAAGGTGACGATCGCCAGACCAATGCCATTAATGAAGAGTTGTTCTCGTTCATATCGGGTGTACGCCATCCTGGTATAGGTATCAAATAAGGATCTGGCTACTTCGGCGCGGACTTCCAATGCTTTTACATCATACAGTTCCATGGCATACGCATTGTCCAATATTTCCGAGGTGGGATAAGCCCCAATAAGCCATTGACGCATCCTTAACGTCGCTTTTTTAAAATCAAGGTAATACGCAGCAGCAGCGCCTGCATTTTTATAAACCGTTATTCGGTATCTATACTCTGTGGCCGGTCGCGCATTGATCTCCCTCACATCAATCTCCATGATGAAATCCTTTTTACTATTATTTTTCCTATAGTTATCCCCTTTGTGACGAACCGATTATTAACTGCGGCGGAGAAGATCCTCCAGCCGCCGATGGAGCTTATGCGCAGCGCCGCGCAAAACTAAATGCCGCTGAACCAGTTGTAGCCCTGATCTTCCCAATAGCCGCCCGGATTGACGTCGCTGACGAAGATGGCGGCGATATGTTTGGCGTTTTTGAACCCCAGCTTGGTGGGCACCCGCAGCCGCAGCGGGTAGCCATAGTCCGCCGGCAGCGCCTTGCCGCCGAAATCCAGCGCCAGAATGGTCTGCGGGTGCAGTGCGGTGGCCATGTCGAGGCTGGAGTAGTAGCGATCGGCGCATTTGAAGCCGACGTAACCGGCATTCAGATCCGCCCCGACGTGCTGCAGAAAGGTGCGCAGCGGCACGCCGCCCCATTGGCCGATGGCGCTCCAGCCCTCAATGCAGATCAGACGCGTGATCTGGCTTTGCTGCGGTAGCCGTTGCAGCTGTTCCAGCGTCCAGGGCGCTTTTTTCTCCACTTTCCCCGCGACCTCAAGCCGGTAGCCGGCCAGATCGATCTCGGGGACGTTGTATTCCGGGTAAAACGCGTTGAAGGGGAAAGGCTGGGTAATCTGATCGGGCCGGTAAGTTTGCGCCAGCCGCTGGCCGCTGAACAGCCAGGCCTGCACCCGGTCGTTCCAGCGCGACATGGCCCACAGCACCTTATCCACCCGATCGCCGTCTTGCAGGTTGCAACCGGTGAGCATGGCGATGCCGCCCAGCGTCAGGCCGGAGCGCAGCATCAGGCGGCGCTGCAGATTGACCAGCTGCTTTTTTTGGTCCGGTTCCAGTTTTGGCGCGGTTGCCCGCGGCTTTTTCTCATTCATGTTTGCCACCCGTTATCATCGCCCACAGCGTTTTGGGCACGACGATCACCATAAAGACGTGGATCGCCACGAACAGGCCAATGCCGACCATGGCGAAGAAATGCACGTAGCGCGCGAAATCGAAGCCGCCAAACAGGGCGACTAATCCCTGCAGCTGAACCGGCTTCCAAATCGCCAGGCCGGACAGCACCAGCAATAGGCCCAGCGTCAGCACGCCGAGGTACATCAGCTTTTGAATGGCGTTGTAGTGGCCATGCCGGTGGCGCAGGCGCAGCGTCAACGCCAGCCAGATATCCTGCCGCAGCGCGCCGACGCGAAGCGGCAACAGATCGCGGCGAAAATGGCCGCTGAACAGGCTCCACAGCAGATAGCAGGCGGCGTTGAGCGCCAATAGCCACATCACCGCCAAATGCCAACCAATCGCGCCGCCCAGCCAACCGCCCAGCGTCATCTGCGGCGGAAAGCGGAAATCGAACAGCGGCGAGGCGTTATAGATCTCCCAGCCGCTCATAAACATGCACACCATGGCGAACAGGTTGATCCAATGAGTGATTCGAACCGGCCAGCGATGCACCGGCCGCGACGCGTTGGTTTTCATGGCTTTCTCCGGTTACATCGGCGGTACGGTGCCGTCTTTGCCGGCGGATATGCGGGTGGCGACGCGCTCGCCCTTATCGTTGACGGCGGAGAACAGGACGATGTGCACGCCCGGCTTCAGCAGGCTCAGATCGCCCGGATCCAGCGTCACGATCGGCACGTCTTCCGGCACGACGACGGTTTTCTGCTGGTTGCCGTAGGTGACGGTCAGGGTGCGGCCGTTGGATTTCACCAGTTTGCCGACGGTGCCGTTGGTCATGGTGTCCACTTTGCCGTCGGCGGATTCCCAGGCCGAGTGCCCTTCGCCGGTGCCGCGCAGGCTGGCGGCGAACACGTGCACCTCCAGCGCTTTGAGCGTGCCGTCCGGCTGCGGCACGGCGGCGGTGCCGATAAAGCTGTCCGGTTTGATGTCGTCCAGCGTGGCCTTGGACACGCTGAGCACTTTGGTCTGATCGTTCAGCTTGACGCTGAGCGTCTCGCCCTTGCGATCGGTCAGCTGCAGATTGCCGTCGGCCACCTGGCTGATGGTGCCGCGCAGCGGCGCGATAACCTTGCCCGGCGTTTGAGCGGCGGCGGCCAGGCCGCTGGACAGCAGCAAGGTGGACAACAGTAAACCGGCTATACGATGACGGGTAATCATAACGTTCTCCTGAAATGAGTTTGCCGGGTAAGCATGGTTGAGCCATTGGGTCAGCGCCATGGCCGTTTGATGACATTAATGTCATCAAGTTTGTCCGCCGAAGCTGCTAGTATTTTTGCAGACGTAACGAGGTGGCGAGCATGCGAATACTGGTAGTTGAAGACGATATCGGCACAGGGGATTACCTGAAGAAAGGGCTGAGCGAGGCGGGGTACGGCGTCGATTTGGCGCGCACCGGCACCGACGGGTTGTTTCGCGCGTTGGAGCAGGATTACGATGCGATCGTGCTCGACGTGATGCTGCCGGGGCTGGACGGTTGGCAGATCATCGAGGTGCTGCGCAAGAAAAGCGACGTGCCGATTCTGTTTCTCACCGCTCGCGACGGCGTGCAGGATCGTATCCACGGTCTGGAGCTGGGCGCGGACGATTATCTGATTAAACCGTTTTCGTTCACCGAACTGGTGCTGCGTTTACGCACCTTGCTGCGCCGTGGGCCGGCGCGCGAAGCCGATCATTATGCCATCGCCGATCTGCAGCTGGACGTGCTGCGCCGCCGGGCGGTGCGTCAGGAACAGGTGATCCCGTTGACCAACAAGGAGTTCATGCTGCTGCACCTGCTGGTGCGGCGCGAGGGCGAAGTGCTGTCGCGCACGCAGATCGCCTCTCAGGTGTGGGACATGAATTTCGACAGCGACACCAATGTGGTTGACGTGGCGATCAAACGCCTGCGCGCCAAAATAGACCGGCCGTTCGACGTCAAGCTGATCCACAGCGTGCGCGGCATCGGCTATATCTGCGAGCCACGCTCGTGAACGGGCGCACTTCACGTCGGCCGGTATCGCTGACGCTGCGCACCGCCACGCTGTTCGCGCTGGTGGCCGCTTTGGTGGTGAGCGGGACGGGCGGGTATCTGTATAGCGCCATGCGCCAGGAAATGACGCTGCGCAGCGATCTGCAGGTGACCGGGCGCGTAGAGTATTTCCGCCATTTGCTGGGACAGCGCTTTCCTTTGGCGCGCCTGACCGCCAATAACGGCCTGTTTGAAAACATGCTGGGCAATGAACAGGACGTGCTGATTTTCCAAATTCCGGGGCAAAAACCGCTCATCAACGTGAACCCGGCCGGGGTGGCATTGCCGCCGATCGCGCCGACGCCGGCCGGCCAGGCGCAGACGTTGGCCGCCGTGCGCGGCGGGGAAACGGCGCAGGGGGTGCCGCTGCGCGCGGCGTCGGCGATGGTGCGCCTGGAAGACGGCAGCCTGTTGCAGATCTCCGCCGCGCACGTGATGGTCAACGAGCAGAAGATGCTGGCGCGTTACCTGTGGCGCATCGTCGCGGCGGTGGCGGTGGCTTTCCTGCTGATTGCGCTGCTGGGGTATGGGGTCATGCGCCGGGGATTGAAGCCGTTATGGCGCATGGCGGCGCAGGCGTCGCAGATTGCGCCCAATACGCTGTCGACGCGCCTCAGCGAGCAGGGAGCGCCGAAGGAATTGCAGCAGCTGACCCGTTCGTTCAATGCGATGCTCGATCGGTTGAATGAAGGCTATCAGCGCCTGACGCAGTTTTCCGCCGATCTGGCCCATGAGATCCGCACCCCGGTAGGGGCGCTGATGGGCCAGTGCCAGGTGGCGCTTTACCAGCCCCGCAGCGTGGAGGAGTACGAAACCCTGCTGTCGAACAATATGGATGAGCTGGAGCGCATTTCCCGCATGGTGGAAAACATCCTGTTCCTGGCGCGCGCCGGGGAGGCGCAGTCTGCGCTGAACTACGGCCGTCTGGATGTGGCGCTGGAACTGCGGCGGGTGGCGGATTACTTCGAAGGGCTGGCGGAAGAACGCGGCATCGCGCTGAGCTGCGAAGGGGAAGGCGAGCTGAAGGCGGACGCGATGTTGTTCCAGCGGGCGCTGAGCAACCTGGTGGCCAACGCGGTGCGCTATGCCGATGAAAACAGCCTGATCGCGTTGCGGGCTGAACGGCGCGCCGATGCCTGGTGGGTGCAGGTTATCAATCAGGGGCCGCCGATCGCGCCGGCACAGCTGGAAAAACTGTTCGATCGTTTCTACCGCGCCGATCCCGCGCGCAGCGCCGGCAATCATGCCAGTGGGCTGGGGCTGTCTATCGTGCGCGCCATCATGACGCTGCACGGCGGTGAGGTGCGCGCGCAGTGTTCCGCTGGCCAGGATGCTGCTTGCTTGACCTTTAGCCTGATATTCCCTTCATCAGTTCAATGAACTGCGCGAATGTTTTCGCCTGTTCGAATAATGCGACAGGCGTCATTCGTAAGCTTTTCCTTTCATTATTATTTCCCCAGCGCCTTGGCTGAACCTAAATTTTAACATTTGCGTCGCGGCAAGCGTGTTAATTCATCAGGCTAATGCGTATGCCGGCTATATGTGATTGCGCTCAACATTCACGTGTTATTATTTTTTTATTAAAATTTAGTTCTGCGACCATTTTTTGAGATGATTTTCCTTAAAGTTTGTAATTTGCGATATAAAAAACTAACTTTGTGGTTTTTATCACGTCAATATATCAATGGGCGTGGTGATTGGTTAACCTTTGGTTATGGTTTGCAAGAAAAATCCTATATAAACGGTGGTGAGGTGAAAAAGCGTATTTCGTGGCGTTGATTGCGTGGTTTTTCTTGCCTGCATTTGGGTGTTTTTGCGAATTAACCCGATTTAATATTTCATTAACATTTGACGCCAAACTATAAATTATCGCTATAGTGAAAACATGTGAATAAAATGAAATATAGATTTAATGACCATATTCTCTTTGACGCAGACACCAGAACCCTTAGCCCAACTGATTTTTCTGACGATCCCATATCCATATCCAGTCCTTCCAAGCGGTTGTTGCTGCTGCTGATTGCCCACCATGGCGAGGCCGTGGGGCGTGAATTGATATTCAAGAAGGTCTGGGACGATTACGGCATGGTTTCCAGCAATAATAATCTTAATCAGTGCGTCAGCAAATTACGCCGGGTGATTAAAAATCTGGGCGTCGAAGAAGAGGTTATTGTCACTGTCCCTAAAGTGGGTTTTATGCTGCGTGATGAGATTACCATCGAGTCTTATGAGGAAGCGGAAGATAGACACGATGCAGAACCCGCCGCCTCTTTGCCGGAGCCTGCGCCCGAAGCGGCGATAAACCCGCCATCCGCAACCGTCATCAACCGGGCCACCTCTTTTTTCGGTGATTCCCGCCGCGGCTGGCTGATGATCTGTGCATTGGTCCTGGGGGGCATCCTCATGGCCATTGCTGTCACCGCCTATTTCAGCGGCTCGGAGGCCCGGCAGGAGAGCTACTTGGGAAAGTCCGGCAATTGTAAGGTTTTCATGTCCTTGCCTGCCGCCTCGGCGTCGGTCAACGCCAGCCTGAATCGGGACATTCTGGCTTACGCCGCTCACCAAACGGGAGAATGCAGCGGCGATGAGTTTTTGCTGGTGGTGCGCAGCAATCAGGTCAGGGCTTACATTTCCGGCATTTCCCGCTTATTCCTGCTGCGCTGCAAGATTTTGCGTGAACATAAAATGGAGATCTGTTCCGGTTTGGAAAGCGACAATGCCGAGTTTATTAATTGACCATCGATAGCCGTCGGCCCAACGCGATTGAAAGGACGGTGGATATGACAAAAATATTACAGCATTGAAATTGAACGTTTGATTTTCATTTGGCGGGGGGCCGTGTGGCGTTTATCGAGAGGTATTTCCCTTTCTCTACCGCTTTCTACCTCATTATGGTGATTATGTATGGTTAAAGCCGATCTCGGTGATGCGCTGCTATTTTTTGAACCCAGCTATTTAGTGAGAGCAGGAATGGAAGCATTTCTCGTTACCCGATCAAGTGACAGGTATTTTATCGATACCTTGAGCGAGCTGGAGGGAGCATTGAAAGGGGGGAAGCCGCGCGCGCTTATTATGGAGTTATATCATCAGAACGAATATTTGTATGATGTATTGCGGTTCGTTCTGACAGCAAAAAATGTCTGGCCGGAAATTCCCTTGGTGATTTTCACCGCGGTAGAACACCCCGGTATATTAGCGCTGTTAGCGACGGATGCGCGCATAGCTATAGTGGCAAAGGAGGAACCTTTGCATTGCCTGCGTGATGCCATTGCGGCTGCGGGTGAGTTCTCCGGCTATCGTTCCCCGCATATTCGCGCCCGGTTGGCCCATTCGCCTGTCGCATTATCTGACGGTGAATGGCGAGTTTTGGCCATGATGGCTGCCGGCGCATCTCCACGAAGCATTGCCAACCTGACCCGGCGAAGTTACAAAACCATCAGCTCCCATAAACTGAATATTATGCGAAAACTGGGCCTCAATCAGGCCGGTTTTATGCGGCTTATTCTTTCCCTGAGAACCCGCTATCCTTCCTGAAATGTGGCAAGAGTCACCTCTTCTCTGCAGCAGTCGATCTTCATTGGCTGCTGCTCTCCTGAGTTAATCCAATCAATCTTCTCTCCGCAACGAATGACGCGGGCTGAAATTCTGTACGGACATGGCAAGGATAAACAGGGCTGCTTTGTGGTTAAACAACAACCGCTTTGATGGGGTTAAACCACAATATGATTGTGCTTTCATCAAAGGCTTAATCCGTGTTTTAACGTGATTGTCGGGGGCCGCAATCTTAATTGCGGCATTTAAATCTAAATATTTGAACTTTAATAGTTAATGATTCTTTTTTGAACGGCTGGGGATATTCTTGTGGCGTCAAGCAGACTGGCTAAACGCAGTGATGCAAACGGCTGGCTGAGAATGGACGAAAGAAAGAAAACATATTCAACATTGAAGGGAGTTATACCATGAAGAAAATGACACTGGCTCTGGCGATCGTTTCCGCCTTTGCAGCGGTCAGCACTGCTCAAGCCGCCGACGTTACCGCTCAGGCGTTGGCAACCTGGTCTGCGACCGCCAAGAAAGACACCACCAGCAAACTGGTTGTGACGCCGATTGGCAGCCTGACCTTCAACTATGCAGAAGGCATTAAGGGTTTCAACAGTCAGAAAGGCCTGTTTGACGTCACCGTGGAAGGCGATACCACGGCCACCGCTTTCAAACTGACCTCAAAACTGGTCTCCAATACGCTGACTCAGCTGGATACTTCCGGTTCTACGCTGGAAGTCGGGGTGAACTACAACGGTGCGGCGGTAGAGAAAACGGCTGAAACCACCATGATCGACACCACCGCCGGCATTTTGGGCGGTAATCTGAGCGCCCTGTCCAACGCCTATAACCAGGCCGGCCGCACCAGCGCGCAGGATCAGTTCACCTTCAGCATCATCGGCGCGACGTCAAACGGCACCACCGCCGTCACGGATTTCAGCACGTTGCCGGAAGGTATCTGGAGCGGCGACGTCAGCGTCGAGTTCAACGCGACCTGGACTTCCTAATCCCCCGAACGATCTGCACCTGGCAGGGGGGAGACCTCCTGCTATTTATCGCTCATCAACGCCAGTGGAATACCGCAATGACACGCTTTTCTCTCGCCGTCACCCTGATGTTAATGCTGCTGCGGCCGGCTTTGGCTCTCGATGTGGGTGAGATCAGCTCCTTCATGCCTGGCGACAGCGCGCGCCTGAGCAAGGAAATCAAAAACACCACCGACAGCGGCCGGCTGGTGAATATCAAGATCGAACGCATTTCCAGCCCCCTGGCCTCCGGTACGGCGATCCCGATGAGCAGCCGGGATGAAATGCTGCTGTCGCCCGCCAGCCTGATCTTGCCGGCCAACGCCAGCGACGTGATCCGCTTTTACTACAAGGGGCCGAACGATGCTCAGGAGCGCTACTACCGCATCGTTTGGTTCGATCAGGCGCTGAGCGAGGCGGGGCAAAACTCGGATCGGCGTAATGCCGTGGCCACCACGTCGGCGCGCATCGGCACCATTTTGGTGGTGGCGCCTCGGCAGGATCGCTTCGCCTATCAGTTCGCCAACGGACGGATCAAAAACACCGGCAACGCCACGTTCAAAGTGGTGGCCTACGGCAATTGCAGGAACAAGCAAGACGGCAGCGACTGCAAGGAGAACTATTTCGTGATGCCGGGCAAGGATCGCGCTTTCAGCAAGGTTGACGTCAACGATAAAAAAGGGCGCGTCGCGCTGTGGCACGGCGAACAGTTTATCCCGGTGAAGTAATGCGCGCGTTATCCACGATGGATGCAAAACAATCACGCAAGGAGTGGCATGTGAACGCTGTGCTGTTGAAAACGCTTTTGGCTGCCGGTGCGCTGGCGCTGCCGACGCTGTTGCCTGGCCGTATGGCGATGGCGGCCGGTTTGACGCAGATTAACGGCGTGCTGATCCCGCAAACCTTCAGCCTGGCGTTGCGCGAGGGGATGAGTATTCCGCTGTTGTTGCATTATGAAAAGAGCGATGGCGTCAAAGACGACAGCCGCATCGGCCATGCCTTTCTCTACCTGGATCAGGACAGGCTAACGATTCGTCGGGTGACGCTGGAGGATAACGACGATGGCGCCCGGCTGACGGCGGCGATAGCCGGCCAGCTGCAGGCTTTGCAGGATGCGCCATTCGATCGGCAGCAGCATATCCGGATCGCGGACGACGCCTGGCTGGCGCTGGATTTCCGGCAGCTCAACCTGCAGCTGGTGGTGAAGGAATCCGCGCTCGGAACGGTGCTGCGCGCCCGCTCCAGCGACATCGGCGCGTCCAGCGTGGATGCCGTAAGCAGCACGCTGGATTATAACCTCGGGGTCTACGATAACCGGGCCCGCGCCAGCGAAGGCAATACCTCCAGTTATTTATCGCTCAACAGCGTCACGGCGTTGCGTGAACACCACGTGGAGTTGAACGGTTCCATCTACGGTATCGGCAGCGGCGATGAAAACGCCACGCTGTACAAAGCAATGTACGAGCGTGATTTCGCCGGCCGCCGTTTCGCCGCCGGCATGCTGGACAGCTGGAATCTGCAGTCGCTGGGGCCGGTTACCACCATCAACTCGAGCAAGATTTATGGTCTGTCCTACGGCAACCGCGCCAACTCGACGGTATTCGATAATTCCCAATCGCTGACGCCGATCGTGGTTTTTTTCCCCTCGGCCGGCGAGGTCCATTTGTCGCGCGATGGGCGGCTGCTCAGCGTGCAAAACTTCACGATGGGCAACCATGAAGTGGACACCGGCAGCCTGCCCTACGGCATTTATGACGTCGAGGTGGAGATCGTGGTCAACGGCAAAGTGGTGGATAAACGCATGCAGCGAGTGAATAAACTGTTCAGCCCCAATCGCGGCGCCAATGCGCCGCTGGCCTGGCAATTTTGGGGCGGGATGCTGCGCATGGACGACTGGCGCGGCGAGCGAGAGCGCCACCGCCCGGCAAAGGACTCTTATTTGCTTGGCGCTTCGGCTACCGGCAATCTGCACACGCTGAATTGGGCGCTGTCGGGGTATTCGTTTGACGGCAACGCCGTCGGCGAGAGCCGCGTCAGCCTGCCGGTGACCGAGTCGATTCAGATCAACCTGCAAAACATGGCGGCCTCCGATCGCTCCTGGAGCCTGGTCAATAGCGTCAGCGCCGCGTTGCCCGGCGGCTTCAGCAGCGTATGGATCAATCAGGAGAAAACGCAGATTGGCGATCGTCTGTTGCAAAATGACGCCTATAACCGCGCCGTTGGCGGCAGCCTTAATCTGGGGGCGCTGTGGTCTCCGCTGGGCACTCTGAGCGCCAGCTACAACGACGATAAGAAGAACGACAGTCACTATTACAACGCCGATTATTACCAGAACATCTTTACCGGCCGCTTCGGCACGCTGGGCGTGCGGGCGGGCGTGCAACGCTACAACAACGGCAGCAGCAACGTCAATACCGGCAAGTACATCGCGCTCGATTTTTCGCTGCCGATGGGCAACTGGCTCAGCGCCGGCGTTTCCAACCAGAACGGCTACACCACCGCCAACCTAGCGGCGCGCAAGGACATCAAGGACGGGCCGATCCGCACCCTGGGCGCCAACCTGTCGCGGGCGATTTCCGGTGATACCCGCGGCGACAACCGCTTCAACGGCGGTGGCTATGCGCGCTTCGACACCAAGTATTCTGCCGGCACGCTCAACGTCAGCAGCTCCGCCGACGGCTATGTTAACAGCAGCCTGACCGCGAGCGGCAGCATGGGCTGGCAAGGGCGTGATATTGCCATCAGCGGCCGCAACGAAGGCAACGCCGGGATTATCTTCAATACCGGCATTGAAAACGACGGCCTGCTGACCGCACGGGTTGACGGCCGGATGGTGAAGCTGAGCGGCAATAAGAATTACCTGCCGTTGTCGCCTTACGGTCAGTACGATGTTGAGCTGATGAACAACAAAAACTCGGCGGAGAGCTTCGACATCGTCACCAGGCGTAAGAGCAGGCTCACCCTGTATCCGGGCAACGTGGCGGTGATCTCGCCGGAGATAAAACAGATGGTGACGGTGTTCGGCCGCATCAAGGCGGAGGACGGCACGCTGCTGGCCAACGCCTATATCAAGAACCATATCGGCCGCACCCGCACCGATGAGAAAGGCGAATTTATCATGGACGTCGACAAGAAATTCCCGGTTATCGATTTTACCCACAGCGGCAATCAGACGTGCGAAGTGGATTTGGATCTCAGCAAGGCGCAAGGCGCGGTGTGGGTCGGCGACGTGATCTGCACCGGGCTGAAAACCTATGCGGGCAATCTGTCATCCGGGGAGTCTGACCATGAGAGCTAACGTTGCGCTGTTGTTGTTGGCGCTGGTCGCACCCGCGCTGCAGGCGGCGGTCAGCCAGACCAACTGGCCGGATGCGGCGGTAATGAAATTTGTCTTCGTGGAGAACAACGCCGACGACAACTTTTTCGTTACGCCGGCCGGCGGGCTGGATCCGCGCATGACCGGCGCCAACAAGTGGACCGGGCTGAAATACGGCGGTTCCGGCACTATCTATCAGCAGAGCCTGGGGTACGTGGACAATGGTTACAACACGGGGCTGAATGCCAACTGGCGCTATGACATGTGGCTGGAAAATGCGCCGATAAAGAATCCGTTCCTCGGCTTGCGTTGCATCAACTGGTATGCCGGTTGCAATATGGATACCAGCTTGATTCTGCCGCAGACCACCGACGAAAAGGGATTTTATGGCGCCGTGGTCACGCCAGGCGGCGCAAAATGGATGCACGGCATGATGTCGCCGAGCTTCTATCAGTATCTGAAGCAGATGGCTGCGGGTGACGCTTTCAGCATGCAGATCAACGGTTGCCAAACGTCGGTGGCTTACGACGCCGCGGCCGGCGGCCGTTGCCAGGATCAGGCCAGCGGCAGCTGGTACAAGCGCACCGTCACGCACAGCAAGGCCGCCCACCTGCGCTTTATCAATACCAACGCCGTATCGGAGGTGTTCGTCAACAGCGATGGGGTGCCGATCATCGGCGAGGGCAATGCCGATTGCAAGAACCAGACTATCGGCGCCCGCTCGGGCATCATGTGCAAGATGGTCAGCTATGATTTGCAGACCGACGGCAGCGTCAGCAATACCTCGATTCATGTTTTCCCGGCGATTAACCATGCGGCGCTGTCATCCGCGGTGAACGCCGCCGACCTGCAGTTCAGTCTGAACGGCAACACCTGGAAAAACACGTCGGGCACCGGCAGCTACTATACCTTTAACGAACTGAAGAGCAGCAATGCCGTCTATGTGTTCTTCTCCAGTAATTTCTTCAAACAGATGGTTGCGCTGGGGATTTCTGACAGCGGCACTCGCGATCTGATCAATTTCCGTTTTCAGAACACCACCTCGCCGGAGTCGGGATGGTATGAGTTTTCCACCTCAAACCAGCTGATTATCAAGCCGCGCGATTTCAGCATCAGCATTATTTCCGATGATTACGACAACAGCCCTCATCGTGAAGGTTATGTCGGCCCGGCGGAGCCGGCGCTGGAGTTCGGCTACCTGGTGACTACCAGCGGCAAAACCGCCGCCGATCAGGTGAGGGTGATGGCGACCGGGCCGACTCGGGCGATCAACGGGGTGAACTATTGCCTCTTTTCTTCCGCGGATAACAGTACCCAGGTGCCGTTTCCCGCCACCCTCGGCATCACCACCAGCACCAACGGCCAGCAGAGCTTCGCCGCCGGCTGCGATGGCCAGTGGCACGACATGACCAATGCGCTCTGGAGCAGCACCCCGTGGAATGATATTTCCGGCGAAGTGGGGGTGCTGAACAAGACTCGCGTGACCTTTAGTATTCCGATGAATAATCCGATCTCGCTGAGAACCGTCGACGGCAACGGTTGGTACGGCGACGTCAGCGCCGCCGGTGAAATTCATGTCGAAGCCACCTGGCGCAACATCAATTGAGGGCAGAGCGTGAAACTTATGCTAATAGGGTTGCTGTGTTTCTCCTTCCCCTTTACTGCCACCGCGATCAATGTCGGTACCCTGACGTTTGCCATGGATCAGGATCGCTCATTCACCGCCAAGCGGGTGTTGAATAACAACCGCAGCGCGCGTCTGTATCAGGTGAGCATTCGCGCCATCGATCGACCGGGAGAGCGCGAGGTACGCAGCCGGCCGGCGGACGGCGAGCTGCTGTTCGCACCGCGCCAGCTGACGCTGCAGGCCGGGCAGGCGGAGTACTACAAGTTTTTCTACCGCGGGCCGCAGGATAATCGCGAGCGTTATTACCGGGTGTCATTTCGCGAAGTGCCGACCCGATTGTTCGAGCCGGGGCCGCGTCGGGGCGCCGGCGTCAACCTGGAGCCGATCGTGGTGATGGACACCATTCTGGTGGTGCGCCCGCGTCAGGTAAACTTTGCCTATCGGCTCGATACCCAGCGCGGTACGCTCACCAACACCGGCAACACCTACTTCAAGTTCCTGCTCAAGCCGGGCTGCAACAGCACGGATGAAGAGGGCGTCACCGAATACCTGCGCCCCGGCGATACGCTGACCCATGCCGGTATTCGGCTGAAGGGGCAGAAATTCATTATCTATAACGACAAGTTTATTAGCGTCGATCGCAGCTGCCTCGATTAACGCGGCGGAATGGCGAAGCGGAAGCAGGCGCCGCTTTGCGCTTGTTCGATCAGCTGAATATCGCTGTCGTGCAGCTGCAAAATGCGCCGCACGATCATCAACCCCAGCCCGCCGGAAGGGCGCCGGGCGCTGCTCAGGACAGACGGGCGCACGAACAGATCGGCGCGCAGCGTCTGCGGAATACCGGGGCCGCTGTCGCTGACCTGCACCATCACCCGATCGTCCTGCCGCCACAGCCGCACGCCGATGTCGCCGCCGGGCGGCGTATGGCGAATGGCGTTGTCCAGCAGGTTGGTCAGCACCCGCTCAATCATGCTGAGATCGGCGAACACCGGCGGAATGCCGGGGGGAATGTCGGCGTGCAGCCGCTGGTTGCGCGCCTCCGCCGCCAGTTCGAACTTTTGGAACACGTCCTGCAACAGCTCGCTGAGGGAGAAGGGCTCTTTCTGCGGTTTCACCACGCCGTACTCCAGCCGCGCCAGCTCGAACAGCTCCTGCGCCAGCTTGCCCACCTTGCGGCTCTGCGCCAGCGCGATCTCCAGGTAGCGCTGCCGATCGGCTTCGCTCAGGGTGGCGGCTTTGACCGACAGCGTCTCCAGATAGCCGTGCAGCGAGGTGAGCGGGGTGCGCAGATCGTGCGAGACGTTGGCGATGAACTCGCGCCGCAGCCGATCCTGCTGCGCCAGCGTTTGCCACTGTTCGGCAAGGCGCTGCGCCATGTGGTGGAAGGCCTGCTGCAGCTGGCTGACTTCGTCGCGCCCGGCCCGTACCGCCGGCAGCGATGCGTAGGCCTGCACCGCCTCGATGCCGCCGCTGTCCAGCGCGCTGACCTGCCGGGTCAGGCGACGGATAGGGCGCGTCACCCAATAAAACGCCAAACCGCCGGCCAGCAGGCTGAACAGCACCATCAGCCCGGAGGTCCACAGCGCCATCCTGACCGCCGAGTTAAACTGGGCGTTGCTGGCCAGCGCCGTGTACTCTTCGCCGAGCAGCACCACGTACAGATAGCCTTCGATCCGGCCATCGACCTTTAGCTGCGCGACGCTGAACACCTTGCGCCCGTCCGCGCTGCGCGGATCGTCGCCATACACCGGCATCGGCGCGCCACCGAGCAGCGCCTGCAGCGGTGGCAGCGCGACCCGCTGCCGCTTCAGATGCCCGGCCGGCGCGGCGTTGCCGATAATCGTGCCCTGTTTGTCAAGCAGGTAAACCTCAACGCTGGGATTCACCGCCATCAGCTGATCGAACAGGGTATGCACCGCCTGCGGATCCGGCCCGTTCACCCCCAGCAGCGGGTTGCTGTCGGCAATATGCTGCGCCAGGTTGCCGGACAGGCGCTGGATCACCGCCTGGCTGTACTGGGTGCTGCTGCGCACCTGCATCCAGCCGGAAAAGGCGCAGCCGATGACGATCAGCAGCGCGAAGATCAGCGTGAGGCGTTGCGCTAACGTAAGGTTTTTCATGGCTCACTCTTGCGGCGCGGCCGCGAATTTATAGCCCATGCCCCACACCGTGAGGATGCGCTCGGGTTCCGCCGGGTTGCGCTCGATCTTGATGCGCAGCCGGTTGATATGGGTGTTGACGGTGTGCTCATACCCCTCGTGCTGATAGCCCCAAACCTGATTCAACAGGCTCAGGCGCGAGAACACCTGGCCCGGGTGGCGGGCGAAAAAGTACAGCAGGTCGAATTCGCGCGGCGTCAGCTCGACCGGCTGCTGGTGCAGGTGCACTTCGCGGGCGATGGGATCGATGGTCAGATCGTTGAAACTGAGCACGCCGGCGTCCATGCGCAGGTTGCGGCTCATCGCTTCCTGGCGGCGGAACAGCGCCTTGACCCGCGCCACCAGCTCCAGCATGGAGAAGGGCTTGGCCAGATAGTCGTCGGCGCCCAGTTCCAGCCCCAGCACGCGGTGTACCTCGCTGGAGCGCGCGCTGATGATGATGATCGGCGTGTAGCGCGTCATGGTGCGCGCCCGGCGGCAAATTTCCAATCCGTCCACGCCCGGCAGCATCAGATCGAGGATGAGGGTGTCCCAGCCGCCCTGTTCCAGCATCGCCATGCCCCGGTTGCCGTCGGCGGCGTGGCTGATGGCGTAACCCTCGTCGCGCAGATGCAGCTGCAGCAGTTCGGCGATGTCGCCGTCGTCCTCGACGATCAAAATTCGTTTTGGCTTGTCCATTCTCATTACCGCTGATTGCCCGTTTCTCTCTGAAGTCTACACAACCCCCACCGGCGGAGTTATCACATTTTATTTAACTTTGCGTGAGGTCTTGGGGAACAAATCCGGGGAATACTCGGCTCATCGCCTCATTGGTCGCCAGGAGTTCGCATGAACCTCACTCTCACCCCGGAACAACGACAGACGGTGCATCCGCTGTGGCTGCGGTTGACGCACTGGCTGAATGCGCTGGCGATGCTGATCATGGTGACCAGCGGCTGGCGCATCTACAACGCCTCGCCGCTGTTCAACTTCAGCTTTCTCAATGAGCTGACGCTCGGCGGCTGGCTGGGCGGCGCGCTGCAGTGGCACTTCGCCGGCATGTGGCTGTTCGGCGTCAACGGGCTGTGCTACCTGCTGATCAACCTGGCCAGCGGGCGTTTCAAACGCAAATATTGGCCGCTCAGCCCACGGCAGTTTCTCGCCGATATAGGCGCCGCGCTGCGCGGCAGGCTGCAACACGCCGACCTGCGCCACTACAACATGGTGCAGCGCGTGGCCTATCTGTCGGTGATGATCCTCGGCGTGATGAGCGCGCTGTCCGGGCTGGTGCTGTGGAAATCGGTGCAGTTTCCGCTGCTGCGCACGCTGCTCGGCGGCTATGAGGCGGCGCGCTATATCCACTTTTTTGCCATGTCGGCGCTGGTGGCCTTCGTCGCGATTCACCTGGTGATGGTGGCGCTGGTGCCGCGCACGCTGCTGGCCATGCTGCGCGGACGCTAAGGAGTGAATAATGGAAAAGGATAAACAGATCATGACGATCGATGAAGGGCAGGCGATCGTCAAAGAAGCGCAGCGGCTGTTGAGCGCGTCATCCCGCCGCCGCTTTCTGCGCAATGGCCTGACGCTGGGCGGCATCGCCATGCTCACCGGCTGCGATCTCAGCGACAACGCCAACGTCGAACAGGCGCTGAGCCGCATGTCGCGCTTCAACGATCGGGTGCAGGGCTGGCTGTTCAACGGCGATCGCCTGGCGCCGGTCTACCCGGAATCGATGATCACCCGGCCGTTTCCGTTCAACGCTTTCTACGCCGAGGAGGACGCGCCGGACATCAACGGCGACGGCTACCGGCTGGAGGTGGCGGGACTGGTGCAGGACAAACGCGCCTGGAGCCTGCCGCAGCTGCACCGGATGGCGCAGGTCAGCCAGGTGACGCGCCATATCTGTGTCGAGGGCTGGAGCGCCATCGGCAAGTGGGGCGGCGTACCGTTCGCGACCTTCCTCAAGGCGATTGGCGCGGATCTGAGCGCCCGCTACGTCAGCTTCAAATGCGCCGACGACTACTACACCAGCATCGACATGGCCACCGCGCTGCATCCGCAGACGATTATCGCGCTGACTTATGACGGCCAGATCTTGCCGCGCAAGTACGGCTACCCGATGAAGCTGCGCATGCCGACCAAGCTGGGCTACAAGAACCCGAAACACATTCAGGTGATCGAGGTCACCAACCGCTTCCCGGGCGGTTACTGGGAAGACCAGGGCTACAACTGGTTTGGCGGCAGCTGAGGCGGCCGCCGGCCATTCTCCGGCACTCCGGTGCCTTTGACATGACGGAAGGAAATACCATGAAAAAGTTATTCGCAATGATGATGTGCAGCGCGCTGATGCTGGGCGTAGCCGGCGCCAACGCCGCTGATGGCATGAGCAAAGACGCGATGAAAAAGGACGGCATGAGCCAGATGTCGCACGACGGCATGGCGAAAGATGGGATGAAGAAAGAGTGCATGGGCAAGGACTGCATGAAGAAAGACAAGATGGGCAAAGACGCGATGAAAAAGGATGGCATGGCGAAAGACGGTATGGCCAAAGACGGCATGAAGAAAGACGAAATGAAGAAGGACGCGATGGGGCACTAAGCCGCCGCACTCCGCGGCCACCAGCGGGCGATCCGCGGCGGCCGTGGGCAACATAAGGAGAGAGGATGATGCTGGCGACATGGCTGCGGCGCTTTCAGCGCTCGAACGGGGACGTTATCTTTATGCGCGCGGCGCTGGTGGTGATCTTCGCCGCCTTCGGCTACGCCAAATGGTTTGATTACGAGGCGCAGGGGCTGGTGCCGCTGATCGGCAACAGCCCGCTGCTGAGCTGGATGCATCAGGCGTTCGGCATCCGCGGCGCCAGCTATGCGTTGGGCGTCGCTGAGTGGAGCTTCGGTTTGCTGCTGCTGGCGGGATTCTGGTCGCGGCGGCTGGGGTTGCTGGGGGCGATCGGTTCGACGGTGACCTACCTGACCACGCTGACGCTGATATTTTCCACGCCGGGTGCCTGGGAGCCTTCCGCCGGCGGTTTTCCGGCCATGGCCGGCGCCACCAGCTTTTTGATCAAGGATCTGGTGTTGCTGGCCGGTTCCCTGGTGCTGCTGAAAGCCGATTTGCCGGCCGAGCAGGCATAAAAAAGGGCGTAGCCTGGCTACGCCCTCTGGTTATTGATCGACCGTCACATATCCGGGAAGGTCAGGGTGCCCCCCGGCGCTTCGCGATGAATGTGCAGGAAGTTCAGGTGCTTCTCGTACTGGTCGAGGATATCGCCAATCACCTGTTCCTTGCTGTAGTCCATCAGGTCGTTGCCCTGGGTGCCTTCCATCAGGAAGGTTTCCAGCCGGTAGTAGTGCGACTTGCCGGAGCGGGCGCGGTAGGTGAAGCCCGGCACCGAGTAGCGCATCGGCCAGATCTGATAGATGAAGTTCTGTTCCTCGCCCAGGTGCACCAGCAGCTCCAGGTGGTTCAGGCGCTCGTCTTCGGTCGGCGGCACTTCACTGAACTCCACTTTCGCGCCGCGCAGCTCCAGCTCGCGCGCCACGTCCTGCATTGCCGGGCGGCAGACTTTATCCAACATTTTCTGCGTGTACTGGGTGCCCGGGTAGTTCATCACCCGCGACAGGCGCTGTTTCCAGTTGAGCACGTCGTGGCTGGAGACCGGCACCGGCGCCAGGGTGCTGAGCGCGCTAGCCTTGCGGTAGTCTTCCACCCGCAGCGATTTATACAGCCCGGCCATCACGAAGAAGATCACGAAGCTGAACGGCAGGCCCATGATCACCGTGGTTTTCTGCAGCGCCGGCACGCCGTCGGTCATCAGCATGCCGATGGTCAGCAGGCCGATGGCCACCGACCAGAAAATCCGCAGCCAGTTTGGCGCATCATTATTGATGTCGGCCAGGCGCGAGGTGAAGTTGCCCAGCACCAGCGAGCCGGAGTCCGCCGAGGTGACGTAGAACAACAGGCCGGTGATGGTGGCCACCGAGGCGCTGAAGGTGAAGCCGGGGTATTGCGCCAGCAGGCTGTAGAAGCCGCGCTCCGGGAATTGCATCACTTCCTGCGCAAACTCGGCGTTGCCGTGAATGATCTGGTACAGCGCGCTGTTGCCGAAGATTGACAGCCACAGCAGGGTGAACACGAACGGAATGATCAGCGTGCCGACCACGAACTGGCGAATGGTGCGCCCGCGCGAGATGCGCGCCAGGAACAGGCCGACGAACGGCGACCACGCCACCCACCAGGCCCAGAAGAACAGCGTCCAGTTGTTCATCCACTCCACCGGCCGATCGAAGGCGAAGCTGTTGAGCGTCATGCCCATAAAGCGGTTGATGTAATCGCCGACGTTGAGCACCAGCGCATTGAGCAGGAACTCGGTGTCGCCGAAGAACAGCACGAACAGGATCAGGCCCAGCGCCAGCAGCACGTTCAGCTCGGACAGGATGCGGATGCCCTTGTTGACGCCCGAGGTGACCGAGATGGTGGCCATGATCACCGACAGCAGGATCAGCGAGCCCTGCACCGTCAGGTTTTCCGGGATCTCGAACAGCACCTTGAGGCCGTAGTTGAGCTGCACCACGCCGATGCCCAGCGTGGTGGCGATGCCGAAGATGGTGCCGAGCACCGCGGCGATGTCCACGCTGTGGCCGATCGGGCCATTGATGCGCTTACCGAAGATCGGGTACAGCGCCGAGCGGATGGTCAGCGGCAGATTGTAGCGATAGCTGAAGTAGCCGAGGGCGATGCCCATCAGCGCATACATCGACCAGCCGGTCAGGCCGTAGTGGAACAGCGTCCAGACCATCGCCTGGCGCGCGGCCTCCAGCGTTTGCGCGTCGCCTTCCGGCGGCATCATGTACTGGGTCACCGGCTCGGCGACCGAGAAGAACATCAGGTCGATGCCGATGCCGGCGGCGAACAGCATCGCCGCCCAGCTCATCAGGCTGAACTCCGGCTTGGACTGCTCCGGCCCGAGCTTGATCGAACCGAAGCGCGAAGCGGCGATAAACACTACGAACACGATGTACAGCGTCGCCGCCAGCAGGTAGTACCAACCGAAGGTGGTCGACACCCAATTCAGCGTGCGGGTGATCCACTGCCCGGAGAAGTCGGTGAAAAAGATGGTCATCAGCGAGAAGGCCAGGATCAGCCCCGCCGAGGTGAAGAAAACCACAGGGTTGAGGCGGTCCTGCTGCGGTTTGGAGGAGGTTTCGCGTGTTGTCATCGTCATCCTCTGAACTGAGTAAAATCGTGCCGCTCCGCATTTCGGGGCGCGTTGGCGCCGCCGGAAAACGGGCGAATGAAGGCGGCGGCCACCTCATCAGGAGGGCCTGAGTGACGCCGCTTTCGCCTGTCAACGAAGCGCCGGCGCGCTTCGCGGCGGGAACCGCTTACAGCCACTGATTTTGGTCAGATTCGTTAATTACCTCACAAAAATCAGCCAGTTCCACAACCAGATAGTACAAATTTTTAACCAGGCGGCAATAAAATATATGCAATTTTTATTGAACGTTCAATCAAAAAAAAGTTTAATAGTCCCCATGATGACCTGAATCACGGGCGAAACGGCAGTGAAATTTGCCCGCTGAGATAAGGCCGAAGTCGGTTTTGTGAGAGTCGAAATATGCCAAAGGTAGGAATGCAGCCAATCAGAAGGCAGCAGTTGATTGATGCCACGCTCGCCGCGGTAAACGAAGTGGGAATGCATGACGCCACCATCGCGCAGATCGCGCGGCGGGCCGGCGTTTCCAACGGCATCATCAGCCATTATTTCAAGGACAAGAACGGCCTGCTGGAAGCCACGATGCGCTATCTGATCAGCCATCTGGGCGAGGCGGTGAAGCTGCGTTTGCAGGCGCTGACCGATAACAGCCCGGCGGCGCGGCTGCAGGCGATCGTCGCCGGCAACTTCGACGACAGCCAGATCAACAGCGCGGCGATGAAGACCTGGCTGGCCTTTTGGGCCAGCAGTCTGCACCAACCGCAGCTCAACCGGCTGCAGCAGGTGAACGGCCGCCGGCTCTATTCCAACCTGTGCGCCGAGTTTCGCCGCGTCATGCCGCAGCCGCAGGCGCGGTTGGCGGCCAAGGGGCTGGCGGCGCTGATCGACGGACTGTGGCTGCGCAGCGCGCTGCGCGGCTCGGCGTTCAATCAGGCGCAGGCGCTGGCGCTCACGACCGAATACATTACGTTCCAACTCCGGGGGCAGACGCTGCCCGGAGGATAACTCAAGGAGATCCTATGTCCCGTTTTGGCTTGCAGAAGCTCTATATTCATGGCGCCTATGTAGACAGCACCGCTGGAAAAACCTTCAACGCCATTAACCCGGCGAACGGCGAAGTTCTGGCGGAAGTCCAGGCCGCCGGCGCTGAAGACGTCGATCGTGCGGTGGCCAGCGCGGCCAGCGGGCAGAAGGTGTGGGCGGCGATGACGGCGATGGCGCGTTCGCGCATCCTGCGCCGCGCGGTGGATATTCTGCGCGAGCGCAACGATGAGCTGGCGGCGTTGGAAACGCTGGATACCGGCAAAGCGATGTCGGAAACCACCGCGGTGGACATCGTCACCGGCGCCGACGTGCTGGAGTATTACGCCGGCCTGATCCCGGCCATTGAAGGCGAACAGATCCCGCTGCGTGATACCTCGTTCGTCTATACCCGCCGCGAACCGCTGGGCGTGGTGGCCGGCATCGGCGCCTGGAACTACCCGATTCAAATCGCGCTGTGGAAGTCCGCGCCGGCGCTGGCGGCGGGCAACGCGATGATCTTCAAACCGAGCGAAGTCACCTCGTTGACGGCGCTGAAGCTGGCGGAAATTTACACCGAAGCCGGCCTGCCGGACGGTGTCTTCAACGTGGTGACTGGCAGCGGCGCGGAAGTTGGGCAGTACCTGACTGACCATCCGGGCATCGCCAAAGTCTCTTTCACCGGCGGGGTGAAAACCGGCAAGAAGGTGATGGCCAACGCGTCGGGGTCGACGCTGAAAGAAGTCACCATGGAGCTGGGCGGCAAGTCGCCGCTGATTATCTTCGACGACGCCGATCTGGATCGCGCCGCCGATATCGCCATGATGGCCAACTTCTACAGCTCCGGCCAGGTGTGCACCAACGGCACCCGCGTCTTCGTGCCGGCGGCGCTGCAGGCGCAGTTTGAGGCGAAAATCCTCGAGCGGGTGAAGCGCATTCGCCTCGGCGATCCGACCGATCCGCAGACCAACTTCGGGCCGCTGGTCAGCTTCGCGCACATGGAATCGGTGCTGCGCTTTATCGAAAGCGGCAAGAACAGCGGCGCGCGTCTGCTGTGCGGCGGCGAACGCGTCACCCACGGCGAATTCGGCAAGGGCGCTTACGTGGCGCCGACGGTATTCAGCGACTGCCGCGACGACATGGAAATCGTGCGCGAGGAGATCTTCGGGCCGGTGATGAGCATTCTCAGCTACCAGAGCGAAGAGGAAGTGGTGCGCCGCGCCAACGATACCACCTTCGGCCTGGCCGCGGGCGTGGTGACCAACGATCTGGCGCGCGCGCACCGCGTGATCCACCAGCTGGAAGCCGGCATTTGCTGGATCAACACCTGGGGCGAGTCGGCGGCGGAAATGCCGGTCGGCGGCTACAAGCAGTCCGGCGTTGGCCGCGAGAACGGCCTGACTACGCTGGAACACTACACCCAGATCAAATCGGTGCAGGTTGAGCTGGGCGAATACGCCTCGGTATTTTAACTATCCCCGTCGTCTTTCGAGCCGCAGCCGCGTTGGCTGCGGCCGACAATCTCTAGAGAGCCAAAATACACCGCCTGTTGCGGAGCCGCGCCTCGCGTTTTCGCATCGTGCAGGCCTATAAAAGTAAGGAGATAATGAATGGAATTTGACTACATCATTATCGGTGCCGGTTCCGCCGGCAACGTGTTAGCCACCCGATTGACCGAAGACGCCGACGTCAGCGTCTTGCTGCTGGAAGCCGGTGGCCCGGATTACCGGATGGATTTCCGTACCCAGATGCCGGCCGCGCTGGCGTTTCCGCTGCAGGGCCGCCGCTATAACTGGGCGTATGAAACCGATCCTGAGCCGCACATGAACAATCGCCGGATGGAATGCGGCCGCGGCAAAGGGCTGGGCGGTTCGTCCCTGATCAACGGTATGTGTTACATTCGCGGCAACGCGATGGACTTCGATAACTGGGCTAAGGCGCCGGGTCTGGAAGACTGGACCTATCTGGACTGCCTGCCGTATTTCCGCAAGGCGGAAACCCGCGATATCGGCCCGAACGACTATCACGGCGGCGAGGGCCCGGTGAGCGTCACCACGCCGAAAGCCGGTAACAACGAATTGTTCCACGCCATGGTGGAAGCCGGCGTGCAGGCGGGCTACCCGCGCACCGACGATCTGAACGGTTACCAACAAGAAGGCTTCGGCCCGATGGATCGCACCGTGACGCCGAAAGGGCGCCGCGCCAGCACCGCCCGCGGCTATCTGGATCAGGCGCGTTCGCGGCCGAACCTGAAGATCGTCACCCATGCGCTGACCGACCACATTGTGTTCGACGGCAAGCGTGCGGTGGGCGTCAACTATTTGCAGGGCGACAGCAATCAGCTGACCCACGCCAAAGCGCGGCGCGAAGTGCTGCTGTGCGCCGGCGCCATCGCCTCGCCGCAGATCCTGCAGCGTTCGGGCGTCGGCCCGGCGGCACTGCTGAACAGCCTGGATATCAAGGTGGTGCACGATCTGCCGGGCGTCGGGGAAAACCTGCAGGATCACCTGGAGATGTACCTGCAGTACGCCTGTAAGAAACCGGTGTCGCTGTACCCGGCGCTGCAATGGTTCAACCAGCCGAAGATCGGCGCGGAATGGTTGTTCAACGGTACCGGCGTTGGCGCCAGCAACCAGTTCGAGGCCGGCGGCTTCATCCGCAGCCGCGCAGAATTCGCCTGGCCGAACATTCAGTATCACTTCCTGCCGGTGGCGATTAACTACAACGGCAGCAACGCGGTGAAAGAGCACGGCTTCCAGGCGCACGTCGGCTCGATGCGTTCGCCGAGCCGCGGCCGGGTGCAGGTGAAGTCGAAAGATCCGCGCCAGCACCCGAGCATTCTGTTCAACTACATGTCGACCGAACAGGATTGGCAGGAGTTCCGCGACGCTATTCGCATCACGCGCGAGATCATGGCGCAGCCGGCTTTGGACGAATACCGTGGCCGCGAGATAAGCCCGGGGCCGGAGGTGCAGACCGACGAGCAGCTGGACGCCTTCGTGCGCGAGCACGCCGAAACCGCCTTCCACCCGTCCTGCTCGTGCAAGATGGGCGAGGATGAGATGGCGGTGGTCGATGGGCAGGGCCGGGTGCACGGCATGGAAGGATTGCGGGTGGTGGATGCGTCAATCATGCCGCTGATCATCACCGGCAACCTGAACGCCACCACCATCATGATCGCCGAGAAGTTAGCCGATCGCATTCGCCAGCGCGCGCCGCTGCCGCGCAGCACCGCCGACTATTACGTCGCCGGCGATGCGCCGGTGCGCAAACAGTAACCGACATGCCCTCTCGCCGTTGAGGGGGAGGGCCGCCGTAGCAAGCAACCCCTCTCCATATGCTCTTCCCCAAGGCGAGGGGGCAACTCTCTTTTTATTCCTTATCCCATCATGCCGCCGGCAGCGAGATCGCCTGATCGAAACTGGTGGGCGTCGCCATGCGCCACATGCGGGCGTAGAACTCGCTTTTGATCTCCGGCTGCAGCAGCGCGCCCGGCTCCAGGTAGTAATAGATATCGGCGTACACCTTGATCTCGGTCGGCGTGATGCGGCGCAGCATATGGTGCGAGGTCAGCTGCTCCGGGCGGCTGACGCCGGCCGCCGCCAGCATGTCCGCCAGCGCTTTCACCGTATTTTGATGGAAGTGGTAGACGCGTTCCGCCTTGTTCGGCACCACCAGCGCCTTTTGCCGCAGCGGATCTTGCGTTGCTACGCCGGTCGGGCAGTGGTTGGTGTGGCAGCTTTGCGACTGGATGCAGCCGACGGCGAACATAAAGCCGCGCGCCGAGTTCACCCAATCGGCGCCGAGCACCAGCACGCTGGCGATATCGAAGGCGCTGATGATCTTGCCGCTGGCGCCTATCTTGATCTGGTCGCGCAGGCCGCAGCCTACCAGCGTGTTATGCACGAACAGCAGCCCTTCGCGCAGCGGCATGCCCATATAGTTGGAAAGCTCAAGCGGCGCGGCGCCGGTACCGCCTTCCTTGCCGTCCACCACGATGAAATCCGGCAGGATGCGGGTGTGCAGCATCGCCTTGACGATGGCGACGAACTCCCACGGGTGGCCGATGCACAGCTTGAAACCGACCGGTTTGCCGCCTGACAGCTCGCGCAGCTGTTGGATGAAATGCATCATTTCCAGCGGGGTGGTGAAGGCGCTGTGCGACGCCGGCGAGATGCAATCGACCCCTTCCGGCACGCCGCGGGTGGCGGCGATTTCCGCATCCACCTTTTTCGCCGGCAGAATGCCGCCGTGGCCGGGTTTGGCGCCCTGGCTGAGCTTGATTTCAATCATTTTCACCTGCGGGCTGTGCGCCTGTTCGGCAAAGCGCCGTGGATCGAAATGGCCGTCGGCGGTGCGGCAGCCGAAATAGCCGCTGCCCAGCTCCCACACCAGATCGCCGTTGTTTTCACGGTGATAGCGGCTGATGCTGCCCTCGCCGGTGTCGTGGTAGAAATTGCCCTTGGCCGCGCCGAGGTTGAGCGCGCGAATGGCGTTGGCGGAGAGCGCGCCGAAGCTCATGGCAGAAATGTTGAAGATCGACGCGGAGTAGGGCTGGCGGCAGTCGGCGCCGCCGATGGTGATGCGGAAACTGGTCGGGTCGGCGGCTTCCACCGGCCGCATGGAGTGGCCGATGCACTCATAGCCGGTTTGGTAGACGTCCAGCAGGGTGCCGAACGGTTTGTCGCCCATCTCGTTTTTCGCCCGGCGATACACCAGCGTGCGCTGGGTGCGCGAAAACGGGATCTCTTCATTATCCTGCTCGAGGAAATACTGGCGCAGTTCCGGGCGGATGAACTCGAAAAAGAAGCGCATGCGGCCGATGATCGGGTAGTTGCGGCAGATGGCGTGGCGCTGCTGGGTGAGATCGTAGATACCCAACACCATCAGGCAACCGCAGGCCAGGGCCGGCAGCCAGAACCACGGATAGTTGTGCATCATGATCAAGAAAGCCAGGGTGAGCAAGATGCTCAGTACAAAGCAGGTATAGCGGCTGAATAAGGACGACTTCATAACATCTCCTGATGTTTATTTTAATCCACACGACATGACTCACGGATAATCCGTGTGCGAATCGTAGCCAACAGGAGGAGATGTTGTGTGTCTGTTGCTGCTTTGTCGCCGGTTGTTACATTAATTTAACGCAGCGGCAGGGGAGACGGGTTGCCGCGCGGCGTACCGCGCAACAAGCCAGGATGTTTATTTGCCGGCGACGAAGATGGTGCTCATGCTGCGCAGCCGCAGCTTTTTCATCGCGCTGTATTTCTGCGAAAAGATGGTTTTTGGGTGCGTGCCGCGCTTTTCCGCAATGTGCAGCAGGCTGTCGCCGCGCAGCAGATTGAAGATCACGTCGCTTTCCGCCGGGCTGAGCTCGCGGGTTTTCTGCACTCTGATGCCGCCCGGTTCTTTGCTTTCCAACAGCCGCTGGATTTTTTCCTGCAGCGAATAAAGCGGAATGCGGGTAGAGACCAACTCAACGGAAATTCCCAGGATCGACAGCAGTTTCACCACGCGCTCGTCGTCGTAGAACACCAACAGGCGCGTTTTGCTGTTGTACTGCTGGTGCAGGGACACCAGGCTTTCGATCACGTTAACGCTCTGCTCCAGGTTTTGCGAGGTGAAAATCAGCGCGATATCGTGCTTGGTGATCTTCTCTGCTTTGGCGCCGCCGTGCATGAAATCGGAAAACAGGCGGATATCGTACGCGCCGTAGTGTTTCTTCAGCAGCACCGACAGGCCAACATAGCTGTACTTACACTCACTAATCACAAGAACGTTGTTTTTAGACATAGGGCAAACACCAATACCGAGTTAAAAGTATTCAGCTGTAAGAAGCGAGTTCAAATCCTTGATGCTGGATTCCTTCCACAGCTTTCCCTGCAGTGCGTAATATGGCATTTCATCCAGCCATTTCTTGTGTTCGGGAGTTTCAACTCCTTCGATAATTACCTTGTAATGATTAAGGTAAAAGAAGCGCAGTAATGCGCGCATCAAGCCCTCGCCGCCGGACTTTTTCATGAAGTCCCAGAGCAGAAAACGGTCGAGCTTAACGAAGCGGAACTGGCTGTTGTACAACGCGGAAAAACCCGCATAGCCAGAACCAAAATCATCGAGCCAAAATGAATAACTATTCAATGACGGATCGCCGTGCACGCGATCTTTCACCAGCCGGGTTGAATTCTCGCTGATCTCGAAATGAATACAGCGCATGGCATTAATTCTTTCGGCAAAGTGAGTATTCGCCAGCGATTGCAGAGAATAATCGTCAACATTCAAAGTGGCTATCACTTGGTTTTCATGAAACCAGTGTTTGTATTTATCGATCAGATTGATCTGATCCATCAAAATCTCAATCCGGGTGGCGCTATCGGCGTGGCGAAAGAACTGTTCAGGAGAAAAATGAGCGTATTCGCTATTAAACGTAAAGCGAGACAGACATTCAACGGCCAGCAATTGTCCCGATTTCGCGAACATTGGCTGAAAAACATAATTAATGCCGTTATTTTTCTCTCTGAAAGAACTGCTCATTTCCCAATCCTTGGATTGATATTTAACTTGTTGATTTTAAATGATTAAAAAGAAAGTTACTCCAGGTTTATTGGTAAATTTCTTATTTAAAGCGCCAGAATGGCCGAAGCGTGTCGACAGACCATTTAACGCGTAATTCGTGCCAAAGTCCAAATGTCGCAATCTGTTACTAAATGTAAATATTCGGGATAATATGCTGATTTTCAGGCCTTAATGCAAAATCTTGAACTCTGCAGCTTTCCCAAACACAGATTATTCCTATTCATATGAATCGTCAACATCGATCGATAGGTATTCGCCGATAGTTTATTCCTATCAAGAGGGGCCTTATGAATGTTTTAAACGATTTAACATTAAGAATATGCTTAGTTTATATTTCGTCCGGCAATGGATTCATCGGGCTTCATTCCTGACAAGGAGTAGCATCGCTGAATGTACTTTATAAGCGTATTAATTCATCGAGAGTCTAAATATGAAAATCTCTAAACTGTCTGCTGTATTGGCATTGGCTGTAAGCACCGCTGCTATTTCTTCTTTCTCTGCTCAAGCTGCTGACGGTACTATTACTTTCAACGGTAAAGTGACTGACCAAACTTGTACTATCAGCACCCCAGGCGGTAAAGATTTCACCGTAACTCTGCCAACTGTTTCTGCTTCTACTCTGGCAACTCAGAGCGCAACTGCTGGCCGTACTCCGTTCGCGATCAACCTGACCAAATGCTCTAAAGGCCAGGTAGCTACTTATTTCGAACCGGGCGCTACTGTTGATTTCAATACTGGCCGTCTGAACAACCAGGCGCAGACTGATGCTGCAACTAACGTGCAGATCCAGCTGCTGGGCAGCAACAACCAATTCCTGCCTATCCTGGCTGCTGGTGCTAATGGTGCGCAGAATAACTCCCAGTGGGTTACCGTTGCTAACGAAGGCGACTCTGCTGACCTGAACTACTACGCTGAATATTACGCTACCAACGCTGCCGGCGCTGGTGATGTGACTTCTAGCGTTCAGTACACCATCATTTACCAGTAAGTAATATTTCTTTAAGTAATATTCTTATTCGGGTGGGGGAGTTATGCCCCCCACCGTTTTCCCTTACCGTAGCGATAAGATAATGAAGAACTCATTTAAAAAATACAGCATATTGCTGAGCGCCATGCTTTTCAGTAGCAGCGTTTTTTCCAGTGTCATTATTAACGGTACTCGTATTATTTATCCGGGAAAGCAACGGGAAGTTACCGTCCAATTATCAAATAATGGTGCTTCACCGGCACTTATTCAGTCTTGGATTGATGAAGGCGACGCAAAAACCACACCAGAAAACAGCAAAGCGCCATTTATCGTTTCACCGCCAATCAGCCGTGTTGAACCGGCTACCGGCCAAGCGCTGCGCGTTTCATTGACCACGGCGAGTTTGCCGCAAGACAAAGAATCCTTGTTCTGGTTGAACGTACTGGAGATCCCGCCAGCACCAACCGGGGCAAACAATGGCGCACCTGAAAACTTTTTACAGGTGGCATTCCGTACCCGCGTAAAACTGCTGTATCGACCGACCGGTCTGGCGGGAGAAGCGAATGATGCGCCGGAAAAACTGCAGTGGCGCTTCAGCGCTGCGGGCGTCAGCGTGAAAAACCCAACGCCGTACTATGTGTCATTTACCGAGATTAATGCCGTCGTAAACCAAAAACGTGTGCCGTTGGCCCCGCACGGCGACATGCTGGCACCCGGACAGGAAAAGACATTGTCGTTCTCCGGCGACAGCACGCGCATTGCTGACATTGCCTACACCACTATTAATGATTTTGGCGGACGCGTGTCCCGTACTAAGAATAAGCAAAAGTAACTCTTGGAACAGAGCCTCAGGCCCAGAGCAATTTATTTCAGAGGGCGAGCTTAATTTGGTAAAGGAATGCTTTATATGAAAGAGTTACCTATCTCTGCAGCTGTTAAAATGGCGCTGTCCAATTATAAATCGATTCTGCTGTTAACCGGTAGCGCGCTCTGTCTGGCGGCCCCTGCGGCGTCCTGGGCGGAGGGGGTTGCCGATAGCAAAAAGCCGGCAGCACCGGTTGAAGCGACTTTTAACAGCAGCTTCCTGATTGGGGAAGCGCAGGGCGTGGATCTTTCACGCTTCCGTGATGGTAACCCGATCTTGGCGGGAAAATATTCGCTCGACGTGTATGTGAACGGCGAGTGGAAAGGCAAAAAAAGTATCGACTTTAAAAACGTGCCGGGGAAAAACAGCGCCGATACCTGTTTTAGCTTACTGTCGTTGGATGAGTTCGGTGTGGATACCGCCACAATGAGCGGGGATCCTGCCGTTAATACCGAGACGTGCAAAACGCTGGCTCAATGGGTGCCGGAAGCCTATTACCGCTTGGACACCAGTACGCTGCGCATGGATATCAGCATCCCTCAGGCGGCGCTGCGCCGCAGCGCTCGCGGTTATGTCGATCCGCGCTTCTGGGATCGCGGTATTACCGCCGGCAGCCTGTCGTATAACTTCAATGCGTTCAATACCCACAGCTCTGCCAACGGCAGCAACTCCGATTCAACTAATGCATATTTAACGTTGAATGCCGGGTTGAACGTGGCGGGTTGGCAGCTGCGTCACGATTCCAACGTGAACTGGCGTTCTAACGACAGCACCCATTGGCAAAACACCGCAACTTACGCGCAGCGGGCAATGCCGTCTATCCGCGGCATGCTGACGTTGGGCGACAGTTACACCAGCGGTGATTTCTTCAACTCCATCGGTTTTCGCGGCGTGCAGATCGCCACGGACGATCGCATGCTGCCTGATTCATTGAACGGGTATGCGCCGGTTGTGCGTGGCGTCGCGCAAAGCAACGCCCTGGTGGAAGTGCGTCAGAATAACCAGCTGATCTACCAAACTACCGTCGCTCCGGGCGAGTTCATCATCAACGATCTCTACCCTACGGGTTACGGCGGCGATCTGAATGTCACCATTAACGAGGCCGACGGCAGCAAACGCCAGTTCAGCGTTCCCTATGCTTCGGTAGCGCAGATGCTTCGTCCAGGTATTCAGCGTTATGCCATCACTGCGGGTCGAGTACGCGATGATAATTTAAGCAAGGAACCCGACATGTTCCAGGCGACTTATCAGCGCGGTTTTACCAACATTCTTACGGGATACACAGGCGGGATCGTCAGCGATGGCTATGGCGCAGTGCTGGTGGGCAGCGCGGTCGCGACACCGGTTGGCGCATTTGCGCTGGATGTCACGCAGTCCAATACCCGCTTGAAGCAGGGCGACCAATCAGGCCAGAGTTATAAGCTCAGCTATAGCAAGTTGATGACCGAAACCAACACCAACTTCACGATCGCCGCTTATCGCTATTCGACTTCCGGCTACCTCTCTTTGCAGGATGCCGTCTACTCCCGTGACAATGAGCGCAAGGGTTTGAGCGCAGATGCGGTTAACCGCCAGCGTAGCGAATACCAACTGACGCTGAACCAAGGGCTGGGCGACAATTACGGTTCCTTGTACATCACCGGTTCGGTACGCGATTACTGGAACCGTGGCGGGAGCACCAAGCAGTACCAGGTGGGCTATAACAACTATTATGGTCGCGTGACCTATGGCCTTTCCGCCATGCGTACCTCGGATATGTATAACCGAGATGAGACTCGTTATTACCTGACACTGTCGATTCCATTCAGCGTCGGTTCGCAAACCCTGAGCCTGAACAGTTCACTGGGCTACACCGACAACGGTTACGACAGCAGCCGTGTGGGCATGAATGGTTCAACCGGCGAAGACAACAACATCAGCTATAGCGCTACGTTAGCCAACGATCGCTCTGGCGGCACCAACAGCAGCGTGAGCGGTGAATACCGTAGCCGTTTCGCCACGATGAACGGGTCCTACAGCTATGGTAAAGATTACCGTCAGTCGTCGATCGGCGCATCGGGCAGCGTGGTTGCCCATAGCGGCGGCGTCACGCTGACACCGCAACGCGGACAGACCATGGTGCTGGTGGAAGCGCCAGACGCCGCCGGCGCGATTGTGACCAACTCGCCAGGCGTTCGTATCGATGACAACGGTTATGCCGTGGTTCCTTATGTTGCACCATATCGCATGACGAGCGTAACGCTCGATCCGAGCGGCATGTCGCGCGATGTTGAATTGGAAAGCAGCAGCCAACAGGTTGCGCCATATGCCGGCGCGGTTGCCCGGCTGGAATTCAAAACAACGAAAGGCCAGGCATTGATCATTCATGCGCTCGGCCCTGATGGCAACGCGCTGCCGTTTGGCGCTGAAGTGCTGGATACCCGTAATCAGGTGGTCGGCATTGTTGGGCAGGGCAGTCGTATCTACTTGCGTACCGAAGCTAAGAAAGGTTTGTTGCAGATTAAGTGGGGCACACAGCCAACGCAGCAGTGCTCTGTCAGCTATAGCGCCAAGGCGCAAAGCAATAATACTGACTACGAAATTATTGAAGCGAGTTGCAAATGATAAAGTTTACGCGTGTTCCACCGCTGAATAAAGCGCCAGCGAAATGCCTGATGCTGCTCGGACTGCTGATGGCGGGCGGCCAGAGCGCTTACGCCGCCTGTTACGTTAATAATGGCTACAAGGCGCAGGTGATCAACATGAAGCTTGGGCGCGTGCTGGTTACGCCAAGCAGCCAGGTTGGAGACACCTTGGTCACCGGTCAGTTCGCGATTAACCCGGTCTCCGGTTATGGTCGTTGTTATAACGGCGGTAGCGCGATTGGGCAGATCCTCCAGGGCAGCCGGACGAGCTTCAGCAATGTCTGGAGCACCAACATTCCAGGTATCGGGATTCGTTTATACCGTGAAGCGGGGACAATAAGTACTTATTATCCCCACACGTTGGCATTACGGGGTAATACAAGCGTCAACCTGAATGGTGGTTACTTTAAGATCGACATTGTGAAAACCGCCGCGCAAACCGGCACCGGCCAACTGGTTCTAGGCAAGTACACGACTTACTATATGGATGGTTCCGGTCAGGGGTTGCCGATGCTGGAATCCATCGTCGACGCCAACAGCCTGACGATCGTGACATCGACTTGCAACGTGGACAGCGGTTCCAAGAACAAGGTGGTTAATCTGGATACCGTCACTGCAGCCTCGTTTGGCGGCGTAGGTTCAACGCAGGGTGAAAAAGCATTTGATATCAATATCAATTGCGTTGGCGGCGTTGGCGAGGATCTGTTGCCAGGCAGTGCGGGACAAGGGATCGTCAATGTGCGTTTTGACTATACGCAGGATGGTTCCAATGCACCTGGGGTGATCAAATCCGAGCCTGGCGCCAACACAGCATCCGGTGTTGCCGTCCAGCTGTTGACCGGCAATACGACCCAGCCGATCAAGAATGGCGATGCGGTCAATGCCGGACGTACCATTCCCAACCAGGCCAATACCTTAACGCTGCCGCTGAAGGCTCGCTACTATCGCACCGGTTCGACGATTAAAGGCGGCAATATCAAGTCGACCGCCACCTTTACCATCGAGTACAACTAAGTCGCGTTCCGATGAAAAAGCCAGTGGGGTTTATCCATTGGCTTTTTTGCGTTATCGCTTAGCGCAGCCCCATCCAGGTGGTGCAAACGCCTTCCGGCGGTTTGCCTGCATACCAACGAGGCAGCGTGGGGGCATCGTGGCGTGGCTCGGCCTCCACTTCCACCGGCTGCGCCGGCCATTCCGCCACGTCCCAGCGGGTGGTGCGGCGATACACCGCCGGGGTTTTGCCGAACTGTTTCTTGAAGGCGCGTGAGAACGAAGGCTGAGAATCGAAATGGTATTGCAGGGCGATATCCAGGATCGGACGCGGGGTGGAGCGCAGCGCCTGCGCCGCCTGCGACAGGCGCCGCTCGCGGATATAGCTGCCGAGCGCGTGGCCGGTGGTGCTGCGGAACATGCGCTGCAGGTGCCATTTGGAGTAGCCCGACTTGGCGGCGACGTTATCCAGCAGCAGCGGCTGGTCCAGATGAGTTTCAATCCAGTCTAGTAAATCGTGAATGATATTGACGCGATCCATGGTTTTAGTTCTCCCGCAAAAACGACATTCAGGTCACAGTGACTTAGCTTAATTATCCAAGAATATACTTTGATAATAGGCGCGAGTGCGCCGTTACGCAAGGATAAACCGGGGGGAAAAAGGTGACCAAAAATGCTCTTTGAATCGCAGGGGGATAAAAGAAAGGCCGCATAAAGCGGCCTTTCCAGCAGGAAACGAGTGGAAAATCAGTTGGTTTCCGGTTTCACTTCAATGTAGTTCAGACCCAGCACGCTGCTGGTGTAGCCGCGGATCTTGTTGGTCATCTCGATATCGCCGTTCAGCTTGTGGCCGTAGGACGGGATGATCTCTTTCAGTTTGCTCTGCCATTCCGGCGTCGCCACTTTGTCTTTGAACACGGTTTCCATCAGGTGCAGCATGATTGGCGCAGCGGTGGAAGCGCCCGGTGACGCGCCCAGCAGAGCGGCGATGCTGCCGTCTTCAGAGCTGACGACTTCGGTGCCGAACTGCAGCACGCCGCCTTTATCCGCGTCTTTCTTGATGATCTGCACGCGCTGGCCTGCGGTCCACAGCTTCCAGTCTTCCTGCTTGGCGTCCGGGAAGTACTCTTTCAGCGCGGCGAAGCGATCGTCGTCGTTCATCATCAGCTGGCCGACCAGGTATTTCACCAGATCGAAGTTATCCAGACCGACGTGGGTCATCGGCATCAGGTTCGAGGTGCTCAGCGAGTGCAGCAGATCGAACAGCGAACCGTTCTTCAGGAACTTGCTGGAGAAGGTGGCGAACGGCCCGAACAGCAGCACGCGCTTGCCGTCCAGCATGCGGGTATCCAGGTGCGGCACGGACATCGGCGGCGAACCTACGCTGGCCAGGCCATACACTTTGGCCAGGTGCTGGTTGGCGATCGCCGGGTTGGTGGTGACCAGGAACTGGCCGCCGACCGGGAAGCCGCCGTAGCCGTCGGCTTCAGGGATGCCGGATTTCTGCAGCAGGGTCAGGGAGGCGCCGCCTGCGCCGATGAATACGAACTTGGCGTTAACGGTGGTTTCTTTACCGTCGCGGTTCAGATCGGCAACGGTCACGCTCCAGGTCTGATCGGCGTTGCGCTTGATGTCGCGCACTTCGTGGCTCAGGTTCAGCTTGAACTTGTCGCTGGTGCTCAGCGCGTCAACCAGCTGATGGGTGATCACGCCGAAGTTGACGTCGGTACCCAGCGGCATGCGGGTCGCGGCGATTTTCTGCGCCGGATCGCGGCCGTTCATCACCAGCGGCGCCCACTGTTTGATTTGCGCAGGATCTTCGGAGTATTCCATGCCGCGGAACAGGGTGCTGTGCTGCAGCGCCGCGTAGCGTTTACGCAGGAAGTTGACGTTGTCGTCGCCCCACACGAAGCTCATGTGCGGCACGCTGTTAATGAAGGATTTCGGATCTTTCAGGACATTGTTTTTCACCTGATAAGACCAGAACTGGCGAGAGATTTCGAAAGACTCGTTGACCTTCACCGCCTTGCTGATGTCGATGGTGCCATCGGCTTTTTCCGGCGTGTAGTTCATTTCGCTGAAGGCGGAGTGGCCGGTGCCGGCGTTGTTCCAGCCGTTGGAGCTCTCTTCCGCCACGCCGTTCATGCGCTCGTACATGTCGATGGTCCAGGTCGGCTCCAGCTCATGCAGATAGGTGCCCAAGGTGGCGCTCATGATGCCGCCGCCGATCAACACCACGTCGACGGTTTTATTCTTCTCTTCAGCCGCCGCCTGCTGCGTAACGCTAAACAGGCTGAGACTGAAAATCAGGACGAGTAATTTTCTCATTGAATTAAATCTCTTGTGTGTAAATTCTACTCATTGCAGGTGAAAGAATTTAGCGGGAGTTACCCTGGAAAATAGTGAAGCCGACCGCCCGGCGTGAGCCGATAGGCAGCGATAATGCCTTTTTGTTAATAGGGTTTTTAACGAAAAGTGAACTATTGCAGGCCGTCCGGATGCAAATTGATCGGTTCACGTTACTGGCGGGGTATTATTGTTTGCGAGAATGTTAAAAACTACTTTTGTAACTAAAAAAAATGAATATAAGCAAAAATAGGCCGGTTGCTGTCGCAGGAATAAACAGAGAGGGGAGTAAGGCCATATAACCGCGTTATTTTCAGGGGTTAATTGTCGCGTAATTAAACGTTATTTCGTTATCACACAATAATTGCGGTTAAATTGCAAATACGCATCGGTAACCAATAATAAACGGCCGCCGTTGCGGGCGGCCAGGATTCACAAGGTGGTTACTTGATGCCCATCGCATCGCGCATGGTGAAGAACAGATCGGTCTGATCGGTCAACCCCACCACGTTGGCGGCGTGCGGGCCGTAGGCCGCGACGCGCAGCTGGGTGCCGGTGTGCCCCTGCGATTCCTCTTCCGAGTTGCCGTAGCTCAGGGTCATTGGCGCGCCGTCTTTGGTGGTCAGTGTCTGGGTCAGGCCCGGCGCTTTGGCGTCGGCGGCGACAATCTGGCTGGAGTGCGCGTGGTCGGCGGTGACGATCACCAGCGTGTTACCGTCGGCGCGGGCGAAGGCCAGCGCTTTTTGCACCGCTTCGTCCAGATCGACGGTTTCACCAATCTGCCCGCACGGGTTGGCGGCGTGATCCTGCTTATCGATCGACGCGCCCTCTACCTGCAGGAAGAAACCGTTCGGGTTGTCTTTCAGCAGCGCGATCGCTTTTTCGGTCATCGCCGCCAGCGTTGGCGTGGCCGCGGTGCGCGCCGGGTTGTTTTCGCAGGTTACCGCCGGCTTGTCGAGGTTGCCGTGATAGCTGGCTTTCGGCCCCAGCCAGCGCACCGGCATGTTGCCGTCGGCGAACAGGCCCAGCAGCGGTTTTTGCTGATTGGCCAGGGTAACGGCCTGCAGTTCATCCGCGTTGCTCACCCACTGGTAACCCTGCGCTGCCGCCTGGTCCTTCAGCGATTTTCCTTGCCATTCGCCGCTTTTCGCCAGTTGGTTGAAGGACTTTGCGCCGCCGCCCAGCGTGACGTCGGCGCGGGTTTTCAGCAGCTGCTCGGTGATGGAGCCGCGGCCGCCGTTTTCCAGCGCGTTAGCGGCGCATTTCTCGCTGGTTTCCTCCGGGCCGTAGCATTTGCGCGAGGTGACGTGCGACACCAGCGCCGCCGGCGTGGCGTCCTGCAGTTCGGCGGTGGAGACGTTGCCGGTGGCCTTGCCGGCCGCCTTGGCGATCTCCAGCAGCGTTGGCTGGTCTTTGCCGTTCACGTCCACGCCTAGCGCGCCGTTATAGGTTTTCACCCCGGTGGCCCAGGCGGTGGCGGAGGCGGCTGAGTCGGTCACGTAATCCGGTTTGTGGGTTTTCTTGTCCAGCGAGTAGTGGGTGTATTGCCCGGTCAGCGGCAGGGCGTCGATGCCCTTGAAGTAACCGCCTGCGCCTTCGGCGTAGTTACGCGCGGCGGTGATCTCGGAATCCCCCATGCCGTCGCCGATCAGCAGGATCACGTTTTTTACCGTTTTGTCCGACAGTGACGCCTTCAGCGCGGCGGTCTGATCGCCGGCCAGGCGACGGGCGCCGCCCGGCTCGGTGAGGGTGCCGCGCGCGGCGCGCTCGGTCAGGCCATCGACATTGGCCGAGGTTTCCGCCGCGATGGCGGAGGAACAGAGCAGGGCGGACAGCACGGCGCCGGCGATCAGGGATACAGCAGGTTGCATGAGGTAAGCTCCTTGTCGTAATACAACAATGTAAATAACATCAAATTGTTACGTAAGGAGAGTAGAACAGGGGGATGACAATTTTATGACAGCGAAAGACGGGATGGCCCGGCGGCCACCCCGTTTGGCGTCAGGCCGCGCGCGCCGGGATAGCCAGCCCACGCTGCACCGCCGGCCGCGCCAGACCGCGCTCCAGCCACTGCGCGACGCGGGGGAAACTGTCGAACTCCACCAGCTCGCGGGCCTCATAAAAGCCGATCAGGTTACGCACCCAGCCCAGCAGCGAGATATCGGCGATGGTGTAGTCCGCGCCCATGATCCAGTCGCGGCCCTCCAGGCGCGTTTCCAGCACGCCGAGCAGGCGTTTCGATTCGTTCTTGTAGCGCTCCAGCGGCCGTTTGTCTTCATACTCGCGCCCGGCGAATTTGTGGAAGAAACCGAGCTGGCCGAACATCGGGCCGACGGCGGCCATCTGGAAGAATACCCACTGAATGGTTTCGTAACGCTGCGCCGGATCCTGCGGCAGGAAACGGCCGCTCTTTTCCGCCAGGTAGAGCAGAATGGCGCCGGATTCGAACAGCGGCAGCGGCCGGCCGCCGGGGCCGTCGGGATCGATGATCGACGGGATCTTGCCGTTCGGGTTCAGCGCCAGGAATTCCGGCGTCCAGGTTTCGTTGTTACCGATGTCGATCAGGTGCGCCTCATAGGGCAGGCCGATCTCTTCCAGCATGATGGACACTTTGACGCCGTTCGGCGTCGGCAGGGAATAGAGCTGCAGCCTTTCAGGATGCTGAGCCGGCCAGCGTTTGACGATCGGGAATTGGGTGGAATCGAGCATGGAAACTCCTCGGGTTGGCGGGGTGGCCTAAGCGTACCCCTTGAGTATTGCAGTAAAACTACCCCGCCGCCGGGTTACACCGTGAGTTCAAAATGTGCTGCCAGCGCTTTTTTACCGGCAGGGGTCAGCTGCAACTCGCGGCTGTCGAGCCGGCGAACGATCCAGCCGCGGTGGATAAAGGCGGCCAACAGCGCGGCGCCCAGCGCGCCGCCGAGGTGAGAGCGGCGTTCGCTCCAGTCCAGGCAGCCGCAGGCGAAGCGGCGGCGGGTGGGGGCGGGGGAGCAATCGACGCCCAGCCGCGCCAGCGCGGCCTGACCGGCGTCGCTTAAGCGGTAGTCTTCCTCACCGCTCAGCCAGTTCAGCGCATGCAGCCGATCGTGCAGTTTCACCGCCACCTCGCCCGCCATATGGTCGTAGCAGGTGCGGGCATATTGCAGCGTGGTGGGCGTGCTGCTTTTCACCGACGGGCGCGGTACGCCTGCCAACGCCATCAGGCCTTCCAGCGCTTCGGCCACCGGCTGACCGGCCAGCCGAAAATAGCGGTAGCGCCCCTGTTTGACGCAGGCGATCAGCTGCTGCTCCAGCAGTTTCGCCAGATGCGCGCTGGCGGTGGACGGGGCGACCTCGACCGCCGCGCTGAGCTCGGTGGCGGTGTAGGCGCGCCCGTCCATCAACAGGCACAGCATGCGCGCCCGGGTGCGGTCGGCGATGGCGGCGCTCAGCGCCGCTAAACGATCTTCGATGTCGATGTTATGCATACTTCGAGGTTAGACGAAGTATGACTGCGCGTCCATTGCTAACCTGTGATTATCGCCATCTGGTACCGAGGGAGAAAACCATGTCCGTATGTCCTTATGCCGCCGCGCTGGCCGCCGAGCCGCAGATGCGCTATCGCGCCTTGCCGCCCCTAAGCTGGGATAGCGCATGGCAATGTTGGGTGGCCGCGGCGCCGCAGTGGGTGAGGGAAGCGCTGCTCAATGCCGATCTCGGCGTGCGGCCGGCCGATGAGCCGGTGCCGACGGCCTTGCTGGAGACGCCGATGGCGCCGCTGTTCGCCGGGCTGGCGCGGATGCGCGACGGCGAGGAGCACCGCACGCTTAAGGCGGCGCTGCAGCGGGCGTTCGCTTCCTGCGACGATATCCTGATTCAGCAAACCGCGACACAGTGCGCGGTGCGTTTAGCGCCAAAAGCGCCCGAGGCGGCAGCGATCACCCGCTTTAACTACGGATTGCCGGTCTGCACCCTCGGCGCATTGCTGGGCGTGCCCGAAGCGCAATGGCAACATCTTATCGACGACAGCCTGGACTTTGTCCGCTGTATCGCGCCCGGCGGCACGCCGCAGCAGTTGGCGCACGGCATTGTGGCGGCGCAGCGGCTCTGTGCCCGGCTGGCGACGGGAAAGGGCGTGCTGCGCCAGGCATTAGCGCGGGAGATTGGCGACATCCGGCTTGAGTTGGCCAATGCGCTCGGTCTGCTGTTTCAGGCCTGTGAGGCGACGGCGGGCTGGATCGGGCAGGCGTATTTGCTGGCGCGGCAGAACGGTGAAGTGGACACCGCGCTGGATCGGGTGCGGGCGCTAACGCCACCTATCCAAAACACGCGCCGTTTTGTCTTGCGCGAGACGCAGCTTGGCGGTTATACGCTGCGCGTGGGGCAGACCGTCTTGCTGTTGCTCGGCGCGGACGGCGAACTGGCCTTCGGCGCGGGGGCACACCGCTGCCCGGGCGAACGCTGGGCGAGGATTATCGCGCGCTGTGGCGTGGCGCATCTGTGTTCGCTGGATATTGATGAGCGGGCGTTGAAATCGGTGCGGTGGCGCCATTCTTACAATGCGCGCGTACCGGAATTTTACCGTTGAGAGGAGACGATAATGATCGCCGTGATTTTTGAACTGCAGGCCGCCGATGGGCGGCGCGATACCTATCTGACGCTGGCGGCGGAGCTGAAGCCGCTGTTGGCGCAGATCGACGGATTCATTTCCATCGAGCGCTTTCAAAGCCTGGCCGATCCTGCACGCCTGCTGTCGCTCTCTTTCTGGCGCGACGAAGCGGCGGTGCAGCAGTGGCGCAATCTCGAGCAGCACCGGGCGGCGCAGGCGCGCGGCCGTGGCGAGGTGCTGGCGCAGTATCGGCTGCGGGTGGCGGAGGTGGTGCGGGACTACGGGCTGGAGAGACGCGAACAGGCGCCGCAAGATAGCCGTTGTTATCACCGCACCTGAAGAAAGCCCGCCGCCGGCGGGCTTTCGTCCGTTATTTCGCTTCGCTGCCCACCTTCATTGCCCCGGCGTAGCTGGCGCCCATCCCCCAGGCGGCGCCGTGGTCGCGGGCGATCTGCAATACGCCTCCCGCCGTGGCTTTGCGGCTCCAGTCCTGCTGCCATTCCAGCATCAACGCCACCCAGTTGATGGGCGTGGCGCCCGCCTGTACCAGACGCTGCATGGCGTTGTTTTGGCTGTCTGGCGTAATGTCACCGGTGACGTCCGACAGGATATAAACCTCATAGCCCTCGCCCAGGGCGGACAGCGCCGGCAGCATCACGCAGCTGGCGGTCCACAGCCCGCCGATGATGATTTTCTTGCGGCCGGATTGTTTGATCAGATCCACCACGCGCCGATCCTGCCAGACGTTGATGGCGGTGCGGTCGTACACCTGCAGGTCCGGGCGTGCCTGCGTCACCTGCTGGAATACCGGCCCGGCGAAGCTTTTGGCGTTGGCCGAGGCCAGAATGGTCGGCACGTTGAACACCTTGGCGGCCTTGGCGATGCCGGCGGCGTTATTGACCAGGTTGGTTTGATCGATAGAGGAAATGGTCATGCCGAACATGTCCTGCAGATCGACCAACAGCAACAGGCTGTTCTCGGCGGTCAGCGGCTGCACATAACCCGCTTGGCGGCTGTCGGCGGCGGGGGATTGCGCCAGCGCGGCGACGGCGACGGGGGCGGCGGCGGCGCTCAGGCCGAGCATCAGGGCGAACAGGGTCTTTTTCATTATTAACTCCATGATTATCAGTAGATTAAATTCACCTCTCACTCAGGGAGGCGGTTGAATAAAGTCTACTGAGGTTGTTGAAGTTAATAATCTGTGTTTTATTGAATTTATAATTAACCATCAGGACATAATATGGACGTGCTACTGACGATGCGCGCCTTTCGTCGCGTGGTTGAGCGCAACAGTTTTTATAAGGCGGCGGAGGATCTGGCGATCACGCCGGCGGCGTTGAGCAAGCAGATTAAGCAGTTGGAAAACCGGTTGGGGACGCTGTTGCTGGTGCGCACTACCCGTAGCATGAGCCTGACCGAAGCCGGGCAGCTCTATTACCAGGAAGCCTGTCGGTTGCTCGGCGAGTTCGACGCGCTGGAGCAGACGGTTGCCGCCAGCGCGCAGCAGGTCTCCGGCACGCTGCGGGTCAATGCGCCGCTTTCGTTCGGCCTGACGGTGTTGTCGCCACTGCTGCCGCCGTTTATGCAACGTTACCCGCAGCTGCAGGTGGAGCTGACGTTGGACGACAGGGTATTGGACGTGGTGGCGGCCGGTTTCGATATTTCCTTGCGCATTCGCCGACGGCTGCCGGATTCTTCCCTCAGCGCCCGGGCGCTGGGTGAAGTGCACCAGCGAATTTGCGCCGCGCCCGGCTATTTGGCGCAGCACGGCGTGCCGCAAACGCCGAATGAATTGCAGCGACACAGCTGTCTGGCCTATTCCCTGGCGGAAAGGCCGGGGCAGTGGCAGTTCACCGCCGGCGAGGAGAGCCTGAGCGTGACGTTCACTCCCCGGTTGATCGCCAACAACAGCCTGATGCTGCGGGATATGCTGGTGGCGGGACTGGGCATCGGTTCGCTGCCGTCGTTCGTGGCGGATCCCGAAATCGCCGCCGGCAGGCTGGTGCGGCTGTTCCCTGAACAGATTGCCGACGTGCATCAGGTTTTTGCGGTTTACCCGACGCGCCGGCATGTGCAGCAGAAAGTGAGTTTATTCACCGAATTTGTGCGAGAACAGGGATTGATGACGGCGAATTGACAACGGCGCACGATTGTCATATTCATTAGCTATGAAAAAATCCTACCGCCCATTCGCGCAAATTATTATCACCCTTCTCCAAAGGGTGGGATAGCGCGTGTGTCGCCAATAAAAACCCGCCGGCAGGCGGGTTTTTTTATCCCCTTCCGGCAACGACCGGAGAACGTCATGAAAACCTACCCTGCAGTTTTACACCTGATGTGTGGCAAGGCCGGCGCAGGCAAATCGACGCTGGCGCAGCGTTTGGCGCAGCAACCGCAAACGCTGTTGCTGGTCGAAGATGCGTGGCTGGCGACGCTGTATGAGCAGGAGATGACCAGCCTGCAAGACTATGCGCGCTGTTCCGACCGGTTGCGGCGGGCGCTGGGCGGGCACCTCGTTCAGCTGCTGCGCGGCGGCTGGTCCGTGGCGCTCGATTTCCCGATGAATACGCCGGACAGGCGGCGCTGGGCCAAAGCGTTGGCGGAGGAGGCCGGCGTTGCGCACTGTCTGCATTTTCTCGACGTCAGCCATGCGCAATGCCTGAGCCGGATAACGCTGAGAAATGCGCGCGGCGAGCACCCATTTGCCCTGAGCGAAGCGGAGTTTGAGCGCCTGGCGCAGTACTTTTTTCCCCCGGCGGAAGAGGAAGGGATGACCGTCTGGCGTTATGGCGAACAGGACTGAAAACCGGCGCCATGACGGCACCGGCAACGGTTAGGCTTCGGCGTTAAACGCGTTGTGGAAGGCGACTTCCGCGCACGGCAGCGCGGCCTGGAAGGCGATGGCGCAGAGGTAGATTAGAAAGGCTTGGTCGGCAGGTATTTGCCGTCCAGGGTGATCACCGCGCGTTCGCCGCCTTCCGGATCGGCGACCTTCTTGATATCCAGCTTGAAGTTGATGGCGCTGATGATGCCGTCGCCGAACTGCTCGTGCACCAGCGCTTTCAGCGTGGAACCGTAAACCTGCAGCATTTCATAGAAGCGATAAATGGTCGGATCGGTCGGCACGCCGCCGGGAATGCTGCCGCGTAGCGGGATGGTTTGCAGCAGCTGTACCGCCTCTTCGTCCAGCCCGAGCTTGGCCGCCACGGTGCGTGCCGCTTGTTCCGGCAACGCATGCTGCCCCAGCAGCGCGGCGGTGACGAACGCCAGGCTGAGTCCGGTGCCCTCCGCCAGCGCGTCGAAAGTCAGGTTATGGCGGATCTTGGCGGCCATGATGGTGTCGGTGAGCGCTGCGCGCGGGGCGGCGTTATGCAGAGAGTGTGTCATGTTAGCTCCTTTTGTTGACTTAAAAACGGGCGAGCGCCGGGGTGGCGGTCACCTCGGGATGGGTGGCGAGCGGCACGAAGCGGCGGGTTTCGCCGTCCAGCGCCTCGATAGCGCCGCTGGCGATGTCATAGACCCAGCCGTGCAGCGTCAGGCGGCTCTGATCCAGCGCCAGGGCGACGGAAGGGTGCGTTTTGATGTTGTTGAGCTGGGCGATGACGTTTTCGCGCACCATCGATGCGACCCGCGCCTCTTTGGAAGCGTGCGGATAAGCCTGATTGACCGCCTTCGCGGAATCGGCGTAACGCAGCCAGCCGGCGACCGTGGGCAGGTGATCCAGACACTGGCAGGTGGCGATGGCGGTCATTGCGCCGCAGTCGGAATGGCCGCAGATCACGATATCCTCCACGCCCAGCGCGGCGACGGCGTACTCGACCGAGGCGGTAACCCCGCCGGGTTCGGGGCCGAAAGAAGGCACGATGTTGCCGGCATTGCGGATCACGAACAGATCGCCCGGCTCGCGCTGGGTGACCAGCTCCGGCACCAGGCGGCTGTCGGAACATGAGATAAACAGGGTGCGCGGGTTTTGGCGGGTCGCCAACTGCTGAAACAGCGCCGTGCGTTCAACAAAGGCTTCGCGCTGGAACTTCAGGAAGCCTTCAATCACCTCTTTCATCCGTTTCTCCATTGGGTGTCGTTATGCGATGGCGGCATGATGAACGCTTCTGGCTATAGGGTCTAAGACTCATTTATAATGCAAACTATAGGTTTTACTAATAGCTGGGGCGTTATGCTGCTGCGACACATCCGTTATTTTCTGGCCGTTGCCGAACAGGGCAACTTCACCCGCGCCGCCGAAGCGCTGCACGTGTCGCAACCGACGCTTTCGCAACAGATCAAGCAGCTGGAAGACACATTGGGAGCGCCGCTGTTCGATCGCAGCGGCAGAGCCGTGCGCCTGACCGACGCCGGTGAGGCGTGGATGCGCTATGCGCGCTTGGCGCTGCAGGATCTGGATGCCGGCGCGCGGGCGATCCATGACGTGGCGACGCTGGCACGCGGCCATTTGCGGCTGGCGATGACCCCCACGTTCACCGCCTATCTGGTGGGGCCGGCGGTCGATGCCTTCTACCGCCGCTATCCGGGGATTACGCTGAGCATTGAAGAGATGGCGCAAGAGCGAATGGAGGCGCTGCTGGCGCAGGATAGGCTGGATCTGGGCATTGCCTTCGAGATGGCGCAGTCGGCGGAGGTGGAAGCGGCGCCGTTGTTCAGCGAGACGCTGGAACTGATGGTCGGCGCCGATCATCCCTTGGCGTCTCATCGCCGGCCGCTGACGCTGGCGGAGTGGCAACATCTGCCGCTGGCCTTGCTGAGCGGCGACTTCGCCACGCGTCAGTTTATCGATCGCTACTGCACGCAGCTGGGTTTCCGCCCGCAGGTGGCGGTGGAGGCCAATGCGCTGGGCGCCATCGTCGAGATCGTGCGGCGCGGGCAGCTCGCTACGCTGTTGCCGGCCGCCATTGCGCGCGAGAACCGGCAGTTGAAAAAAGTGGCTTTGGCCAACGCCATGCCGGTGCGGCAGGCGGTATGGCTGCAGCGCAAAGGCGCTTACCGCAGCGCCGCCGCGCAGGCGTTTATTGCCCTCTTGCAGGAACAGGGCATTACGCCGGCGCCGGGCAGCCGATAGCCGCACGGCTCGGCAGCAGGCGCTATTCTTTATGACGTTCGTGGAACAGCAGAGTGGCGATCAGGCTGACGGTCAACATGCCGGTGACGTACCACGCCGGCGCCATCGGATTGCCGCTGACGTCCAGCAGCCAGGTGACGACCAACTGCGCCGATCCGCCGAACAGCGTTACGCCAAAGGCGTAGATCATCGAGGTTCCGGTGGCGCGCACGTGGCGCGGTAGCGCCGAAACGATCAGCATGGTGCTCGACAGCATGTTGATGCCCAGCGCGCAGATCAGCAGGATGCGGAAAACGATCGCCAGCCACAGGGTTTGCGTGGCGCTGAGGAACCAGAAGGTCGGGTAAATCAGGAGCAATGCCGCAAAAATGGAGAACAGTAGCGGCCTTTTGTAGTTCTGCACCCGATCGACGTAACGGCCTGCGCAATAGACCGCGATGATCTGTACCACAGAGGCGATACAGCTGAACAGGTAGGCGGTCGGGCCGGCGATGTGATAGGTCTGCATCATGTAGGTCGGCATATACAGCAGCACCACGTAGACCATCACGGTACCGGACATGATGATCAATACGCCCAGCAACAGATCTTTGGCATGATTGCTCACCAGATCCCATACCGGATTCAGCGGCGGCCGCGCGTGAGCCGGCGCCTCTCCACTGTAGGTCTCTTCCAGATGTTTGCGAATATAGATGCCGACGGGAATGATCAACAAACCGATGATGAACGGCACGCGCCAGCCCCAGGCATACAGTGCCTGCTCCGGCAGAAAATAGGTGAGCGCCAGGCCTAAAGAAGCGCCAAGCAGGGCGCTGATGCCCTGGCTTATCGCCTGCCAGCTGACGAAGAAGCCGCGTTGGTTGGCCCCTGCCGACTCCAGCAGCAGCGTGGTGGCCGAGCCCACTTCACCGCCGGCGGCAAACCCCTGAATCAGGCGGCCAATCACGATCAGCACCGGCGCCAGAACGCCGATTTGCGCATGGGTGGGCGCGAAGGCGATCAGCGCGGTGCCGACGCCCATCAGCACGATGGTCATCAGCATGGCGGCCTTGCGGCCGACCCGATCGGCATAGGCACCCAGCACCATGCTGCCCAGCGGGCGCATGATAAAGCCGACGCCGAACACCGCCACCGACATCAACAAGGAGCCGTAGGCGCTGTCGCTGGGAAAATAGAGTTTGCCGATAATGGCGGCAAAGAAGCTGTAGACGGTGAAGTCGAAAATCTCCAGGCCGTTGCCCAGGCTGGCGCCGACAATGACTTTGTAATTTACCGCGCCCTTCTCCGCCGTTTGGCTTTTGGGCAATGCGTTTTCAGCAGTGTTCATCGTTGTCTCTCGCGATAGGTGGACGGTGTGTTGTTATTATTTTCTGGCCGGGGTGGCGTTATCCGGGGCGGCGATAACCGAGCCCCGAAACGCCAACAAAACGGCAACGTCACGTTTACATATACTTGTATGTACAATCATATGCAATATGAGAGTAGTTAGCGGGATAACGCTGGTTTGATTTTCAAATCTTCCTGTATTTAATTGTTTTAATTTGGTTTTTCCTGTTATCTGAACGAATGTGCCATGTCGGTTTAGTGAGCTGTAACGCATTAATCCTCTAAAAAACCTTGGTAATTAAGAAGGCGGTCACAAAATGTCGCGTATAGCAGAATGTGTGGCGATAGTCGGAAAAAACTAGAATTAAATAGAGACGTATTGGCTGTATTAATGATTTTCATAAGATGAACAGATACGATTTATTCGTGCCTGGGGCAGTTCTGAGGAGAATAAATGTCATTTTTAAGTTTAATTAATATATTTGGCGAATTGGTTTCAAATATTGTACGGCTTGCTGCGTGAAATCTCGCCGTGAATTTTATCGGTGTTATTCAACCCAACTATGACTCATTCGTCGTCACCGCTCAAAATGTCACCAAAACTTCCCGCGATCTCTTAACCCCGTTGTGGCATAATGCGCGCCAAATCACATTCCCTATGTATAAAGAGCGAGCGCTGTGTTAAGCACCAACAACATCACCATGCAGTTCGGCAGCAAGCCGTTGTTTGAAAACATCTCTGTTAAATTCGGCGGCGGCAACCGTTATGGCCTGATCGGCGCCAACGGCTGCGGCAAGTCCACCTTTATGAAAATCCTCGGCGGCGATTTGGCGCCGACCGGCGGCAACGTGTTCCTCGATCCGAACGAGCGCCTGGGTAAACTGCGTCAGGATCAGTTCGCCTTCGAACAGTACAGCGTGCTGGACACCGTGATCATGGGCCACACCGAGCTGTGGGCGGTGAAGGAAGAGCGCGACCGCATCTACGGCATGGCGGAGATGAGCGAAGAAGACGGCTATAAAGTGGCCGATCTGGAAGTCGCCTACGGCGAGATGGACGGTTACACCGCCGAAGCGCGCGCCGGCGAACTGCTGCTTGGCGTCGGCATTCCGGTGGAACAGCACTATGGCCCGATGAGCGAAATCGCGCCGGGCTGGAAGCTGCGCGTGTTGCTGGCGCAGGCGCTGTTCTCCGATCCGGAAATCCTGCTGCTCGACGAACCGACCAACAACCTGGACATCGATACCATTCGCTGGCTGGAGCAGGTGCTGAACGAACGCAACAGCACCATGATCATCATCTCGCACGACCGTCACTTCCTGAACATGGTCTGCACCCACATGGCGGATCTGGATTACGGCGAACTGCGCGTTTATCCGGGCAACTACGACGAATACATGACCGCCGCCACCCAGGCGCGTGAACGTCTGCTGGCCGACAACGCCAAGAAGAAGGCGCAGATCAACGAGCTGCAATCGTTCGTCAGCCGTTTCAGCGCCAACGCCTCCAAATCCAAGCAGGCCACCTCGCGCGCCCGCCAGATCGACAAGATCCAGCTGGAAGAAGTGAAGGCCTCCAGCCGCCAGAACCCGTTCATCCGTTTCGATCAGGACAAGAAGCTGTTCCGTAACGCGCTGGAAGTGGAAGCGCTCACCAAGGGCTTTGACAACGGCCCGCTGTTCAGCAAGCTGAACCTGATGGTGGAAGTGGGTGAGAAGGTTGCGGTGCTGGGTGCCAACGGCATCGGTAAAACCACCCTGTTGAAAACGCTGGTGGGCGACGCGCAGCCGGACACCGGCACCGTGAAGTGGTCGGAAAACGCCCGTATCGGTTACTACGCGCAGGATCACGAATACGAGTTTGACGATACCCTGACCGTGTTCGACTGGATGAGCCAGTGGAAGCAGGAAAAAGACGACGAGCAGGCGGTGCGCAGCGTGCTGGGCCGTTTACTGTTCAGCCAGGACGACATCAAGAAGAAAGTGAAGGTGCTGTCCGGCGGTGAGAAGGGCCGCATGTTGTTCGGCAAGCTGATGATGCAGCGCCCGAATATTCTGGTGATGGACGAACCGACCAACCACCTGGATATGGAATCCATTGAATCGCTGAACATGGCGCTGGAGATGTACGAAGGCACGCTGATCTTCGTCTCCCACGACCGTGAGTTCGTCAGCTCGCTGGCGACGCGCATTCTGGAAATCACCCCGAACAAGGTGATCGACTTTACCGGCAACTACGAAGACTATCTGCGCAGCCAGGGCATCGTCTAACCCTCGCGGCAACGCATCAGGGCGGGAAGTATCCCGCCCTTTTTTATTCGTCATTCCCCGCCGCACACCTCGCAGTGCGGATCCTTCGGCAGTTTCATCTCGCGGAACTGCATGCTCATCGCATCGAACATCAACAGCTTGCCGCGCAGCGGCTGACCATAGTCGGCCAGCAGCTTGATGGCCTCCATCGCCTGCAGGGTGCCGATAGTGCCGACCAGCGGCGCCATCACGCCCGCTTCGACGCAGGTGAGGGCGCTGTCGCCGAACAGCCGGCTCAGGCAGCGGTAGCAGGGCTCGCCCGGCTGATAGGTGAACACGCTGAGCTGGCCTTCCATGCGGATCGCCGCGCCGGAAACCAGCGGCCTCTGCTGCGCGTGGCACAGGCGGTTCAGGGTATCGCGCGCCGCCACGTTGTCGGTGCAGTCCAGCACCAGATCGCAGGCGGCGATCTCTGCCGCGACCGCGTCATCTTCCAAACGGCCGTCGATCGCGTCGATGCGGATATGCGGGTTGATGGCGCTCAGTTCCCGCTTGGCGGAAGCGACCTTGCTCTGGCCGATGCGATCGTCGCGGTGCAGGATCTGGCGCTGCAGGTTGGAGAGCGAGACGGTGTCGAAATCCACCAGCACCAGATGGCCGACGCCGGCCGCCGCCAGATATGGCGCGGCGGCGCAGCCCAGCCCGCCCAGCCCGGCGATCAGCACGCGGGCGGCCTTCAGCTTCTCCTGGCCGTCGAAGTCAAAGCCGCGCAGCACGATCTGACGGTTGTAGCGCAGCGCTTCGGCGTCGGTCAATTCCGGCAGCATGCTCAGCTCCTCAGCAGGGCGTTGAACGGCTCGATCTCCACCGTTTCGCCTACCGCCACCGAACCGCGTTCGCGCTCCAGCACGATGAAACAGTTGCCCTGGCTGTAGGAGCTGAAGACGTGCGAGCCCTGGTGGCCGGTGGTGCTGACCTCCAGTTCGCCCGCGGCGTTGCTGCGGAACACGCCGCGCTGAAAATCGAGGCGGCCCGGCGATTTCTTCAACGGGGTCAGCGCCCGTGCGCGCAGGCGCGGCGGCAGGCGCCAGTCGCTGTGGCCGGCCAGCTTCGCCAGCAGCGGTTGCACCAGTTGGTAGAAGGTCAGGGCGGCGGAAACCGGGTTGCCCGGCAGGCCGCAGAACCAGGCGTGGCCCAGTTTGCCGAAGGCGAAGGGTTTGCCGGGTTTGATCGCCAGCTTCCAGAAGCTGACCTGGCCCAGTTCGTCGAGCATTTGTTTGGTGTAGTCGGCCTCGCCGACCGAGACGCCGCCGCTGCTGATGACCACGTCGGCCTGGCTGTCCGCCCGTTCGAAAGCGGCGCGCAGCGCATCGCGATCGTCGCGGATAATGCCGAGATCGAGCACCTCGCAGCCCAGCTGTTCCAGCATCAGGCGCACCGCGAAGCGGTTGGTGTCGTAGATTTGGCCCGCCTGCAGCGGCTGGCCGACCGGCTGCAGTTCGTCGCCGGTGGAGAACACCGCAACCTTCAGCTTACGCATCACCTGCACCTCGGCGACGCCAAGCGAAGCCAGCAGCGGCAGCTGCGCGGCGCCCAGCTTCACGCCGGCCGGCAACACGCTCGCGCCGCGGCGAATGTCTTCACCCGCCAGACGGATATTCTGGCCGGCTTCAACCGGCGCGGTAAAACGCACGCCTTGGTCGCTCACCTCGGCCAGCTCCTGCATCACTACCGCGTCCGCCCCGGCCGGGATCGGCGCGCCGGTCATGATGCGCACGCAGCTGTTGGCTGGCCATTGGCCGTCGAACGGCGCACCGGCGAAGGCCTTACCGGCGACCGGCAGCGGCGCATTGGCCGCCAGATCGGCGAGGCGCACAGCATAGCCGTCCATCGCCGAGTTGGCGAACGGCGGCACGTCGAGCGGCGAGACCACCGGCGCGGCGGTGATGCGGCCGGCGGCGGCGGTCAGGGCAACGGATTCGGTCTGCTGCAGCGAGGCGATCTGCCCGAGCATTTTTTCCAGCGCTTGCTCCAGGGAAATGAGATCGGAAGTATGGCAATGATCCATAAAGGGAACTCCGTAATCAGGGTGCGCTAAAATAGCGACAAAGTGCGGGTATTATGGCAGAGAACGCCGGGGGGGAGAACGGGTTATGCCCGCCATCTTTCGCACTGCGGCGCTGGGGCGATCGGGTATAAACTGCGTAAAACAGAGGAGAATCATGATGCATAAACAGGTTATCGACTTCTGGTTCGACGAGATCGAACCGATCATGTGGTTCAAAAAGGACGACGATTTCGATCGTCTGCTGCACAGCCGTTTCGGCGAAATCTGGCACGCGGCGGCGGCGGGGGAGTTGGCGCACTGGCGCGACACCATCGAGGGGCGGCTGGCGGAGGTGATCGTGCTCGATCAGTTCAGCCGCAACCTGTTCCGCGGCACGCCGCAGTCGTTCGCCTGCGACGGCATGGCGTTGATCCTGGCGCAGGAGGCGATCCGCAGTGGCGAGTGCGAGCGGCTGAGTCGCGAGCAGCGCGGTTTCCTTTATCTGCCCTTCATGCATTCGGAATCGCCGCTAATCCACCAGCAGGCGCTGGTGTTGTACACCGAGCTCAATAACGGCGACCAGCTGGAGTTCGAGCTTCGGCACAAGGCGATCATCGATCGTTTCGGCCGCTACCCGCATCGCAATGCGATATTGGGGCGCACCAGCACGCCGGAAGAAGAGGCTTTTTTACAGCAGCCCGGATCGGGTTTTTAATCTCGGATCATCTGCGCCCGGCCGGGGAAAAAACAGCAGGCCGGGCGCCGCAATAAGCGTTATTCAGCGCGAACGTTTATTTCCTTACGCCATGCCGCTATTTCCGCACGCGGAATTACCAATAATCTCGGCCGTACGATCGGCGGTTTACGGCTTTTTATAACCTGCTGTTTTTATTCCAATAAGCTATTTCAAGGTGCGAAACGGTCTAAGCGGACTACGCTAAAAGCGGGACGTGGACGTTATGCTGTACTTCCACTGTAGGACTAAATAGAGTCGAAAAAGACTGAATAATAATGATACCGCGCTCAGCTTATTCGCTGCGCAACGGCGGGATTAACACAGGGTGTCAGGCAAATGAGCAAACCAGTGATTGTCATTCATGGCGGCGCGGGCGCAATTACCCGGGCGGCGCTGAGTGCGGAAAAAGAACGGCAGTATATTCAGGCGCTGTCCGAGATCGTGGCCGCCGGGCAGGCGATACTGGCGCAGGGCGGCAGCGCGCTGGACGCGGTGACCGAAGCGGTGCGGCTGCTCGAAGAGTGCCCGCTGTTCAACGCCGGCAAAGGCTCGGTGTTTACCCATCAGGGCACCCACGAGCTTGATGCCTGCGTGATGGACGGCCGCACCTGCGATGCCGGCGCCGTCGCCGGCGTCAGCCGCATCCGCAACCCGGTGCTGGCGGCGCGCGCGGTGCTGGAAAATAGCGAACACGTGCTGTTTGCCGCCGAAGGCGCCGAGAAGTTTGCCGCAGCCCACGGCCTGGAAATGGTCGCTCCCGATTTCTTCTTTACCCAGGAACGTTTCGATCAGCTGCACCGCGCCCAGGCGGAGCAGGGCCGGGTATTGCTCGATCACGACGGCGCGGCGCAGGCCGGCGATCCGCTCGATCCCGATCGCAAATTCGGCACCGTCGGCGCGGTGGCGCTGGATGCGCTGGGCAACCTCGCCGCCGCCACTTCGACCGGCGGCATGACCAACAAGCAGGCCGGGCGAGTAGGCGACACGCCGATTATCGGCGCCGGCTGCTATGCCAACAACGCCACCGTGGCGGTTTCCAGCACCGGCACCGGCGAAATGTTCATGCGCGGTGTGGCTGCCTATGACGTCTCCGCCCTGATCGAATACGGCGATCTGAGCCTGCAGGCGGCCAGCGATCGGGTGGTGATGGAGAAGCTGCCTGCACTGGGCGGCAGCGGCGGCATGATCGCCGTCGATCGCCACGGCAATATCGCGCTGCCGTTCAACTGCGAGGGGATGTATCGCGGTTTTGGCTATGTCGGCGATGCGCCGTCCGTCGGGATTTACCGCTAAGCGTTCACCGGGAGGGTGCATGACCGACGTTTTACTTCGACCCGCCGCCAGCGGCGGGCCGTCATTGTCGCCGCAGCGGGTGCTGACGGTGCGCGATCTGAGCATCAGCTTTCCTCAACCGGACGGCGCCGTGGAAGCGGTGCGCAACCTGTCGTTCGATCTCGATCGCGGCGAGACGCTGGCGATCGTCGGTGAGTCCGGCTCCGGCAAATCGGTCACTTCGCTGGGGCTGATGCGGCTGGTGGAGCAGGGCGGCGGGCGCATCGTCGGCGGCGTCATGACGCTGCGCCGGCGTGACGGCGCGCTGCTCGATCTGGCGCAGGCCTCGCAGAGCACGCTGCGCACGGTGCGCGGCGCCGACATGGCGATGATCTTCCAGGAGCCGATGACCTCGCTCAACCCGGTATTTCCGGTTGGCGAGCAGATCGCCGAATCGCTGCGCCTGCATCAGGGCATGGATCGCCGCAGCGCGCGCCAGGAGGCGCTGTGCATGCTCGATCTGGTGCGTATTCCGGAGGCCAAAGAGGTGCTGGGGCGCTACCCGCACCAGCTTTCCGGCGGCATGCGCCAGCGGGTGATGATCGCCATGGCGCTCTCCTGCAAGCCGGCGCTGCTGATCGCCGATGAGCCCACCACCGCCCTCGACGTCACCATTCAGGCGCAGATCCTGCAGCTGATCCGCGTGCTGCAACGGGAGATGCAGATGGGGGTGATCTTCATTACTCACGACATGGGCGTGGTGGCAGAGATCGCCGATCGGGTGCTGGTGATGCGCCGCGGCGAGCAGGTGGAACAGAATCGGGTGCGCGAGCTGTTTGCCGCGCCGCAGCAGGCCTATACCCGGGCGCTGTTGGCGGCGGTGCCGAAGCTGGGGGCGATGGCCGATCGGCCGCTGCCGGCGAAGTTTCCGTTGCCGGGCGGAGAGGGGGATACGGCGCCGCAGGATACCGTGCCGCCCGGCGCCGCGCCTATCCTGCATGTGGAGCATCTGGTCACGCGCTTTGATCTGCGCGGCGGGTTGTTCAATCGGGTCACTCGCCGGGTGCACGCGGTGGAAAACGTCAGTTTCGATCTTTACCCCGGCGAGACGCTGGGGCTGGTGGGCGAGTCCGGCTGCGGCAAGTCCACTACCGGGCGCTCTTTGCTGAAGCTGGTGGACAGCCAGAGCGGCACCATCACCTTCGCCGGGCGGCGGATAGATCAGTTGAAGGGGCCGGCCCTGCAGCACCTGCGGCGCGATATTCAGTTCATTTTTCAGGATCCATACGCTTCGCTTGATCCGCGTCTGACGGTCGGTTTTTCCATCATGGAGCCGCTGCTGGTGCACAACGTGATGCACGGCCGCGAGGCGGAGCAACGGGTGGCCTGGCTGCTGGAGCGCGTCGGCCTGCTGCCGGAGCATGCGCGCCGCTACCCGCACGAATTTTCCGGCGGCCAGCGCCAGCGCATCTGCATCGCGCGCGCGCTGGCGCTGAACCCGAAAGTGGTGATCGCCGACGAGGCGGTGTCGGCGCTGGACGTGTCGATTCAGGCGCAGATCGTCAATCTGCTGCTCGACCTGCAGCGCGAGTTCGGCATCGCTTTTCTGTTTATTTCACACGATATGGCGGTGGTGGAGCGCATCAGCCACCGGGTGGCGGTGATGTACCTCGGGCAGATCGTCGAGATCGGCCCACGGCAGGCGGTGTTCGATAACCCGCAGCACCCTTACACCCGCAAATTGATGGCTGCGGTGCCGGTGGCCGATCCCGCCCACGCCCACAAACGGCAGCCGCTGCCGGCCGATGAGATCCCGAGCCCGGTGCGCGCGCTGGGCGATGAACCCGTTACCGCACCGCTGGTGCAGGTTGGCGCCGGGCACTTTGTCGCCCGCCACCCGATCGCCGGTGCTTTTTAAAGACCTCAGGAGAGACAAGCGACATGAAGCACACATTCAAACGCAATGCGCTGTTGGCCGCCGTACTGCTGGCGGCGGGAACCGGCCCGGTCTGGGCGGCGAAGGACGCGGTGATCGCCGTGGCCTCCAACTTCACCACCCTCGATCCTTACGACGCCAACGATACGCTGTCGCAGGCGGTGGCCAAGTCTTTCTATCAGGGGCTGTTCGGCTTCGACAAGGACATGAAGCTGGTGAACGTGCTGGCGGACAGCTATGAGGTCAGCAAAGACGGCCTGACCTACACCGTCAAACTGCGCCAGGGGATTAAATTCCACGACGGTACCGCGTTCAACGCCGAGGCGGTGAAGGTAAACCTCGATCGCGCCAGCAACCCGGACAGCCACCTCAAGCGCTACAACCTGTTCAAGATGATCGACAAAACCGAAGCGGTGGACGCCAATACGGTGAAGATCGTGCTGAAAGCGCCGTTCTCGGCGTTCGTCAACAACCTGGCGCACCCGGCGGCGGCGATCATCTCGCCGGCGGCGCTGAAGCAATACGGCAAGGAGATCGGTTTCCACCCGGTCGGCACCGGGCCGTATCAATTCGTCACCTGGAACCAGACCGATTTCGTCAAGGTGAAGAAGTTCGACGGCTACTGGCAGACGGGGCTGCCGAAGCTCGACAGCATCACCTGGCGCCCGGTGGTGGATAACAACACCCGCGCGGCGATGCTGCAAACCGGCGAGGCGACCTTCGCCTTCCCGATCCCTTACGAGCAGGCCAAGGTGCTGGAAGGCAACGCCAAGCTGGACGTGGTGGCCGCGCCGTCGATCCTGCAGCGTTACATCAGCATGAATGTCACTCAGAAGCCGTTCGACAACCCGAAGGTGCGCCAGGCGCTGAACTATGCCATCAACAAGGACGCGCTGATCAAAGTGGCGTTCGCCGGGTACGCGGTGCCGGCGGAAGGGCCGGTGCCGCCGGCCATTGACTTCGCTGCCCGCTATAAGCCGTGGCCGTACGATCCGGCCAAGGCGCGCGAGCTGCTGAAAGAGGCCGGCTACCCGAACGGCTTCACCACCACGCTGTGGTCTTCCCACAACCACAGCACCGCGCAGAAGGTGCTGCAGTTCACCCAGCAGCAGCTGGCGCAGGTGGGGGTGAAAGTGACGGTGACGGCGATGGATGCCGGGCAGCGTGCGGCGCAGGTGGAGAGCGTCGGGGTGAAGGACACCGGTGTGCGGCTGTTCTACACCGGCTGGTCGGCCTCGACCGGGGAAGCGGACTGGGCGCTGTCGCCGCTGTTCTCCACCCAGGCGGCGCCGCCGAAGCAGTTCAACACCGCGTTCTACAGCAACCCGCAGGTGGACAAGGATCTGACCGACGCGCTGGCGACCACCGATCGCGCCGAGAAGCAGAAGCTGTATCAGGACGCGCAGGATCGCATTTGGGCCGATGCGCCCTGGATCTTCCTGGCGACCGAACGTCTGTTGTCGGCCAACAGCAAACAGCTGAGCGGTTTCTACGTGATGCCGGATACCTCGTTCAACTTTGATAACGCCGATCTGAAATAAGGCGCCCATCCCCGCCTGCGGCCAAGCGTCGGCGGGCGGGGGAAGGAATGAGATGCTCAATTATTTTCTGAAACGACTGCTGGGCCTGATCCCGACGCTGCTGATCGTGGCGGTGCTGGTGTTCCTGTTCGTCCACCTGCTGCCGGGCGATCCGGCGCGGCTGGCGGCGGGGCCGGAGGCCGACGAGGCGGTGGTGCAGCTGGTGCGCAAGGATTTGGGGCTGGATCAGCCTCTGCCGCAGCAGTTCGCACACTTCTTCGTCAACGCGCTGCGGGGCGACTTCGGCATCTCGATGGTGTCCAAGCGCCCGGTGAGCGAAGAGATCGCCTCGCGCTTTATGCCGACCTTTTGGCTGACCGTCACCAGCATGCTGTGGGCGGTGGCGTTCGGCCTGGCGATCGGCGTGGTGTCGGCGGTGTGGCGCAACCGCTGGCCGGATCGCCTCGGCATGACGCTGGCGGTGTCGGGGATCTCGTTCCCGGCCTTTGCGCTCGGCATGCTGCTGATGCAGGTGTTCTCGGTCGAACTGGGGTGGCTGCCGACGGTGGGCGCCGACAGCTGGCAACACTACATTCTGCCTTCGATCACCCTGGGGGCGGCGGTGGCGGCGGTGATGGCGCGTTTCACCCGCGCTTCGTTCGTCGAGGTGCTGCAGGAAGACTACATGCGCACCGCGCGCGCCAAGGGCGTGCGGGAAAGCGTGGTGGTGATGAAACACGGCCTGCGCAACGCGATGATCCCGGTGGTGACCATGATGGGGCTGCAGTTCGGCTTCCTGCTCGGCGGTTCGATCGTGGTGGAGAAGGTGTTCAACTGGCCGGGGTTGGGGCGGTTGCTGGTGGACTCGGTGGAGATGCGCGATTACCCGGTGATCCAGGCCGAGGTGCTGCTGTTCTCGCTGGAATTCATTCTGATCAACCTGCTGGTGGATATGCTGTACGCGGCGATTAACCCGGCGATTCGTTATCAATGAGGACGCGGCATGATTAAGCATTGGCGGCGCAACGCCGCACTGAAGGCGATGCCGCTTATCGATCCCAATGCGGTACGCACGCCGTGGCGCGAGTTTTGGCGGCGTTTTCGCCGCCAGCGGGCGGCGCTGGTCGCCGGTCTGTTGGTGCTGCTGCTGATTGCGGCGGCGCTGCTGGCGCCTTATCTGGCACCGTTCGATGCGGAAAACTATTTCGATTACGATCGGCTGAACGAGGGGCCTTCGCTGATGCACTGGCTGGGCGTGGATTCTCTCGGGCGCGATATCTTCAGCCGCATCCTGATGGGCACGCGCATTTCGCTGGCGGCCGGGGTGTTCTCGGTGCTGGCGGGCGGGGCGATCGGCACCCTGCTGGGGCTGCTGGCCGGCTACTATGAGGGCTGGTGGGATCGCCTCACCATGCGCGTCTGCGATGTGCTGTTCGCGTTTCCCGGTATTCTGCTGGCGATCGGCGTGGTGGCGATCATGGGCAGCGGCATGGCCAACGTGATCGTCGCGGTGGCGATCTTCAGCATTCCGGCCTTCGCCCGCCTGGTGCGCGGCAATACGCTGGTGCTGAAGCACCTGACCTATATCGAATCGGCGCGCAGCATCGGCGCCTCGGACTGGACCATCATCCTGCGGCACATTCTGCCGGGCACTCTGTCTTCGATCGTGGTCTATTTTACCCTGCGCATCGGCACCTCGATCATCACCGCCGCCAGCCTGTCGTTTCTGGGCCTGGGCGCCCAGCCGCCGACGCCGGAGTGGGGGGCGATGCTCAACGAGGCGCGCGCCGATATGGTGATCGCGCCGCACGTGGCGATCTTCCCCAGTCTGGCGATATTCATCACCGTGCTGGCGTTCAACCTGTTGGGCGACGGACTGCGCGACGCGCTCGATCCTAAGCTGAAGGGGTGATGCTTTAACGTATGGCGCATATTTGAACGGGCTCAAATGACGTCTCAATGCTACTATCGTTCAATAAACCGTGTTGTTTGCACGAAAATGAGTGAGAGAGGTGCCGATGCCAGTAAAACAACGAACGACGCAAAGTGTGACCATGACGCTGGAACGCAGTTTGTTGAGCCGTGCGCGTGAGGCGGGGATTAATCTCAGCGCGACGCTAACTGCTGCTTTAGATGCTGAGTTACGTCAGCATGAGAGGATAAAATGGCAGGAAGAAAACCGAGAGGCGCTTGAAGCGCTTAACCGATTTAATGATGAGCATGGTTGCTTTAGCGACGAATACAGGACGTTTTAGCGATGCAATTTACGGTGTATGCGAATAGGGGGAACAGCGCGGTTTATCCCCTGCTGCTTGATGTGACGAGCGATATCATTGGGCAATTAAATCGTCGAGTTGTGATCCCTTTGTTGCCCGTTGAAAAATACCCGGGGAGTACGCGACCGGAACGCTTGATCCCGTTGATCAGATTGATTGATGACAACGAGTACGCCGTGATGACATATGAAATGGCCAGCATCCCGGTTCGGGCTTTGGGGGCCGAGTTTTGTGATGTTTCCCAGTATCGGACCAGGATAAAAGCCGCCATCGACTTTCTTCTTGACGGTATTTGAAGAAATCCGGGCGCTTTAATAACCGCCCGGATTTTTTTATCAGCGGAACAGGTGCTCGGCGTGGAAGCGCAGGTGATCTTCCACGAAGGTGGCGATGGTGAAGTAGCTGTGATCGTACCCCGGCTGAATGCGCAGCGTCAGCGGCCAGTCGCGCTGGCGCGCCAGCTCCGCCAACCGCGCCGGCTGCAGCTGATCGGCCAGGAACTGGTCGTCGTCGCCCTGGTCGATAAGGACCGGCATTTTTTCCGCGCCGCTGGCCAGCAGATGGCAGCTGTCGTACTGCAGCCACTGGCTTTCGTCGCTGCCCAGATAGGCGGTGAACGCCTTGCGGCCCCACGGCACCTGGCACGGGTTAACGATCGGCGCGAACGCCGATACCGAGCGGAAGCGCTGCGGATTGCGAAACGCCATCATCAGCGCGCCGTGGCCGCCCATCGAGTGGCCGAAGATCGACTGACGATCGCTGACGCTGAAGTGCTGTTCGATCAGCGCCGGCAGTTCTGCGCTGATGTAGTCGTACATGCGGAAGTGGCGATCCCACGGCGCCTGGGTGGCGTTCAGGTAGAACCCGGCGCCCTGGCCCAGATCGTAGCCTTCGTCGTTCGGCACTTCGTCGCCACGCGGGCTGGTGTCCGGCATCACCAGCACCAGGCCCAGCTCGGCGGCGATGCGCTGCGCGCCGGCTTTCAACGTGAAGTTCTCGTCGTTGCAGGTCAGCCCCGACAGCCAGTACAGCACCGGCGGCGGGTTGTCATCGCGCGGCGGCGGCAGGTAGATGCTGAATGTCATGTTGCAATTCAGGCTCTGCGCCGCGTGGCGATAGCGCTGCTGCCAGCCGCCGAACATGCGGTGCTCTTCGAGAAGTTCCAATGACAACGTCATCTCTGCCTCCTGGCTTATTGGTCGAAGTGGATGACGGAACGGATCGATTTGCCTTCGTGCATCAAATCGAACGCTTCGTTGATCTGCTCCAGCCCCATGGTATGGGTGATAAAGTCGTTCAGCGCGAATTCACCGTCCAGATAGCGTTCGACTATGCCCGGCAGCTGCGAACGGCCCTTGACGCCGCCGAACGCCGAACCGCGCCAGACGCGGCCGGTGACCAGCTGGAACGGACGGGTCGAGATCTCTTCGCCAGCGCCCGCGACGCCGATGATCACCGACTCGCCCCAGCCCTTGTGGCAGCATTCGAGCGCGGAGCGCATCACGTTAACGTTGCCGATGCACTCGAAGGAGAAATCGACCCCGCCATCGGTCAGTTCGACGATCACGTCCTGAATCGGCTTGTCGTAATCTTTCGGGTTGATCAGATCGGTGGCGCCCAGCTTGCGCGCCAGATCGAACTTGCTGGTGTTGATGTCGATGCCGATGATGCGGCCCGCGCCGGCCATCTGCGCGCCGATGATCGCCGACAGGCCGATGCCGCCCAGGCCGAAGATTGCCACGGTGTCGCCCGGCTGCACTTTGGCGGTGTTCATCACCGCGCCCATGCCGGTGGTCACGCCGCAGCCCAGCAGGCACACTTCTTCCAGCGGCGCTTCCTTGTTGATTTTCGCCAGTGAGATTTCCGGCACCACGGTGTACTCGGAGAAGGTGGAGGTGCCCATGTAGTGGAAGATCGGCTTGCCATCCTTGAAGAAGCGGGTGGTGCCGTCCGGCATCAGCCCTTTGCCCTGGGTGGCGCGGATCGCCTGGCACAGGTTGGTCTTGCCGGATTTACAGAATTTGCACTCGCCGCACTCCGGGGTGTAGAGCGGGATCACGTGATCGCCGACCGCCACGCTGGTGACGCCTTCACCGACCGCTTCCACCACGCCGCCGCCCTCGTGGCCGAGGATCGCCGGGAACACGCCTTCCGGATCTTTGCCGGACAGGGTGTAGGCGTCGGTGTGACAAACGCCGGTGGCGACGATCCGCACCAGCACTTCGCCTTTTTGCGGTGGCATCAGCTCGACTTCTTCGATCTTCAGCGGCTGGTTCGGGCCCCAGGCAACGGCAGCGCGGGTTTTGATCATCTCCATCATAGTCTCCTCAGTGGTTTTCTTTTTAAATCAGGCGATATCGACAACGTCTGATAAATCGTTGGGGGTGCTTTCATCAACAGCGGCGGTTTCCGTCTGTTCAATAATCAACTCTTTCAGCGCACGCACGTTCGGCCCGAACGCGTCGCGGCGCCACAGCAGCCAGGTGGCGGTGTCGGTCACGTCCGGCGGCAGGGGGTGAACCCGCACCCGCTCATGGCCCGGCAGCAGGCTCAGCACCGAATGCGGGATCATCGCCAGCCCGGCGCCGCTGGCGACGCAGGCCAGCATGGCGTGATAGGACTGGATCTCCATAATTTGCCCCGGCCGCGCGCCTTCGCGCTTGAACCAGGCCTCCAGCCGCAGGCGGTAGGAGCAGCTGGCGCGAAAGGCGAACAGCGTCTCGCCATTGGCGTCTTTGGCGCTGTGGATCGGCGCGTGATCGAGGCAGGAGATCACCACCATATGTTCAGGATAGGCGATGCAGCCGTTCAGCTCGTCATAGGGTACCGGGCCGTCGACCAGCGCCGCGGCCAGCGTGCCGGCGCGCACCCGATCGGCGATTTCGCCAGAGGTGCCGGTGGTCAGCGACAGCGAAACCTGCGAGAAGCGCTGGTGGTAAGCCGCCAGCAGCGAGGGCAGGCGGGTAGCGGCGGTGCTCTCCATCGAGCCGAGGGCGAAGTTGCCCGCCGGTTCGCCGGCGTGGGTGATGCTCATCGCCTCGTCGCTCAGCGCCAGGATGCGGTTGGCGTAGCACAGAAAGTTATGGCCCATCGGCGACAGGCGCAGGCGCTGTTTTTCGCGGATAAACAGATCGGCGCCCAGCTCCTGTTCGAGCTGGCGCAGTCGGGTGGTCAGATTCGACGGCACGCGGTGCAGCTGCTCGGCGGCGCGGGCGACCGAGCCGGTTTCCGCCACGCAGCAGAACATGCGAAGCTGGGTCAGATCCATAATATTCTCGTTTCGTGATGAACTTGATTAGTATTATTCAGTTTTTGTGAGTTTAATACTGCGGCATGATACTGGCAACTTTCTTTTAACCTTTTGGATGCCGATATGGCTTTACGTATTGCCTTGAGCGGTTTTGCCGCGCTGATCGTTGCGATGGGCATTGGCCGCTTCGCTTTCACCCCCCAGGTGCCGCTGATGATCGCGGAACATCAGTTCACCCTGACCGGTGCCGGGCTGGTGGCGGCGATCAACTATTTGGGCTACCTGTGCGGCGCCTACGACGCGATGCGCGCCACGCGCCACGTCGAGCGGCGCCTGTGGCTTGGCGTGTGGGGCGCGGTGGCGCTGACGCTGCTGTCGGCGCTGGCGCAGGATGAATGGACGCACGGCGCGCTGCGCTTCGTCATCGGCTGGGCCAGCGGCTGGGCGATGGTGCTGGTGGCGGCCTGGACCAATGAGCGGTTGGCGCACTACGGCCGGCCGGCGCTGAGCGCGGCGGTGTTCGCCGGGCCGGGCGCCGGTATCTTCCTCAGCGGCATGCTGGCGGTGGGCATCAACACGCTGGGGCTGACGGCGGCGCAGGCCTGGCTGGTGTATGGCGTGCCGGCGCTGGCGTTGGTGGGGGCGATTAGCGCCTTTCTGCCGCGCAGCGGCGAGCTGCATCGCCCGGACGTGGCCCCGGAACCGCTGCTGCTGACGCCGGCGCTCAAACGCCTGGTGTGGAGCTACAGCCTGGCCGGGTTCGGCTACATCCTGCCGGCGACGTTCTTGTCGCAGATGGCGGCGGCGCGTTTTCCCGGCAGCCTGTTCGCGCAGTTCGTCTGGCCGGTGTTCGGCGGCGCGGCGGTGCTGGGGATCGTTATCGGCATTTTGACCCGCCATCGGCTGACCACCCAGAGCCGGCTGGCGATCACGCTGTGGATACAGGCGCTGGGCGTGCTGAGCGCCGAAGTGGTGCCGGGCGTGGCCGGCCTGGCGCTCGGGGCGTTGCTGACCGGCGGCGGCTTCCTCTGCGTGGTGCAGCTCGCGCTTCAACACGGCCGAGAACTGGCACCGCGCCATGCGCGCTACATGGCCGGGTTGCTGACCACCGGTTATGCGATCGGCCAACTGGTCGGGCCGATGCTGTCGGCGCTGTCGACCGCCTTGACCCATCGACTGGAGCCGGCGCTGTACGTAGCGGTGGCGGCGCTGTTGGTGGCCGGTGCGCTGGTGGTGAATACCCCGGCGCGGCGGTTGGCGCAAAAAACGGCGATGCGGTGATTGAAATCCATACAAAAAACGTGGAATCCCGCAGCCGGCCTGATTGTGCTAAATGCGAATATTTCACCTGCGGATGAAGCACTATCACTGGATAATCGCCGCGCTCTCATCTACAGTGGGGGCAAAATCTTGACCGGGTTCACGTTATCCACCACGAAAACTCTGCCGTCACGAGAGCAAGCAATTCGCCGGCCGCACGCCCTACCAGGCCGCCGGCGGGTTCCGTCCGCAGGAGAACAAGTACATGACATCATTAAGTAAAGAAGCCGCGCTGGTGCATGCGGCGCTGGAAGAGCGTGGTCTGGAGACGCCGCTGCGCGGGGAAGTGCTGGATCGCGAAACGCGCAAGCGCCGCATCAAAGAGCACATGACCGAAATCATGCAGCTGCTGAACCTCGATCTGTCCGATGACAGCCTGGCGGAGACGCCGCATCGCATCGCCAAAATGTATGTCGACGAGATCTTCTCCGGGCTGGACTACGCCAACTTCCCGAAAATCACCGTTATCGAGAACAAGATGAAGGTGGATGAGATGGTGACGGTGCGCGATATCACGCTGACCAGCACCTGCGAACACCACTTCGTGACCATCGACGGCAAGGCCACCGTGGCCTATATCCCGAAAGACTCGGTGATCGGCCTGTCGAAGATCAACCGCATCGTGCAGTTCTTCTCCCAGCGTCCGCAGGTGCAAGAGCGCCTGACCCAGCAGATCCTGGTGGCGCTGCAGACCCTGCTCGGCACCAATAACGTGGCGGTATCGATCGATGCGGTCCATTATTGTGTCAAGGCGCGCGGCATCCGCGACGCGACCAGCGCCACCACCACCACTTCGTTGGGGGGGCTGTTCAAGTCCAGCCAGAATACCCGCCAGGAGTTCCTGCGCGCGGTGCGTCATCACCAGGGGTGATGGCGTTGCGGGGCGACCCGCACGACGACAACAGGCGCCTGCGGGCGCCTTTTTCATGAGCGGAAGACAGCGATAAAAAATGAACAGTCATCCTCTGCCGCGCATCGCCACGCTGGACTGCGTGCGCGGCATCGCCATCCTCGGCATTTTATTGCTGAACATCAGCGCCTTCGGCTTGCCGAAGGCCGCCTACCTCAACCCGGCCTATTTGGGCATGCCGTCATCGCGCGACGCCTGGACCTGGGCGCTGCTCGATCTGTTCGCCCAGGCCAAGTTCCTGGCGATGTTCGCGCTGCTGTTCGGCGCCGGGCTGCAAATGCTGCTGCGGCGCGGCAAAAGCTGGATCCGCGCGCGGCTGTCGTGGCTGCTGCTGTTCGGCCTTGCGCACGCCATCTTCCTGTGGGACGGCGACATTCTGCTGGCCTACGGGCTGATCGGCCTGGTGTGCTGGCGCATGATCCGCGAAGCCAAAGAAACCTTCCAGCTGCTGAAAACCGGCGTGGTGCTGTATTTGATCGGCGTGGCGGTGCTGCTTTTGCTCGGCTTCGTCTCGCACGGTGAGCCGGGCAGCTTCTGGCAGCCGGGCGCGGCGGAGCTGCAGTACGAGAAGTTCTGGAAGCTGCAGGGCGGTTTCGAAGCCTGGCGCAGCCGCGCCGATCTGCTCTCGTCCAGCCTGCTGGCCATCGGCGCGCAGTATGGCTGGGAGCTGGCGGGGCTGATGCTGTTCGGCGCCGGACTGATGCGCAGCGGCTGGCTGCGCGGCAGTTATTCCTCCGGTTATTATTTGCGGCAGGCGGCGTGGCTGCTGCCGCTTTCGGTGCTGATCCAGCTGCCGGCGGTGGCGCTGCAATGGCAGGTGCATTGGGACTATCGCTGGAGCGGTTTCCTGCTGCAGGTGCCGCGCGAGCTGGGCGCCCCGCTGCAGGCGATGGGCTATCTGGCGCTGTGTTACGGTTTCTGGCCCGCGCTGTCGCGCATGCGCATCGCCCACTGGCTGACCCTGGTGGGGCGCATGGCGTTGAGCAACTACCTGCTGCAAACGCTGATCTGCACCACGCTGTTTTATCGCTTTGGCCTCTATGAGCAGTTCGACCGGCTGCAGCTGTTGGCGTTCGTGCCGCTGGTCTGGCTGGCCAACCTGGCGTTTTCCGCACTGTGGCTGCGTTACTTCGAACAGGGGCCGATGGAGTGGCTGTGGCGCAAGCTGACGCAGCTGGCCGCCGGCGAAGCGGAACCCAAAACGCTGAAGTGAGCGCCCGCCGGCAGGTTAAAAAAATGTATGTAAACGTTTTCTTTCCTGTGACGTAATTCACGCAGAGCAGCGGGCCAATCGGGGTAGGATAGCGCCACCGGCCACTACCCCGATTTCAGGATCCCGCATGCCTCCAGTTCATCCGATCACCATCCGCGACGTGGCGAAACGCGCCGGGGTCTCCGTGGCGACCGTCTCCCGCGTGCTGAATCACAGCGCGCTGACCAGCAAGGAGACGCGCGAGCAGGTGCTGCAGGCGGTGGCAGAGCTGGGCTATCGCCCCAACGCCAACGCGCAGGCGCTGGCGACCCAAAGCAGCGATACCCTGGGCGTGGTGGTGATGGACGTCTCCGATCCGTTCTTCGGCGCGCTGGTGAAAGCGGTAGACACGGTGGCGCAGAAACACCACAAATACTTGCTGATCGGCAACAGCTATCATCAGGCGGACAAAGAGCGCCACGCGATCGAAGTGCTGATTCGCCAGCGCTGTAACGCCCTGATTGTTCACGCCAAAGCCCTGAGTGACGCCGAGCTGATCGGCTTTCTGGAGCAGGTGCCGGGCATGGTGCTGATCAACCGGATTATTCCCGGCTATGAGCCGCGCTGCGTCGGGCTGGATAACATCTGCGGCGCGGAAATGGCGATGCGTCTTTTGCTGTCGCAGGGCCATCGGCGCATCGGCTATCTGGGCTCCAATCACCCGATCGAAGACGGGCCGCTGCGCCAGCAGGGTTATGCGCAGGCGATGGCCGCCGCCGGGCTGGCCACGCCCGACAACTGGCGCGCCTACGGTTCGCCGGATCTGCAGGGCGGCGAGGCGGCGATGGTGGAGCTGCTGGGGCGTAACCTGCAGCTGAGCGCGGTGTTCGCCTACAACGACGCCATGGCCGCCGGCGCCATGGCGGTGCTGAAAGAAAACGGTATCACGGTGCCGCAGCATTTCTCGCTGATCGGCTTCGACGACATCCCCATCGCGCGTTACACCAGCCCCAAGCTTACCACGGTGCGCTACCCGATCGTCTCGATGGCCACGCTGGCCACCGAGCTGGCGTTGCAGGGCGCGGCAGGCCTGACGGAGCCGCAGGCCGCTCATCTGTTCATGCCGACGCTGGTGCGGCGCCATTCTGTCGCCCCCTGGCAAAGTGAGGCGACGGTCACTCTCTGACGATTTAATCTTGTGTAACCGTTTTCAATCTGTGAGAAAATTCACAGAATATTAACATCACGCCGTCTATGCTCTAGGCGTTTTCCGGCGCAAAGGCCCTTGCCGCTGCAACCTTTATCTCGCGCTGACACAGCATTTCTCGGAAATAACAAAATCCACGGACGGCAGGTGTTGAGTGGAAATCGCCTGGCCTGGGGTGTGCGCACTGCCGGTGACCATTGGCTCAAAGACGAGTAATACCCTACACAGAACCGGAGACTGACAATGAATAAGAAGGTTTTCACCCTGGCCGCCATGGCCGCAGCCATGATGTTTGGCGCCGCAGCCCATGCTGACACCCGTATTGGCGTCACGATTTACAAGTACGACGACAACTTCATGTCGGTGGTGCGCAAGGCTATTGAGAAGGACGCCAAGGCTTCACCGGACGTCACCCTGCTGATGAATGACTCGCAGAACGACCAGTCCAAGCAGAACGATCAGATCGACGTGCTGCTGGCCAAGGGCGTGAAAGCGCTGGCGATCAACCTGGTCGACCCGGCCGCGGCGCCGGTGGTTATCGATAAGGCGCGCGCAAACGATATCCCGGTGGTGTTCTACAACAAAGAGCCTTCCCGCAAGGCGTTGGACAGCTATGACAAGGCGTATTACGTCGGCACCGACTCCAAAGAATCCGGCGTGATCCAGGGCGAGCTGATCGCCAAACACTGGCAAGCCAACCCGGCCTGGGATCTGAACAAAGACGGCCAGATCCAGTTCGTGCTGCTGAAAGGCGAGCCGGGCCACCCGGATGCTGAAGCGCGCACCACCTACGTGGTGAAAACGCTGAACGAGAAAGGCATCAAGACCCAGCAGCTACAGATGGATACCGCGATGTGGGATACCGCGCAGGCGAAAGACAAGATGGACGCCTGGCTCTCCGGCCCGAACGCCAACAAGATTGAAGTGGTGATCGCCAACAACGACGCCATGGCGATGGGCGCGGTGGAAGCGCTGAAGGCGCATAACAAGACCACTATCCCGGTGTTTGGCGTCGATGCGTTGCCTGAGGCGCTGGCGCTGGTGAAATCCGGCGCGATGGCGGGCACGGTGCTGAACGACGCCGACAACCAGGCGAAAGCCACCTTCGAGCTGGCGAAGAACCTGGCGGCGGGCAAACCGGCCACCGAAGGCACCCAATATAAAATCGAAAATAAAGTCGTGCGTATTCCTTACGTCGGCGTAGATAAAGACAACCTGTCTCAGTTTGTTAAATAAGAATTGAGATCCCGCTAAGACCCCGCCTGCGGCGCCAACACCAGGAATACTGCCGGCGGGGATGTTTACGACTGCAAGACAGTTAAGCCAGGTGTATTTATGGCCGATAGCTCACGCGAATTTCTGCTGGAAATGACGGATATCTGTAAGTCATTTCCCGGCGTCAAAGCCTTGGACAATGTCAATTTACGCGTCCGCCCGCACTCGATTCACGCCCTGATGGGGGAGAACGGCGCGGGTAAATCGACGTTGCTGAAATGCCTGTTCGGCATTTACAAAAAAGACAGCGGCAGCATTGTGTTTCAGGGCCGGGAGATCGATTTCAAGAGTTCGAAAGAAGCGCTGGAGCACGGCGTTTCCATGGTGCACCAGGAGCTGAACCTGGTGCTGCAGCGCACCGTGATGGACAACATGTGGCTGGGGCGCTATCCGACCAAAGGCCTGTTCGTCGATCAGGAAAAAATGCTCAAAGACACCCAGGCGATCTTCGACGAGCTGGATATCGACATCAACCCGCGCGAAAAGGTGGGCAACCTGTCGGTGTCGCAGATGCAGATGATCGAGATCGCCAAGGCATTTTCCTACGACGCCAAAATCGTCATCATGGATGAGCCGACCTCCTCGCTGACGGAAAAAGAGGTCAATCACCTGTTCACCATTATCCGCAAGCTGAAAGAGCGCGGCTGCGGCATCGTTTATATCTCGCACAAGATGGAAGAGATCTTCCAGCTGTGCGACGAGATAACGGTGCTGCGCGACGGGCAATGGATCGCCACCCAACCGCTGGAAGGGCTGGATATGGATAAGATCATCGCCATGATGGTCGGCCGCTCGCTCAGCCAGCGCTTCCCCGACAGGCAGAACACGCCGGGTGAGGTGATCCTCGAGGTGAAAAACCTGACGTCGCTGCGCCAGCCCTCGATCCGTGATGTGTCCTTCGATCTGCACCAAGGCGAGATCCTCGGCATCGCCGGGCTGGTGGGCGCCAAGCGCACCGATATCGTCGAGACGCTGTTCGGCATTCGCGAAAAGGTGGCGGGCACCATCAAGCTGCACGGCAAAGCGATCGATAACCACAGCGCCAACGAAGCGATCAACCACGGTTTTGCGCTGGTGACCGAAGAGCGCCGATCCACCGGGATTTACGCTTACCTCGACGTGGGCTTCAACTCGCTGATCTCCAATATCCGCAATTATAAAAACAAGCTCGGCCTGCTGGATAACGCGCGGATGAAGAGCGACACCCAGTGGGTGATCGACGCCATGCGGGTGAAAACGCCGGGGCATCACACCCATATCGGCTCGCTGTCCGGCGGCAATCAGCAGAAGGTGATCATCGGCCGCTGGCTGCTGACGCAGCCGGAGATCCTGATGCTGGATGAACCGACGCGCGGCATCGACGTGGGCGCCAAGTTCGAGATTTATCAGCTGATGACCGAACTGGCGAAGAAGGGCAAGGGGATCATTATCGTCTCGTCCGAAATGCCGGAGCTTTTGGGGATCACCGACCGTATTTTGGTGATGAGCAATGGTCAGGTTGCGGGCATCGTTAACACCGAACAGACCTCGCAAAATGAAATCTTACGTCTCGCCTCCCTGCACCTTTAAGGATCGGAATTATGAACGCGCTAAATAAAAAAACCTTATTTACCTATTTCAAGGAAGGCGGCATTTACGTGGTGTTGCTGGTGCTGTTGGCCATCATCATCATTCAGGATCCGACTTTCCTCAGCCTGATGAACCTGAGCAACATCCTGACGCAGTCTTCGGTGCGCATCATCATCGCGCTGGGCGTGGCGGGGCTGATCGTGACCCAGGGCACCGACCTGTCCGCCGGGCGGCAGGTGGGGCTGGCGGCGGTGGTGGCGGCCACGCTGCTGCAGTCGATGGATAACGTCAACAAGGTGTTCCCGCACATGGAAACCTGGTCGATTCCCCTGGTTATCCTGCTGGTGTGTGCGGTCGGCGCGGTGATCGGCCTGGTTAACGGCCTGATTATCGCCTATCTCAACGTGACGCCGTTCATCACCACCCTGGGCACCATGATCATCGTCTACGGCATCAACTCGCTGTATTACGACTCGGTCGGCGCTTCGCCGGTGGCGGGCTTCGATCCGAAGTTCTCCACCTTTGCCCAGGGCTTCTTGCGCTTCGGCGACTTTAAGCTGTCGTACATTACCTTCTATGCGCTGATCGCCATCATATTCGTCTGGATCCTGTGGACCAAGACCCGCTTCGGCAAGAACATTTTCGCCATCGGCGGCAACCCGGAAGCGGCCAAGGTGTCCGGGGTCAACGTGCCGTTGAACCTGATCATGATCTATGCGCTGTCCGGCGTGTTCTACGCCTTCGGCGGCCTGCTGGAAGCGGGGCGCATCGGCAGCGCCACCAATAACCTCGGCTTTATGTATGAGCTGGACGCCATCGCCGCCTGCGTGGTGGGGGGCGTCTCCTTCGCCGGCGGGGTGGGTACGGTGTGGGGCGTGGTGACCGGGGTGATCATCTTCACCGTCATCAACTACGGCCTGACCTATATCGGCATCAACCCGTACTGGCAGTACATCATCAAGGGCAGCATCATCATCTTCGCCGTGGCGCTGGACTCGTTGAAATACGCCAAGAAGAAGTAGATTTACCACTTCGCAGACGACAAAGGCCGGCCTATTGCCGGCCTTGTTACGTTGGGCGGTGTACGGGGCTAGGCCAAATAATAAGGTATTATTTGGCAATGGCTGGCTGGGTGGTTTCGGGTAAGGGATATTGCCCGATCTTGAGGTTGGGTTGGTTACAGCGTGACACAGTTTTCGGGCTACCAACATGACATGAAGTCAGTAAACTGGTTTTATCTACCGTTCTCAGGGAGCAAACTATGCCTGTATTTACCATTACGCTGAAAAGACGTAATACGCTTGATAAGAAAAGGATTTCATCAGCTATTCACGCGGCGGTAGTAAAAACCGGCTATCCTGCGAACGATCAATTCCAGCGCTTTATCAGTCTTGAGGAAGACGATTTATATGTGGATCCCACTTATCCCGATCTGGAATCCCCCCGCAGCGCTAACTTCGTGTTGATTGAAGCTATGCTTTCCTCTGGCTCCCCCGATGCCCGCAAACAATTACTCTTACAGTCACTGGTGCAGGAACTCGCCCTGATTGGACTGGACAGCAATGACCTGATGGTCATCTTCATTGAATTGGACCGTTTGAATAGTTCATTCGGCGGTGGCAGAAGGGCATCCCCACTTTCAATGTCGCAATAAGCTGTCAGCGTACGTAGAGGGGCTTTACGCAAATCATCCGGTATTCGTTAACACGGCGTTTTCTCGCATAATACGCCCTTTTAGCGTATTGCTGGGGGCGCGTGTAAAACCCTCTGCCGGATGATTAAGGCTGTTTGGCTTTCTGCTTCTCTTCTTTCAGCTTGTGCTCCAGCTCGACCAGCTGTTCCGGCGAAACGGCGGGATAGCCCTGGGCGTCTTCCGGCACGGTGTGCATGGCGGAGATCGGGATCAGCGGGCCGAGAAAGCGCGGTTCGCGCTTGAGGATATAGAGATCGGTCAGCGCGCCCAGGCGGGCGAAGATCTCGCGGGCGCGCACCGTCATCATGTCTTTCGGCGACGGCACCGCGTAGCACTGCGCCTGAATGCCCATGTGCAGGGCGATGAACAGCGCGCGCTCGCAGTGGAAGCGCTGGGTGATGATGATGAAATCGTTGGTGTCGAACACCTTGCGGGTGCGCACGATGGAGTCCAGGGTGCGGAAGCCGGCGTAGTCCAGCACGATATCGCTCGGCGCCACGCCGGCGGCGATCAGATCGCGGCGCATGGTCATCGGCTCATTATAGCTTTGCTGGGCGTTGTCGCCGCTCAGCAGCAGGTATTTCACCTTGCCGCTGTTATAGGCGTTGATCGCCCCCTGAATGCGGTAACGGTAGTACTGGTTGATCACCCCGGTGCGGTAATACTTGGCGGTGCCGAGCACTACGCCGACCTGGCGGTGCGGCAATGCCTGCAGTTCGTCGTAGACGTAAGGCGCGGTTTTCCAGCTGATCCAGCGATCGAGCGCAATAGCCGAACCCATCAACACCGCAATGAAGATGAACAGGCTGATGATCAGGCGTTTCCACATGTTGTTGCCTTACGCGCGCCGGGCTGAAAAAGATGGATCAAGGCTACTTTACCTGACCGACCTACGCAAGACGCGAACCGCCTGAAGCACGCGCGCCGCCGCATTTTTCGGCGTTTTTGCCGCACAAAAAAGCCCGGCGGAGCCGGGCTGGGTCATTTCAGCGCGCCATTCAGAACGAGGTGCGCTTGTAGCTGCGGTACTGCGGCCGCCAGAAGTTGTGTTCGATGGCTTTCGACAGCGCATCTTCGGAGGTGACGATCGCCACGCCCTGCAGCTGCGCGGCTTTACCCACTTCCATGGCGATGCACTTCGACACGCCCTGAATATCGTCGATATTCGGCAGCAGCGCGCCATGGCCGTCGGTGGCCAGCGGCGAGCAGTCCGCCAGCGCGCGGCTGGCGGCCATCAGCATGGCGTCGGTGACGCGGGTGGCGCCGGAGGCCAGCACGCCGAGGCCGATCCCGGGGAAGATATAGGAGTTGTTGCACTGGGCGATCGGGTACAGCTGATCTTTATAGCTCACCGGCGCGAACGGGCTGCCGGTCGCCACCAGGGCGGCGCCGTCGGTCCAGTTGATGATGTCTTCCGGACGGGCTTCCACGCGCGAGGTCGGGTTGGACAGCGGCATCACGATAGGGCGTTCACAGTGTTTGTGCATCTCGCGGATCAGCTCTTCGGTAAACAGCCCCGGCTGGCCGGACACGCCGATCAGAATGGTCGGCTTGGCGTTGCGCACCACGTCCAGCAGCGAGATGGCGTCGCTGGCGGTTTCCCAGCCGGCCAGGTTATCGCTCTTCTGCACCAGCTTGCTCTGGAAGTCGAGCAGGTTCGGCAGTTTGTCGGTCAGCAGGCCGAAGCGGTCGACCATGAACACGCGGGCGCGCGCTTCGTCTTCGCTCAACCCTTCGGATTTCATCTGCGCGATGATCTGCTCGGCGATGCCGCAGCCGGCGGAACCGGCGCCGAGGAAGGTGACGGTCTGATCGCGCAGCTGGCTGCCGGCGGCGCGGCTGGCGGCGATCAGGCTGCCGAGGGTGACCGCGGCGGTGCCCTGGATGTCATCGTTGAAGCAGCAGATCTCATCGCGGTAGCGATTCAACAGCGGGGTGGCGTTGTTCTGCGCGAAGTCTTCGAACTGCAGCAGCACGTTCGGCCAGCGGCGTTTGACCGCCTGAATAAACTCTTCGACGAAGGCGTGGTACTCCTCGCCGGAGATGCGCGGATGGCGCCAGCCCATGTACAGCGGATCGTTGAGGCGCTGCGGGTTGTTGGTGCCGACGTCCAACACTACCGGCAGGGTATAGGCAGGGCTGATGCCGCCGCAGGCGGTATACAGCGACAGCTTGCCGATTGGAATGCCCATGCCGCCGATGCCCTGATCGCCCAGACCGAGAATGCGCTCACCGTCGGTGACCACGATCACCTTGACGTTCTGCTTGGTGGCGTTTTGTAGCATGTCATCGATGCGATCGCGGTTCGGGTAGGAGATGAACAGCCCGCGCGCGCGGCGATAGATATCGGAGAAGTGCTCGCAGGCCTCGCCGACGGTCGGGGTATAGATGATCGGCATCATCTCGCTCAGGTGCGAGTCCAGCAGGCGGTAGAACAGGGTTTCGTTGGTGTCCTGGATGTTGCGCAGGTAGATGTGCTTGTCGTTATCGTTCTTGAAATCCTGATACTGACGGTAGGCGCGTTCCACCTGTTCTTCGATGGTTTCCACCGCTTCCGGCAGCAGGCCGTGCAGGTTGAAGTGGCTACGTTCTTCCTCGGTGAAAGCGCTGCCTTTGTTCAGCAGCGGAAATTCCAGCAGAATCGGGCCGGCGTAAGGGATGTAGAGCGGGCGTTTGCTTTCGTATTCTAGTTCCATCAGTTTTACTCTTCACGTATCAGATAACTTTATTGCCGACGATCCTAAAAGATAAAGAGCAGATGTACAGCATTTGTTGCCCGATGATGAACCAGGTTGGCGTAATTATCGACAATCAAATGATTTTTTAACTAAAGAAAGTGTCTCTGGCGGCGTCGGGGCATTGTATTTGGTGGGCGGGGCTGTTAGCGACGGAACCGGATGGCTCCGCCGTTGAGCGCTTAGAACGCGGCGCGGCTGACGTTTTGGCAGCCCAGCGCCGCCAGGGTGACGCGGGTGGCGTCCCACTGACTGATGATCGCCTCCTGCGGTTCGGCCAGCACGGCGCGGCGGATGTTCAGGCAGTCGCCGCCGGAGAGGTTCAGCAGGATCAGCGCGGCCTGCAGCGGCGGCAGGCTCGGGTTGAAGGCGGCGTTTTCCGCATAGCGGCCGGCGTAGATGATGCCGTCCGCCGTTTCCAGCGCCACGCCGCTGTGGGCGTTGCTGTACGGCGCGTGGCTTCGGTTGGCTGCCGCCAGCGCCGCCTGTGCCAGCGCATCGTTCAGCGCCAGCTGATGGCCATGATCGACCTCGTCCATCAGCAGCGAGGCGACATCCAGATCTTTCGGGCCGAAGGCGTCCGGCAGATAGTCCGCCAGCGTGGCCGGCGCGCGACCCGGCAGGCGGATCTGCAGCTCGCCGCCGCTGTTCAGTTCATTCATAAACTGGCGGCAATGGCCGCACGGCGTGTAGTTGACGGTGATCGAGGCCAGCGCTTTTTCGCCGCGCAGCCAGGCGTGCGTCACCGCACTCTGTTCCGCATGCACGGATTGCTGCAGCGGCGCGCCGCTGAATTCCATATTGGCGCCGAAATAGAGGTTGCCGCTTTGCCCGCGCGCGATGGCGCCGACGTGGAAGTGCGATATCGGGGTTAACGAGCAGGCCGCCGCCAGCGGCAGCAGCGCGAATGCCAGCGCATCATCGTCCAGCCCGCAGCCTGTGCGGATCGCCGCCGCTTGCTCGGCCGTGAACATCGCCGGAAAGTCAGGCGCGTCCAGATAGGGCTGCAGGGCGGATTGCAGTGTCGCGGGCAGTGCGCTGAACGCGGTGTGAAAACGCGGATGCATAGAAAGTCTCTCTACAGGTTAACGGGATAACATTCTAGGCAGGCCAGAGACATTAAAGTGTGATTAATGTCTCTTAATTGATGAAATTAGTGCAATGAGATACATAAATGCGAGATGTATCGCAAGTTTCACCCTGTTCAACTGAACAGGTGCAGCAGCACCGGGAACAGGAACGGTGCCAGCAGCGAGGTGATGATGCCGCAGATCACCAGCGCCAGCGAGCCGAAAGCGCCTTCCTGGTAGTCCATCTCCGCGCAGCGTGCGGTGCCCAGCGCGTGGGACGCGGTGCCCATCGCCAGGCCGCGCGCCGAGTGGGTGGTGATTTTCAACAGGTTGAACAGCGTATGGCCGAACACGGCGCCGAGGATACCGACGAAAATGACGCAGACCGCGCTGATCGCCGGAATGCCGCCGAGTGAGTCCGCGACGGCCATGGCGATCGGCGTAGTGACCGATTTCGGCAGGATAGAGGCGGCGATTTCCGGCGTGGCACCCAGCCACAGGGCGATGGCGCCGCCGCTGATCATGGCGGTCAGGCTGCCTATGAAGCACACCGCGATAATCGATTTCCAGCGCGCGCGGATCTGGTGCAACTGCTCATACAGGGGGAAGGCCAGCGCGACGACCGCCGGCTGCAGCAGATCGTTGAGGATTTTGCTGCCCAGGAAGTAACGCTCATAGGGGATGCCGGTGAGCAGCAGCAGCGGGATGATCACCGCCATGGAAACCAGCAGCGGGTTGAGCAGCGGCATATTCAGCTTGCGCGCCAGCCAGCGCGCGGCGAAATAGACCGCCAGCGTCAGCGGCAGCGACCACCAGATTTCATGGATCATGAGTTACCCTCCGTGTCGTCGGGTTTGCCGGCGATGCGGCGCTCGCGATGAAAATAATGTGAGGTATAGCCGACCACCACCAGCACCATCAGCGTACTGATCAGGCAAGAGATAACCAGCGGGCCCAGATGCGCGACGATCTGGTCGTAGTATTTCATCACCCCGACGCCGATCGGCACGAACAGCAGCACCATGTAGCGGATCAGCAGATGGCAGCCGGGTTTAACCCATTTGGCCGGCATAATCTGGGTAGAGAGCAGGGCGAACAGCAGCAGCATGCCGAGAATGCTGCCGGGAATGGCGAACGGCAGCAGCGCCGCCAGCGCGTTGCCGACGAACAGACAAAGGTAGATGAGGAGCAGAGCCCTCAGGTATTTCCAGCATAGTGTGAGCACGTTGGCCATTGTCTTTTCCCGTTTAACCGATGCATTCATCATACAATTAAACTGTGAGCCATGCCACAGATCGCGCCATGAATTCTCGCTATGGGCGCCATGCCCGATCGGCGGGTTGACAGCCCGGAATGGCCGCTACGCGCGGATTCAGCGCGCGTCTTCGGCGGTTGCCGCAGCCTGTTCTGCCAGCCGATGGCCAAGGAAGAAAAACAGCAGGCTAAGCAGCGCGCAAACGATCAACATCACGAACATCAACGGCGGCGCGGCATAGCTGAGCAGCATACCGCTCAGAACCGGGTTGATGGCGCCGCCCAGCGCGCTGAGGTTCTGTACCCCATAGTAGCTGCCTTTCAGATGCGGCGGCGCGATAAAGTCGATGAACATGTATTCCACCGGAATGACGATGATTTCGCCGAGGGTAAACACCGCCATCGCCACCATCCACAGCCAGACCGCCTGGCCGGCCATCATGAAACCGAGCAGCCCGACGATGAAAAACAGCGTGCCCAGCACCAGCCAGCGCAGCATGTTTTCCTGGCGCATGCCGCGACTGAGCAAGTATTGCAGGGCGATAACGATGCCAGCGTTGACGATCATTACCAGCCCGATAATTTTGTAGGCGAACTCGGCGCTGGAGACGGTGATCAGGTACTGCGACAGATAGCCGGTGAACTGACCGAACACCACGGCGCCCAGGGTGCTGCCGAGAGTGAAGTAGATAAGCCGCCGATCGCTGCGCAGGATAGTCACCGTCTGGCGGAAGTTGGGGAGCGCCGCCGGTGCGGCGGCGGTTGGCGCCGGGCGCTGTTCCCGGCCGCGCAAGCGCAGGCTCAGCGCCGCCACCGTCGCCAGCGCCAACCCGCCCGACAGATAAAACGGCAGCAGCGGGCTAAGCCCGGCCACCAGCACGCCGAGCGCAGAGCCGATCGCCCAGCCGACGTTGACCAACGTATAGTTGATAGAGAAAGCCTTGATGCGCTGCTCGACCGGCAGCCAGTCGGCGAAGCAGGCCTTGATGGTGATACTCAGCACCGAATAGCAGGTATGCAGGATCGCCAGCACCACGATGACGCCGCCGGGGCGCGGGATCCAAGGAATGGCGAAGAAGCTCAGCGCAAACAAGACAATCGACAGCAGGATCAGGCGGTTTTTGCTGAATTTGTCCACCAGATAGCCGCCGTACAGGCTGGCAAGGATGCCGAGGGTCAGGCTGACGCCTAAAATCACGCCCACGCTCTTCGGCAGCAGATGGAAATGCTCGGTGAGGTAGATGGTGATGAACGGCAGCGTCACGCCGCGGCCGATGGTCAACACCAGTGAACTGGCCAGCAGTACGTTGATCAGCGAGGGGAATCCCTTCATTCGAAGCCTGTTTATGCATACAGTTATGGGCGATGCAGATAACATAGCGTATTTTGGCGAGGACGGAAGGGGAAAGCCGATAATTAGGTTAAAAACAGAGGCTGCGTCGCCAGCCTCGTCAAAAACAGCACTATTTACCGTGTTCGGCCTGCAGCGTGGCGAACCACGGCTGGACGAAATCGCTGCTGCTGCCCCAGCCGGGGATGATCTTCGCCAGCCCGGCGACGTTGACCGGCCCCGGCTGCGCCAGCAGCAGCGCTTGCGGAATGACCGTCGCTTTGAACTGATAGCTGTCCGGCGTGCTTTCCCCGGCGATCTTGTTGGCCACCAGGCGCAGGTTGATCGCGCCGATAAGTTTCGGATCCACCGCCACGCTGACCTGCCACGGGCTGCCGGCTTCGCGCATCAGCTGCAAGTCCTGGTTGGAGATATCGATGCTGTACAGCTTGATTTCGGTGCGGCCGTTCTCTTTCAGCGCCTTGTAAGCGCCCTGGGTAAAGGCATCCCAGGTGCCCCAGATGGCGTCAATCTTGCCTTTCGGGTATTTCGCCAGCACCGCGCCCACCTTGTTGGCAGTATCGCCCTGCACGTCGGAGGAGACCGCGCCGATCGATTCCAGCTCGTGAATGCCCGGATGCTGTTTCAGCAGCTGCTGATAGGCGGCCTGGCGGCGTTCCATCGGCGGGAAACCGGCCACCCAGAGTTTGATGATGTTGGCCTGACCGTTGAAATCCTTCACCAGCTGGCCGAAGGAGGCGTTGGCCAGCGAAGCGTCGTCCTGCTGCGAGACGGTGACGCCGGGAACGCTGCCGCTGACGTCGGTATCGAAAGCCGCGACGGCGATGCCGGCCGCCGCGATGCGTTTGACCAGCTCGGTGGAATAGGGGGCTCGCCCCTGCGAGAGAATGATGCCGTCATATTTCTGGCTGATAGCCTGGTTGACGAAGTCCTGGAAGCGCGCGTCGTCGCCGTTGCTGAGGAAAGTGTCCACCTTGAAGCCAAGCTTGCGCCCTTCCTGAATGGCGCCCGCCAAGAATTGCGTGGTGTTGTCGTCGGAGCCGAGATTGCGGATCACCGCGATGCGCACCGGCCCCTGATGCTGAGCGATGGCGGCCGGCACGGCGGCATTTTCCGCCGCCTGCAGCGGCAGGGCAGCCAGCAGGCTGAGGGCGAGCAGTGAAGTCTTGAGGTTTTTCATTATTATAGGCTCCAAAAAAAGCGGGTAAAGGATCCCGGTGAAGGTCTGTTATAGCAGTCTTTCTGTCTGGACGTCTATTTGTTGTTGCTGAGCATCATAGCGGGATACGGCGGGCGAGGGAATCAGAGCGGTTATGACGTTTTCTTACTGTTTATAACTTTGGGTTTGAGGCATTAAAAAGGGCCGAGCAAGCTCGACCCTTGATGTAACGCGCCGGCGCGGTTACTTGACCTGCATGCCGGGCTGCGCGCCGCTGTCCGGGCTCAGCAGGAAGATCTCTTTCCCGCCGGGGCCCGCCGCCATCACCATGCCTTCCGAAACGCCGAAACGCATTTTGCGCGGCGCCAGGTTGGCGACCATGATGGTCAGGCGGCCTTCCAGCGCTTTCGGATCCGGGTAAGCGGAGCGAATGCCGGAGAAGATCTGGCGCGATTCGCCGCCCAGATCCAGCTGCAGTTTCAGCAGTTTGTCGGAGCCTTCGACAAAGTCGGCGCTCTTGATCAGGGCGATGCGCATGTCCACCTTGGCGAAGTCGTCGAAGGTGATGGTTTCCTGAATAGGATCATCGGCCAATGGACCGGTCACCGGTTTGGCGGCGGCCATGTCTTCCTTCGAGGCGTTGACCATCTCGCTGACCTTGTCCAGATCGATGCGGTTGAACAGCGCTTTGAACGCGTTCACCTGATGACCCAGCAGCGGTTGCGGGATCGCGTCCCAGCTCAGCTCGGCGTTGAGGAACGCTTCGGCGCGCTCGGTCAGCGAAGGCAGCACCGGCTTCAGGTAAGTCATCAGCACGCGGAACAGGTTGATGCCCATCGAGCAGATGGCCTGCAGATCGGCGTCGCGGCCTTCTTCCTTCGCCACCACCCAAGGTGCCTGCTCATCCACGTAACGGTTGGCCAGATCGGCCAGCGCCATGATTTCACGGATCGCGCGGCTGAACTCACGGCCGGCGTAAGCTTCGGCGATGCTCTGCGCCGCGTCAACGAAGGTCTGGTACAGCGCCGGATCGGCCAGGCTGTCGGCCAGCTTGCCGCCGAAGCGCTTGTTGATAAAGCCGGCGTTGCGCGACGCCAGGTTCACCACCTTGTTGACGATATCGGCGTTTACGCGCTGCACGAAGTCTTCCAGATTGAGATCGATGTCATCAATGCGTGAAGAGAGCTTGGCGGCGTAGTAATAGCGCAGGCAGTCGGCGTCCAGATGCTGCAGGTAGGTGCCGGCCTTGATGAAGGTGCCGCGCGACTTGGACATTTTGGCGCCGTTCACCGTCACGTAGCCGTGCACGAACAGGTTGGTCGGTTTGCGGAAGTTGCTGCCTTCCAGCATCGCCGGCCAGAACAGGCTGTGGAAGTAGACGATGTCCTTGCCGATAAAGTGATACAGCTCGGTGGTGGAGTCTTTGCGCCAGAACTCGTCGAAGTCCAGATCGCCGCGCTTGTCGCACAGGTTCTTGAAGGAGCCCATGTAGCCGATCGGCGCGTCCAGCCAGACGTAGAAGTATTTGCCCGGCGCATCCGGGATCTCGAAGCCGAAGTAAGGCGCATCGCGGGAGATGTCCCACTGCTGCAGGCCGGATTCGAACCACTCCTGCATTTTGTTCGCCACCTGCTCTTGCAGCGCGCCGGAGCGCGTCCACGCCTGCAGCATTTCGCTGAAGGCCGGCAGGTCGAAGAAGAAGTGCTCGGAGTCGCGCATCACCGGCGTCGCGCCGGAAACCACGGACTTCGGATCGATCAGCTCCGTCGGGCTGTAGGTGGCGCCGCACACTTCACAGTTGTCGCCGTACTGATCCGGCGATTTGCATTTCGGGCAGGTGCCTTTCACGAAACGGTCCGGCAGGAACATGCCTTTCTCCGGATCGTACAGCTGAGAAATGGTGCGGTTCTTGATAAAACCGTTTTCTTTCAGGCGGCTGTAAATCAGGGTGGACAGCTCGCGGTTTTCATCGCTATGGGTCGAATGGTAGTTGTCATAGCTGATGCCAAAGCCGGCGAAATCCTGTTGGTGCTCCTGGCTCATCTCCGCGATCATTTCTTCCGGTTTCACGCCCAGCTGCTGCGCTTTCAGCATGATCGGCGTGCCGTGCGCGTCGTCCGCGCAGATGAAATGCACTTCGTGGCCGCGCATTCGTTGGTAACGCACCCAGATATCCGCCTGGATGTGCTCGAGCATGTGGCCGAGATGGATGGAACCATTTGCGTACGGTAGCGCGCACGTCACCAATAATTTTTTCGCGACTTGAGCCATAGTGAGAACTTGCTTTCTGTAATGAATAAAAGGGCCTTCGATGTTAACCGATCGCGCCCTTCGCTGCTAGGGCGGTTTCTTGCAGGTTATATGCGTCAGCGGCAGCGCAGTTCTGATATGCTTAGCCGGAAGCTACCCATTCAAAATCAAGGAGCCGGGATGAACGCAAAATCCCCTGAGCAGACCAACCCCGAAGTTCTGCGCGCCCTGGTGACCGGTGTACTGGCCGCCTTTGAACACCCGACGTTGAAAAACAACCTGACCGCATTGAAGGCCATTCATCACTGCGCGTTGCTGGACGATGTGCTGCATATCGAACTGACGATGCCGTTTGCCTGGCAGAGCGGTTTTGAGGCGCTGCAGGCGAGCGTCGGCCCCGAATTGCTGCGCGTGACCGGCGCTTCCGCCATCGACTGGAAGCTGAAACACGACATCACGACGCTGAAACGCGCCAACGGCCAGGCCGGCATCAAAGGCGTGCGCAACATCGTCGCCGTCAGCTCCGGCAAAGGTGGGGTGGGCAAATCCAGCACCGCCGTCAACCTGGCGCTGGCGCTGGCCGCCGAGGGTGCCAAGGTCGGCATTCTGGACGCCGACATTTACGGCCCGTCGATCCCCAACATGCTGGGCACCGAACATGAGCGGCCGACTTCGCCGGACGGTCAGCACATGGCGCCAATCATGGCGCACGGCCTGGCGACCAACTCCATCGGCTATCTGGTGACCGACGACAACGCCATGGTGTGGCGCGGCCCGATGGCCAGCAAGGCGCTGATGCAGCTGCTGCAGGATACGCTGTGGCCGGATCTGGATTATCTGGTGCTGGACATGCCGCCGGGCACCGGCGACATCCAGCTGACGCTGTCGCAGAACATTCCGGTAACCGGCGCGCTGGTGGTCACCACGCCGCAGGATATCGCCTTGCTGGATGCCGCCAAGGGCATCGTGATGTTCGAGAAAGTGCATGTGCCGGTGCTGGGCATCGTGGAGAACATGAGCGTACATATCTGCAGCAACTGCGGCCACCATGAGCCGATCTTCGGCACCGGCGGCGCCGAGAAGCTGGTGCAGAAATACCACAGCCGCCTGCTGGGGCAGATGCCGCTCCATATCTCGCTGCGCGAAGACCTGGATCGCGGTACGCCGACGGTGATCAGCCGCCCGGACAGCGAATTCGCCGAAATGTATCGTCAACTGGCCGGTCGCGTGGCTGCGCAGATGTATTGGCAGGGCGAGGCAATCCCGACAGAGATTGCGTTCCGCGCGCTGTAATCTGCCTATCGCAATGCAAGAGCCCGGCTTAAACGCCGGGTTTTTTTATGGGATGCGGGTGGGGTTGTGCAAATCTGCCCGGGTATAAGGGCGTTCGATCTGCGCCAGCGTTTTGGCGATATGCTCCAGCAATCCCTGGGTGGGGGCCGGCTGCCGCTGCCCCATTAGCGCCAAGGGCAAGGCCAGCGCGATGGCGAAGTGCTGCCAGGAGAGATGCGGGCGCGCTTTGTTCCGCTGCAACCGCAGGAACAGTGCGCTGGCCAGGTAGCCTAAAATCAGCCCGCTGATCACCTCTGATACCGAATGCACGCGAATTTCCAGCCGCGACACGCCGATGGCGAAAGGCAATATCCATCCGGTCAGCAAAGCGATGCTGCGTATCGGGTGGGAAAATCGGCCGGTCAACGTCCAGAGCAGTGGCGGCCAGATGCTGGCCGCGAGAGCTGAATGGCCGCTGAATCCGGTGAAATCAAAGCGCTCGCTGCCGATGCCCCAGCCCATAAAGGCCAGTTTGGACAGGCAGACCACCCCGCCGGTGAATCCGAAGATCAGCGCCCACTGCCAACCCGCCGCGCGGGTGGCGGGAGACATGAGCAGCAATAAAAACAGAATCAGCGCGCAGGGCAGCAACAACATGCTGTCGCCGAAAAAAGTCAGAAAATACCAATCCAGCACATCAATCTCCGATGAAAGGGGGCGGGGAGCAAAAGTCAGCGCCGGGGAGTGTAACCCGTTACGGCGCGTTGCCCTAGCCGCGAGATTCTTAAAATGCCGCGTGCCAGTGGCGTGGCAGCCCGAATTCGCCCGCCGCCGCGCAATATACAGTGGCGCAATCCCCGGCGACTCCCTATAATTGTCGCGTTTTAGTTCCCCCCCTTCACAATACGAAATCAGGTCTTTAATTTTATGACTGACAATCCGCATCAGTGCGTCATTATTGGTATAGCTGGCGCATCTGCCTCCGGAAAAAGCCTTATTGCCAGCACGTTGTACCGCGAACTCCGCGAGCAGGTCGGCGATGAGCACATCGGCGTTATTCCAGAAGACAGTTACTATAAAGACCAGACTCACCTGACCATGGAAGAACGGGTCAAAACCAACTATGACCACCCGAGCGCCATGGATCACAACCTGCTGTTCCAGCATCTGCAGATGCTGAAGGCCGGCAAGGCGATTGAACTGCCGCTGTACAGCTACACCGAACACACGCGCAAGAAAGAAACCGTCCATCTCGAACCTAAAAAAGTGATTATTCTGGAAGGGATCTTGCTGCTGACGGATATCCGCCTGCGCCAGGAGATGAACTTCTCGATCTTTGTCGACACGCCGCTCGATATCTGCCTGATGCGCCGCATGAAGCGCGACGTCAATGAGCGCGGCCGCTCGATGGATTCGGTGATGGCGCAATACCAGAAAACCGTGCGCCCGATGTTCCTGCAGTTTATCGAACCTTCCAAACAATACGCCGATATCATCGTCCCGCGCGGCGGCAAAAACCGCATCGCGATCGATATTCTGAAAGCCAAAATCAGCCAATTCTTTGAATAATGCCGCTTACATGGCCGGAAATGCGCATTTCCGGCCGGCGGCCAACTATTTGCACCTCGGCGTAGACCTTTCGCCCGTTGTGTGGCAATTTTTGTTTAGTTACGCGTTTTGATGGAGAAGAAAGACATGAGACTGTGCGACCGCGATATAGAAGCCTGGCTGGATAGCGAGAAACTGGTGATTTCCCCGCGCCCGCCGCTCGAACGCATCAACGGGGCCACAGTAGATGTCCGTTTGGGCAATCAGTTCCGCGTGTTCCGCGGCCATACCGCGCCTTTTATCGATCTTAGCGGGCCGAAAGATGAAGTCAGCGCCGCGCTGGATCGCGTGATGAGCGACGAGATTGTCCTGCCGGAAGGCGAGGCGTTCTTCCTTCATCCCGGTGAACTGGCCCTGGCGGTGACCTTCGAATCCGTGACGCTGCCGAACGATCTCGTGGGCTGGCTCGACGGCCGCTCTTCTCTGGCGCGTCTGGGGCTGATGGTGCACGTGACCGCGCACCGTATCGATCCGGGCTGGCACGGGCGCATCGTGCTGGAGTTTTACAACTCCGGCAAGCTGCCGCTGGCGCTGCGGCCGGGGATGCTGATTGGTGCCTTGAGCTTTGAGCCGTTGTCCGGCCCCGCGGCCCGGCCATACAACAGCCGGCAGGACGCAAAATATCGCGATCAGCAGGGCGCAGTAGCCAGTCGAATCGACAAGGACTAACGGCGCGGGATGCACCGTCGGTGTGGCGCTGACAAGAGGGTGGCATGAGAAGATTACTGACGACATTGGCGATTTTACTGGTGGTCGTGGTGGCGGGGATGTCCGCGCTGGTACTGCTGGTCAATCCGAATGATTTTCGCGGTTACATGGTCAAAAAGGTCGAGCAGAAGAGCGGCTACCAGCTGACGCTCGAAGGCGACCTGCGTTGGCATATCTGGCCGCAGCTCAGCATTTTGGCCGGGCGCATGACGCTGACCGCGCCGGGCGCCAAGGCGCCGGTGGTGAGCGCGGAAAACATGCGCCTTGACGTCAAACTGTTGCCGCTGCTGTCGCATCAGCTGTTTGTGAAACAGGTGATGTTGAAAAACGCCGTCATTCGCCTCACCCCCGACAGTGAAGAGCACTCGCAAGTGGACGCCCCGATTGCGCCGGCCGGCAGCGGCACTGATGCGGCAGACGCGGCCTGGAAATTCGATATCGATAACCTGCGCGTCGTGGACAGCCTGTTGATTTGGCAGCGTGCCGACAACGAGCAAATCAATGTCCGGGACATCAATCTTACCCTGCAGCAAACGGAGAAACGGCAGGCGCGGCTGGACATCTCCAGCCGGGTCAACCGCGATCAGCGCGACCTGGCCTTCAGCATGGCGGCCGATATCGATCTGCAGCAGTTCCCGCACCAGATCGGTGCCAAGGTGACCCAGTTCAATTACCAATTGGCGGGGGCAGATATTCCGAACGGCGGTATTCAAGGCGAGGGCAATGCTCAGGTGGTCTATCAGCAGACGCCGGCGCAGATTGCCGTCAGCCAGCTGAACGTCAGTGCCAATAACAGCCAGTTGACCGGCGATATCAGCGCCAGCCTGGGGGCGGTGCCCGGCTATGTGGTGAACCTGAATTCGGCTAATCTCGATCTCGACGCGCTTTCCGGTTGGCAATCCAGCACCAATACCGCCGAGCAGCCTGCCGTGACCGCCGCGCCGGTGATCGCCAGCCAGGTTGACGATCGGCAGCAGAACCTGGAAGCGCTGCGCGATTTCAATGCACAGCTGAATCTGCAGGCGGCGCAGTTGACCTACCGCGGTATGAACGTTACCCAGTTAGCCGTCGCGGCGGATAATCAACGCGGCCTGCTGACGCTGCATAAACTTGCCGGGCAATTGGCCGGCGGCGATTTCTCCTTGCCGGGATCGCTCGACGCTCGCGGCAATAAACCGGTGATAAACGTGCAGCCGACCCTGAACCAGGTTGAGCTCGGCACGGTGCTCAAAGCCTTCGACATGCCGCAGATGCTGACCGGCAAATTCAGCATGAAAGGAGATTTGACCGGCGATCGCCTTTCTTCACAGTCATTTGAGCACCGTTGGCGCGGTACGGCGCAGTTGGCAATGCAGGATGCGCAGTTGCACGGCCTGAACATTCAGCAATTGATCCAACAGGCGGTGGCGCGCAACGATAACAGCGTGCGCGGGCAAGACAGCTATCAGCGCTATACCGAAGTCAAAAGCGTCTCGGCGCGGGCCAGCCTGAGCCAGGGCACTGTCAAGCTCAGTAGCCTGACGGCGGATTCGCCTTTGCTGGCGTTGACCGGCGCCGGCAGTATCGATATGCCGGGAAAACAGTGCGATATGGCGCTTAACGTGCGCGTCACAGGCGGCTGGCAAGGGCGCGGCGAACTGATCGAGCAACTGCAAAAAACGCCGATCCCGCTGCGGGTTTACGGGCCGTGGCAACAGCTGAATTACCAACTGCAGGTCGATCAGGTGCTGCGCAAAACGCTGCAGGATCGGGCTAAAGATGCGCTGAACAAATGGGCTGAAAAGAACAAGGATTCGCGCGAAGGCCAGGATCTGAAGAAGCTGCTCGACAAGCTGTAATCCCTCCTGACGCGGGCCGTTTTACGGCTCGCGTCAATATCGGCGTTTCCCGCGATAATTTCCCTCCGTTACCTTGATGAAGGTCATGAAGACTCACGCTCGATTTGTGCAGAGTAAGAGCATATTTTGCTATGACTATGCGCCTGAGCGCGAAAACATAACGAGTTGAGGAAACATGATAGAGCTTCTTATTGGCGCGGCGGTGGCGGCGGGCGTGGGCCGTTACATCATCAAAGGATATTCCGCCACCGGTGTCTTGATGGTGGGCGGGTTACTGCTGCTTGGCATCAGCGCCCTGATGGGGAAAACGCTGTTGCCGTCCGGCGCCGCGTCTACCGGCTGGCGCGCGACCGATATTATCGAATACGTCAAGATCTTGCTGATGAGCCGCGGCGGCGATCTGGGCATGATGATCATGATGCTGTGCGGTTTCGCCGCCTACATGACGCATATCGGCGCCAACGACGTGGTCGTCAAGCTGGCCTCGCGCCCGTTGCAGATGATCAACTCGCCTTATCTGCTGATGGTGGCGGCCTATTTTGTCGCTTGCCTGATGTCATTGGCGGTCTCTTCCGCCACGGGTCTCGGCGTATTGCTGATGGCGACGCTGTTCCCATTGATGGTGAACGTTGGCATCAGCCGCGGGGCGGCGGCGGCCATTTGCGCTTCGCCGGCGGCGATTATCCTGGCGCCGACCTCCGGCGACGTGGTGCTGGCGGCCAAGGCGGCGGAGATGCCGCTGGTGGACTTCGCGTTCAAAACCACGCTGCCTATCTCGATTGCCGCCATCGTCTGCATGGCCGTGGCGCACTTTTTCTGGCAGCGTTATCTCGACAGGAAGAGTGATGAACAGCATCACATCGTGGACGTCAGCGAAATCAAAACGCATGCGCCGGGGTTCTACGCGATACTGCCGTTTACGCCGATCCTCGGCGTGCTGATCTTCGACGGCAAATGGGGGCCGGAGCTGCACATCATTACCGTGCTGGTAGGGTGCATACTGTTGGCGGCCGCGATCGAGTTCGTGCGCAGCTTCAGCGCCAAACAGGTATTCAGCGGCCTGGAAGTGGCGTATCGCGGCATGGCGGACGCATTCGCCAGCGTGGTGATGCTGTTGGTGGCCGCGGGCGTCTTCGCGCAGGGGTTGAGCACCGTCGGCTTTATCAGCGGATTGATCGGGTTGGCGCAGTCGTTCGGCACCGGCGGTTTGATCATGATGCTGGTGTTGGTGATTACCATGCTGGCGGCCATGACCACCGGCTCCGGCAATGCGCCGTTTTATGCGTTTGTCGAACTGATCCCGAAACTGGCGGCGCAGATGGGCGTGAATCCGGCCTACCTGGTGATCCCGATGCTGCAGGCATCTAATCTCGGCCGCACGCTGTCGCCGGTCTCCGGTGTGGTGGTGGCGGTCTCCGGCATGGCGAAAATCTCGCCGTTCGACGTGGTAAAGCGCACTTCGGTGCCGGTGATTGTCGGGCTGGTGGTGGTGATCGTGGCGACGGAGTTGCTGGTTCCCCAGTAACATTGAGGCCGGGCAATGCCCGGCCTCAATGTTAAACCTCGTAGTCCTCCGCTGGGAGAGGCGGGGTGATCTTCACTTTAAGGATGCGGTGGCTGCTGACCTCCAACGGCTCGAACAGGTAGTCACCGATCCTGATTTGTTCGCCTTCTTGCGGCACGCGCTGGCTGTGTTCCATCAATAGCCCCGCCAGCGTGTGGTATTCGCGCTTTTCTTCCAGCGGCATCGGCAAGTACAACACCAGATCTTCCAGCGGCATATAGCCGTTGGCGATCCAGCTGCCGTCCTCGTTTTGCTGAATGTCGTGGCGTGCGTCCACCTCTTCGCCGGCCTCCGGCAGGTTGCCGGCGATGGTTTCCATCACGTCCGTCAGGGTGACGACGCCTTCGACGGAGCCGAACTCATCGACCACAAAGGCAAAGTGCGTCTGCGCCTGGCGGAATTGTTCCAGGGCGCTTAACAGCGTGAGCTGTTCCGGGAAGATCAACGGTTGGCGTATCAGCGCACGCAGATCCAGCGGCGCTTGCGCCAGCTGCTGTTTGAGGACGTCGATGGTGTGGATCACGCCCAGCGGCTCATCGCTGGCGCTGCTTTCCACCACCACGATGCGCGTGTGCTGATTACGCTCCAGCAACTGCGTCAGCTTTTCCTGCGGATCGTTCAGCTCAAGGTATTCGACGTCGTGACGCGAGGTCATGATGCTGCTGACGGTGCGCTGCGCCATGCCCAGCACGCGTTCGATCATGCGCCGCTCTTGCTGGTTGAAGATCTCGCCGTTTTCGCTGTCGCTGTCCGCCAGCAGGTTGGCGGAATGGCTGTCGACCTCCGCTTCTTCATGTTTGCCGCTCAGCATACGCAGCACAGCCTCGGCGGTGCGCTCGCGCAGTGGCCGCACCTTTGACAGGAAACGACGGCGGTTGAACTGCGCCAACTGGTTCAATGCCTCGATCATTACCGAGAAGCCGATCGCCGCGTAGAGATAGCCTTTCGGAATGTGGTAGCCGAAGCCCTCCGCCACCAGGCTGAAACCGATCATCAGCAGGAAGCTCAGGCACAGGATAACGATAGTCGGGTGAGCGTTGACGAAACGCGTCAGCGGTTTGCTGGCCAGCAGCATCAGGCCGATGGCGATACAGACCGCGATCATCATCACCGCCAGGTGATCGACCATCCCAACGGCGGTGATCACCGAGTCGAGCGAGAAAACGGCGTCCAGCACCACGATCTGCGCCACCACCGGCCAGAAACGCGCGCCTTTGCGCGCGCCGTGCTGCTCTTCATCCTTGCCTTCCAGCCGCTCGTTCAGCTCCATGGTGGCCTTGAACAGCAGGAATATCCCGCCGACCAGCATGATCAGATCGCGGCCGCTGAAGGGGTGCTCCGCAACGATGAACATCGGTTTGGTCAGCGTCGCCAGCCACGAGATGGAGGCGAGCAGCGCCAGACGCATGACCAGCGCCAACAACAGACCGACGACACGGGCCTTATCTCTTTGTTGTTTTGGTAGTTTGTCCGCCAGAATGGCGATGAAGACAAGGTTGTCTATACCCAGCACGATTTCCAGCACGACCAACGTGGCCAGGCCGGCCCAAATTGTTGGATCAGCGATCCATTCCATACGCCCAATTTCACCTGTAAGTTCTACGGCTTATGCCGCTCGGGAATGATGGGCGTTGAGGCGGCAAAATTCAACTTTAATCCGGAGGCAACGGCCGATTGCCGCAAACTGCGATCGCCGACGGTGACAGGGTAGGGGGCAGATATTAACCGAAATGTGATGCGCTCAGAAAAAAACGCTTATTAAATTTATTTAAATCAAAGTATTGAAACAATTTTCTTAAGCTATGCTTCGTATCAGCATGCTGCATGAGTAGTCTTATTCTGAAAACGGCTGGCTGGGGAGATCTAAGGCTTGTATCACTTAGACATTAGTATAAGAATCTTAGTCATATAACGGCAGTAACTCGCATTGTTTGGTTATAAAAGCACCGTTTTTTCACTTTTTTGTGAACGGCATGGCAGTTCAAACGAAGAATGAGAGCCGTTTTGCATAAAATTGTTTGGCTCATGCAATGACGTGGTGGATACGTCATAACAGTACTTTGGTAGCTGCAAGCCAAGGGCGGTAGCGTGCCCGATTGAATCCCTCTGTTCACGCTGCGCAGGTGAATGCAGCGCTACGATGAATTGGAATGAAAATGCAAACAAGACTCAAGGCAGTGATCCCCGTTGCGGGGTTGGGAACCCGTATGTTGCCGGCGACCAAGGCGATTCCTAAAGAAATGTTGCCCGTGGCCGATAAGCCCTTAATCCAGTACATTGTTGCTGAATGCGTGGCGGCGGGGATTAAAGACATCGTATTGGTTACGCACTCATCGAAAAACGCGATTGAAAACCATTTTGACACTTCGTTTGAGCTGGAGGCTATGCTAGAAGCGCGTGTGAAACGCCAGCTCTTGAGTGAAGTTCAAAGTATTTGTCCGCCGGACGTTACCGTGATGCAGGTGCGTCAGGGACAAGCGAAAGGGCTCGGGCATGCGGTATTGTGCGCGAAACCCATGGTAGGGGATTCCCCTTTTGTCGTCTTGCTGCCAGATGTGTTGTTGGATGATGCAACTACGGATCTTCGTAAAGAAAACCTGGCTAAAATGATCCAACGCTTTGAAGCTACAGGGTGCAGCCAAATCATGGTTGAACCGGTACCAGAGCAGGATGTGTCAAAATATGGCGTAGTGGATTGTGCGGGTGTAGCACTGGTTGCAGGCGAAAGTGCGCCGATGTCGGCAGTGGTGGAAAAACCCGCACGCGAGGAAGCGCCATCTAACCTGGCGGTTGTGGGGCGCTACGTGCTTTCCGCCGCTATTTGGCCGTTACTCGAGAAGACGCCTCCAGGCGCGGGCGATGAAATCCAGTTGACCGACGCTATCGCTATGCTGATGGATGAGCAAATAGTGGAAGCCTTCCATATGAGCGGTAAATCACACGACTGCGGCGATAAACTTGGTTATATGAAGGCCTTTGTGCAATACGGTCTGCGCCATGCCACAGAAGGTGAAGATTTCTCGCAATGGTTGAAGCTGGCCTTGAATAACAACTAACATGTGGCTGAGTACGTTCACAAGATTGAAGAGGACGAGCATGACGAAGTTGAAAGCTGTCATTCCTGTCGCTGGCCTGGGCATGCATATGCTACCGGCGACCAAAGCGATTCCTAAAGAGATGTTGCCGATCGTCGATAAGCCCTTGATTCAATATATTGTTAATGAGTGCGTAGCGGCAGGTATCAAAGAGATTATTCTGGTTACGCATTCATCTAAAAATGCAATAGAAAACCATTTCGATACGTCCTTTGAATTGGAAGCGATGCTCGAAGCTCGCGTTAAGCGCCAGTTGTTGGATGAAGTCCAATCGATAACGCCGAAAGGCGTAACGTTAATGCATATTAGGCAAGGGCAACCTAAAGGGTTGGGTCATGCGGTGCTTTGTGCCAAACCACTGATCGGAGACTCTCCTTTCGTGGTGCTGTTGCCGGATGTGTTGCTTGACGACGCTAAAGCCGATCTGAAAAAAGATAACCTGGCCCACCTCAGTTCCCGCTTTGAAGAGACGGGGTTGAGTCAGGTACTGATCCAACCCGTGGATGAGCATGTTTTGCGCAACTATTCCGTTGTGGAGTGCCAGAACAATGCATTGCGGCAAGGTGAGTCCTCACCTATTACCGCGATTATCGAAAAACCAGACAGCGATGTTCAGCTGAAATCCAACTATTCAGCCGTTGGGCGCTACGTGCTTTCAGCCGCTATCTGGCCCATTTTGGAAAAAACCGAGCCGGGCGCCTGGGGGCGCATTCAGTTGACGGACGCGATTGCCGAATTGCTGAAACATCAGACGGTAGAGGCCACAGAGTTGATTGGCGAGTCATTTAACTGCGGTGAAAAGATGGGCTACTTGCGGGCATTCGTGACGTATGGCTTACGCCACCCAACGCAGGGTAAGGCCTTCCGTAAGTGGGCGGAGCAACTCTCTCTGTAGCGTTTATCAATTACCTTTATGCTGACTGGTTTGGAGCGATACCTGACCGTCCTCCGCTATGTTTAGGCAAAAACGACGGTGCTTATGCTGCTCTTTTTATTTAAGAACTATGCAATAATGCTCCTAGGCTTTCAGTCTAACAAATCTGAATTCAACACTTGCTCAATGAAAGTGCGTTTTAGGATGTCTTCGTGTGAGCATTGATAACTCATTTCGCTGAGTGCCGCGGTAGGCGCCATGGTTGGCCTGGGACTTGGCATTACATGCATTTTTTACTTTGAAAGTGATGATAACTCGATGGCAAAAAAACAATGGAAACTGATACCGCTTCTGGTATCTATCAGTGTGGTCAGCGGCTGTACTATCGTGCCGGGCTCTCATCTTTCAACCAGTGGCAAAGACGTCGTAAAACAGCAAGATAGCGATTTTGATCTTGATAAATTGGTTAATATTTATCCGATGACCCCTGGCCTTATCGAGAAGCTACGGTCGAAACCCGTGGTTGCACAGCCTAATTCCGCGTTAGAACGCGAGTTGCAAAATTACGAATACCGCATTGGCGTTGGCGATGTGCTGATGGTGACCGTTTGGGATCACCCAGAGCTGACGACGCCTGCGGGGCAATACCGCAGTGCCAGTGATACCGGCAACTGGGTTAACTCGGACGGGACTATTTTCTATCCGTACATTGGCAAAGTGAAAGTTGCAGGAAAAACAGTCAGTCAGGTGCGCAGTGATATTGCCGGCCGTCTTGCTCAGTATATCGAGAGCCCGCAAGTTGACGTCAGCATCGCCGCATTCCGTTCACAGAAAGTTTATGTGACCGGCGAAGTGGAGAAATCAGGCCAGCAACCTATCACTAACGTTCCATTGACGATTATGGACGCGGTGAATGCTGCGGGGGGGCTTAGCGCTAATGCGGACTGGCGAAACGTGGTATTGACGCACAATGGCAAAGAACACCATATATCCCTGCAGGCATTGATGCAGAAAGGTGACCTCACGCAGAACCATTTACTGTACCCGGGCGATATCTTGTATATCCCGCGCAATGACGATCTGAAAGTATTTGTGATGGGTGAAGTGAAAAAGCAGTCGACACTGCGCATGGACCGTAGCGGGATGACCTTAACTGAAGCATTGGGTAATGCAGAGGGGATGGATCAAGCAATGTCAGATGCAACAGGCGTATTCGTAATTCGACCTTTGCGTGGAAGTGAAGGGAAGAAGATTGCCAATATTTATCAGTTGAACGCCTCTGATGCTTCTGCGCTTGTTATGGGGACAGAGTTCCAGCTGCAACCCTACGATATTGTCTATGTGACAACGGCGCCTGTCGTTCGCTGGAATCGTGTGGTAATGCAATTGGTGCCGACAATCACTGGCGTACACGATATGACCGAAACGGTGCGGTTTATCAAACAATGGAACTAATATATGTTTGATTCTATTTTAGTTGTATGTGTTGGCAACATATGCCGCTCCCCTATTGGGGAGCGGCTTCTTAAGCAAAAGTTACCACAAAAAAAAATAGCTTCTGCAGGGCTTGGTGCTTTGAAGGGGCATTCCGCAGATGATACTGCCATCGAGGTTGCTTCAGAAAACAATCTCTCCTTAGAGGGGCATGTTGCTCAGCAACTAACTGCTACGTTATGCAGACAATATGATCTTATTTTGGTGATGGAAAAGAAACATATTGATGCAGTAAGCCATATTCAACCCGAGGTCCGCGGAAAAACAATGCTTTTTGGTCATTGGATAGGCAAAAAAGAAATTGCCGACCCCTATCGTCAAAGCAAAGAAGCATTTGAGCACATTTATAAACTTCTCGATGAGTCTGCTGAAAAGTGGGCTCAGGCGCTGAATAAATAATTTATAAGGCCTATGATGTTAGAAAAAAATAAGGGGGCGGTATCCCCAAACGTAGCGAAGAACGAAGATATAGATTTAGGTCGCTTGATCGGGACGCTAATTGATCATCGCTGGTTGATTACAGGTATAACAACTATATTTGCTGTCGTCGGGTTGATCTATGTTGTATTCGCCACTCCGATATATCAGGCCGATGCCCTGGTTCAAGTTGAGCAAAATATGGGTAGCTCAATATTGAATGATATCTCCAAAGTCCTTCCTGATAGCCAACCAGTCTCTGCGACAGAAATTGAATTAATAAAGTCAAGGATGGTGATCGGTAAAACTCTGGATGAAATGAATTTAGATACCGAAGTTGAGCCAAACTATTTCCCTGTATTTGGGAAAGGCTTTTCACGTTTAACTAAAAGTAGTTCCGAAAGGCCTCAAGTCGCGTTAAGCAGTTTACATGTTACAGATTATTTGCTGGACGAGAAGTTAGATCTTACTTTCAAGAGTCACGATGCTTATGAACTATCATACTCGGGCGATAAGATACTCGAAGGCGTTGTGGGAAAATTGGCTACAGGGCATGGCGTGAGCATACTGGTCAGCGATTTCCGAGGAAGCGATGGCACTGGTTTCACGCTTAAAAAACGACCTCGCCTGGATGCCATCAATGATTTAGTGGATAGATTAACTGTTGCGGATAAAGGTAAAGATACAGGAATACTGGCCTTGAGTCTAACGGGTGATGATTCCGTTCAAATCAGAAAAATTTTAAACAGTATTATCAATAATTATCTGCAACAGAATGTCGAGAGGAAATCCGAAGAAGCGGGTAAGAGCCTGGAGTTTCTTAAGACTCAGCTACCACAGGTTCGACAAAACCTCGATTTGGCAGAAAACAAACTGAACCAATTTCGTCAGCAGAACGACTCTGTAGATTTATCTCTAGAAGCCAAATCTGTATTGGATACGATGGTGGCTGTAGAGTCGCAGTTAAATGAATTAACCTTTAAAGAAGCCGAAATCTCTAAGTTGTATACGAAAGAACACCCGGCATACAGAGCACTGAATGAGAAGAGAGCAACATTAGAAAAAGAAAAGGCTAGGCTGAATAAACGCGTTAGCAATATGCCCAAAACGCAGCAGGAAATTCTGAGCCTAACGCGCGATGTCCAGGCTGGGCAAGAAGTCTACATGCAGCTGTTAAACAAACAGCAAGAGCTAAGTATCAATAAAGCGAGTACGGTAGGCAACGTAAGGATTGTTGACTATGCGGATACGCAGCTGAAACCGGTAAAACCAAAGAAAATCTTCGTTATCCTGTTCGCTATCATTTTGGGAGCTGTTTCTTCAATAACGTTGGTGTTGGTCAAAATGTTGCTTCATAAAGGCATTGACAGCGCAGAAGAGCTGGAAAGCAATGGAGTGAACGTTTACGCAAGCATTCCACTGTCCGAATGGCAAAGCGCGAGGGATAAAGAACTGAAGTTGCGTGGAAAAAAACTCAACACGCGCTCAAATGAGCTTTTGGCGACAGGGAATCCTGCAGACTTGGCTGTTGAAGCTATCAGGAGTTTGAGAACAAGTTTGCACTTTGCAATGCTCGATGCAAAAAACAATATTCTAATGATTTCTGGTGCGAGTCCGTCTATTGGTAAGACTTTCGTTAGCGTAAACTTGGCTGCAACTATTGCCCAGTCGGGTCAGAAAGTTCTGGTGATCGATAGCGATATGCGTAAAGGATATATTCACGATATCTTTGGCGTTAATGCGAGCAATGGTCTTTCAACGATACTTGCCGGGCAAGTCAGCCCAGCTCAAACTGTCGTTCATTCTACTGTTGCTAATTTAGATGTTTTGCCTCGAGGCAAAGTCCCGCCGAATCCATCTGAATTGTTGATGAGCGAGCGTTTCGAAAAGTTATTGGCTTGGGCAAGCGAAAATTATGACTTTGTTCTGGTCGATACTCCACCTATTCTGGCTGTAACTGATGCAGCAATTATTGGGCACCATGTTGGGACTTCACTAATGGTTGCCCGTTTTGATGTCAACACAGTCAAAGAAGTTGAAGTGAGTATTCGTCGTTTTGAGCAAAATGGAGTTGAAATCAAAGGCGTCATTCTTAACGCGATGGTCAGAAAGTTGGGCTCTTACTATTCAAATTATGGCTATTACCAATATGAATATAAAAGTGACAACAAAGGTAAGGATAAGCACTAATGAAAAAAGTGTTAGTTTTGACCAATGAGTACAGTCCCTTCAATGGAGGGATTTCTCGTTATACTCAAATGCTTGTTCAACATAAACCGGGAGATATTTCGGTTGAGCTTATCGCACCAAGTTATCAAAAAGAAGAGTCAAAAGATTTTGGAACGCTAACGGTAAATCGATATTCTGGTGGAAAATTTACATGGAAGGAGTTTCCTCAGATTATAAGAGAGGTAGCAGCAATCCAGCCTAGTGACTATGACAGAGTTCATGTGGCCGATTGGCCCTTTTGGCTGGCGGTATGTTTTAGAAATAAATTTATGCCCTGGAAAGAAAAAATAAAATTCACGAGCACGGTTTATGGGAGTGAGATCCTTAATTTTAGAAATGGTCGCATATCTCCATTTGTAAAAATACTGTCGCCATTTAAAGATGTCACGGCTCTGTATCCTATCAGTGAATATACAAGAAATATCATGGTTGAGAACTTCCCTGAAAGTGAAGTGTTACCATGTAAAACCGTATTGCTGGGTATTGATGAGTCGTGGCGGAAAGAAATTGAGGTCGGCCATGTAGCATCGATTGATGACGTTGATGCAGCGAGGGATTTTGTTTTAGTTACTGTCGGCAGACTGGACTCGAGGAAAGGGCATGACCTAGTCATTAAGGCTATTTCTCAATCCGAATTGGCAGAGAAAATAACCTACAACATTATCGGAAGAGGAGATGATAGCTACAAAAAACAGCTTAATGAATTGGCAGAGAAACATTGTGTCCATATCAACATTTTCGATAATTTAAATGATGATGAAGTTAAGTCTAAGTATCGTGAGTCTGACTTGTTTGTTTTAGCTGCGCGGACCGATGTTAGAAAGGTAGAAGGTTTCGGTCTCGTTTTTCTTGAAGCCGCTGCATGTGGAGTGCCTTCTTTAGCAACTAACGTGGGTGCCATACCAGAGGTAGTAAGCTCGGAGTTAGGTGTAATAGTCGAGGAGTCAAGCGAGGGAATCGCAAAGGCGATTCGTCAACTATATTACGATGCTGAAAAGTTAGCTGCTTTGAAGAAAACATGCGGGAAGAAAGCAGCATCTTATAGCTGGGAAAAAACCGCTCAGGAAACTTTCGCATAATCCTAACAGGGTAGCAACGGGTAGTCTGATGAAAGGAAGTATAGTCAATATAGTATGCCAATTTGTAAAATTAGGTTTTCAGTTTCTGTATTTTACAATTGCAGCTAAAATGCTCGGTGCCGATAAGTTTGGCTTGTGGGCCTCTGTGTCCGCATTGTGTAATATCCTAAGTCCGCTTATTATTCTTGGCATTGGCCCCTGCATAATAAAAGTTCACGCTTCAGATAAAGACTTTAGTTTGTTTAGAAGTTACTACTATTTAGGTGCCTTGTTACTCGCGATTGGCACCCTGGTGTTAACTCCTGTTGCCGCCTTGTTGTATAAAACCAGCTATTCTACAGTTGCATTGGTACTAATCGCGGAGTTGTTCGTATTCAGGCAAATAGAATTACTATCACAAATGTATTTGGCGAAGGGAAATAAACTGGCGTTTTCTTTATTCCCGGTTGCATTCATTGTTTTTAAATTGCTAATTGTCTTTGCTGTATTTTGGTGGGGGATTTCTGATGATTTTATTTATGTTAATTTTGTTTCGTCATTAGTTTTCATTTTGCCAGTGATGTGCTGGGAGGAGTTAAGAAGTGTCAAATCAAACTTGAAGCTTCAATTCCAGAAAGCTACACATATGATGAGAGAAGCGGTTTACTTTTCATTGGCAACAACGGCTAAAACAGTTTATACAGACTCGGATAAGGTCATTCTAGGGGCTGCTAACAACCTGAGAGACGTTGCGAATTACAATATTGCATATAAGTTGATCAGCTTGGTGTTTGTACCTGTTTCTGCGGTTTTATCTATTCAGGCTCCTACTCTATATCATCTAGGTTCCTTGGAAAATAAGGCTGCCCTTAGGGAAAAAATTAAAAGACTTATCGCGCTCTGTGTGGCGATGTCTTCGCTGATTGGTGTTGGGATAATTATTTTTCTGCCGCTTATACTGTCTTTCTTCGGGGATGAATATGCGAATGCCAAAAACATGGTCTATTTGTTATTGCCAGCCCCAATAATTATGAGTATCCACTACGTTTTCGCCGATGGGATAACGGCAATGGGTTGCCAGAAGTTAAGAGCCTATATGTCTATTATAACAGCGGTTCTTAATGCGGTATTAGGACTTGTCTTTATACCAATGTACGGAGTGACTGGGGCCGTAGGTATAACGTTATTTTCTGAAACTCTTCTTCTTGTCCTTTTCTCATCTGTCTACATGACAAAATTAAAGAAAAAATATGTCGAACATTAAAATATCTTGGTGGGGAATATATATAAATACAGCATTTTTGCTGGGGTGCATAAAGTTCAATATCGGTAATGGCGATGTTTATTTTATTGATATCTTTACTGCGATGACATTTTTCTATGTGGTGGCTAACATCCCACACTCCATTCGAACTAAATCCTTCATTTTTATTATTAGTTATGTGCTTATTTGTTGTTTGATTTCGATTAACTCTTCAATTAGACATGGTGTGCAGCTTCCCACAATAGTTGGAATGGTTCGGTATTTTGAATATTTAATTTGGGGTATAGCCTTTTTCATTAAATATCAACATAATTACGATGCTGGAAAGATACCTATCGAAGTTAACATACTGTATTTCTTCCTGCTTTTTGTTTCTGTGTTGCAGTTTTTTGGTTCAACAATTTATCTCGAGTCATGGCAGGAATTCAACTTCAAGTATGGCGATGGTTTTCGTGCCCCAGGAGTGTTTTTACACCCCAATATTAACTCATTCTTCCTTTCTTTCTTCCCGCTCTTGTATTTCTATGGGAAGAGAGATAATACTAGAATTCAAATGTTAGTAGCTGCAGTTATAACTCTGGCCCTGGTTATAACGAATAGCCGTGGTAATTTTGCAATAGCAAGTATTGCATTTGTTATGTTATATTTACGCGGTATAAAGATAACACTTTTGGCTACATTTTCAGTTTTAGCGGTGATAGCAATATCTAGCTATATTGACTATTCAGGTTTAGCTGGCTGGCTTCGTTTGGATTCAAACTACTCACTGACGGATAATACATCATTCACATTGCGCTTGGAACTATGGGAAAGTGCTTTGAAGATGTTTTATCAGTCTCCAATATTGGGGCAAGGATTTAAACAGTTCCCAGTGCTGACAGATGTATTTATATGGGGGAATTTGGGGAATGGTGTTGAAGAATTTAAGACACATGCCAACTCGTTTATTTTAGGTTCACTGGCAGAGAATGGTTTGGTCTTTACTCTTCTTATTCTTTATAGAATGAAGAGGATACTCGCTGAGTACGGCTTGTCGTTGTTCTTACTATTTTCATTTGTTTTGATGTATGACGATTTGTTCCATGATCCATACTCAATGACTTTGCTTTTATTTATGGCAATTTCTTTAACTAGGTACAAACAGGATGAAAAGTAACCAGGTATTGGGTGTGATTTGTAATAACAGAATGCTGTCAGATACGAATGGCGATTATTGGGTAAGTAAACAAACATACGGTGATAGTTTTTGGATTCGATACTTGGCGGTCTTTTCCGTCGTTAGGCCTATATGTCGAGTCACTAAAGTTAATCAAGTCCCGGATGGTTGGGTGAAAATTACACTTGAAAATGTGAAGCCTATTCCTATTACTGGATTTGAAGGCATAGGACAGCTGATAAAATTTTTTCGTGTGTTAAGAAAAGAGTTACTTAATTCTCTCGATATGGTTGATAAAGTCATTGTCCGTGGTCCGACGATTCTTTCCTCTGTGATCCAAGATTGGTTCATGAAAAAATACACTGCCTATGGTATCGAGGTTGTTTCTGATCCTTGGGATGATTTTGCTAAGGGCTCTTACAAACATAAGTTAAGGTTTTTTCTACAGCAGTTTTCTTATATCACATTCAAAATGCTTGTAAAAAATGCCTATGTTATTTCATATGTGACATCGAGTTATCTACAGAATAAATATCCAGCTAAAAATGCGGCTCTTAGCACTAATTATTCTTCCATTTCATTGAAGTCATCCGATATTGTGGACCAAGAAATTCGTTTGTTCCCCCGTGGTGACGTATGGCACATTGGTCTTATCGCGCGGCTTGATACTCCCCATAAAGGTGGAGATATCCTCCTGCGAGCGGTGAAGAAGTGTTTAGCTGAGGGGGCTCAGCTCAAATGTACCATTGTCGGAGATGGGAAGGAATTGGTGGTTCTTAAAGATCTTGCTTTGAAATTAGACATTGCCGATCGTGTCGTGTTTCCAGGCGCAGTCTCTACTAAATCTGATGTGTTCAAGTACCTTGACAGTTTTGATATATTTGCACTTCCGACTCGCCAAGAGGGGCTGCCTAGAAGTGTTATTGAAGCCATGGCGAGAGGTCTACCTTGTCTTTCAACGCCTATTGGCGGCGTACCGGAGATTGTCAATGCTTCTGAGTTGTTCGAGTTGGATAACGTTGATGAGTTGGTGAAAAGAATAATAAATCTTATTGATAATCCGGATTATTGCGTTCTGCTTTCAGAACAGAATTTGCAAAAAAGCCAAAACTATGAGGAAACTGAGCTGGAGGTTAGGAGGAATAAGCTTTACTCAGTTTTAATGGATGCGCCTGTAAAGTGAATTTATGATGAAATCAAATAAACTTACTGCGATACAAATTATGCGTGGTGTAGTATTATTGGTTATTTTTTTTCACTCAACAGAAAATCTTGTCACTAAAAAACTAAGCAGTCCGGTTTTCAATGCGGGGCAGGCAGGTGCTGATTTATTCTTCATCGTTAGTGGATTTATTATATTTTACTCGGCAAAAAACAAAATCGGATGCCATGGCGCTGTTTCTTTTTTGAAAAGCTGTTTGTTGAGAATAGTTCCTAACTATTGGTTTTATATATTTCTCTTTGCTACGTTATTAATTTTATTTCCAGATAAGTTTGACCGCTCGACATTTGGAGTGACTCATTTTGTATACTCTCTTCTTTTCATTCCAATGAAAGATAATATTCCTCCTCTCGTATCATTGGGCTGGACTTTGAACTACGAAATGTATTTTTATATTGTATTCTTTTTCTCGATTGTTTTCCTGAGTGAGCTAAGATTTATTTTTGTTTCAGTGTTAATCTTGTTTGTATATCTATCGTCTTACTCTATGGGTTTTAATGATTTTTATAAAAATGATGTGGCTTTTGAGTTTCTTCTAGGCGCATTACTCTATCTTTATTATTTAAAGGGTTATCACCATCGCTTTAAAATGCCTTGGTATACACTCTGCATCATATTTATATTGCTGATTTGTATTATGAGCGTAGCTGATACCAATTTACGGTTTGTAAATTTTGGCATCCCTTGCTTTTTTATTATATTTCTATCTCTTCATGTGAACTTCAATGAAGGAAGCATTTTAGAAAAGATAGGTGGATCATCTTATTCCATTTATCTATCGCATGCGATCTCTATGCCTTTTATTAGTAAAGTCTTGATGGTTTTAGGTCTTAACTTCTACCTATCTGTAGGGCTTTCTATCGTCTTTTGTTTGTTGGTTGGGTTGCATATCAGGTTTTGGAACGCAGAGTGTTGGATCCTTCCTGGTGGAATTCAAAGGAAGTAATTCAATTTTTTATATCATTAAGGAAATAAAATGAAAGCTATTGTTACAGGTATTACAGGTCAAGATGGCGCATATTTGGCTGAGTTACTTCTGAACAAGGGATATACTGTTTACGGTACATATAGAAGAACGAGCTCAGTAAATTTCTGGAGAATAAAAGAGCTTGGTATTGAAAGTAATAAGAATCTCCATTTAGTTGAGTATGACTTGACCGATCTTAGTGCTAGCATTCGTCTGCTACAGGAAACGGGCGCTACCGAGGTGTACAACCTGGCTGCTCAGAGTTTTGTTGGTGTTTCTTTCCAACAGCCAGTAACTACCGCTGAAATTACAGGGATTGGTCCTCTGAACTTACTTGAGGCCATTAGGATTGTTAACCCAAAAATCCGTTTCTACCAGGCATCTACGTCAGAAATGTTTGGTAAGGTACAAGAAATTCCGCAGGTTGAATCTACACCGTTCTACCCTCGTAGCCCATACGGCGTTGCTAAGTTATACGCACACTGGATGACAGTTAACTACCGAGAGTCCTACGATATCTTCGCGACAAGTGGTATTTTGTTCAATCATGAATCTCCACTTCGTGGCCAAGAGTTTGTTACGAGAAAAATTTCAGATGGTATCGCGAAGATTAAGTTGGGACTACTGGATAAAATTGAACTAGGTAACCTAGACGCTAAAAGGGATTGGGGGTTCGCTAAAGATTACGTCGAAGGCATGTACCTCATGCTGCAGGCTGATAAGCCTGATACGTACGTGCTTGCCACTAATCGTACCGAAACTGTTCGTGATTTTGTTTCACTGTGCGCTAAAGCAGTGGGCATGGATATCGAATGGTTCGGTCAAGGTGAAGATGAGTTTGGCGTAGATAAGAATACCGATAAGACGATAGTAACAATTAATCCTAAATTCTATCGTCCTGCTGAAGTTGAACTTTTGATCGGTAATCCAGTTAAGGCTCAAAATGATTTAGGATGGAAGCCGAAGACAACACTTGAAGAGCTCGCCAAAATGATGGTAGAGGCAGACCTGCAGAGAAACACTAAAGGCTATTCTTTCTAAAGGTACGCTAAATGAAAATACTCGTCACTGGGGGTAATGGGTTCACTGGAAAGTATGTGGTCTCGGCTTTTGAAGCGGCGGGTTATCAAGTATTGGTAGGGGTGCGCAGCACCCCTGTATTAGATAAAGAAGTTTTATTTAATATCCTAAACAAAGATAGCCTGTGTGAAACTTTATTAAAATACAGACCTGATGGAATAATTCATTTGGCTGGAAGTGCATTTGTAGGTGAGGGTGACTCCAGTGTTTTTTATTTAAATAATACGGTTGGGACTCTCAATCTTATCGAAGCGATAAAACTTTCTGGTATAGATATAAAGAAAGTAATAGTTTCAAGTTCAGCTAATATCTATGGTAACCCTACGGTTTCCACTATTAATGAGAGCATTGAGCCTATTCCCGTTAACCACTATGCCTCCAGTAAACTTGCGATGGAAAGCATGCTAAAGGGATGGTATTCTCAAATTCCTATTATTGTCACCAGGCCTTTTAATTACACAGGGGTTGGTCAAGGAATAAACTTTCTTGTCCCGAAGATAGTGTCACATTTCAAACGGAATTGTGATGTAATTGAGCTTGGGAATATTGATGTTGAACGGGATTTTTCTGACGTTTCAGAAATTGCAACGTGTTACGTAAAGCTTTTTGAAAGCGAGCATACCTCTACGGTTGTTAATTTATGTTCTGGTAATTCGATCTCTTTGAAAAAAATAATCGAGGATATGGAGTCTATCAGTGGGCACCGTATGGAGGTACGAATTAACCCTGCGTTTGTTCGTAGCAATGAAATAAAAGTTTTACGTGGGGATAACGCAAAACTTAGAAATATGATTAATTTTGCCCCTTCAGGCATATTACATCATACGTTAAATAAAATGTTTAACTCGTAAATGTGAAAACTATGAAAATTGCTATTGTCCATGATTGGTTAGTCACTTATGCCGGTGCGGAAAGAGTCCTCGAAAGAATGCTCAAAGTGTATCCTGATGCTGATGTGTTCTCTATGGTGGATTTTTTAGAAAAAAGGGACTTCATACAGAATAAAAAAGTTGTTACGAGTTTTGTGCAAAAACTTCCTTTTGCGAAGAAAAAGTACAGAGGGTATTTACCGTTAATGCCTTTTGCTGTTGAGCAATTCGATCTTTCAAAATATGATGTCATTATTTCAAGCTCGCATGCTGTGGCAAAAGGGGTTATAACCGGCCCAGATCAGTTACATATCTGCATGTGTTATAGCCCCATTAGATATGCTTGGGACCTTCAGCACCAGTATTTGAAAGAGTCTAATCTAGAATCTGGGGTTAAATCGTTTTTCGCACGTTATTTTTTGCACAAAATCCGCCTTTGGGATATTAGAAGCAGTTATGGTGTAGATCATTTCATTGCGATATCAGACTTTATAAAACACAGAATTAACAAATGCTATCGTCGTGATTCAGATGTTATTTATCCGCCTGTTTTTGTCGATGATTTCTCAACAGTTTTTAACAAAGATGATTTCTATATGACATCTTCTAGGCAGGTGCCATATAAAAAAATTGATCTGATTGTCAAGGCATTTAATGAGATGCCTGAAAAAAAGCTTATTGTGATTGGAGATGGTCCACAGCATAAATTGATCAAGTCGATTGCTGGAAAAAATATCACTATCATGGGCTATCAGAACTTTGAGGTTTTAAAGGAACACCTAGGTAGAGCAAAAGCGTTTGTTTTTGCTGCTGAAGAAGATTTTGGTATTGCCCCATTGGAGGCTCAGGCATGTGGCACTCCCGTTATTGCATATGGAAAGGGCGGCGCAACGGAAACAATCGTTGCTGATGGTGATAATGCGACGGGGGTATTCTTTAAGAAACAATGCGTGGAGGATATCATTGACGCGGTGAATAGATTTGAGTCGATGAATATATCTCCAAGCGCGTGTCGTGATAACGCAGAGCGTTTTTCCACTGCAGTTTTTGATAAACAGTTCAAAGAGTTTGTTGAGTGCAAAATCAGTCAAAAATGTAGTTAATAAATTTAAAAAAATAATCTGCGGAGTGCGCTATTTTTAGCGCATTCATTTAAATGAATTTAAGGGGTATCTATATGAATATTCATCAGGCTTGGTGTAGGCTTTTCTATGAAATTATCTAATGGTTTTGCTTCCGCTTTCATTTCTAAAATTTCACTAGCGCTCTCAGATCTTTTATTTTTCAATATTTCCATATTAATTGCCTATTATTTTATAGCAAACACCTTTGGGAATTTTTATGAGTTCGTTCCTGAAGGGGAAATGGGAATAAGGGTCTTCGCTCATTTCATCTTTTCTATACTGTGTGTATTATGGTTCTGGACAAGATTGAGGCATTATACTTACAGGAAACCATTTTGGTTCGAGTTAAAAGAGATATTCAGAACGCTAATCATTTTTGCGGTTCTGGATTTAGCGCTCGTTGCATTTTCAAAATGGAATTTTTCTCGATATCTCTGGCTCATCACGTGGGTGTCCATTCTGATACTTGTACCCATTGGCCGTGTGGTTGTTAAAAAATGGCTTAATGCTATTGGTTTATGGAAAAAACAGACAATCATTATAGGCTCGGGTAAAAATGCATTTGAGGCTTATGCAGCCTTACAGAGTGAGGGCAATCTGGGTTTTGATGTTGTTGGCTTTGTCTGTGTGGATGAGTCCTGTGATAACGAGTATTTTTGCATACCCGTAATAAAGAGTGAAGCGGAACTCTGGAGCATTACTGATGCTGACAATACTCAATTTATTGTGGCCCTAGAGTTTGAGCAAAACCTCCTTCGTGATTGGTGGTTAAAAAACTTAGCTAAAAACAATTGTCGTTCAATTTCCGTGATCCCTACTTTACGAGGTGTTCCTTTGTATGGCACGGACATGTCATTTATTTTTAGCCATGAGGTTATGATTCTCAGAGTAAATAATAATTTAGCCAAGCGCACATCTCGAATTATCAAAAGAACCTTCGATATCATTGGTTCCTTGTTAATTATGTTACTTTTGTCACCTCTTCTGTTGCTCATTGCATATAAAGTTTCTCGGGATGGGGGGCGTTCAATATATGGCCACGAACGGGTTGGTCATAATGGGGTGAAGTTTAAATGTTTGAAGTTTCGGTCGATGGTGGTAAATTCACAAGAGGTACTGGAGAATTTATTGGCTAACGATCCCGAAGCACAAGCGGAGTGGAAAAAGGATTTCAAACTTAAGAATGATCCAAGAATTACACGTATAGGTCATTTCCTCAGAAAGACCAGTTTGGATGAATTACCCCAACTTTGGAATGTGTTTGTTGGGGAAATGAGTTTGGTAGGCCCCCGACCTGTGGTCGAAGAAGAGCTTAAACGCTATGCTGGCGATGTTGACTACTACTATATGGCAAAGCCAGGAATGACTGGGCTTTGGCAAGTTAGTGGCAGGAATGATATTGACTATGATACTCGTGTTTACTTCGATGCTTGGTACGTGAAAAATTGGGCTTTGTGGAATGATATTGTAATTCTTTTTAAGACGATATCTGTCGTGCTTAAAAGGGATGGCGCCTACTAGCTTGATGGTGTTGATTAATTTTTTTTAAACCACTCTGAGAGTGTTTCTTTATCTGTGCATGTAATTTGTGTGCTTATACTGGAATGTTGCTCTGAGTGGTTTTTTTTTGCCTGATAACACCGACAAAGTCACATAAAAAAATGCTTGTGTTAGACAATGCTAAAAATGATTCCTATAATTTTTAAGGTGGCTTATTGAAGGTATGTTATGGACAGTTTTTCAAACTCAAACTCAAACTCAAACTCAAACTCAAACTCAAACTCAAACTCAAACTCAAAGTCAAAGTCAAAGTCAAAGTCAAAGTCAAAGTCAAAGTCAAAAACAAAGACTAATACATCCGTTATTTCTGTTCTTCAACGGTTTCTTGATTTATTCTCTGTGTTTCTGGGCTGGCAGCTTGCAACCACTTTTGGCAGTGAAGATGTGAGTCTGTTAATTTTTTTATTTGTTATCATTGCATTTCAATTTATTTCCGGCATTAATAATGCATATACCACATGGAGTGGAGAGCATCTGCTGGTAAACATTTATCGCGTTGGTGTTAACTTTTCACTATCGCTAATCTTATGTGGTGCATGTTTCTGTTTTTTCTATGATATTAAACCGAAGCTAGTCTCTTTTTCTCTTGTTTGGTTTTTTACTTCGTTATTGCTTTTTCTGACTTCGGCTATATTCATAAGATTACTTTTTGGGTTCTTAAGAAAAAAAGGCATGCGCATAAAGAAAGTCGGTATTTTTGGTGAGTCTGAAAGTGCATATCGTTTGTCCCAGCACTTTAATAACTATCCATGGCTCGGGTTCTCTCTCCATGGGTTTTACAATAACTCAGGGACTGACCACATTGGTGATAATCTGATTAATCGTTTAGGGAATGAAGATGACTTGTTTGCTGATGTTCAGATAGGTCTAGTGAATCACGTATATATTGCTACAGACTATTACAATGACGAAGAACTCAAAAGGATATTATCAAAATTATCAAATACAACATGTAGCGTAAACTATATACCAAATGCGATTTCTTATGGTCTTCTTAGAGCTGTCAATGCTGAAATAGAGGGGATTTCAATAATTTCTGTTTATGATACGTCATTTAATGGTGTAAATATGCTAACTAAGCGTTGTTTTGACGTGTTCGTTGCAATGTTACTCATAATCTTCTTCTCGCCATTAATGGTGCTTATTGCTTTATCCGTCATGGCGACCTCACCTGGGCCTATCCTCTTTAAGCAGAAACGCTATGGCCTCGAAGGTAAAGAAATTAATGTGTTGAAGTTCAGGACGATGTATTGCTCATCCGATGATACAAATTTCAGACAGGCCACTCCTGACGATCGGCGAGTGACCGTCATTGGCCGTGTTTTGCGTAAAACTTCCCTTGATGAATTACCACAACTTTTTAATGTCTTCTGCGGCTCGATGTCGCTCGTTGGCCCCAGACCCCATGCCATTGCGCATAACGAGGAGTTTCGGAAGTTGATTCACGGTTACATGTTGAGACACAAAGTTAAGCCTGGAATTACTGGATGGGCGCAGATTTGTGGTTGGCGCGGTGAAACAGATACGTTAGAAAAGATGACAAAGAGGATAGAGTATGATTTGTTCTACATTAATAATTGGACGTTGATGTTAGATATAAAGATACTGATTATGACGATTTCACGTGGTTTTCTTAATAAAAATGCTTATTGAATGACCAGGAGGCGTGTATGAATAGACGTTTTTTTTTAAAGGAAGTTAGTCTGTTGGCTTTGTGGGTTGGAGTTGAAGCTCGTTTTTCCCTTGCTTTTGCCAAGAGTCTTTCTACCGAAAACTCGCAACTAATAACACTTGAGTCAATTAAAAAAAACGTCATGCCTGACGGACTTGAGAGTGTACTGGCGAGTGTCTTTGCTTCTGACTACTCTGGCTCCTCTACCGTTCGTTTGAATCGTGAACCTTCAGAAGATAATAAGGATATGGCAGGTAAGGGGTGGAGCGATATAGGGATATTAAACAACAAAGCATTACTTTTTGATTCTGAAGGAAAAGCCTTTTCTCTGGCAGCTAAAAATGGTTTCTTTTCCATCGAAAGCCTCGGTGGTGGTACGGGTAAAGACGATAGTGCACTGATGGAGATAGCTCAACATTTATCAAAAAAACCCGTACAGTTGGTTAAAGATAGAGTTTATTACTATGGCAGGCCGGTCAGTCATTCCGGAGCAGCTGGATGGATCGGAAATAATGCGACGATAAAATGCCTCCCTACATCCTCTGATGCTCATCGGTTTCCATTTATCACTTCTCCAGTGACAGCTGAAAATGCACCCAACGATATTCGGCACTCTAGCTCAGGAGTGCGAGGTGCAGTGTTTAAAGATCTGACTATTGATACTGATTATCACGATACAGCTGGAAAGGTTGGATTCCTCTATGCAGAGAATACTCTACATGATTGGAGCGATTGCCTTTTTGATAGTGTAATTTTTAAGAATGCTAAATTTGATAATCTTGCCATGCAAATGAACTGTCACGGGATAACATTTAAAAAATGCTCATTCACGAACTCTGGGCAAGATAGTGTCGTGGTCAGAAAAACGTGCTATGACATCAAGTTCATCGATGGATGTTTTTTTTCAGATACTGCAAAAGTGCAGTCTGGTGGTGATGGTATTGTTATCAAAGGGCGGGGTGTCAGCGTGATAGGTTGCCGATTTGAAAATATCGGCTTGGGTAAAAAAGGAGCAGCGATTGCCAATAATGCTGAAGATGCGGATAACGCACACGAGTCCAGTAACGGCGTGTTTAATAATAACTATTTTCTCAACTGTTATGGTGGCCTTGGAATTGGTACGGTAAAAAGCTCACTGGCTTTCTCAAATAACTGGATATCAAATGTTACAGCATCTGGTAATACCTTTGAAAATATAAAAAAGGTTGCTATTGGTGCAAGATATGTTCGTGGCTTTATTTCTAATAATAATGTTGTTAAAAATCAGTCGAGTGCAAGAGATTTTTCCATAGAATTACTCCATGTCGCTGATGCTGATTGTGATTTTTCTGTTTCACAGGTTGAGGGAGGTGCTATTCATCTACGTGATTGTTCTGGGAAAATTAAATTATTGGCGGATAATGTTGCCCTTGCTGGATTCAATAATGCTGTTTTAATCGAGAAAAGCCATGATGTGGTAGCAGATCTAACAATAAATAATTCCGGCCGCGGCGGAGGTTACATTGATACTCTGAACAGCAGTTTAATTTCTATCAAGTCTTCGATGACTAAAGGCGTTGCTCTTCAGGTGCTAAATGCCACGGACTCCAAAATCAGTGCAGTAGTCAGAGACTCACTACTTGATGGTGTCGTTTTGAAAGACTTTAAAAATGTCGCTCTCACAGCTGATGTTAAAAACAGTGGTGCAAATCAAAAGGGAAAATACAATGCCGTTGGTGTATTCTCAGGAAATAACGCAAAAATTGATTTATCGTCCGATTCTGGTAACTATTTGTATGACTTATTTGTTGACAAAAGTGCAACCGGAGTTGAGGTGACTGATGGTTTATCTGCGTTAAAAACTAACTATACCGATACGAGTGTTCGTGGTAAGTAGTCGATGAATCGATTATTGTCAATGGTATTTTTTATGATGTATTTCATAAATCCGCATTGTGAAAAAATATATAGTCAGCACTCTCATCTGTTTTTATTTGCTCTATATTCTTGAGAGGCATTGAAAAGTAAGAAAAAAAACCACTAAATAATATATGTCAGTGTTACTTGACAAAATTTTGGTTACCTTCTTTATTTAGTTTGTAGAGATGTAAGTTCTGTCTCTGCAAACCTTATGATTCGGACATTTTCCCTCATCATTCGCTCGTTCGGATGATTTTGAGGTTAGTTTTCTAAAGGGGTAATTTATGGCTTCTCTAGCGAATCAGCAGACCGCTGCTGCGATTTTTTACGCGGTTTTAGGGCGTAGCCCGAGTGAGTACTCATTCAAAAATTTTGGTGAGAGTCTCGAAACGGGGAAGTATACAATTAGCAGTTTTGCAAACTTTTTACTAACAAGCCCGGAGGGTATTGCTCTTTACCAAGGGAAAAGTAGTGCAGATATTGTCACTAAAGTTTATACGTTGGTGTATGGTTCTGCACCAAGTCCAACGACAGTCACCGATCTTTTGGCTACAGGGAGTTTATCTGTTGTGCTTTCTTCAATCGTAAATACTGTACTGAATTATGAAGGGTTTGATCCTAGTTTGTTAAGTTCACAACTTACATTCACCAACAAAATTGACTCTATTCTCTACTCTTCGACAGCCAGCTTGCCCCCATTGAACCTTCAGGAACAAATTGCTGCATTGTATTTAGGTATTCCTGGGCGGCAAGTCGATTCTAGCGGTTTGAAGTACTGGAGTACTGATTTACTGCGGGGAACGAGTTACGTTGATGTAATTAATAAACAACTACTTACTCCGGAGTATCAACAAAAGGTTGGTTCACTTACCGGCGACGCATATATTCAGCATGTTTATACCTTGGTTCATGGTGTTGCTGCTACTCAGCAACAATTGGCCACATATTCTGCGCTTGGCACCGATAAAGCTATTATTGCTCAAGCTATTATCAATGACATGCGCAGTTCGACAGCAACCGATGCCACGACAGTTTCACAGCAACACGCATTTGAATTTGGCATTGGCTCAAGTTTGCTTTACAAGACGGCTGCCGCTTTGTCTGTCACCACTGGCGGAGGTAATGCTACAGGAACAGTTAATACAGCCTCCAGCCATGCTCTGAGCAACGCCGAAACAGCGGTACTCACGAATGTTCAACTGAACGCCAATGCCGCCAGTACCGTCAATCTGAAGTTCGCCGATCACCTGGCGAATCTGACCATCAACGGCACCAGCGCAGCAACGGTCAACCTGTCTGACAACGGTGTTAACCCCGGTGTCGATATTACCGTTAACAATGGCAACGTGATTCTGAACGCCAGTTCCGGGAATGATGATGTCATCGTAACGTCGACGGCCAACATCGCCACGGGCACCGGCGACTTTAACCTTGGCAACGGCAACGACTCGCTGAAATGGGCGGGGAATGCGGCAACCGGCGCAGCCAACACCGTCGGCGCCGGCATCTCCGCTAATGGCGGCGCGGGTACGGACTCCATCTCCGCCAACTTCATCACCAAAACCGTGGTGACCAACCAAAACGCCCTGGGCGTTCGTACCAGCACCGTGACCAGCAACGCCAACAACTTCTCGAACTTCGAGCAGATCGACCTGACCGGCTATATCGGCAAGTCCGTCGGCACGCTGATTACGACGCCGCTGATCGGTTCACCGACTACCACCAGCGTGACCACGCCAAACAACACCTTTGACTTTGGCCTGACCAACGGCACGTCCACGGTCGAAGGCACCACCGGCGGCACGGTTACGCAGAACGCAGCGGCCACCAATCTCGGCACTCAGGGGTTTGTGGTCTCCGGTCTGGCTAACGTCAACGTCATCAACGCCGCCGGCGGCAACGCCGCGCAGTTGGCAGTGAAAGGGGACGCGACCGCTGCCAGTACGCTGAACTTCACCTTTGTCCAGAACGCCACCGATCACTTCAATATCAACTTCGATGCGGTGAGTTCTGCCAACGTGAATGCCGGTGCCATCACTCTCAACAGCAGCAGCAGCGCCTTGTTGGGCACCGCTCTGACCACGGTTAACGTGGCCTCGGGCGGTACCGGCAGCTTTGACAATATTCTGTCATTGGCCGGCACCAATGCGCAGGTTCAGACCATCAACGTGACCGGTGATCACGCGCTGGATCTGACGGTGGGCAGCGGTTTCAGCAACGTACGTGATATCAATGCGTCCACCAATACCGCGGGGCTGAATCTCGACTCCAACCATGGCGGTACCGGTGACGGTATCATCATTCAGTTGCTGAACATTCTGCCGCTGAGCGTTGTCACCACCAACCTGTTGGCACCGGTGTTGACGGCGTTGGGTCTGAACGGTTACCAAATGACCGTAGAAGGTTCCAGTGCTGCCGATACTCTGGGCGTGATTGGCAACACCACGCTGACCGGCGGCGCAGGTGCCAACACCTACGACATCAAGGCCAGTAACACGCAGGCGGGTGTGACCATCAAGGACTTTAATAGCCTCAAGGACTCGATTGTCGACGTGAACCATGGCGGCCTGACTATCTCCGATGACGCCAGCGGCACCGCGGTAGCGAACTACGGTACGCGTTCTGCCGACACGTTGGATGCATTGTTGGGGACACTGGTGGGCGGTTTGACCAATGGCGTTATCGGCCTGCTGGGCGGTATTCTTGGCCTGGATAGCAGCAACTCGCTGACGTCGAAAGTGGGTGTGGCATCCGTTGTATTCAGCGGTGGCGGTAACACTGCCAGCTCTTACGTGATTATCGACAACAACGATAACCACTCGCTGGACCTCAACGATACCGTGGTATACCTGACTGGGCAAAACCACCAGCAATTGGTGGATACGCTGCACTACGCGTAAGTATGAGTTCCAGTGGGTTATAATTCCCATTGAAACTGTTAGTCAATAAATAATACGGGGTGTATAAACACCCCGTATTCTTTGAAATTTGTGAACTACGTCATTATCTCTAATTTATTCCCTTTCGTACTAAACCCGCTTTGCCCCGCCTATTATTTATCCCACTGTTTTCATTTGTTTTTTTCTGTGGTTTGTGATGCGATTTTTTTTGCTTACGGCCTTGCTGGTATCCGCTTTCTCTACCTATAGTTAGGAAAAGTATCTGCAGTCTCGAGCATGTCTGGGGGGGGGGGTTCTTTAGGATTTATTTTATTTTTCCCTTTTTAGGATTTTCCTTATAAGAGTCCAATGCGGATTTTGACTGACAGTGCACATGATGTAAGGGCAGAAAGTGAATCAATTTATACCGCGCAATGAAATTGCGGATGTTATACGGACTCGCAGCAAGGTTTTCTGGACCGTTGGCATATTTACCGCATTTATTAATTTATTAATGCTAGTTCCTTCTATCTATATGCTCCAGGTTTATGACCGGGTGCTTCCTTCTCGCAATGAAATCACGCTGTTGATGCTGACGCTGATCATGCTGGGCATGTTCGGCATGATGTCGCTGTTGGAATACGTGCGCAGCATGGTGGTGATCCGTATCGGCAGCCAGCTGGATATGCGGCTCAACACGCGAGTCTATACCGCGGCCTACGAGGCGAATCTGAAAAACGGCTCGTCTGATGCCGGCCAGATGCTGAGCGATTTGACCAATCTGCGCCAATTCCTCACCGGCAGCGCGCTGTTCGCCTTCTTTGATGCGCCGTGGTTTCCAATCTATCTGTTGGTGATATTCCTCTTTAACCCTTGGTTGGGGCTTTTCGCTCTGGTCGGTGCGCTGTTGCTGATCGCATTGGCGGTGATCAACGAAATGGTGTCGAAAAAGCCGCTGGCGGAAGCCAGCAAGCTGTCGATTATGTCCGGGACGCTGGCCAGCACCAATCTGCGCAATGCCGAAGTGATCGAAGCTTTGGGGATGTTGCCCAACCTGAAACGCCGGTGGTTCGGTCTGCACCAGCGGTTCTTGAACAGTCAGCGCATCGCCAGCGAACGCGCATCGCGGGTCACGTCGATCACCAAGTTTGTGCGCATGTCGCTGCAATCATTGGTGCTGGGGCTGGGGGGCTGGCTGGCGATCGATGGGCACATCACGCCCGGTATGATGATAGCCGGTTCCATTCTGATGGGGCGAACCCTAGCGCCGATTGAGCAGGTTATTAACGTCTGGAAGAGCTACAGCGCGGCGAAGCTTTCTTATGGCCGGTTGGTCAAGCTGCTGGAAACGCATCCGCAACGGGGTACCGGCATGTCCTTGCCGCGCCCGGAAGGGATGCTGGCCGTAGAAGGCGTCACCGCCACGCCGCCGGGATCCCAAGGCGATGCGGTATTGCATAACGTGAGTTTTGCCATCCAGCCCGGTGACGTGCTGGGGATCATTGGCCCGAGCGCGTCGGGGAAATCGACGCTGGCGCGTTTGCTGGTCGGCATTTGGCCGGTCAGCGAAGGGATTGTTCGGTTGGATAATGCCGACATCTATCAGTGGAACAAGGATGAGTTGGGGCCGTATATCGGCTATCTGCCACAGGACATTGAGCTGTTTGCCGGGACTATCGCCGAGAATATCGCCCGCTTTAACGATATTGACTCAGAGAAAGTCATTGAAGCCGCCAAGCTGGCCGGCGTGCACGAACTGATCCTGCGTTTCCCTAACGGCTACGATTCGGTGCTCGGCAACGGTGGCGCTGGGCTTTCCGGTGGACAGAAACAGCGTATCGGCCTGGCGCGCGCATTGTATGGCGACCCTTCGCTGGTGGTATTGGATGAGCCTAACTCCAACCTGGATGATGCGGGCGAGAAAGCGTTGAACCAGGCCATTATGTTCCTCAAGCAACGTAATAAAACGGTGGTTCTGATTACCCATCGCACCAATTTGCTGTCGATGACCAGCAAGCTGTTGCTCCTGGTAAATGGCAACGTCAACGCATTCGGCCCGACTCAACAAGTGCTTCAGGCGTTAGCCAATGCGCAAAAAGCGCAGGCGCAACCGCCTCAGCAAGCGGTGAGGGCGGTAAATTCCGAGCCGGATGAAGGCAATATCCCGAAAACGCAAATTAATTAAGCCGTGAATTGCCTGACGGCTTTATTGCCGTCCGCAGTTTAAAGGAGTTGGTATGTCGACGCACATTGGCGAGCCGCAAGACTCGTATATTGAAGAGATCCCGCAGGATGAACGGCGGTTTACCCGGATGGGCTGGCTGGTGGTGGGAATTGGTCTGTTCGGATTTTTGGCCTGGGCAGCGTTCGCGCCTCTGGATAAAGGGGTGGCATCGCCGGGATCGGTAACCGTTTCCGGCAACCGCAAAACGGTGCAGGCCCCGGCCAGCGGCATCATCAAGAATATCGCGGTGAAAGACGGCGACAAGGTGAAAGCCGGAGAAGTCCTGGTGCAGTTGAGCCAGGTGCAGGCACAGGCGCAGGTCGATTCCCTGCGCGACCAGTACTACACCACGCTGGCCACCGAAGGGCGTTTACTCGCCGAGCGCGACGGTCTGAGCAACGTCACTTTTTCCCCTATTTTTGCCCAGATCAAAACTCAGCCGCGCGTGGCTGAAATCATCGCGTTGCAAACGCAGCTGTTCGCCTCCCGCCGCCAGGGGCTGCAAAGTGAAATTGATGGTTATAAGCAGTCGATGGACGGGATTCGTTTCCAATTGAAAGGCCTGCAGGATTCGCGCGCCAACAAGCAGATTCAACTTTCCAGCCTGCGTGAGCAGATGAACAGCATGAAGCAACTGGCGGCGGACGGCTACCTGCCGCGCAACCGCTACCTGGAAGTGCAGCGTCAGTTTGCCGAGGTGAACAGCAGCATCGATGAAACCGTCGGGCGGATTGGCCAGCTGCAAAAGCAGCTGCAGGAATCTCAGCAGCGTATCGACCAGCGTTTCGCCGACTATCAGCGCGAGGTCAGAACGCAACTGGCGCAAACCCAAATGGACGCCAGCGAGTTTCGCAATAAGCTGCAAATGGCCGATTTCGATCTGGGCAACACTGCCATCACCTCACCGGTGGACGGCACCGTGGTCGGATTGAATATCTTCACTCAGGGGGGCGTCGTGGGAGCGGGTGACCACCTGATGGACGTTGTACCCAGCCAGGCGACATTGGTGGTGGATTCTCGCCTCAAAGTCGACCTGATCGACAAGGTGTATAACGGGTTGCCGGTGGATCTGATGTTTACCGCCTTCAACCAAAACAAAACCCCGAAAATTCCGGGAACGGTCACGTTGGTTTCCGCCGATCGCCTGGTCGACAAAGCCAACGGCGAGCCTTACTACCAGATGCAGGTCACGGTCTCGCCGGAGGGCATGAAGATGCTCAGTGGCGAGGACATCAAGCCGGGGATGCCGGTGGAGGTGTTCGTGAAAACGGGGTCACGCTCGCTGCTGAGCTATCTGTTTAAACCTATTTTGGATCGCGCTCATACTTCATTAACCGAGGAATAATTTTGATTCAATCAAAACGACAGGCTGCCGGTCTGGTTATCGGCACCCTTTTGTTTGCGATATCTGCGCCGGTTTATTCGATAGGGATTTTAGACGCATATTCGCTGGCATTAGAAAAGGACCCGACTTTCCGGGCGGCTATAAAAGAGAAAGAAGCGGGAGATGAGAACGAAAACATCGGCAGGGCGGGGCTGCTGCCGAAAGTGTCGCTGAACTATCAGAATTCGCCGCGCAACTGGCAGACGCAAAAATATCCGCAGAGCGACTTTTTCGGCAATGTTTCGGAGGTCACCCGGCGGCAGCAATATCGCAGTTATTCCAGTTCGATCACGCTGACGCAGCCGCTGTTCGATTATGAAGCGTACGCGCGCTACAAAGCCGGCGTCGCGCAGACGATGATGTCGGACGAGCGCTATCGCGGTAAGTTGCTGGATCTTGCGGTTAGGGTGATTAACGCCTATGTCGAAGTGGCCTATTCCAAGGATCAAATCGCGTTGGCCGAAGCGCAAAAGGCGGCTTACAAGGAACAGCTGACCTTGAACGATCGCCTGATGAGCGCCGGTGAAGGCACCATTACCGACGTATCGGAAACCCAGGCACGCTACAGCCTGGCCGAAGCGCAGGTCATCGAAGCGCGCGATGCGCTGGATGCCGCGCAGCGCGAATTGGAAGTGATTATCGGCATGCCGCTGAACCAGCTGGATGAATTACAGGTGTTGCGGCCGGGCAAGTTCAAGGTGGCGCCGCTGATCCCGTCCAAGTTTGAAGAGTGGCAAAAGATCGCGCTGGAGAATAACCCGGTGCTGGCCGCCTCGCGTCATGGCGTGGATGCCGCCAAGTATGACGTTGAAAGGAATCGGGCGGGCTTTATGCCGCAGGTTCAGCTGTATGCTTCGCATTCGGAAAACGACTCCAGCAGCGATAACACGGTTAACCAGAAATACCGCACCGACAGCATCGGCGTGCAGGTCAGCATGCCTATTTATTCCGGCGGCGGCGTTTCGGCGTCGACCCGGCAGGCGGCGGCGCGCTATGGCCAGGCGATGTATGAGATGGATGCGCAGACGGGCACCACGCTCAACGATCTGCGCAAGCAGTACAATCTGTGCATCAGCAGCCGCGCCAAGGTGGCGGCCTATGAGCTGGCGGTACAATCGGCCACCACACAGGTGACGGCGACCCGGCAAAGCGTGCTGGCCGGGCAACGTGTCAACGTTGACGTGCTCAACGCCGAACAGCAGCTCTATAGCGCCCAGCGCGATCTGGCCTCCGCCAAGTACGCCTACATCAAGTCGTGGATTACCTTGCTGAGCGACTCCGGTACGTTGGATGAAAAAGATGTTATGCGGGTAGCGCAGTATTTTGCCCGCAGTCGCTAGCAACATATTCACTATGAGCATTAATCTGAAAGAGCAGCACTATGCTGCTCTTTTTTGCGTTAATACGTTATGTTATTGGCTGGTAGTTCCTTCTGTATTTATACTTACCTGGTTTATTTTTATACATAATTTTCTGTTAAGGAACGGTAGGTTAGAAGGATGCATGCTTTTCGCAAAGTGTAACGATTGGTTAATATCCGTACGAATTTTAGAGTGATGCTGCTGACGTGCGGCGGCGTCCTTGTAAGAACGATGGCTGAGTAAAGGGTAGATAATGTCCAAACTAATTCCTGTGGTTATGGCCGGTGGTACTGGGAGTCGTCTGTGGCCGATGTCGCGAGAATCGTTTCCTAAACAGTTTTTATCTATTGATGACAGCGGGGTGAGCCTGCTGCAACAAACGTTACAGCGTTTGTCGGGTCTGACCGGTATCGAAGTTGCTGCTCCTCTGGTCATCTGCAACGAGGAACACCGTTTTTTAGTTGCCGAACAATTACGTGAAATTGGACAATTAGCGACCAATATTATTTTAGAGCCCGTAGGGCGTAATACTGCCCCAGCAGTGGCGTTAGCCGCTCATCTTGCTGCAGAGGAAGACGAAGAGAGTATGCTTTTGGTGCTGGCAGCGGACCATCTGATCACCAAAGTGGATAATTTTCACGCGGCTATTCAGACGGCTATTTCGTTTGCAGAAAACAACCAATTGGTCACGTTTGGCATTATCCCTGAGCACCCTGAAACGGGCTATGGCTATATTAAGCGTGGCGAGCACCTTTCCAATGCATGTTTCAAAGTTGATTCGTTCGTTGAGAAGCCGCGTTTGGAGAAAGCGGTCGAATACCTCGCCAGCGGTGATTACAGCTGGAATAGCGGTATGTTTATGTTCAAGACGGCCAAATTCCTGCAGGAACTGCGGCAGTTCAGTCCTGAAATTTTCAGCACAACCCAGCAGTCTGTGAGCAACAGTCAACGCGACATGAATTTTATCCGGGTTGAGCAAGACATCTTCAAGCACTGCCCTAGTGACTCCATCGACTATGCGGTGATGGAAAAGACACATGACGCGGTGGTGATTCCTATTGATGCGGGCTGGAGTGACGTCGGTTCCTGGTCCTCATTGTGGGAAGTGTCAAAGAAGGATCATTTGGGTAATGTCAACGTGGGTGAAATTATCTCAATCGATTCCAATGATAACTACATTTCCTCTGAGTCCGCGTTGGTGGCGACCATCGGGTTGGAAAACCTGGTTGTGGTCAACACCAGTGATGCCTTGCTAATCGCTCACAAGGACAAGGTGCAGGATGTGAAGAAAGTGGTTGATGAGCTTAAAAAACGCAATCTTCATCATTTTCGCCAGCATTCCACCGCCTATCGTCCCTGGGGCAAGATTTGCGATATCGACAGCGGCACGCACTTCCAGGTGAAGAAAATCATTGTGCGGCCAGGGGAGGGGCTGTCGGTACAACGCCATCTCCACCGTGCCGAACATTGGGTCGTCGTGAGTGGGACAGCAAGAGTTAACGTTGATGATCAAGAGTTCTTCTTGTCGGAAAATCAGTCTACCTTCATTCCTGCGGGCAGTGTCCATACGTTAGAAAACCCGGGAAAAATCGATTTGGAAATGATCGAGGTCAGGTCGGGGCACTATCTGGAAGAAGATGATATTGAGCGTTTGCAAGATCGCTATGGCAGAGTTTAATAGGGTTTGGTAATGCAAAAATTGACGTGTTTTAAAGCTTATGACATTCGGGGAAAGCTGGGCGAAGAGCTGAATGAGGACATCGCGTATCGTATTGGACGCGCCTACGGCGAGTTTTTGAAGCCCAAAAATATCGTGTTGGGCAGCGATGTTCGGTTAACCAGTGAAAGCCTGAAACTGGCGCTGGCGAAGGGTTTGCAGGATGCGGGCACTGATGTGATAGACATCGGCTTAACCGGTACCGAAGAAATCTATTTCGCCACAACCTATTTAAAAACGGATGGTGGCGTGGAAGTCACCGCCAGCCACAACCCGATCGATTACAACGGCATGAAGTTGGTGCGTGAGGGCTCTCGGCCGATTAGCGGCGATACCGGGTTACGGGCGATCCAAGAACTGGCGGAGAAAAACCAATTTCAGGCCCCGACTGCAATGCGCGGTAGCTATGTTCGCCAGGACGTATTAGGGGCTTATGTAGAACACATTCTGTCCTACGTCGACGTGAAAAATTTCAAACCATTGAAGCTGGTGATCAACTCGGGCAACGGTGCGGCGGGGCATGTGATCGATGCTATTGAAGCGCAACTGAAGGCGCGGGGCGTGCCGCTGGAGTTTATCAAGGTGCATCACCAACCGGACGGCACTTTCCCTAACGGTATTCCCAACCCATTGCTGCCTGAGTGTCGCGCGGATACCGCCGATGCGGTGCGTGAGCATAGCGCTGATATGGGCATTGCGTTCGACGGCGATTTCGACCGCTGCTTCCTGTTCGATGAAAAAGGCGATTTTATTGAGGGTTATTATATCGTCGGCTTGCTGGCGGAGGCCTTCTTGCAGAAACAGCCGGGCGCGAAGATCATCCACGATCCACGTCTGAGTTGGAACACCGTCGATGTGGTTACCGGTGCCGGGGGCGTACCTGTGATGTCGAAAACCGGCCATGCTTTCATTAAGGAACGCATGCGTGCGGAAGACGCCATTTATGGCGGAGAGATGAGTGCCCACCACTATTTCCGTGATTTTGCTTATTGTGACAGTGGCATGATCCCGTGGCTGCTGGTCGCTGAGCTGGTCAGTGTGAAGGGGCAAACGCTGGGGCAACTGGTACAGGATCGCATTGCCGCCTACCCATCTTCCGGTGAGATCAATATCAAACTGGCTCAGCCAGCCATATCCATTGAAAGCGTTAAACAACGCTATTTACCGCATGCCGATGAGGTAGACTACACAGATGGCATCAGCATGGCGTTCGCAGGCTGGCGTTTCAATCTGCGTTCCTCCAATACGGAACCTGTGGTACGTCTTAATGTCGAATCACGTGCCGATGTTGCGCTGATGCAAGAGAAAACAGACGAGATTTTGGCGCTGTTGGCCGCAGGGTCGTAATGTTTGTTTGAGGTTTTGCGATAAGTCAGTGATGAGGGCGGTTTTTACCGCTCTCGCTTAGAGGTTGTTGTGATACCTTTGAGTTGCGATCCAGGCCTGTTTAGGCGACTTGCAGGTAGCTTTCTTAAAATACGAAGAGATATCTTTCGGTACAACCGAGGTATAAGAGGTTGAAATGACAATATTAGTTACCGGTGGTGCCGGTTACATTGGATCTCACACCGTTTTATCTCTGCTGGAACGTGGCGACGACGTGGTGGTGTTGGACAATCTGTCGAACTCGTCAGCGGAGTCTTTACACCGCGTAGAGAAACTGACGGGAAAAGCCGCCGTGTTTTACCAAGGCGATGTTCAGGATGCTGAATGCCTGCATCGCATCTTTGCAGCGCACACGATTACCGCTGTGATCCACTTCGCCGGCCTTAAGGCCGTTGGGGAATCTACGCGTAAGCCGCTGGAATACTACCAGAATAATGTTACCGGCACGCTGGTGTTACTTGACGCCATGCGCCGTGCCGGCGTGCATGATTTCATCTTCAGTTCCTCCGCCACTGTCTATGGCGCCAATTCGCCGGTGCCCTATGTGGAGACGACACCGATCGGCGGGACAACCAGCCCGTATGGCACGTCCAAGCTGATGGTGGAGCAGATCCTGCAAGATTTCGCTAAGGCTGAACCGCAATTTTCGATTATTGCCTTGCGTTACTTCAATCCGGTGGGGGCTCACGAGTCTGGCCTGATTGGCGAAGATCCTAACGGTATTCCCAACAACTTGCTGCCTTACATCTCACAGGTGGCTATCGGCAAGTTGGAAAAGCTGGGCATTTTCGGCGGAGATTATCCGACGAAGGACGGCACGGGAGAGCGCGATTACATCCATGTCATGGATTTGGCTGAAGGCCACCTGAAAGCCATGGATCATTTGCCGAAGATCAACGGATTTAAGGCTTATAACCTGGGGGCTGGCGTAGGGCACTCGGTGCTGGCGATGGTTCAGGCGTTTGAAAAAGCGTCCGGCGTAACGATCCCTTACCAAATATTACCTCGCCGCGATGGCGATTTGCCTGCTTTCTGGGCGAACGCCGATCTGGCTTATCAGGAGTTGGGTTGGAAAGTCAGTCGGGGTATCGATGGCATGATGCGCGATACCTGGAACTGGCAAAGCAAAAATCCACATGGTTATCGCTAACCTTGATTGATATGTCTTGATAGTGATAAATAGGCATGAAAGACTAATTAAGCATAAAACGAAAAACGATGGGGCATGTAGAATTCCTAGCCCCTATAGAGATTTTTTATAAGGGCCTGACATGGCTCTCATATTTTACCTGGGGTTTTATTATTATATACATGAAGTGTGACCTGCTCCCCGTTGATTAATACACCGCGATGTTAGTAATGTCTTCATAAGCCACATGAGGACATCCCCAGAAGAAGCGTTTGTAGTGGCACAGTGAATTTGGCCACCTGATTAAAGGTGATATTCTCACCTCAACATAAAATAGGTGACTTAATGAACAAGAAAACTAAGCGTACTTTTACCCCTGAGTTCAGGCTGGAATGTGCACAGTTGATCGTTGATAAGGGTTACTCATATCGACAAGCCAGTGAAGCGGTTAATGTTGGTTCTACCACGCTTGAATCTTGGGTACGCCAGCTCAGACGAGAGCGCCAGGGTATTACGCCTTCTGCCACCCCCATTACCCCAGAGCAGCAGCGTATCCGCGAGCTGGAAAAGCAGGTTCGCCGCCTGGAGGAGCAGAATACGATATTAAAAAAGGCTACCGCGCTCTTGATGTCCGACTCACTGAACGGTTCACGATAATTGCCAGGCTGAGCGACAGCCACACGGTAGTCAGACTTTGTTCCGCTCTGGGAGTACACCGTAGCAGTTACCGGTACTGGCAGAAACGATGCGATACTGTTAATCCGGCGCGAGTCAGGTTGTACAGCGAGATACGCCGGGCATGGAACCAGAGCCGTGGCTCTGCTGGCGCGCGCACTCTGGCTGAAATGCTGACCCAAAACGGCATTCCGATGAGCCGTTACCGTGCCGGGCGTCTGATGAAGTCCCTGAGCCTGAGCAGTTGTCAGCCCGGAAAATATCAGTACAAAAATGCCCGTCAGGAGCATACATGCCTGCCAAATCTGCTCGAGCGCCAGTTCGCTGTACCGGAGCCAGACCGGGTATGGTGCGGAGATATTACTTATATCTGGGCAGGAAATCGCTGGTGCTATCTGGCGGTCGTAATGGATCTTTTTGCCCGCAGAGTTATCGGCTGGAGTCTGTCAGCGAATGCCGATACAGCATTGATAAGCAACGCTCTGCGGATGGCATATGAGACGCGTAGCCAACCGCGTGATGTCATGTTCCATAGCGATCAGGGAAGCCAGTATACAGGCCTGAAATATCAGCAACTTCTCTGGCGTTACAGAATAAAGCAAAGCGTCAGTCGGCGGGGAAACTGCTGGGATAACAGCCCGATGGAACGCTTCTTCCGCAGCCTGAAAACAGAATGGGTGCCAGCGAATGGCTACGTGGGAAAAGACGAAGCCCGGCGGCAAATCAATCGCTATATATTGAATTACTACAATAGCGTCAGACCACATCATTATAACGGTGGACTGACGCCAGAAGAATCAGAGAACAGATACCGTTCTTACTGTAAAACCGTGGCCAATATTACTTGACCACTACAGTTTTTCCGACGAACAGATCATCAGTATCCTCCGCGAGGCTGAAGCCGGGGTTTCTGCCCGGGAGCTATGCCGTAAGCACGCCATACTTCTTACGCCACCTTTTACACCTGGCGTAAGAAGTATGGCGGTATGGAGGTGCCCGAGGTTAAGCGCCTGAAGTCGCTTGAGGAAGAGAACGCCAGACTCAAGAAGCTGCTTGTCGAAGCCATGCTGGATAAGGAGGCGCTTCAGGTGGCTCTGGGGCGAAAGTACTGACGACAGGCCAGAAGCGGGAACCGTTGAGTTTATGTGTGATGCGACCGGTCTGTCGCAACGTCGTGCCAGCAGGCTTACAGGTTTGTCTCTGTCGACCTGCCGCTACGAAGCTCAGCGTCCGGCGACTGACGCGCATTTATCGGGGCGCATTATTGAGCTGGCACTGGAGCGCAGGCGTTTTGGCTACCGCCGCATCAGGCAGTTACTGCGCCGTGAAGGCCTTCAGGTTAATCACAAGCGCGTGTACCGCCTTTAGCATCACAGCGGGCTGGGCGTAAAACGCAGACGACGTCGTAAAGGACTGGCAACGGAACGTCTGCCGCTGCTCCGCCCGGCAGCGCCCAACCTGACCTGGTCGATTGATTTCGTCATGGACGCACTGGCCACCGGTCGCAGGATAAAGTGCCTGGCCTGTGTGGACGAGTTCACGAAGGAGTGTCTGACAATTACCCCCGCATTCGGGATTTCAGGCGTTCAGGTAACGCGTATTCTGGAAAGCATTGCACTGTTTCAGGGCTATCCGGCGACGATAAGAACTGACCAGGGACCAGAGTTTACTTGCCGCGCACTAGATCAATGGGCCTTTGAGCATGGTGTTGAGTTGCGCTTAATCCAGCCAGGCAGGCCAGCGCAGAACGGATTTATTGAGAGCTTTAACGGACGATTTCGCGATGAATGTCTGAATGAGCACTGGTTCAACGATATCGTTCACGTCAGGAAAATCATTAATGACTGGCGGCAGGATTATAACGAGTGTCGTCCACATTCGGCACTGAATTATCAGATGCCATCAGAGTTTGCAGCACGGTGGCGAAATGGAAAATGTGAAAGTAAACAAGCCGACATTGCTAACTGACGGTTGTATCTAATACTGGGGGTAGGTCAGGGATACTTACACTCCCTTCTCATGTCAATAAATGGTCGGTTGGCAAAGACGCAGGCACTGCTTGGAACATCTTAGAGAGCCTAGCATGAACTTTTTATCTCTCCTAAGGGCTTACTTACACCTCTCTGTGATCGCGATAAAAGGGGACGATTGGTTCCGACTTGCAGTGAATTATTCGTCTTTTCATCTTAAGGGAACAGTTGTTTCGATAAGAAATCGCTTTGCTTTCATCGAAGTCTGATTGCTTTTTTTGCGGTTTCTCAGCGCTAATGCCAAACGTCATCAAGTGGTCAATATTTAATCTTGTGAAGGTTTTTTGTGGGTATTTAGTTCGTGTTTGAAAGGTTCAAATGGTACAATTTATCATAGAAAATCCCGTTTTCTAGGGGGGTGGGATGATTAACATTATGTTTAAAAAGAGGTTTTTTGTTTTTCTTTAATCAGCGTGAGCTGAAGGCGGGAACGCTGAATGATGAAGATAAACGGGCACGTAGCACTCTGGGAGCTGAAACCTAGGGGCGGTAGCGTGCTTTTTTAGGGGTTAAGAGAAATCCCCGTTCCGTAGGCGTTTGGCAGGATGATAGCTAGGTAAAGTAAAAACATAAGCAAAATTTGCTATTGTTTGTCCTCCTAGGCACTAGACGAATGCCGCGGAAATTTAGTTTTTGATATACCCACTAATCATCAACACATTCTACTCCCGGCTGTACGATAAATCAGTGGCTAAATGAGCTTTTTGACCTTTGAATGTACAATTTTTGGCGAAAAATGACTCTTCTTAACTGTTGTAAGTAGGATGGCTGTGATGCGGCTGAATGCCACAGCGTTGACGGATAGTGAGTAATGCTAATTTTTTGAAATGTTTAGTGCAGCTTCTGCGCTAAACAACGATGAGATATCGCGCAAATGAATATTTTACTGTTTGGTAAAAATGGGCAAGTTGGTTGGGAATTACAGCGTGCCTTGGCGCCATTGGGACAGGTGGTGGTGCTCGACTACAATACTACAGAATATTGCGGTGATTTCACTAATCCGAAAGGGATCGCCGAAACGGTTCGGCGTGTAAAGCCGCATGTTATTGTTAATGCCGCCGCTCATACCGCGGTGGATAAGGCTGAAAATGAAACGGAGTTGGCAGAGCTCATTAATTCGACATCAGTCGCAGCTTTAGCTAAAGCTGCAGAAGAAGTCGGAGCGCTGCTGGTTCATTATTCTACTGATTATGTATTCAACGGCCGCGGCGAATCGGCTTGGACGGAAAACGACCCAACATCGCCGCTGAATATTTATGGGCAAACAAAGTTGAGTGGGGAGCAGGCGATTCAGAAATATGCGTCACGCTACCTGATTTTCCGCACCAGCTGGGTCTATGCCGCAAAAGGCAATAACTTTGCGCGTACGATGATTCGTCTGGCGCAAGAACGTGATTCTCTTTCGGTGATCAACGATCAATTTGGGGCTCCAACGGGAGCAGAGTTGCTGGCCGACTGCACCGCACATGCGATTAAAACCGCCATGCTTCGCCCTGAAGTGAGTGGGGTGTATCATCTGATAGCTTCTGGCGAAACAACCTGGCATGCATATGCTTCGTTGGTCATAGATTATGCCAGAACAAAAGGTGTTGAGTTTAAGGTTTCCAATATTACTGCAGTACCGACAACTGCCTTCCCGACGCCAGCTGTACGTCCATTAAATTCTCGTTTGTGTACAGAAAAATTCCAACAAACATTTGGCCTGACATTGCCGCATTGGGAGCTTGGTGTGAAGCGGATGCTTGACGAAATATTGCGATAGTACAAAGGCAATATTTATCATATGAAGCCTTGGCAGAAAGTTGTTCTGAAAGATTATCGACGGCTAAATCTCAGTCGTCGGCTTAACATTAAACGATAACTCACTAATAATTTCATACCGTAATGCATGCTTGTGAAAAAATATCGGTATATTTCTTCATCCGTAGTAGTGGTTATCGTCAGTGAAGGCCTGGATAAGTGGCACTCCATTGTTCCTATATGAAGCGCCTATGTTTTCTGGTTTTGTTAAATTTCTGTTGATGTAAACGGAAGGAAAGTGTAATGAAAGTGATTGCTACAGCGCTGTCAGATGTTTTGATTTTTGAGCCGACAGTTTTCGGTGATCCGCGTGGGTTCTTTTTTGAGAGTTTCAGTCAAAGAGTTTTTGATGAGGCGGTTGGGCGTCATGTCGATTTTGTGCAAGATAACCACTCAAAATCGACGAAAGGAGTTTTACGCGGCCTCCATTATCAACTGAATCCTCATGCTCAAGCAAAACTGGTACGCTGCGTTGAAGGTGAGGTTTTCGATGTCGCGGTTGATATTAGACGTCATTCTAAAACCTTCGGGCAATGGGTAGGTGTTAAGTTAAGCGCTGAGAATAAACGTCAGCTTTGGATACCAGAAGGTTTTGCCCATGGTTTCTTGACGCTGAGTGACACTGCGGAATTCGTTTATAAAACTACTAATTATTATGCTAAAGAAAGCGAGAGAAGTATTCTTTGGAATGATAAAGATATCAATATTGGTTGGGAAACCAATAATTGCCTGCTTTCTGATAAAGATTTATCTGCCTCACGATTTATTGATGCAGAGGTTTTTGAATGAAAACAATAGTAAAAACGACGTTAGACCTTTTCGGCACAACCTTTAAAAATAAGCGTTTAATCTATACGCTAACTAAACGGGAAGTTATCAGCCGGTACCGTGGTTCTGTGTTTGGCCTATTGTGGTCGTTTTTTACGCCTATTTTAATGCTAGTTGTTTATACTTTTGTATTTAGTGTTGTCTTTCAGGCTAAGTGGAGTGAGGGACAAACGTCTAAGTCGGCTTTTGCATTAGTGCTATTCTCCGGCCTTATCATATTTAATCTTTTCTCTGAGTGTGTTAATCGTGCACCGACTACGATCCTTGCTAATTCCAATTATGTAAAAAAAGTTATATTTCCGTTAGAAATATTACCATGGGTGAATATGGGGGCTGCGCTATTTCACTTCTTTATTAGTTGTTCTGTTTGGTTGGTTTTCTATATTTTTGAAGTGGGTGTTCCACATGCTACGATTTTGTTACTTCCATTCATTCTCTTACCATTGGTTTTAATGGTTATGGGGCTTAGTTGGATTTTATCTTCATTAGGCGTGTATTTGCGAGATGTGGGTCAACTAGTTGGTATAATTACCATGGTATTAATGTTCCTGTCTCCGATCTTTTTCCCCATTTCAGCATTGCCTGCTGAAATAAAACCGCTTCTTTCGCTCAATCCGTTGGCGGTTTTTATTGAGCAAGCGCGAGATGTTATGTATTGGGGGCGCATCCCTGACTTTTATTCGTGGGTAAAAGCGTTGGTTTCCGGCTCTTTAATTGCATGGTTTGGTTTTTTCTGGTTCCAAAGAACACGAAAGGGGTTTGCTGATGTCATCTGATAATATTATTGAAGTAGAAGGCCTCAGTAAATGTTACCAGATTTATGACTCACCGAAGGATCGCTTACTGCAGATGTTTTTTCGCGGAAGCAAAAAACTATTTCGTGAGTTTTGGGCGTTGAAGAATGTCTCATTTAGCTTAAAAAAAGGTGAAACGGTAGGCATTATTGGTCGTAATGGTTCAGGTAAATCAACGTTACTTCAAATGATCTGCGGCACTCTGACACCGACAGATGGTACGGTTAAAGTTAACGGAAAAATAGCGGCTCTACTGGAGCTGGGTGCCGGGTTCAACCCTGAGTTCACAGGGCATGAAAATATCTTTATGGCGGCATCACTGTATGGTTTGAGCAATGAGCAGATCCGCGAGCGTTATGAAAGTATTCTGGCCTTTGCCGACATTGGCGAACATATTGATCAGCCGGTAAAAACATACTCCAGTGGTATGTATGTCCGTCTTGCTTTCGCTGTAATTGCTCATGTTGATGCCGATATTCTTGTAGTGGATGAAGCCTTAGCGGTTGGCGACGCTGTCTTTACGCAAAAATGCATGCGTTTCATCCGTAAGTTTAAAGAGAATGGGACACTGCTTTTCGTTAGCCATGATACCAACTCCGTTATTAATCTTTGTGATAAAGCTATCTGGCTTCATCAAGGAGAAATGGTCACTTCAGGTAAAGCAAAGAGTATAGCTGAAAAGTATTTGCAGTATACTCTCCAGGAAGTTTATGGCGACGAAACGAAGTTGGATAGCCTTAAAAAAGAAACAATTGGGGATGTCGATGACAAACCTCAAACGGTAGAAGTTACTGCTGATAAATCTATCATTAATTACAACTCTCAGTATGGCATGGGAGAAAATTTGTCCGAGGCTGAAGGTTGGAAAACAGGGGCCGGCGAAATCCTTTCTGTTTCATTTTCAGAATTGACAAGTGGCAATACGCTACATGTCTTTAAAGGCGGAGAAAAAGTCAAGCTGACTATTGAAGCTGTTGCACATGAGTTTTTTGATGCACCTATAATCGGTTTTTTGGTAAAAGACCGCTTGGGGCAGGTATTATTTGGAGAAAACACTCTGCCATTTACACAGAGTGAGCCAAAAAAAATTAGTGCAGGAGAGATTTTCTCCGCGCATTATGTGTTCACATTGCCGATGCTGCCAAATGGAGAATACGCAATGATGGTATCGTTGGCAAATGGTGATATAAATAACCATGTTCAGCACCATTGGATGCATGACGCTGTCATCATTAACGTTTCATCTAGTGAGGTCCGTTGGGGGCTCGTTGGTATTAAATTTGATGAAGTGAAGCTGGAAATTAAATGAAAACATTAGTTGAACTCTATGAAGAGCATCATGGAAAATCTTCTGATAAATGGTCTATATATCTTTCCTCTTACCATGAAGTATTGTCTCATCTTAAGTTTAACCCTGTTAACTTTATGGAGATAGGTGTTCAAAATGGAGGCTCATTAGAGGTCTGGAATACATATTTTCCAAATGCAAAAAATATTATTGGCTGTGACATTGATGCTAATTGCGCTCAGCTGAAGTATGAAGAGAAAAAAATACAGGTTGTCATCGGAAATTCTTCGACTGTAGAAGTAAAAGAAAAAATAGAGTCTATAACACCTACAATCACTATCGCTATTGACGATGGTTCACATGATTCCTCTGATATTATTAAGTCATTCCTTCTCTATTTTCCGCTGGTGGAAGATGGTGGCTACTATATTATTGAAGATTTGCACTGTAGCTATTGGCAGGCTTTTGAAGGTGGTTTATATGATCCATATTCTTCAATGGCATTCCTTAAAAAACTTGCGGATATTCCTAACCATGAACATTGGGGAGTTGAAAAATCTGAGCATGATTACCTAAAACCTTTTTATCAGTATTACAATTGTGAAGCATTGGATTCGGTTGACTATAGCCATATACATTCTGTTCAATTTATCAACTCGCTCTGTATTATCAAGAAAAAATCGCCCCAAGAAAATATCCTTGGTCCTCGAGTTATTATCGGAGACGAAGAAGCGGTAGTTAAAGGGAACCTAAAAGTTGATGGTAGTTTGAATGTTGCCCCCGCGCAGGATAAAAATCCTTGGGGCGATCTACCGACGTTCCCTGAGATGGAATGGCAAAGCTTAACTGAAAATAACAAAAGTCAACTCGAGGAAAAAAAACAAGCACTGGCGAAAATAGAGAAGCTAAACCGCGATATTATCTATTACAAGAGTGTCGAAGAGGTTCTTCGCCAAGAGGTTGATGTAAACCGACAAAGTATGGCCGAGAAAGATCGGTTGGTGCACTCTTTGTCACACGACAACCATGCGCTATTAACATCGACAAGTTGGAAAGTCACACAGCCAATGCGAACGGGTGTAGCGAATCTGCGTAAATTAAAACGCGGCGTAGTCGTTTCTAAGAATGTTATCAAAATACACGGTCTTCAATATAGCCTGAAAAAGGCTATGGCAGTGTATAAGCAGTTTGGTATGCGTGGTGTGATTGACAGGCTACGTTTGATAAATCAACAGCACGTTGCCTCTCACGTTATAGAACGCAAGGAATTGGCCACTGTTGGCGTTGTGGCCGAAGCGGTTTTGATGCCTAAAGTGCTGATTATTGCTGAAATGTCTATTCCCCAATGCCGCAAATATCGTGTTGACCAAAAGGTAGAGCTTTTCAAAAAGCTTGGGATTGAAGCCACTGCATTAAGCTGGACTCAGCAAAATGAGTGTATGGAAGCGTTGCAAACGCATTCAATAGTTATCTTTTATCGCGTTCCCGCTTTTGAAAGTATGGATCGTATTTTCGATGAATGTGAACGTTTGAATCTGACCACTCTCTGGGAAGTTGACGATCTTATTTTTGATAGGGACGTGCTGGCTAATAGCAAGACCTTGAATGAACTAGATAAAAATACATTTAATGGGCTTCTTGAAGGTGCCAGCCTTTATAAGCGAGCAATGCTGAAATGTCGGGGGACGATTGCTTCCACGCAACATCTGGCCGAGGCAATGATCGATGCGGGCGCGAAATACGCCTACGTGATAGAGAATGCGCTGGATCCTGAAACTATTATTACGGCTCAAAACCTGCCAGTTTCGCGCACGAGTGAAACCGATGGGATTGTTCGAATTGTTTATGGCTCTGGAACCAGTACACATAATGTTGATTTTCAGGAAGCAGCCAGTGCTATTCTTAATGTATTGAAAAATAATGAAAATGTACGTTTTCGTTTAATTGGGGTTTTAGAACTTCCGCCATCGTTTGATGCGGTGAAATCGCAGATTGAACGCGTTGAACTTTGCCCTTATAAAGACTATCTTAAGGTTTTGGCAGAATGTGACATCAGTTTGGCTCCGCTGGAAGATTACGTATTTAATTATTCCAAAAGCAACATCAAGTTTATTGAGGCCTCTATTCTTGGTATACCAAGCATTTGCTCACCACTGCCGACCTTTAGTCGAGTTATAGAGCATGGTGTGAATGGTTACCTATGTAAAACCCCTGTGGAGTGGGAGGCGACGCTGCTCCAGTTGGTTCAATCTGCTGAGTTAAGAAGCGAAATTGGATCGCATGCTCAGACGACGGTGCTGCATCATTATTCGCCGGATAATATAGCTAAAGAACAAGTTTCTGTTATTGCTGATAAATTTATTAGACGCAATAAAGCAGCTAAGCAGAAAAATATACTCTCGGTTAATTGTTATTATAACCCTCGTTCATTTGGTGGGGCGACCGTTGTTGCAGAGGAGCTTAATAAGCGTTTCGATTCCAATGGAGATATTAATATTCATGTTGTGACATCCCTCTCTGAAGATTATGTAATGCCATACCATATACGGCGTTATGGTGCTTTTGGTCATGATTGTTATGGCATTGGGTTGCCTCACTTCTTGCGTGAAGAAGAACAAATACTGAATCACAATATTGATCCTGCATTTAAGCAGATTCTCGATGTTGTCAAACCGGACTGTGTTCATTTTCACTCTATTCAAGGCCTAGGCATTTCTATGTTGGAGGTCTGTGCTGAAAGAGATATCCCAATAATTGTCACTGCGCATGATTATTGGTGGTTATATGACCATCAGTTTATTCTCAGCTTCGACGATAAGCACAAGTTGCGTGGTGTTTTCGAGGGTCACGAATCGGAAAAACTGAAGGATAAAGATACGGTCAGTTATTATGTCCTGAAGAAACGCAAGGCGCTGATGTTGGCGAGTAAAATTCTTGCGCCAAGTGCATTTACTCGTCAACTTTATGCTAGTGAAGGCTTCGGTAATGTTCATCTGAATAAAAATGGTGTAAATTATCCGCAGTTGACTAAAGATAGAGAGGTTTCAAAAGTGATAACCTTTGGTTATGTTGGTGGAAACACCAACATTAAGGGATATCATTTAATCAAGGAAGCTTTCAGAAATATTGCTGCTGAAGATGCCAAGGTTGTGATTGTTGATAATACGTTGAATCTTGGCTTTAGAACTTTTCATGACAGTGACCTAGACGGGTTGAATAATTATGAAGTTGTTCCCGCATTTACTCAGCAAAATATGGATGAATTTTATGGCAGTATTGATGTTCTGCTCTATCCGACGCAATCTAAAGAAAGCTTTGGCTTGACGGTTCGCGAAGCCTTAATCCGCAATGTTTGGGTGATTACCTCTGATGCGGGGGGAGCTCCTGAAGATATTATTGATGGAGAAAATGGTATTGTTATTCCATTTGATAACGATGCCATGAAGTTGCTGGCTGCTGTTGAGGCAACGATACAATATTTCCGCCAAATGCCAGATGGACGTTTGCCTGTCATGCCTCACTCTCATATTCGTTCTTTTGATGAACAGTATGAAGAACTGGCAGAGATCTACCTTTCTACTCACTAAGAAAAGGGCCGAGAGGCCCTTTTTTTCTTAGGGAAAACTAGTGTGAATAGGAAAATAATCGCAATTACGGTAAGTTATAATCCTAATATCCCCAGCCTTAAACGACAGATTAAGGTACTGTTGGCAAGCCAGGTTGCTGTAGTTGTTGTTGACAATAATTCAACCAATTCTGAACAGCTGACAATTGCCTTGGCCGAGTTTTCTGGGCAATTAACGTTAATGTGTTTGGCCGAAAATGAAGGGATAGCTGCAGCTCAGAATCGCGGTATCCGAATGGCAAAAGAGCAAGGGTTCGACTATGTGTTGTTAATGGATCAGGATAGTCTCCCGGCAGATAATATGGTTGAAGAACTTTTGACGGCGGCTAAGCACAAGAATGGATTAGCCGCCGTTGGCCCCTGTTTTATTGACGCAGATCAAAGCGTCAGGGCTCGGTTTATTCGCGTTGAAGGGATTCGTATTATCAAAATGTCATCAAGTTCCTGCGATAATATCGTTGAGGTTGATCATCTTATTGCATCCGGGTCGTTGATTCCTGTTGCTGTTTTCGAACGGGTGGGGCTAATGGATGAATCCCTCTTTATCGATTATGTCGACATAGAGTGGGCACTGCGTGCTCGGGCAAAAGGGTTGTTGTCATATGGTGTTTTTTCCGCGCAAATGCATCATAGCCTGGGAGACGGACGCATTGAGTTTGCCGGAAGGCACATTGCAATACATAGCCCCCTTCGTCATTATTACCTCGTTAGGAATGCCATACTTTTGTATAAGAAAGATTATATTCCTTTGAATTGGAAATTGGTCGACACGTACAAGCTTGTCTTGAAATTGACTTTTTTGTTACTTTTTTCTGGTCAGCGGTTGCAGAACTTAAAAGCAATTGTACAAGGGGGTATTCATGGTATTACGAGTAAATCAGGTAAGTGTCCATTACAATGAATTATACACATATTGATAATGATATAATTTCAGGGCAGTGTGCCAAAATCCGTGTGCAAATTTCAGTTGTGTCTTTTTACATTAATGATGACATCTTTACTTTGATGGATTCCATCGTGAAAGCTGAACGAGCCTGCCCAAATATTCAAGTGGACGTGACTGTCGTCGAGAATGGTTTCAAACAGAAAACGGATCTCCACCATTTCCTTGAGGAGCAATATCCCTGCTGTCGAGTAGTCATTTCGGGTGAAAATATCGGTTATGGCCGTGCGCACAATCTGACATTAAGTCATGACTATGATTACCATCTTATTTTAAATCCCGATATTATTCTGTACGAAGATACACTGGCCGTAGCTATGCGGTTTATGAACGATAACCCTCAGTGCGGATTATTGACGCCATTGGCCCGGTGGCGAAATGGTGAGCGACAGTTTTTGTGCAAACGCTATCCATCAGTATTCACTTTGCTGTTGCGGGCATTTGCTCCTGCGATAGTAAAGAAATTTTTTAAGTTCAGACTCGACCACTATAATATGGTGGACGTTATTAATGAGACAGATAACTACTGGAATCCTCAAATTGTCAGTGGTTGTTTTATGCTATTCCGTAGTGATGTTTTGCAGCAACTCGCAGGATTTGACCCTCAGTTTTTCTTGTATTTTGAAGATACAGACCTCAGTTTTCGAGCCAGCAACATTACGCATGTTGCCTATGTGCCTAGCGTGAAAATCATCCATCATGGCGGAAATGTATCAAAAAAAGGAATCAAACATATTCTATTTTTCTGTCATTCGATGGTTAAATTTTTTAATAAGTATGGCTGGAAAATACGGTAACTATAATAAAAATGTGGTTTTTGATGGTATTGTAATCAGTAATTGATTTTTCATGCCTATCACACCTATTGCTACCCTACATGCCAAAACTTCGGTTACTATCCTCTAACAGTAGATAAATAACAGACGCTTCAGGTCTGTGTCATTCAAAGACAGGAGTTCCTAAATGTCCAAGCAACAAATCGGCGTTGTCGGCATGGCGGTAATGGGCCGCAACCTCGCGCTGAACATCGAGAGCCGTGGTTACACCGTTTCCATTTTCAACCGTTCTGGCGACAAAACTGACGAAGTGATCGCTGAGAACCCGGGCAAGAATCTGGCGCCGTATTACACCGTTGAAGAGTTTGTCGAATCGCTGGAAAAACCGCGCCGCATCCTGCTGATGGTGAAAGCGGGCGAAGCAACGGATAAAACCATTGCCTCGCTGACTCCGCACCTGGACAAGGGCGATATCCTGATCGACGGCGGCAACACCTACTATCAGGACACCATCCGTCGTAACCGCGAACTGTCCGACCAGGGCTTCAACTTCATCGGTACCGGCGTTTCCGGCGGTGAAGAGGGCGCGCTGAAAGGGCCTTCCATCATGCCTGGCGGCCAGAAAGAAGCTTACGAGCTGGTGGCGCCGATCCTGGAGAAAATCGCTGCGGTTGCCGAAGGCGAGCCTTGCGTGACCTACATCGGCGCAGACGGCGCCGGCCACTATGTGAAAATGGTGCACAACGGCATCGAATACGGCGATATGCAGCTGATTGCCGAAGCCTATTCTCTGCTGAAGCAGGCGCTGAACCTGAGCAACGAGCAACTGGCCGAAACCTTCGCCGAGTGGAACAAGGGCGAACTGAACAGCTACCTGATCGACATCACCAAAGACATCTTCACTAAGAAAGACGAAGAGGGTAAATACCTGGTCGATGTGATCCTGGACGAAGCCGCCAACAAAGGCACCGGCAAGTGGACCAGCCAGAGCTCGCTGGATCTGGGCGAACCGCTGTCGCTGATCACCGAGTCGGTGTTTGCGCGCTACCTGTCCTCGCTGAAAGACCAGCGCGTTGCCGCGTCTAAAGTGCTGACCGGCCCGAAAGTGGCGCCGTTCACCGGCGACAAAGCCGAGTTCATCGAGAAAGTGCGTCGCGCGCTGTATCTGGGCAAGATCGTATCCTACGCGCAGGGCTTCTCTCAGCTGAAAGCCGCGTCTAAAGAAAACAACTGGGATCTGCACTACGGCGAAATCGCCAAGATCTTCCGCGCCGGCTGCATCATCCGCGCCCAGTTCCTGCAGAAGATCACCGACGCTTACGCGGCGGATGCCGATATCGCCAACCTGCTGCTGGCGCCATACTTCAAGCAAATCGCCGACGAGTACCAGCAGGCGCTGCGTGACGTGGTGGCCTATGCCGTGCAGAACGGTATTCCTACGCCGACCTTCTCCGCTGCGATCGCCTACTACGACAGCTACCGCTCCGCGGTGCTGCCGGCGAACCTGATCCAGGCGCAGCGCGACTACTTCGGTGCGCACACCTATAAACGCATCGACAAGGAAGGCGTGTTCCATACCGAATGGATGGAATAAGTCCGCCCGTTGAGCGATAAAAAAAGCCGCCGAGGTTAACGCCCGGCGGCTTTTTTATTGGGCGCGAGTTAGCGTCACGCTTTTTTCTGATGCCGTTCGCGCAGCCGGCCGATCACCGCGCTCAGGTCCAGATCCTGGTCCTGCAGCAGCACCAGCAGGTGATAGATCAGATCCGAGGCTTCGTTGGTCAGCTCTTCGCGATCGTTGACCGTGGCGGCCAGCGCGGTTTCCACGCCTTCCTCCCCGACCTTCTGCGCAATGCGCTTGGTGCCGCTGGCATACAGGCTGGCAGTGTACGAGCTGTCCGGGCTGGCGTGCTTGCGCTCCGCCAACAGCTGCTCCAGCTGATAGAGGAACGTCCAGTCGCTGGCGGCCGGGTGGAAGCAACTGCTGTTGCCGAGGTGGCAGGTCGGGCCGATCGGGTTGGCCAATACCAGCAGCGTGTCGTTATCGCAGTCCGGCGTGATGCTGACCACCTTGAGGAAGTGGCCGGAGCTTTCACCCTTGGTCCACAGGCGCTGCTTGGTGCGCGAGAAGAAGGTGACGTTGCCGCTCTGCTCGGTGGCCGTCAGCGCTTCCGGCGTCATGTAACCCAGCATCAGCACTTCGCCGGAAACGGCGTGCTGCACGATGGCCGGCATCAGGCCGTCGGTTTTTTCCCAGTCCAGCTGGTTGTTCTGTTGTTCTGTCAGCACACGCGAATCTCCACGCCTTGTTCAACCAGGAACCTTTTCAGCTCGCCGATATTGATGATTTGTTTGTGGAACACCGACGCCGCCAGCGCGCCGTCGACGTCCGCATCGTGGAACGCTTCCAGGAAGTGCTCCATGGTGCCCGCGCCGCCCGAGGCGATCAGTGGCACCTTGCAGGCCTCGCGCACCCGGCGCAGCTGCTGCAGATCGTAACCGTTGCGCACGCCGTCCTGGTTCATCATGTTCAGCACGATCTCACCGGCGCCGCGGCGCTGCACTTCCTGTACCCAGTCGAGGGTTTCCCACTGGGTGATGCGGGTGCGGCTCTCGTCGCCGGTATATTGGTTGACGTGATACTTGCCGGTTTCACTGTCGAACCAGGTGTCGATGCCCACGACGATGCACTGCACGCCGAAGCGTTCCGCCAGGCGGCTAATCAGCTCGGGATCGGCCAGCGCCGGCGAGTTGATCGAAATCTTGTCGGCGCCGAAAGACAGGATCTGGCTGGCGTCCTCGGCGCTTTTAATGCCGCCGGCGACGCAGAACGGAATATCAATCACCTCCGCCACGCGCGATACCCAGCTTTTGTCCACCACCCGGCCGTCGCTCGAGGCGGTGATATCGTAAAACACCAGCTCGTCCGCACCTTCTTGCGCATAGCGCTGCGCCAGCGGCACGATGTCGCCGATGATTTCGTGGTTGCGGAACTGCACGCCTTTCACCACTTGCCCGTCTTTAACATCCAGGCACGGGATTATCCGTTTTGCCAGCATGCGATCGCCTCCTCAACGCTAAATTTACCTTCGAGCAGGGCGCGCCCCACGATCACGCCGGCAACGCCGCTGCCGCGCAGCTGGGCGATGTCGTCCAGATTGCCGATGCCGCCCGAGGCCTGGAAGGCCACCTGCGGATAGCGGCGGCTGATCGCCTGATACAGCGCCACGTTGGAACCGGCCAGCGTGCCGTCGCGCGAAATGTCGGTGCACAGCACGTGCTTCAGCCCGTAGGGCAGGAACTGCTCCACCACCTGTTCCAGCGTGGCGTCGGAATCCTCCTGCCAGCCGCTGATGGCCACGCGTTTCACGCCCTGCGCGTCGATGCGCACGTCCAGCGCCAGCACCAGCGCGTCGGCGCCGTAGCGCTCGAACCAGCTCTGCACCAGTTGCGGCTGTTTCACCGCGGTGGAGCCGATCACCACGCGCGTGGCACCGGCCTCCAGCAGGGCGCTGACGTCTTGCTCGTTGCGGATGCCGCCGCCGACCTGCACCGGCACATTAACCCCCGCCAGCAGTTTGCGCAGCAGCGGGATCTGGCGCGCCGCCGGATCCTTGGCGCCGGTCAGATCGACCAGGTGCAGCACCTGCGCGCCCTGTTGTTGATAGTCCTGCAGGCGTAACAGCGGATCGTTGCCGTAGTCGCGCTGTTGGCCGTAATCGCCCTGATGCAAACGCACCACCTTGCCGTCGATCAAATCCAAAGCCGGAATAATCATGCTGCCTACATCTCCAGAAAGTTTTTCAACAGTTGTGCGCCGGCCGCTCCAGAACGTTCTGGATGAAACTGCACGCCGAAGAAGTTGTCTTTTTGCACGGCGGCGGTGAAGGGCTCGCCGTAGTTCGCCTGGGCGATGGTGCTGGGGCATATCGGCATCGCATAGCTGTGAACGAAATAGAAGTAGGCGCCGTCATCGATGCCGCGGAACAGATGGTGGCCCGCCTGCGCGGACACCTGATTCCAGCCCATGTGCGGCAACGGCAGGCCAAAGTCGGTCATCTGCTTGACCGGCGTATCGATGAGGCCGAGCGTGGTCACGCCGCCGTTCTCTTCGCTGCTGGCCGCCAGCAGCTGCATGCCGAGGCAGATGCCCAGCACCGGCTGCGTGCAGGCCTTGATCAGTTCGATCAGATCGCGCTCGCGCAGTTGATCCATCGCCGCCTGTGCGGTGCCGACGCCCGGCAGGAACAGCTTGTCGGCGCGCAGCACGATCTCCGGATCGCGGCTCACCTCCGGCTGATAGCCCAGGCGCCGCACCGCGTAGGTGACGGAGGCCAGGTTGGCGCAGCCGGTATCCAAAATCACCACGTTCATCACAGCACTCCTTTCGAGCTCGGCAGGGTATTGCCCTCGACGCGGATCGCCTGGCGCAGCGTGCGGCCAAACACTTTGAACAGGCTCTCGACCCGGTGGTGGTCGTTTTTGCCCTTGGTCTTCAGGTGCAGCGTGCAGCCCATGGTGTAAGAGAGCGAACGGAAGAAGTGCTCGACCATTTCGGTGCTGAGATCGCCGACGCGCTGATAGTTGAACTCGGCCTTGTACTCCAGGTGCGGGCGGCCGGAGATATCCAGCGCGCAGCGCGCCAGGCATTCGTCCATCGGCAACACGAAGCCGAAGCGGGCGATGCCGCGCTTGTCGCCGAGCGCCTTGTTCAGCGCTTCACCCAGCGCCAGGCCGGTGTCTTCCACCGTGTGGTGATCGTCGATATACAGATCGCCTTTGACGTCGATCTCCATGCGGAAGCCGCCGTGGGTGGCGATCTGATCCAGCATGTGATCGAAGAAGCCGACGCCGGTTTTGATCTTGCTGCCGCCTTCGCGATCCAGCCAGACGTTGACGTCGATCTGCGTCTCTTTGGTCACGCGATTAACCCGCGCGTGGCGATCGCGCAGCGTCAGCTGGCGCACGATCTCTTTCCAGCCCAGCACGCCGCGCTGGTAGCGCAGCCCCTGGATGCCCATGTTTTCCGCCAGCTGCACGTCGGTCGGCCGATCGCCGATCACGTAGCTGTGGGCGGCATTCAGCACGCCGGGTTCGAGGTAACCCTTCACCAGCGCGGTTTTCGGTTTGCGGCAGTCGCAGTTGTCCGCCGGCAGGTGCGGGCAGATCAGCACATCGGCGAACTGAATGCCCTGTGAGCTGAGGATCTGCATCATCAGGTTGTGCGGCGGATCGAAGGTTTCCTGCGGGAAACTGGCGGTGCCGAGCCCATCCTGATTGGTGATCATCACCAGCTGATACCCCGCCTGTTGCAGCGCCAGCAGGGAAGGGATCACGTCCGGCTCGAGCGCCAGCTTGTCCAGGCGGTCAACCTGGAAATCTTCCGGTGGCTCGGCGATCAGCGTGCCGTCACGATCGATAAAGAGGATTTTTTGGCTCACATTGGCTCCTGGCGAGTCTGGTTGGCGCCGGGCAGGGCGGACAAGGCGTCCACCACGCGTTGACATTCGTCGCGGGTGCCTATGGTGATGCGCAGGCAGCCGGACAACCCGGGCTGTTTGTTTTGGTCTCGTAAGATAATGCCCTGATCCCACAAGCTTTTAAACACATTACTTGAGGCGGTGAAGCGGGCCAGCAGGTAATTGCTGTCGCTGGCGAAAACCTGCTCGACGCAGGCGCATTTTTCCAGCTGTTGCTGCAGCCAGCTGCGGGTGGCGGCGATGTCGGTGACGCGCTGACGCATGGTGCGGATACCTTCTTCGCTCAGCGCCTGCGCGGCGATATCCGCCACCGGCGTCGAGAGCGGGTAAGGCGCGATCACCTTCAGCAGCAGGGCGATCAGATCTTCGTTGGCGAGCGTAAAGCCGCAGCGCAGGCCGGCCAGCGCAAAGGCCTTCGACAGCGTGCGCAGGATAGCCAGGTGCGGATAGTCGCTCAGCCACCCGGCCACCGAGGCCTGCGGGCAAAACTCGATATAGGCTTCGTCCACCGCGACGATCGCCTTGCCTTTGGCCAGCTCCAGCAGGTTGCGCAGCGAGTCCGGGTCGATCAGGTTGCCGGTCGGGTTGTTCGGGCTGCAGACGTAGATCAGCTTCACGTTGTCCATGCTGTCTGCGATGGCCGGCAGATCCAGCTGCCAGTCCTCTTTGGCGGCCACGGTGCGGCGCTCCACGCCGAAAGTTTCGGCGCTGACGGCGTACATGCCGTAGGTCGGCGGGCAGAACAGAATGGCGTCTTTGCCCGGCTCGCAGAAGGCGCGGATCAGCAGTTCGATGCCTTCATCGGCGCCGCGGCTGACCAGCACCTGCTCTTTCTTCACCCCGGCGTAGGCGGCGTAGCGTTCGATTACCTGCGCCGGCTGGCACTCCGGATAGCGGTTGAAGGTTTGCGCGGTCAGCTGGAACTCGGGCGCGATCGGGTATTCGTTGGCGTTCAGCCACACGTCGCCCTTACCGCCGAGGCGGCGCGCCGATTGATAAGGGGTCAGCTCGCGAACGTTGGCGCGCGCCAGTTTTTCGATGCTCATGCTTGCTCCTTCAGGGCGGCGACGCGCAGGGTCACGGCGTTCTTGTGGGCGATCAGCTGCTCGGCGGCGGCCAGGGTCTCGATGGTGGCGGCCAGGTTGCTGAAGCCCTGCGGCGTCAGCTCCTGCACCGTCATGCGTTTTTGAAAATCGGCCAGCCCCAGGCTGGAGCAGGTGGCGGTGTAACCGTAGGTCGGCAGCACGTGGTTGGTGCCGGAGGCGTAATCGCCGGCGGACTCCGGCGACCAGTCGCCGAGGAACACTGAGCCGGCGCTGGTGATGCCGTCCACCAGCTCGCGCGCATTGCGGGTCTGAATGATCAGGTGCTCCGGGCCGTAGCGGTTGCTGATGGCCACGCACTCAGGCAGATCGCGCGCCACGATCAGGCGGCTGCTCGCCAGCGCCTGGCGGGCGGTCTCGGCGCGCGGCAGCTCGGCCAGCTGGCTTTCCACCGCTTCGGCCACCGCCTGCGCCATCGCCGCGTCCGGCGTCAGCAGGATCACCTGCGAATCCGGGCCGTGTTCGGCCTGCGACAGCAGATCGGAAGCGACGAATGCCGGGGTGGCGCCGGCATCGGCGATCACCAGCACCTCCGAAGGGCCGGCCGGCATGTCGATAGCCGCGCCGTCGAGACGCTGGCTGACCTGCCGCTTGGCTTCGGTCACGAAGGCGTTGCCCGGCCCGAAGATCTTCGCCACGCGCGGCACGCTTTCGGTGCCGAACGCCAGGGCGGCGATCGCCTGCGCGCCCCCGACCTGAAACACTTCCTGCACGCCGCACAGCTGTGCCGCATACAGGATCTCATCGGCGATCGGCGGCGGTGAGCACAGCACCACCCGGCGGCAACCGGCGATGCGCGCCGGCGTCGCCAGCATCAGCACGGTGGAGAACAGCGGCGCCGACCCGCCGGGAATATACAGGCCCACCGAGTCGATTGGGCGGGTCACCTGCTGGCAGCGCACGCCCGGCTGCGTTTCGACGTCCACCGCCGGCAGTCGCTGCGCGTTGTGGAAGGTGTCCACGTTGGCGACGGCCACCGCCATCGCCTGTTTGATGTCATCGCCCAGTCGCGCGCAGGCGGCGGCGATCTGCTCGGCGCTGACGCGCAGCGCGGCGACTTCCGCCTTGTCGAAGCGGGCGCTATAGTCGCGCAGCGCCCGATCGCCGTTGGCCTTCACGTTGTCGAGGATCTCGCTCACCGTGCGGGTGATGCTGTCGGAAGCGGCGATTGCCGGGCGCATCAGCAGCTCGGCCTGGCGTTCGGCGCTGCACGTTGCCCAGTCGATCGGCGTGTTGAAGGTCGACATGGCGTTACTCCATCATCTTTTCAATCGGCAGCACCAGAATCGAGCTGGCGCCGAGCGCTTTCAGTTTTTCCATGGTTTCCCAGAACAGGGTTTCGCTGCTCACCATGTGCATCGCCACGCGGTTCTGCGCGCCGGCCAGCGGCAGAATGGTCGGGCGTTCGGCGCCCGGCAGCAGCGCGACGATCTCGTCCAGCTTCTCGCTCGGCGCGTGCAGCATGATGTATTTGGATTCACGCGCCTGGATCACGCCCTGAATGCGGGTCATCAGGCGGTCGATCAGCTGCTGTTTGGCTTCCGGCATTTCGCCGTCGCGCTGGATCAGGCAGGCCTTGGAGCGGTAGATCACCTCCACCTCGCGCAGGCCGTTGGCCTCCAGCGTGGCGCCGGTAGAGACCAGATCGCAGATGGCGTCGGCCAGGCCGGCGCGCGGCGCCACTTCCACCGAACCGTTCAGCAGGCAAGATTTGAAGCGCACGCCCTGCTTGTCGAGGTATTGCTTCAGCAGGTGCGGGTAAGAGGTGGCGATGCGGGCGTCCTGCAGGCTTTGCGGGCCGGTGTATTCGGCGTCGAGCGGGGTGGCCAGCGACAGGCGGCAGCCGCCGAAATCGAGGCGGCGCAGGGTGAAGTAACGCGGGTCTTCGCCCTGAGCGCGGCGGCTGAGCAGCTCTTCTTCCAGCACGTTTTCGCCGATGATGCCCAGATCGACCACGCCGTCCATCACCAGGCCCGGAATGTCGTCATCGCGCACGCGCAGGATATCGATCGGCATGTTTTCCGCGAAGGCGATCAGGCGCTGCTGCTGCAGGTTGATCTTGATGCCGCAGCGCGCCAGCAGTTCCTGGGATTCCTCGCTCAGGCGGCCCGACTTCTGCATTGCGATCCGTAAACGTGTCTTGTCCAGCATGGTAACCTCTGTTTAATCTGTAATTTTATGAATTTGTTGTAAAAATATTCTTTCTGTCTGTCCGAAGCCAAAAAAAAACCCTCGGAAGAAATCTTCCGAGGGCTCTCTCTTGCGTTCTGCGCGCCACTGGAAGATTAACAAACCGTCTTCCAGCACACATCGCCTGAAAGACTAGTCAGGGTGATGGTGATGATGGTGGTTGAACTGAACGCGTGTCATGGTGTTTTTCTCTAATCAAAAGCCGGTAAAAACCGTATGCCGATTAAGCTAAACTATCCGCTGTCCACCGCGCAACCCTTTTTTAACGTCATAAATTTAATTTATTGAAACAGGTTAGGTTATTAGCCACACACGGCTTTACCTAACCTTAAGCCGGGCAGATTGTATCGCCGTGCACAGTGGCGTAGCCTTAGGGGCAGGGCGCTGCGATCTTCAGGAGAGGAAGAGGATGAAAAAGGTAGCCATTATTGGTTTGGGTTGGCTGGGCATGCCGTTGGCGTTATCGCTGATGGGCCGCGGGTATGACGTGGTCGGCAGCAAAACCACGCCGGACGGCGTCGAGGCCGCGCGCATGAGCGGCATCGAATGCTATCAACTGGAGCTGACGCCGGAGCTGGTGTGCGATCCGGACGATCTGGAATCACTGCTGCGCGTGGATGCGCTGGTGGTGACGCTGCCCGCGCGCCGCACCGTCGAAGGCAGCGAGAACTATTTCAATGCGGTGCGCATGCTGGTGGACAGCGCGATGGCCTTCGGCGTGCCGCGCGTGATCTTCACCAGTTCCACCTCGGTGTACGGCGAAACCGCCGGCACGCTGCGCGAAGAGTCGCCGCTGCGGCCGGTCTCGCCGTCGGGCCGGGTGCTGGCCGAGCTGGAGGGCTGGCTGCATGAATTGCCGAATACCTCAGTGGACATTCTGCGGTTGGCGGGGCTGGTGGGCGCCGATCGCCACCCCGGCCGCTTCCTGGCGGGCAAACTCGACGTGAAGGGCGGTTCGCAGGGGGTGAATCTGGTGCATCAGGACGACGTCATCGCCGCCATCCAACTGCTGCTGAAGCTGCCGAAGGGCGGCCACGTATACAACCTATGCGCGCCGCGTCATCCGGCCAAACGCGAATTTTATCCGGCGCTGGCCGAACAGCTGCACCTGGAGCCGCCGCAGTTCGCCGACGAAGCGGAGCAGGATGAGCGGCTGGTGGACGGCAACCGCATCTGCAACGAGCTGGGTTTTGAGTATCAGTATCCCGATCCGGCGCGCATGCCGGTCAGCTAACGTCCGTCAGGCCCCGCGCATGCGGGGCTTTTTTTTCGCCGGCGCGCGCCAAATCCTCCAGCAGCGCGTTCAACGCCTCGTCGGGCTGGACGGGGCGGCTGACCAGGCTAAGCGTGGCGCGGTAAGAGAGCGCCGTGCCGCCCAGCTGCCGCAGCAGCCCCTGTTCCACCCAGCGCGCCGCGTAGTGGGTGGGCAGATAGCCGAGACAGGTGCCGCTCAGCACCAGATGGGCGACGCTTTCCATATGGTGGGCCACCGCCGCCAGGTGAGGCGGCGCGATCGGGCACAGCTGCTGCGCCAGCAGGTAGCCGCGCTTGACCCAGCGCGCGTTTTCAATCTGCTCGCGCTCCGGTTCTTCCACCGTGAACAGCGGGTGATCCGCGCTGCAGTAGATCGCCTGCGTCTCCTCCAGCCACGGCTGATAACGCAACGCCTCCAACTGCTGGCCAAAGTAGCCGATGCCCAGATCGAGCTGCCGGTGCAGCAGCCCTTGCTCAATCTCGTTCGGCGAACAGATGCGGCACTGCAATTGCACGTCCTGGTGGCGGCGCTGGAAGTGTTTGATGGCCTGGCTGAACGGATTGCCCGGCAGCGAAACCAGATTATCCACCAGACCGATCTGCAGATCGCCGGTCAGCAGGCCGTTCAGCGACTGGCTGACTCGGGTGAAGTCGCGGGCGGCGTTGAACAGCGAGCGGCAGGCGATCAGCATGCGTTCGCCCTTGGGCGTCAGCCGGAAGCCGGAGCGTCCGCGCTGGCACAGGCGAAAACCCAGCCGGGTTTCCAGCGAGGCCAGGTGAGTGCTGATGGTGGACTGGTTCATCAGCAGCGCTTCCTGCGCGGCGCTGACGCCCTGAGCTTCCGCCACCGCGACGAATACCCGCAGCAGTTTCAGATCGATATCGCTTAGGTTGGTGAGCATCGTCCCCTCCGCAGAACGTCGGCCGGTTAACCCATTTTTAACATCGAGAAAATAGGTGCGGCGCTGAAGATATGGCCTCCCTTATGGCATGAAGTTGAAATAAAAATCAATACTTCAATAGGTTAGTTACATCGCGTTTTTCGATGTTTACATGCAAAAGCGGGAATGGTAGCCGGGGTGGCCAGCGGGGTAGTCTGCGAATGTTGCTCAAATGTTTCAATTCATCGCAGATCAAGACAAGGAAACGCCATGCTGAACCAACCCCAAAGCGGTAACGATATGCCGCGCTTTGCCGGTATCCCCACCATGATGCGCCTGCCCGCCGCCGAACAGGCGCGCGGTCTGGACGCCGCCTTTGTCGGCATTCCGCTGGATATCGGCACCTCCAACCGCAGCGGCACCCGCTATGGCCCGCGCCAGATCCGCCAGGAATCGGTGATGATCCGCCCCTACAACATGGGCACCGGCTCCGCCCCGTTCGAACGGCTGCAGGTGGCCGATCTGGGGGATGTCGCCATCAACCCTTACAGCCTGGCGGATAGCGTGCAGCGCATCGAGGCGGCTTACCACGAGATCCTGGCGCACGGCTGCATGCCGTTGACGCTCGGCGGCGACCACACGCTGACGCTGCCGGTGCTGCGCGCCGTCGCCCGTCGACATGGCCCGGTCGGGCTGATCCACGTCGATGCGCATTCCGACACCAACGAAGAGATGTTCGGTGAACAGCTGGCGCACGGCACCACCTTCCGCCGCGCGTTCGAGGAAGGGTTGCTGGCGCCGGAAAAAGTGGTGCAGATCGGCCTGCGCGGCAGCGGCTATGCGGCGGACGACTTCGACTGGTCACGCCGCCAGGGCTTCCGCGTGGTGCCGGCCGAGGCCTGCTGGCACCGATCGCTGACGCCGCTGATGGCGGAGATCCGCGAACAGATGGGCGATGCGCCGGTTTACCTCAGCTTCGATATCGACGGACTGGATCCGGCCTTCGCGCCGGGCACCGGCACGCCGGAGGTCGGCGGGCTGTCGGTTTGGCAGGGGCTGGAGATCGTGCGCGGCTGCCATGGGCTGAACCTGGTGGGCGGCGACGTGGTGGAGGTGTCGCCGCCTTACGATCGCTCCGGCAACACGGCGCTGCTGGCGGCCAACCTGCTGTTTGAAATGTTGTGCGTGCTGCCGGCCCGCTGAGGCGGCGCACTGACCCTACCGGCGGAGCGGTTGCGTCGGGGCCCCTGATAACAATAACAACGGAGTGGAGGTACCCATGAATCTCGATCTGCTGGTCGTGGTGTTTTACTTTCTGGTGATAGGCGCGGTGGGGTGGATGGGCATTCGCCGCGCCAATTCCAAAGAGGCGTATCTGGTCGCCGGGCGCAACCTGGGGCCGGGGCTGTATCTGGGCACGCTGTCGGCGGTGGTGCTCGGCGGCGCGTCGACCATCGGCAGCGTCAAGCTCGGCTACACCTACGGCATCTCCGGCGTCTGGCTGTGCGGCGCGCTGGGGCTGGGCATCGTGGTGTTGAGCCTGGTGCTGGCCAAGCCGCTGCTCAAGCTGAAGCTGTATACCGTCAGCCAGGTGTTGTCGCGGCGCTATCATCCGGCGGCGCGGGTTACCAGCGGCGCGATCATGCTGGCGTATGATCTGATGGTGGCGGTGACTTCGATCATCGCCATCGGCAGCGTGATGCAGGTGATGTTCGGCCTGTCGTTCAGCGCGTCTATCCTGCTCGGCGGCGGGCTGGTGGTGCTGTATTCGACGCTGGGGGGCATGTGGTCGCTGACGCTGACCGACATCATTCAGTTCATCATCATGACCGTCGGCATGATGCTGGTGCTGATGCCGATGAGCATCGTCAAGGCCGGCGGCTGGGAGGCGTTCACCAGCCTGCTGCCCGCCGGTTACTACCAGCTGTCGTCGATCGGGCTGGACACCATTCTGGTATTTTTCCTGATCTATTTCTTCGGCATTCTGATCGGCCAGGACATCTGGCAGCGGGTATTTACCGCCCGCAGCGCCAACGTGGCGCGCTTCGCCGGGCTGGGGGCGGGCGTCTACTGCGTGCTGTACGGCGTGACCGGCGCGCTGATCGGCATGGCCGGCAAGATCGTGCTGCCGTCGCTCAGCAACACCGACGGCGCCTTCGCCGCTATCGCGCAGGCGGTGTTGCCGGTCGGCGTCAGCGGGCTGGTGGCCGCCGCGGCGTTGGCGGCGCTGATGTCCACCGCCAGCGCCTGCCTGCTGGCCTCTTCCACCATCGCGCTGGAGGACGTATTGCCGGCCATCCGGCGCAAACCTTCCGGCGGGTTGGCCGCCGGGCGCTTCACCACTCTCCTCATGGGCGCGGTCATGCTGGGGCTGGCATTCGTGGTGCGCGACGTGCTGGCGGCGCTGACCCTGGCTTACAACCTGTTGGTGGGCGGCATGCTGATCCCGCTGGTGGGGGCGATCTTCTGGCCGCGCGCCACCAGCGCCGGCGCCATCGCCAGCATGCTGACCGGCAGCCTGTGCGTGGTGGGGCTGATGGTCTGGCACGGCATCGACGCCAACAGCCCAATCTACGGCGGCCTGCTGGGCGGCGGCGTCGCCTTCGTGCTGGGCAGCCTGTTGAGCCGCCCGGCAGCGCAGCTGCAGACCCAAACCGAGCGCTGAAACGCACTGAGCTTTTATCGCGGCGCCTTTGCTGCTTTACTGGAGGGCGGGGTGCACGGCTCCCAAATGGGTTTAACGGCGGTCGTAAGGAGATTGGGAGTGAAGGAAAAAATCAGCGTCGCATGCTGCCAGTTAGCGTTGCGGGTCGGGGAAGCGGAACATAATCGGGCGCTGTCCGCCCAGGCTATCCGCCGGGCGGCGCAGCACGGTGCCAACGTTATCGTGCTGCCGGAGCTGGTGAACAGCGGCTACGTGCTGCGCGATAAGGCGGAGGCGCGGGCGTTGGCCGAGGCTGAAGACGGGCCTAGCCTCAGCCTGTGGGGAGCCCTGGCGCGCGAGTTGGATGTGGCGATCGTCGCCGGTTTCTGCGAGCGCCTGCCCGATGGCGAGGTGGCCAACAGCGCGGCATTGATCGATGCGCAGGGGGTGAGGGCGATTTATCGCAAAGCGCACCTGTGGCACGAAGAGAGCACCATCTTTACCGCCGGCGATCGGCCGCCGCCGGTCATCGAGACCCGCTTCGGCCGGTTGGCGATGATGATCTGTTACGATCTCGAATTCCCTGAGTGGGTACGGCTACCGGCGCTGGCCGGCGCTCAGCTGCTGTGCGCGCCGGTCAACTGGCCGCTGGCGCCGCGCCCGCAGGGCGAACGGCCGGCGGAGATGGTGAAGGCGCAGGCCAACGCCGCCGTCAATCGGCTGTTCATCGCGGTGTGCGATCGTTGCGAAACGGAGCGCGGCGTTGCGTGGATCGGCGGCTCGGTGATCGTCGACGCCGACGGCTATCCATTGACGCAGAGCCTGGCAGGCGAAGGCATGGTGCTGGCATCGATGGATATCGGCGCGGCCGATGATAAGCATATCGGCCGCCACAATCACGTGCATCGCGATCGGCGACCGATGCTGTATTGAAGCGGCGTGGCGGGCCGCTCCGCAGATCGTTTTTCCGGCGGGAAAACCCGCCGTTTTGGCGCTTACAGCCAGCCCGATTTCTTCAGCTTCTGATACAGGAAAATGCAGCCGACGGCGGTCACCCCCAGCGTGGCGTGGTAGGCCCAGGGGAACTTTAGCTCCGGCATGTCGGCGAAGTTCATGCCGTACAGGCTGAAGACCACCGTCGGGATGGCCAAAATCGCCCCCCAGCCCGCCAGCCGTTTCACCACTTCGTTCTGCTTGACCGTCACCAGCGCCAGGTTGACGTGCATGGCGTTGGTCAGCATTTCGCGCATGTCGTCGATATTGCTGACCACCTGATGCGCGTGATCCTGCACATCACGCACATAGGCGCGCAGCTCTTTCGGGATCACCTCTTCGTGCAGGCGGATCAGCTGGTTGCAGATTTCATCCATCGGCAACGCGGCGTTGCGCAGCGCCAACAGGTGGCGGCGCAGGGTATAGACGTTCTCGATCGCCGCCTGATCGAACTCCGACTGAAACATGTTGGCTTCGATATTCTCGATGGTGCTCTCGAAGCGCGTCACCACGCTGCGGTAGTTGTCCACCACGAAGTCCAGCACCGAATAGAGGGCGAAGCCCGGCCCGCGGCACATCTGCTTGCGGTTCTCCTCCGCCTTGGCGCGGATCGGCGCGTAGCTGGGCGAGGCGCCGTGGCGCACCGTCACCAGAAAGTTTTTGCCGACGAAGAAATGGGTTTCGCCGTATTCGATTTCGTCGTTCTCGCCCCACTGCGCGGTTTTCACCACGATGAACAGCGAGTCGCCGTAGGTTTCCAGCTTCGGCCGCTGGTGCGCGCACAGCGCGTCTTCGATCGCCAGATCGTGCAGGCCGAACTCTTCCTGCACCTTGCGCATAAACGCCGGCTCCGGCTGCCGCAGCCCCAGCCAGATGAAGGTATCCGGCTGTTTGACCACCTCGCTGATATCGTCGATGGTCACTTCGCCCAGCCGTTGGCCGGCTTTGTACGCCACACAGTTCACCACCATGCTTTTGCTGTCCATCCGTCCATCCATTAATCAGTCAGGGTTTTGGTAAGAAAATAACACTCATGTTCCACCGGATACTCTTTCAGCGTCATTTGCAGCTGATAGCCGAGCTTTTCGTAGAACGGCCGCGCCTGGAAGCTGAAGGTATCCAGGCGAGCGTAGCGGCAGCCGCGCGCCTGCGCCTCGCGTTCGGCGGCGCGCATCAACCGGCCGCCGAGGCCGCTGCCGCGCTGGGAATCCGCCACCCACAGCCACTCGACGCTCAGCCAGTTGCCCCAGGTTTCGGCGGTCAGCCCGCCGATCACCGTGCCGGCCTCGTCTCGCGCATAGACGCTGAGCGGCTTGCGGTGACGGGCATCGATATGCGGCAGGTTGTAAGCGCGCAGGCCTTGCCTGATCGCATCGAGGGTGTCTTCGTCAATCGCGTCGGTAACGGTAATGTCCATGATTCCTCCTGGGTGATGGGTTAACTTAAGCACACTGCGGCTAAAAGGCAACCTGTTGAAATGTAATGCAAACGACCGCGCCCGCTGAGTGGGCTACACTAAACGGGTCATTTCACCCCCAGGAGGATGCCATGCCCCGATTGACTTTGCTGGCCGGTTTGCTGCTGTGCAGCGGCCTGCTGCACGCCGCGCCGACGGTCAGCCAACTGCAGGACGGCCTGGAACACCCGTGGTCGCTGGCCTTTTTGCCGGCGGAACAAGGCCTGCTTATCACCGAGCGGCCCGGCCGGCTGCGGCTGTGGCAGCAGGGCAAAGGCCTGTCGCCGCCGATCGCCGGCGTGCCGCAGGTTTACGCCGAGGGGCAGGGCGGCCTGCTGGAGGTGTTGCCGGCCCCCGACTTCGCCGCCAGCCGCCGGGTGTACCTCAGCTTCGCCGAACCGGGCGAGGGCGGCAAAGCCGGCACGGCGGTCGGCTACGGCCGTTTGAGCGAAGACGGCGCGCGGCTGGAAAACTTCAAGGTGATCTTCCGCCAGCTGCCCAAGCTGTCGGTCGGCAATCACTTCGGCGGCAAGCTGGCGTTCGACCGGCAGGGCTACCTGTTTATCGCGCTGGGCGAAAACAACCAGCGGCCGACGGCGCAGGAGACCGACAAGCTGCAGGGCAAGCTGGTGCGGCTGACCGCCGAAGGCGCAGTGCCGCCGGACAACCCCTGGGTCGGCCAGGCCGGCAAACGGCCGGAAGTTTGGTCCTATGGCCACCGCAATCCGCAAGGGCTGGCGTTGAACCCGTGGAGTGGCGCGATCTGGGAACACGAGCACGGCCCGCGCGGCGGCGATGAGCTCAACCTCCCGCAGCCGGGTAAAAACTACGGCTGGCCGCTGGCCACCTACGGCATCAATTATTCCGGCCAGCCGATCCCGGAGGCCAGGGGGGAACGGGGGCCCGGCACCGAACAGCCGCTGCACTATTGGCGGGTTTCGCCCGGCCTCAGCGGCATGGCGTTTTATGACGGGCAGCGCTTCCCCGCCTGGCGGCACTCGCTGTTCATCGGCGCGCTGGCGCAAAAGGAGCTGATTCGCCTGACGCTGGAAGGCGACAAGGTGGTGGCGGAAGAGCGGTTGCTGGGCGATCGCGGCGAGCGCATTCGCGAGGTACGCAGCGGACCGGATGGCTACCTGTATCTGCTGACGGACGAGCGGGACGGCAAGCTGCTGAAAGTCGGGGCGTCGTAACGCCCCGCAGCGATCAGGTGAGTTCGCTCATCACGCCGCGCTGGTAGGCGGGGCGAGCGCGCAGCTGCTGATACCAGCGCTCCATGTTCGGCCGCGAACGGCGGGCGATCGGCATCTCGAACCAGGCGTAGGCGAAGCTGCCGAGCGGAATATCGCCAAAGCCGAATGCATCGCCGGAGAGGTAAGGCTGGCGTGCCAGCGTCTGTTCAATGACGTCGAAGTGTTTTTCCAGCGTGGCGATCGCCGCTTCGATTTTCGCCATGTCGCGCAATTCCGGCGCGGTGCGGATCAGGCCCCAAAAGACGATGGTGAAGGCCGGGACGATGGTCGAGGTAGTCCAGTCCATCCACTTCTCGGCGGCGGCGCGTGCCTGCAGATCTTGCGGATAGAACGTCGCGTCGCCGAATTTCGCCGCCAGGTAGCGCACGATGGTGTTGGATTCCCACAGCACGAAGTCATCGTCCTGCAGCAGCGGCACCAGGCCGTTCGGGTTCAGCGCGCGGTAACTCTCTTCGTTCACCTTGCCGAATGCGCCGCCGGCGTTGATGTGGGTATAGCTCAGCCCCAGTTCGGCGGCGCACCACAGCACCTTCCTGACGTTGTTCGAATTTTCACGACCCCAAATGGTCAGCATGGGATAACTCCGTTAGCGGATTAAAGACCCTTAATACCTACGCCACAACGCGCTTTTTGTCACACCACAGGGCACTTTTTGCCTGCCGATCAGCGCTCCCAGCGGCATACTTCCCAGCCGTGCTCCGCCGCCAGCGCGCTCAACTCGCTGTCGGGGTTGATCACCGTAGCGCTGTCGACGAATTGCAGCATCGCCTTATCGTTGAGAGAGTCGCTGTAGCCGTGGCTGTGTTCGAATTTCAGGTGCGGATGCTGCGCCAGCCAGTGTTGCAGGCGGATCACCTTGCCCTGTTGGTAGGTCATGGTGCCGTAGGTGTTGCCGGTGAAGCGGCCGTCGCTGATTTCCACGCCGATCGCCAGCGCATCGTCGGCGCCGAGCTGTTCGGCGATCGGCGCCACCAGGTGCTCGCCGGTGGCGGAGATCACCAGGATGCAGTCGCCGCGCTCGCGGTGCCACTGCAGGCGTTCACGGGCGGCGGGGTAGACGCGCGGCAGGATATCGCGGCGAATGTAGCGTTGCACCCAGCCGGCTACGGTTTGCACGCTCAGGCCGGACAGCGGCGCCAGCGTGGCCTGCATATAGTCCTCCATCGACAGCTTGCCCTGATAATAGAGCTGCATCAGCTGCTGCTCTTGCAGTTCCAGCTCCGCCGGCGCGAATCCCTGGCCGACCAGCCAGCGGATCCACAGGCTGGCGCTGTCATCGTCAATCAGGGTTTCATCCAGGTCGAATAAGGCTAAATCCATCAGTATTTCTCCGGCAGGCAGGGTATGTGGTCGTTTACAGGATAGCGGATAGCGCCCATCGCCAGCCAGCGGCGTCGGCGAAATTGCGCAGAGCATAAGAAACATTGATGACGGTTTTGCGACAGTTTGTTGAACGTTTGCATAACTTAGAACGCAACAATATTGGCCGCCCCGGCGAGCGCGGTGGTAACTATGAGGAAAACGCAACCACCCGCCGGGGAGAGACAATGTTGATTATTCGCCTGTACGGCAGCCCGATCGCGATCGGGGAAGAAGAGGAACCGCATGATGACGCACCTGACGACGCTGAAGACGCTGCCGCTGCTGGATCTTTCGCTGCTTGACGGCGATGCGCGTCAGCGGCGCGCCTTTCTCGACGATCTGCGCGCGGCGGCCCGCGACGTCGGTTTTTTCTATCTGCGCGGGCACGGCGTGGACGGCGCGCTGAATGCGCGGCTGCAGCAGGGCGCGCGGCAATTTTTCGCGCTGCCGGAAGCCGACAAGCTGGCGGTGCAGATGGTGCATTCGCCGCACTTTCGCGGTTACAACCGGGCGGCGGCAGAGCTCACGCGCGGCCAGCCGGACTGGCGCGAGCAGTTCGATATCGGTGCCGAACGCCCGGCGCTGACGCTATCTGACGACACCTCGCGCTGGGCGCGCCTGCAGGGGCCAAACCAGTGGCCGGCGGCGCTGCCGACGCTGAAACCGCTGCTGCTGCAGTGGCAACAGGCGATGACCGCCATGTCGCTGCGGCTGCTGCGCGCTTTCGCTTTGGCGCTGTCGTTGCCGGAGCAGGCTTTCGATCGCTTGTATGGCGATAAGCCCAACGAGCACATCAAACTGATTCGCTATCCGGGGCGGGACGCTACCGCCAGCGCACAGGGCGTCGGCGCGCACAAGGATTCTGGGTTTCTCAGCTTCCTGCTACAGGACGAGCAAAAAGGGTTGCAGGTGGAGGTGAGCGAAGGGCAGTGGCTTGACGTCCAGCCGCGTGAAGACACCTTCGTGGTGAACATCGGCGAGCTGCTGGAACTGGCGACCAACGGCTATCTGCGCGCCACGGTGCACCGGGTGGAAGCGCCGCCGGCGGGGCGCGACAGGCTGTCGATCGCTTTTTTCCTCGGCGCGCGCTTGGACGCGGTGGTGCCGCTGTATCAACTGCCGCCGCCGCTGGCGGCGCAGGCGCGCGGCCCGGCCAGCGATCCGCTCAACCCGCTGCTGCGCGACGTGGGGTATAACTACCTGAAAGGCCGCATCCGTTCCCACCCCGATGTGGCGCAGCGCTTTTATCGGGACGTCATCGGCGTCTGAATAGCGGGCACAAAAAAGCCCGGCGCGCCGGCCGGGCTGATGGCGTTTGATGCGGGCGATTATTCCGCCAGCGCTTGCTGCAGATCGGCGATCAGATCTTCCACATCCTCAATCCCCACCGACAGGCGCACCAGCTGCGGCGTGATGCCGGTTGCCAGGCGCTGTTCCAGCGGAATGGAGGCGTGCGTCATGCTGAACGGCTGGCTGATCAGGCTTTCCACGCCGCCCAGGCTTTCCGCCAGGGTGAACAGGCGCGAGCGCTTGATGACCCGGCGCGCATAGGCGTCGTCGCCTTTCAGCCGCACCGAGATCATGCCGCCGAAGCGCGTCATCTGGCGTGCCGCCAGCGCGTGCTGCGGATGGCTAGGCAGGCCGGGATAGTAGACGTTTTCCACCTGCGACTGGCTCTCCAGCCACTGGGCAATGCGCAGCGCGCTGTCGCTGTGGCGCTGCATGCGCAGTGCCAGGGTGCGGATGCCGCGCAGCGTCAGGAAGCTGCTGAACGGATCGAGAATGCCGCCGACCGCGTTTTGCAGGAAACCGAGCTGTTCCGCCAGCGCCGGGTTATCCCCCACCGCCGCGACGCCGGCCACCACGTCGGAGTGGCCGTTGAGGTATTTGGTGGCGGAGTGCACCACCACGTCAAAGCCCAGATCCAGCGGGCGCTGCAGATACGGCGAGGCGAAGGTATTGTCCGCCACGCTGATGAGCCCATGCTTTTTGGCGATCGCGGCAATGGCGCTCAGATCCGCCAGCTTCAGCAGCGGGTTGGTCGGGGTTTCTACCCAGATCATTTTGGTGTCCGGCTCGATCGCCTGCTCCAGCCCGGCGAGATCCGCCGGCGACACGTAGGTGACGCGCAGGCCGGCGGTGCGGCTGCGCACTTTTTCCAGCAGGCGATAGGTGCCGCCGTACAGATCGTCTACTGCGATCAGGTGGCTGTCCTTATCGAGCAGCTCCAGCACCGTGGAGCAGGCCGCCAGGCCGGAGGCGAAGGCGTAGCCGCGGCTGCCGCCCTCCAGTTCGGCGATGGCGCTTTCCAGCGCGGTGCGCGTCGGGTTGGCGCTGCGGGAGTATTCATAGCCGGTATGCTCGCCCGGCGCCGGTTGGGCGTAGGTGGAGGTGGCGTAAATTGCCGGCATCACGGCGCCGGTGGCGTCCGGGGTGTAACCGGCGTGAACGGTCAACGTATCAAACTTGGCCATAATGGATCCTTATTAACGTAATTTTTGGCGCCAGGCGTTAAGCACGTCTGTGCGGGTAATCAGGCCGAGGAAGCGCTCGCCGTCGAGCACCACCGCGACGTGGCCATGGTTGAAGGTGGCCTGCAATTCGTCGTAGCCGGCTTCCTTTTGCAGCGTCTGGACTTGCTTGGTCATCGCGCTGCCGGCCGGCAGGCTGAAGTGGGCGGCGTCGGCCTGGACGGCGTTCAGCAGATCCCACTCATCGATCAGGCCGACCACCCGATCGCCTTCCAGCACCGGCAGCTGCGAGATGTCGTACAGCCGCATGCGGGCGTGCACGATCGCCAGCGTGTCGTCCGGCGCGGCGGAGACGGCGGCACCTTCGTCGTGGCGGTAGGCGATCAGATCGCGCAGATCGCCGTGCTGCGGCTTGCTCAGCAGGCCCTGTTCCAGCATCCAGTGGTCGTTATACATTTTAGACAGGTATTTGTTGCCGCTGTCGCAGACAAAGGTCACCACCCGCTTGGGTTCGGTCTGTGCGCGGCAGTAACGCAGCGCGGCGGCCAGCAGGGTGCCGGTGGACGATCCCGCCAGCACGCCTTCCTTGCGCAGCAGATCGCGCGCGGTGGCGAAGGCTTCGGCGTCGCCGATGCGATAAGCGTGGCGGACCTGGTCAAAGTCGCTGAGCGGCGGGACGAAGTCTTCGCCGATGCCTTCCACCAGCCAGCTGCCCGCTTCGCCGATGTGGCCGCTGTCGAGGTAGTCCGCCAGGATAGAGCCGGCAGGGTCGGCCAGCACGAATTCCGTCTGCGGCGAAACCTCGGCGAAATAGCGGCTCAACCCGCCCAGCGTGCCGCCGGAGCCGACGCCAACCACGATAGCGTCCACGTCATGCTCCATCTGCCGCCACAGTTCGGGCGCGGTGGTGGTGGTATGGGCCGCCGGATTGGCCGGGTTGTTGAACTGATCGATATAAAAGGCGCCGGGGATCTCCCCGGCCAGGCGTTTGGCGTAATCCTGATAGTAAGCCGGATGCCCCTTGCCGACGTCCGAGCGGGTCAGCAGCACTTCCACGCCCAGCGCGCGCAGGTGGAAGATCTTCTCGCGGCTCATCTTGTCCGGCACCACCAGCAGCAGCTTATAGCCTTTCAGCGCCGCCACCAGCGCCAGCCCCAGGCCGGTATTGCCGGCGGTGGCTTCGATGATGGTGCCGCCCGGCTGCAGCTTGCCGTCGCGCTCGGCCTGTTCGATCATCGACAGCGCCACGCGGTCTTTGATCGAACCGCCGGGGTTTTGATTCTCCAGCTTGACGAACAGCCGGCACGGGCCGGTATCGAACCGGGTCAGTTCCAGCATCGGGGTATTGCCAATCATCTCGATGACGGAATGGGGGATCGCCATGACTCATCTCCAGGATTATTCGGTATAAAAGTCGTTATGTGGATGATAGCGCTGAGAATAAGCGCTTTAAAAAGAACAAATAACGGTTATATATGCCATTATGGAATATATTAATCTTTTTTAGACGTATGGATGCGCAGATGTTTAGCGGTGCAGATGCTTGGCCGTGTAGCCGTGGGTGGGTGCAAAAATGCGCGTCACGATGCTTTTTTGAACGATAAGCGGGGGGCTGCGTACAGTTATGTAAAAATGCTGAAAATTCACGCTAAACCCTGCAAAAATAAGATAAATCACATAAACTCACAGCAAGGGCATTTTCGGTGCGCTGCGTTACCCGCTACGGGCGCCGCAGGGGGTTGCGGCCGGCACGCGCGCACCGGGCCACTCTCGCTGGTTGGCTTAAAACGTGAACATGTTTGAAAGTTAACGCTATTTCAATGATTTGAATGGACACTCTGGCGACGTCATGATGAAAAAAAACTTATCCACTTCCCTGAAAAAACTGACCTTCAGCGTAGGCATCCTGTTGCTGGCCGCCCCGGCCGTGCATGCGGCCGAGCCGCCGGCGCCGCCGCAGGTAGACGCCAAGGCCTTCATTCTGATGGATTACAACAGCGGCAAGGTGTTGACCGAAGGCAATGCTGACACCCGCCTCGATCCCGCCAGTCTGACCAAGATCATGTCCAGCTACGTGATTGGGCAGGCGATCAAGGCCGGCAAGATCAAGCCGGAAGACATGGTCACCGTCGGCAAAGACGCCTGGGCGCCCGGCAACCCGGCGCTGCGCGGTTCTTCGCTGATGTTCATCAAGCCGGGCGATCAGGTGCCGGTGCTGGAGCTGAATAAAGGCATCGTGATCCAGTCGGGCAACGACGCCAGCATCGCGCTGGCGGACTACGTGGCGGGCAGCCAGGATTCGTTCGTCGGCCTGATGAACAATTACGCCAAATCTTTGGGGCTGCAGAACACCCACTTCCTGACGGTGCACGGCCTGGATGCGGAAGGGCAGTACAGCACCGCGCGCGACATGGCGCTGCTGAGCCAGGCGCTGATCCGCGACGTGCCGGACGAATACGCGCTGCATAAAGAGAAAGAATTCACCTTTAACAAGATCCGCCAGGTTAACCGCAACCGCCTGCTGTGGAGCAGCAACCTGAACGTCGACGGCATCAAGACCGGTTACACCAGCGGCGCCGGCCACAACCTGGTGGCGTCGGCCACCGACGGCCCGATGCGTCTGATCTCGGTGGTGCTGGGCGCGCCGAGCGATCGCGTGCGCTTTAGCGAAAGCGAAAAACTGCTGACCTGGGGCTTCCGCTTCTTTGAAACCGCGACGCCGATCAAGGCCGATAAGCCGTTCGTCACCCAGAAAGTGTGGTTCGGCGACGTCAGCGAAGTGCCGCTCGGCGTGGCGAAAGACGCCTCGGTCACCATTCCGAAAGGGCAGATGAAAAACCTGAAGGCCAGCTACAAGCTGACCCAACCGACGCTGGAAGCGCCGTTGGCGAAAAACCAGGTGGTCGGCACCATCGATTTCCAGCTGGACGGCAAGACCATCGAACAGCACCCGCTGGTGGTGATGCAAGAGGTGAAAGAGGGCAACTTCTTCAGCCGCATCTGGGATATGGTGATGATGAAGCTGAGCCAGTGGTTCGGCGGGATCTTCGGCTGAATACCCTGATGTGAGGAGCGCGCCCCGGGCGCACGATCCTCGACCAGGCCGCAACTGCGAGGTTGCGGCTTTTTTTCGCGATTTTTTGGGCGCGGTGATTAAAAGTAGTCCACCAGCATGGTGGCGCCGCTGGTGAAATCGCCTTCCGCCAGGGTGACGGCGCTGTTTTTCACCGGCACCGCATCAAGCGTCGGCGGATTGGCGTAGTCGATGTTCAGCGGCGTATTGATGGCGAAGGCCTTACCGTTGGCCAACAGTTTGATGCCCAATCCATTGACGCTGCTGGTTAACACGCTGCCGTCGAAGGCCGCCGCGCTGCCCATGATCTTCATTTTCAGCTGGCGGCTGTTATCCAGAAACTCGCATTTGATGCTGTAATCGATGCGTTGCATATAGCGATTGCCATCGATGCGCTTGATGCCGACCTTGCCGAAGTCGATATCGATGGTGCGCCCGTCGTTGATCACGCAAGGCGGAGGCGCCACCACGGTGGCGGTGATGTTGACCTTGGTACCCTGGTCGGCGGCCTGAGCCGCGGCGCTAATCAGGCTCAGCACCCACAGCAGAGCGCAGCGCGTTTTACTCGTCATGTTCATTCTGGCTCCCGTCTCAAGGTGCGCTGAAGATCAGCGTGGCCGAACCCGACAGCGGGCCGGTGGCGATGCTGGTGTAAGGGACATTGTTCTTTACCGGTACAAAGGTCACGGTATCGTTGCCCAGGCCGTTGACGATGCGCGTTCTGAAGGCATTGTTCGGCTTCACCACCGCGCCGTTGTACATCATCGCCACGCCAACGTTAGGATTGGTGGTCTTGATAAAATCGCTGGAGAAGCCGCTGGCATCGCTGACCATGCGGATCAGAATATCCTGCGTCGCGCTCTGGTCGTCGCATTGGTAGCTGAGCGCTTTGTCCTGTTTTATCTGGGCATCATTGGCGCTCTGGGTCAGAAAGTCCTGACGGATCTGGCCGAAGTCGACGTTAATCTGCTGGCCGTTGTTGATGGTGCAACTGGTGGTGACGAAGTAAGCGTCGTTGTCGGCGATCAGGCGCCAGCGATAAACGCCGCACTGTGGGCAACCCGGCTGATCGTTGGTCTGAATAAAGTTGATTTGGCCGATGACGTCGCCTTTGTTCACCTTGATGTCCGGCGTTGGGAAACGGTTCAACACGATATAAACCCGGATGGCGACCGACTGGGTTTGCAGGCCGGTAAGGCTGAGTACGCTGATGCCTGATGGCACCGGGGAGTTGTAATCGCTGCCGTTGATGGTGGTGCCGCTGCCGATGGCGCCAAAAATCGCACTGTTCATCGACAGCGCCGGGCTGTCGGTTTTGAGATAGTCATACCAGCTCGCGACGTCGTTTTTACAGGTGACCTGGCTGACGTTGACGATTTCGTTTTTGCCATAAGAAAGCTGTGGCCCGATGCGTACCCGGACGTCAACCGGCGTGGTCGAGCCCCCGGGTGGAATCAGTCCGCCATCGGACGTGCGGCAGGTAAACGCGTTGGCGTTGCCAAACAGCATGAAGAAAGATAATGCCAGGCAGCAACGTAAAAATAGCAGGGCTGTTTTTCTCACGATAATATCCCAATATATATAAATAGTGTGCGGCGTTACTCCGCAATGAAATATTGCCAATCAGGCCGGCTGGCCATATTTATTCCGTTAAAGGGGAGTGAGGGGCATCGCTGTTGGAGATGCCGTCGTTATCACCGTTCAGCAACGCGGTGGGATACCACCTCAATGAGTTGTTAATAGAGCCGTCCGTCACAATCACTTTTTTCCGGGAGACAAGATCCAACAATAGCCGCCGCGCCCGGTAAACACCGACGTTGACGGCATTGGCCAGTTGCCGCGTCGATAGCCATTGCTGCTGTGGCGGCAACCCGCCGATAGGGCACTTACGGGGCGACTGCGCGAATAATGTTTGCAGCAGATCGTGCTGCAATTGCCGTATTTCCTTTTGTTTCGGAGATAACGCTTCCATAGCACTTCCTCTGTATTCCGATTGCCGTATTCCTAAGAAAAAACAAACTTTCGCTGCCTACCAACAACGAGGTAAAACGCGAACAAAGAAAATTCCTATCTATTTATCAGGATTGAAAAAAAAGGCGTTGCCCGCCCCGTTTTTACCTGTGCTTAGGCAGGGGTGGCGTCACGCTGAAACCTAAAATTTTGGTTTATTATATTCACAAAGCGCCACTTTGCGATCTGATTACTTGGGAATCAAAGAAAAACAGGATATTGCTCTATAAAAGCATCTTTTACGATCTATGAGGCTAAAAATAACAGTAAATTAACTTCAATTAGGAAATAAATTGCGAATGTTCGCCTTGATCAAAAAAAGCCTTTTTTTGCTGAGAGGCATTTGCCAGAATATTCATCGCCGGACAAGAAGGACGGATTAGAAAGTATTGGCCTCTGCTTGTTGTGATTTCGTTTATTTTTATATGACGGATTCATTAATGGGTGGGCCGCTGCAGACTTGCCGTTATCGACGTATTTATTGTCGATGCCTTTGGGTTTTGGCAGTTAACCAACCAGCAAGATGCTAAAGAATCAGGGCTGCGCACATATAAGCGCGAGCAGGTTTCCTGTTGCTCTTTTTCTTGATTGGAATATGCATTTTTTCTTATAAGGAATATAGGTTCTATGAAACTTAACAAAATCATGATGGCTGCAGTGATTGCATTTGGCGCAAGTTCTTTTGCACAGGCAGCCGATCAGGGACACGGTAAGGTCACCTTCACGGGCTCTATTATTGATGCGCCATGCTCTATTGCGCCCGAGTCGATCGATCAGACCGTAGATCTGGGCCAGGTTTCCAACGTGGCGTTGAAAAACGGCGGCAAATCCAACCCGCGTCCGTTTGAAATCAAACTGGAGCAGTGCGACATCACCACGCTGAAAACCGTTAAAACCACCTTCAGCGGCGTCGCATCGTCCACCGACAAGGATCTGTTGGGTATCGCGGGCACCGCCAGCGGCGCCGGCGTAGCCATCTCTTACAATGGCCAGCCGATCAAACTGGGTGAAGCGACTACCGCGCAGACCCTGAATACCGGCAACAACACCCTGCATTTCGCCGCCTACCTGCAGGGCGAAGGCGCTTCCGCCGCCATCGTTCCGGGCGATTTCACTGCCGTAGCCGATTTCACCCTGGCTTATCAGTAAGTGAGCCCGAAGGCTTAATCAACCAGGCATGGGGTTCGCCGCATGCCTGGTGAATCTCCCTGTCAAAGGAATGTCGCGATGTTTTTACCAAGGAATCGAGCGGGTGCCGTTCTTTTGGCGTCGTTGGCGTTTGCGCCCGGCCATGCAACTTCCGCCGCGCAGGGGTGGGGCAAAGTCAACATGCACGGCGCCATTATCGACACCGCCTGCGCCATTGCCGCCGGCAGCCGCGATCAGACGATCGATATGGACACTATTCCTCTCGGGCAGATCATTCGTGACGGCCAAGGGATGACCAAACCTTTCAGTATCGAATTGGTCAATTGCATTTTGGAAAGGCCGGAAAACAAGCCTGACTGGAAATTCTTTCAGGTCACGTTTGATGGTTATGCGGAAGGCGCTCTGTTTGGCGTACAGGGCGATGCGCGCGGCGTTGCATTGGAGATAAAAGACAGCAGCGGCACGGCGGTTATTCCAGGGAAACCTTTGCCGATGGAGGGAATAATACCGGGGAACCGAGTGCTGAATTATTCCATGACGTTGATGCCGAATCACCAGCCGTTGAAGGTGGGAGCGTATTTTTCCACAGTGCGTTTTAAGCTGGATTATTTTTGATTTTTTCTCGTACTGACGGTTAATTCGTTATTGAAAGGACTTTATTATGCTTTCACCGGCAGGGAAGTTATTTCGTCTTCAGGCCTTGGGGCTTTGCGTTGCCCTTTCTCTGGGAAATCCAATCGCGTTGGTCTATGCCGCCGACGTGATTCAATTCAATACCGACGTATTGGACATCAACGATCGCAAAAATATCGATCTGAGCCAATTCACGCGCAGCGGCTACATCATGCCGGGCGTTTATACCATGGTGGTGCACGTCAATAAGAACGATCTGCCGGAACAGCCGGTGACGTTTATGGCGCCCGAGAACGATCCTAAAGGCAGCGAAGCCTGTCTTTCGCCGGAGTTGGTCAACCAACTGGGGCTGAAAGAAAAACTGTTAAGCACGCTGAACTGGACGCACGGCGGCCGTTGCCTTGACGCCTCCAGCCTGGCGGGGATGGAAGCCCGCGGCGATCTTGCCAGCTCTTCGCTGTATCTCAACATTCCTCAGGCTTATCTGGAATACAGCTCGGAAAACTGGGACCCGCCTTCGCGCTGGGATGACGGTATTCCTGGGCTGCTGTTTGACTATAACGTCAACGCCCAAACGCAAAAACATCAGAAGGGCGGCAGCAGTTACAGCCTGAGCGGCAACGGCACCGGCGGCGCCAACCTGGGCGCCTGGCGTCTGCGCGCCGACTGGCAGGCCAACCTCAACCATCAGACCGGTTCTTCTCAGCCGACCGACAAACAGTTCGACTGGAGCCGCTATTACGCCTACCGGGCGATCCCGGCGCTGCGTTCGCGGTTGACAATGGGTGAGGATTACCTGAACTCCGACATTTTCGACAGCCTGCGCTTTACCGGCGTCAGTCTGCGATCCGACGACAGCATGTTGCCGCCCAACCTGCGCGGCTATGCGCCGGAAGTGACCGGCGTGGCGAAAACCAACGCCAAGGTGGTGGTCAGCCAGCAGGGGCGCGTGCTGTATGAAACGCAGGTGGCGGCGGGGCCGTTCCGCATTCAGGACATCAACGATGCGGTTTCCGGCGAGCTGGACGTGCGCGTCGAAGAGCAGGACGGCAGCGTGCAGGAGTTCAAGATGAACACCGCCAACATCCCTTATCTGACGCGGCCGGGTACGGTGCGTTACAAGCTGGCGACGGGCAAGCCGTCGGAGTGGGGGCACCATCTGCGCGGGCCGATGTTCGGCACCGGCGAGTTCTCCTGGGGGATCAGCAACGGCTGGTCGCTGTACGGCGGGGGCATCGCCGGCGGCGATTACAACGCGCTGTCGCTGGGGATCGGGCGCGATCTGATGGCGCTGGGGGCGCTGTCGTTCGATGCCACGCAGTCGCGTGCGCGTTTGCCGCAGGATGGCACGCTGACCGGCGGTTCGTACCGGCTGAGCTATTCGAAGAACTTCGATGAATACGACAGCCAGGTCACCTTCGCCGGTTACCGCTTCTCTCAGGAAGACTTCATGAGCATGGGGGACTACCTGGATGCGCGTTACGAAGGGGGGCGCAGCGGCAAGAGCAAGGAGATGTACACCATCACCTTCAACAAACAGTTCCGCGATCTGGGGCTGAGCACCTATCTCAACTACAGCCACCAAACCTACTGGGATCGGGCACCGAACGATCGTTACAACCTGATGGTGTCGCGCTACTTCGACATCGGCGATTTCAAGAACGTCAGCGTGTCACTGTCGGCCTATCGCAACCGTTACAACGAGCGCAACGACGACGGGATGTATCTGTCGCTGTCGCTGCCCTGGGGCAGCGCGGGCACGCTCAGTTACAACATGACGCTCGATCGCGAAGAGAACGCCCACCGGGTCGGGTACTACAACCGGGTCGATGAACACAACAACTATCAGATCAGCGCCGGCGCCGCACGCAGCGGAGCAACGGCCAGCGGTTATTACAGCCATCAGGGCGACATGGCGCAGATCAACGCCAACGCCAGCTACCAGGCCGGCCGCTACAGCGCCGTCGGCATTGGCGCGCAGGGTGGCCTGACGATGGCGGCGGAAGGGGCGGTGCTGCACCGCGTCAATACGCCGGGCGGCACGCGTTTGCTGCTCGATACCGAAGGCGTCGCCGGTGTGCCGGTGCGTGGCTACGGCAGTACGGTGCTGACCAACCGTTACGGCAAGGCGGTGGTGGCGGATGTAAACAGCTACTACCGCAATAAGGCCAGTATCGATCTCAACAGCCTGAGCGACAACGTCGAGGCGACGCGTTCGGTGGTGCAGGCCACGTTGACCGAGGGGGCCATCGGCTACCGCAAGTTTGAGGTGATTGCCGGCGAGAAGGCGATGGCGATCGTCAAGCTGGCGGACGGCAGCGAGCCGCCGTTCGGCGCCACGGTGCTGAATGCCCGCAAACAGGAGACCGGCATCATCAATGACGGCGGCAGCGTTTACCTGTCCGGCCTCAATCCCGGCGAGCGCATGAGCGTGCACTGGAACGGCGCGGCGCAGTGTGAAATCCAGCTGCCGGCGCCGCTGCCGGCCGAAATGTTGATGAACACGTTGCTGCTGCCTTGCCGTCCTCTTGCCGGCGACAAGCCGGCGGCCGACGCCAACTGACATACACCCGGCGGAGTGCGCTCCGCCGCTAAACCGCCGGGGCGGGCTCGTCCGCTTCCGGCCGACTGGAACCGTGAAGACATGATGAATCTGACTATGACCAGAAAGACCGTTTTCCTTGTGGGCCCGCTCGCCGCCGCGTTGACGATCGGCGCGGTCAGCCTGCCCGCTCATGCGGCCATCGCGCTGGATCGGACGCGCGTGATTTTCGACGGCGACCTGAAAACGGTCAGTCTCAACATCAGTAACCAGAACAAACAGTTGCCGTATCTGGCGCAGGGATGGATCGAAGACGATCGCGGCAACAAGATCCAAAGCCCTTTCACCGTGCTGCCGCCGGTGCAGCGGGTGGAACCGGGCAAACCGAGCCAGGTGAAGATCCAGTCGCTGCCGGCGGCGCGTCAGCTGCCGCAGGACAGGGAGACGCTGTATTACTTCAACCTGCGTGAGATCCCGCCGCGCAGCAATAAGCCGAACACGCTGCAGATAGCGCTGCAGACGCGCATCAAAATGTTTTATCGCCCGGCGGCGCTCGCTCCGAAAAAGAATGCCGCACCGTGGCAGGAGCAGCTGACGCTGACCCGGCAGGGCGACAAGTACGTGGTGAACAACCCGACCCCGTATTACGTGACGATCGTTGAGGCGAGCGCCGGCAAGGGCGGGAAAGGGGCGGCGGGCTTTGAACCGCTGATGGTGGCGCCGAAGGCCAGCGCCCCGCTGAACGTCTCCGCCGCGAGCCTCGGCAACGGGCCGTCGCTGGCGTACATCAACGATTACGGTGGGCGGCCGCAGTTGAACTTCCGCTGCGCCGGCAATGTCTGCCAGGTCGTGCCGGTCGCCAAATGACGAGCCGCGCGCCAGCAGGGAAGACAGAGTGAACACAGCGGAGTGAACGAATCATGCAACGAAAGATCCCCATGTTGTTGGGAAAAGCCTATGAACGTCATCAGCGACGCACTATCGGCCTGACGGTGTTGGCCGCGCTGATGGTGCCGCTGACGGCGGGCACGATGCTGATGCTGATGCCGTCGGCCCGCGCGGTGGACAACTGGGAGGTGGAGGGCGCGAACGGCACGCTCCACGTCTACGGCGCGTTGACGGAAAGCGCCTGCAGTCTGGAAATGACCACCGCGCGTCAGGAAGTGTGGCTGGGGGAGACGGGAACGGCGCATTTTCAGCGCCCGGGCGATCGCGGCACGCCGGTGGCGTTCGAGCTGACGCTGAAAGACTGCCTGCGGGCGCCGGCGAGCAACCGCGACGCCTGGACCGGGGTGCTGGCCTGGAGCGGCAGCCAGCCTGCGGTGTCCGTGGCGTTTGCCGCGCCGACGGATGACGACGCGCCGAGCCTGGTCAGGGTCGCCGGCGTCACCGGCTTGGGGCTGCAGTTGGCGGATGCCAGCGGCCTGCCGGTGCGCCTCGGCGCGCGTAACAAACCGATCTTGCTGACGCCGGGACAAAACACCCTGACGTATACGGTGACGCCGGTGCGCACCCCGGCGACGCTGAGCGCCGGCGCCTACCGTGCGGCGATCGATTTCCGCCTTTATTACGACTAATACGCCGCTTGCGCCGAGCCGGCGCAAGCCTAACCAAAGGGAGTGGCGTCATGCGCGCGACAGAGACGAACCGGCGCCGGAGCGCGCTGTTGGGGGCAGGCATGGTCATGGTGGCTGGCATGATGGCGCAGCCGGCGGACGCGGCGGAAAACATGCGCTTTCACGGGACGCTGGTGGCCGAGCCGTGCGTCATTCAGCCGGGAGATGAGGATATCCAACTGGATTTCGGCACCATCGTCGACAAATACCTGTATCTGAACACCCGCACCCATAGCCAAACCTTCGCGTTGCACCTGACCGAGTGCGATCTCAGCCTGGGCAATACGGTGGCCATTACGTTTACCGGCACCGAGAACGCCAAACTGCCCGGCCTGCTGGCGCTGGATGCCGGCAGCCTGGCCTCGGGGATCGGCATCGGGCTGGAGGACAGCAGCGGCAAGGCGCTGCCGCTCAATCGCGCCAGCGATAAATTCCGCCTGAATGCCGGCAACACCACGCTCACGCTGCAGGCCTATGTGCAGGGGGAACCGGAGGCTATCCAAACGAAGACCATCGGCCGCGGCACCTTCAGCGCGGTGGCCACTTTTACGCTGGAATACGAATAAGCGTCTACAAGGACAAAAAACGCAATGATGATAAAGCCCCTCAATCGCACCCTGCGCATGGGTCTGCTGTGCCTGTTGGCGTTGAGCGCCGCCGCCTGTCAAAACCAAAAATCGGGCAAACCCGCCGTGAACACCCAAAATCAGGCTGTGCAAGCGCCGTCAGAAGAGGCTTTGCGCAAGCAGCGTGAGGCCGAGCAGCTGCAGCAGTGCCAGCAGCAACTGGGCGCATTGCGCACCATCAACGAGAAGCAGTATCAGCGCTATAAACAGGCCTTCGACAGCCTGATGAGCGGCGCTTCGCAGTACGCCAATCTGCGCGCGCGGGTAAACGGCGACACGCAGGAGACGGTGGATGCGCTGTATCGCTACAAGGTCAACTATCTGTGCGCCGGGGTGAATCAGGCGGTGTTGACCGGGCTGGCGGATCGCGGAGAGCAGATTAAATGAGGCTGCGTCTGCTCGGCTGTGTCGCTCTGTTGTTCACCGGCGTCGCGCAGGCGGACGACGGCGTGCCGGCGCTGCTGCAGTTTGCCGAGCAGTATCAACGGCAGAGCACCGGGCCGAAGAGCGAAAACGCGGCGCCCGCCGACCGTGCGTCGGGGCAAAAAAAGCGTGAGCCGGCGAAGCGCCCGTCGGACACCCAACAGCCGGCTTCACCGGCCAAAGCTTTTACGCTGAGCCAGGCATTATTGGCGCGTGACCAACAGCTGGCGCGCCAGCGAATGGAACTGACGATGTTGCGCCAGGAACTTGCCGCGCTGCGGGCGGAGAAAGCGGCGCCACCCGTCGCGACGTTGCCGGACTCGTCAACGCTGCAACAGTGGATCGCCGGGCTGGGCGCCGCCTGGCGCGGTTCGCCCGATGCCCAGCGTGCCGAGGCGCTGCTGCGTCAGGCGACGCAGGAAACCGCCAAAACCAAAGCGGCGGCGATGCAGGCCGAACGGCGCGCCAGCGAGCTGGAGTCCGCCGCACAGGCCTCGGCACAGACGCTTGCACAACGCCAGCGCGAGCACCAGGAGGCGCTGCACGCTCTGCGCGCCGCGTTGGAAGCGAGTGAGCAGAAGCGAGCCGCTGAGCAGAAGGCGACCCAGCAGGCGCGCGAGGCGCTGTTGGCGCTGCATCAGCGGCTGCAATGGGAGATGACGCCGGAGCAGTTGAAGGATGAACGCAAGCGTTTGTCCTACGCGGCGGGCAGTGCGCTGGGGCGCGACATTCAGGGGGTAGTGGCGGAGCGTCAAAGCTGGGGCGTACCGGTGGATCGCGACAGCCTGTTGGCGGGCGTCATCGATAGCGTGTCGGGGCGTTTGCAGCTGTCGCCGGATGAACTGAATGCGCTGACGGCGCAGGCGGATGCCGCCGCCGTGGCCGCGCGTGAGAAACGCGTTAACGAACAGCGGCGGCGTGACGAAGATTACCTGGCGCAGTTCCGTCAACAAAAGGGCGTTAAGCCGTCGGCGATGGGCTTCTGGTATCGGGTGGATTACGCCGGGGAGGGGGCGTTGGCGCCAACGGCGGTGGTCGATGTGGTGGTGAAGGAGAAACTGACCGACGGCACGGTGATCCAGGATATGGAACTGAGCGGCAAGGTGCTGTCGCAACCGCTGTCCGAATATCCGCCGCTGTTTCGGGAGGCGATAAGCCATCTGCATAACCACGGTTCGCTGACGATGGTCGTGCCGCCGGCGCTGGCCTACGGCGAAACCGGCTATCCGCCGAAGGTGCCGCCCAACGCCACCATGGTTTATGAATTACGCATCGACAACAGCCAGGCACCGGCAAAGGGTGCCAAGGCGGTTAAACGGGAAGCCGACACGGCGGGAGGGCAGGGATGAACACCATGATAAAAATCGCGCTATTTGATGAAAACCGTTACTTCAGCGCTGGTTGGCAGGAGGCCCTGGCGCTGCACTTCAGCACTTACGGCAAGCGCACGCTGTTACTGGATGCGCAGCAGGTTCACGAAGCCGATCTGGTGTTCTGCTATTTTCCTCCCGGCGTGCAAAGCTGTTTTTGTCACTTCTTTGAGGCGCAGGCTGCGGGGCGCCAAACGCTGTATTTCTCGTTGCGAACGCCGGAGGGGCGGCATAAACGCACCGCCGGCACCCGCTGCGCGCTGGAGGCCGGCGTCATCTACCACGATACGCCGCTGGTATCGGCGCTGTATCAGGTGAACGCCGAGTTGGAGCGGCGCAGCAAATGGCCGGGCAGGCCGAGTTGTGGCATGAACTGCGTATGCCAGCACCGAGGCCTGACGCTGCGCGAACAGGAGATCATGCGCTGCATGACGCGGGAGATGGGAGTGACGCAAATCGCACGGATGCTGGACATCAGCGTGAAAACCGTCAGCAATCACAAGATGAGCGTTATGCGCAAGATGGGGTTCCGGCGTAATGCCGAACTTTACGGCTGGCTGCGGCACAGCGCCCGTCCCGGCGCCGTGGGGGCGCGAGCCGGCATTCAGCCTGGCGTTGCGGCAGGGAAGGTGCAGCACTGAGACAGCGCCGGCCCAATCGGAGCGGCCGGCGCCTTAAGTGCCTCGCCGTGGCGGTCAGTTGCAGGCTACGACCTTGATCGCCAGCCCGCCCTGTGAGGTTTCGCGGTATTTGGCGTTCATGTCTTTGCCGGTTTCGTACATGGTTTCGATCACCTTATCCAGACAAACTCGCGGTTCGCTGGTGCGGCGCATCGCCATGCGCGCGGCGTTGACCGCCTTGACGGCGGAAATGGCGTTACGCTCGATGCAGGGCACCTGAACCTGGCCGGCGAGCGGATCGCAGGTCAGCCCCAAATGGTGCTCCATGGCGATCTCCGCCGCGATGCACACCTGCGCCGGGCTGCCGCCCAGCAGCTCGGTCAACCCGGCCGCCGCCATCGAACAGGCCACGCCCACTTCCCCCTGGCAGCCCACTTCGGCGCCGGAGATCGAGGCGTTCATCTTGTACAGCGCGCCAATCACGCCGGACGCCAGGAAGTAACGGGTGTAGGAGTTGGCGTTTACCGGACGGATGAACTTGTCGTAGTAAGCCAGCACCGCAGGAATGATGCCGCAGGCGCCGTTGGTCGGCGCGGTGACCACGCGGCCACCGGCGGCGTTCTCTTCGTTGACCGCCAGCGCGAACATGTTGATCCAATCGACCACGTTCATCGGGTCGATATTGTTCTTGTCTCCGGTCACCAGAATGCGGCGCAGCGCGGCGGCGCGGCGCGGCACCTTCATCGGGCCGGGCAGCAAGCCTTCGGTGTTAATGCCGCGCTCGATACCGGCGCTCATCACCTGCCAGACGTCGGCGAAGTGCGCGTCGATATCGGCCTTGCTGCGCAGCGCCAGCTCGTTCTGCATCACCAGGCCGGACAGCGACAGCCCGGTGTCTTTGCAATGCTGCTGCAGATCGTGCGCCGATTTGAACGGGTAGGGCACCGGCGTGGCGCCCTCGGCAGACTGGCCGAAGTGCTCTTCGTCGACGATGAAACCGCCGCCGATCGAGTAATAGGTTTTGCTGTGCAGCAGGCGCTCACCGGCGAAGGCGCGGATGCGCATGCCGTTTTCGTGCAGCGGCAGGTTGTCGCTGTGGAAATTCATGCCGCCGTGCTGCGGGAAATCCACCTCATGATGGCCGTTGGCCAGCGGCAGGCGGCCGCGCTGTTCGACGTCGCGGATAAAGCCGTGAATGCTGTCGATGTCCACGTCGTGCGGCAGGTTGCCGGCCAGGCCCATGATGATGGCGATATCGGTGTGGTGGCCTTTACCGGTCAACGACAGCGAACCGTACACGTCGACCACCACGCGGGTGGTGTCCTGCAACTGCTGGTGGGCGATCAGATCGTCGACGAACTGTTTGCCGGCTTTCATCGGGCCAACGGTGTGGGAACTGGATGGGCCGATGCCAATTTTGAAAATATCGAAAACGCTGACCATGGTCTCGCCTCCTTCTTCAGGTTTCAGGCGGTGAATACGGGAAATGGGGGAGTGCGGGAGGGCCGGCGCGCAGCGGCGCCGGCCGGACGTGATTAGCCGAGCAGGCTGAACACGATAGCAGAGATGGCGATCAGACCCATCACAACCACGAACACGTTGCTGATGTGGCCGCTGTACTTGCGCATGGCAGGCACTTTACGGATGGCATACATCGGCATCAGGAACAGCAGCATGGCGATGATTGGGCCGCCCAGGGTTTCGATCATGCCCAGGATGCTTGGGTTCAGGGTGGCGACGATCCAGGTGGTCACCAGCATGAAGATAGCGGTCATGCGGTTCAGCTTGGCGGTGCTGACGGTTTTGCCGCGGCTCTTCATCGACTTGGCAACCAGGCCGTTGAAGCCTTCACGCGCGCCCAGGTAGTGGCCCAGGAACGATTTGGTGATGGCGACGAAGGCGATAACCGGCGCGATGTACTCGATCATCGGGTTATTAAAGTGGTTAGCCAGGTAAGACAGAATCGAGATGTTCTGCGCCTTGGCTTCCGCCAGGTTTTCCGGCGTCAGGCTCAGCACGCAGCTGAACACGAAGAACATTACGGTCAGCACCATCATGATGTGTGCGTAGGCCAGAATGCGGGAGCATTTCTTCTCGGCGTCTGCGCCGTACTCTTCGCGTTTGGCGACGGCGAAGGCGGAGATGATCGGCGAGTGGTTGAAGGAGAACACCATTACCGGGATCGCCAGCCACAGGGTCATGATCAGGCCGTGGCCCATGCCGGTACCGCTGCCGGACAGCGACACGTTTTCGAAGATGGCGCCGGTCCAGTTAGGGATCAGATACACCGCCAGCAGCATCAGCACCGCGACGAACGGGAAGACCAGGATGCTCATGGTTTTCACGATGGCCTGCTCACCGAAGCGCACGATGGTCATCAGGCCGACGATCAGGATCAGCGACAGGATGGCGCGCGGTGGCGACGTCATACCCAACTGGTGGGTGATGAAGCTGTCGACGGTGTTGGTGATCGCCACGCTGTAAACCAGCAGAATCGGGTAGATGGCGAAGAAGTACAGCAGGGTGATCAGTTTACCGGCGGTGATGCCGAAGTGCTCTTCTACCACGGCGGTGATGTCTTCACCGGGATTCTTGCCGGACAGAACGAAACGGCACAGGCCGCGGTGGGCAAAGAAGGTCATCGGAAAAGCGATGATGGCCATGATGATCAGAGGAATCAAACCGCCGATGCCGGCGTTGATTGGCAAGAACAGGACGCCTGCGCCGATGGCGGTGCCGTACAGGCCCAACATCCACATGGTATCCGTTTTACGCCAGGTACTGCTGGAGCCCGAGGCCGCAGAGGCAATTGTGCCGGTCTGTGTAGTGTCCATAAATATCTCCGAAGTGAACACGAATTTAAAATTAAAAGGCAAAACTTAAGGTTAAACCGTCAAACGTCCTATTCAGGCAACGCTTGCGGTAAGAATCAGGTGTTGCTTGCGGGGATGTTTTGGCGTCCCCCTGGTTGTTTATTGTGTTCATTACCAAGGCACAGCGCCGGGTAATTCACTAAAGACTTTTCACCGTCACGGGCGATAAAAGTCGTTACCGCTGCCGACAGGTCTTTGCCTGTCGATTTTTGTTGGCGGCAAGATAACGATTTACAGTAGAAACAACCGTGATCCTGCTCTCAAATGCGCAATATGTGCAGTTATCTGCTTTTTTATCGATTTTTCGCGCATTTGTTGCACATTTGTGTAAGATTTTGTGCTGAGAACGCTCTCATAATAATTTCTGCGATTATGCGGTTTGTACAATAATTAGCCGGATAAAGCGCTGTGCTCAGCAGCAAGCCGAGCAATATATTTTATGCGTGGTTTTGGATCTAGCGAAAAACCCGGATTAAGCAGTTTTAGTGATGTGGATCACATTGTATTTTTAAGTAAAATTTCATTCATCGATTTGTTTTTAAATGGTTTTTAATGAAAATCGCCGTTAATAACGAAGGGAAATTACTTACGTGGTTAGCGGATAGAAATGCGTAACCATTCATCATATAAATAACAGATGCCTAACAGGTATTGGCGATATTTGCTGCAACCGCTTAAACCGCCGTTTATTTAAACATCGCGGCCTTTGGCGCGATTTATCATATAAAAGCCATAAATAGTCGTTAATTCACCCAGCTGGCAGCGGGTTTAGCCTGCGAGAAAATAATCACCCGGGTGACCTGTTGCATTTTATTAACCTGATGTTGCGTGCGGATAAGCGAAAAACGCGAATCGATTGCGCATTATTTGTTCATTTTCGGGCGGGGAAAGAAGGGGATTGCAGCGGTGCGCCGTCGGTTTCGACGGCGCAGAAGGCGAATTAATAGCGGGTAGCGATGGCGTTGTCGTTGAAGAACGCCATGAAGTCGGCGTCCGGTTGGCGGTCGCTGATCACCCGATCGAACTGCGTCAGCGGGCCGATGCAGGCCGGTTTGGTTTTGCCGAACTTGCTGTGATCCGCCACCAGGATCTTTTGCTGCGCCATCGCCATGGCGCGATGCTTCATCTCCAGCTCGTCGAAGTTGAAGCAGGTGGCGCCATGCTGCAGGCTGAGGCCGGCGGCGGAGATAAAGGCGATGTTCGGGCAGATGTGATCGAGCTCGTTGCGGCCGCCGACGCTGGAAAAGATGTAGTTGTTCGGCTTGAACTCACCGCCGCACAGGACCACTTTGCAGTTCGGTTTGTCCTGCAGCGCCAGGAAGGTGTTCAGCGAATGACACACGGCGGTGAAGATCAGCTCGTCGGCGATGGCGTCGATGATCGCCGGGGTGGTGGTGCCGCAGTCGAAAAACACCGTGTCGTTTTCATTGATCAACGGCGCCGCCAGCAGGCCGATGCGCCGTTTCTCCGTCACCTGCTTGGCTTTTTGATCGGAAACGAAGTAGTTGGTGACGCCGTTGCTGCGCGGATCGGTCACCACGTAGCCGCCGAGCAGCACCACCGCCGCCGGTTCGGCGCTCAGATCGCGGCGAATGGTCATCTCCGAGACCCCCAGCAGCACGGCGGCTTCTTTCAGGTGGATCTTGTCAGCGCGTTTTAACGCCTGAACTAACCGGTTGATACGTTCTTCGCGCCGCGTTTCCATAGATCCGTCTTCCCACAGGTAGTAGAGGTAAAGGGCGTGCCGGCGTTTCCGGCGTTAAACACAACGATGCGGGGCAATATCGGGCCGCATTGGCCGCCCGTATTGTCCCGCATCGTTGTGTATTGGCTATGCCCGTCAGGGCATGCCGACGATCAGTAGCTGCCCGCCGCCGGCTGGGCGCCGGATACGATGGCGACGCCGGAGCTGGTGCCGATACGCGTGGCGCCGGCGTTGATCATCTTCTCGGCGGTGGCGCGATCGCGCACGGCGCCGGAAGCTTTCACGCCCATTTCGCTGCCCACGGTCTCGCGCATCAGTTTGACGTGCTCTTCCCGAGCGCCGCCGGTGCTGAAGCCGGTAGAGGTTTTCACGAAGGCGACATCGAGTTCGCGACACATTTCACAAACCTGGACGATCTGCGCATCGCTGAGCAGGCAGGTTTCCAATATTACCTTCAACGGGATCGCCGCGCAAACCTCGCGCACGGCGGCGATGTCGGCTTTCACTTCGTCCAGCAGGCCGCTTTTCAGCCAGCCGACGTTGATCACCATATCGATCTCTTGCGCGCCGGCGGCGATCGCCGCTTTGGCTTCAAAGGCTTTGGTGACGGTCAGGCCGGCGCCCAGCGGGAAGCCGATCACCGAGCAGACTTTCACGGTGCTTTCCTGCAGCAGCTGGGCCGCCAGCGGCACGTAGCCGGAGTTGACGCATACCGCATAGAAGTTGTGCTGCTGCGCTTCTTCGCACAGTTTGGCGATCTGCAGTTCGGTGGCGTCCATCGCCAGCAGGGTGTGGTCAACGTAGCTGGCGTAATCGATGTTTTCGGTGGTCATCGCGATTCCTTAGTGAAGTTAAGACAGTAAGCCGGATGGGTAATGTGAAAATAATAACATTCAGATGCCGATAAACCTAGCGATGTTTAAAAAATGTCGACGAGATCGTCGCGAACAGGCCGTTATACGTATAACTTAAAGGCGGAGTTTTGTTATTTAAATAACATTTAACGGCTCGCGGCCTGCGCGGGCGAAACGTCGAGGGAAAAAAGATGAAGATCAACATCGAACTGGATCCTGAAGCTTTCGGGGCGCATCGGCAGGAACTGTTCCGCAATGCGGATTTCGCGGTGAGCGCGCATCGCTGCGCAGAACGCGGGCCGATGCTGACGCTGGCGAACTGCCGCGGCGCGCTGACGGTCTTGCCGTATGAGGGCCTGGCGATTTGGGACGCCGAGTTTGACGGTTATTCATTGAAATCGGGCCGCCGCAGCACCCGCGGTCTCGGGAGAAAGCGCGCTGACGACGCGGCGTTCTGTCCCGCCTGGCCGAGCCACGACGGCGCGCCGCTGCAGATGCAGCGCGTGTGGCTGCAGCTGACGGGCGATGAGCTGACGTTGCATGGCGAAGGCGAGCGGTTGGGCGGGCGTTGGCGCATCGGCCCGGCGCTGCGTTTGGCAGCCCAGAGCGCGCAGTTCGCCATAGAGATGAAGGTTACTAACCTGGCCGAGCGGCCGCAGCCGCTGCGCTATGTGTGTCGCCTCAACTATGATTGCATTCCCGACGCGGTATTCCGCCAGAATCTGCCGACGCCGGCTTTGTTAGGGGATGCGATCGGGCAAGAACTGCTGTGCTCCGACGATCTGACGCGCTATGTGGATCAGGCCGAGTTCTTTATGCTGACGCCGCAAGGCCGGCGTTATGTCACGCGTTTCGCCACCGGGCAGTTCAACTATGGCCTGCGGCGCATCGCCGTTCAGGGCAACCGGCGGCTGCTGGCCTTTGTTCAGCCGGCGAACTGCCGCCCGAATGCGTCAGAGGGTGAGGCGGGGGTGATGCTGGGAGCGGGAAAAACGCGGGCGTTCTGCGTGACCACCGGCGTGGTGTGAAATCACGGGGCGGTAATGCCCCGGTCATGTTGTGCGGTTACTCTTTCACCCAGCCGCGGCGAATGGCGAAGGCGAACAGGAAACGATACAGGCGCGACAGCTTGTCGGCGAGGGGATCGCCGAACAGATTCCACACCAGCTGGGCGAACAGGCAGCCGACCAGGCCGAGCAGGAAACCGCCGACCATATCCAGCGGCCAGTGCACGCCGAGGTAAACGCGTGACCAGGCGATGCCGACGGCGACAATCATCAGCAGCGCACCGGACCAGACTCGGTGCCAGAACAGGAACGCCAGCGCAAAGGTAAAGATGGCGGTGCCGTGATCGCTCGGGAACGAGCTGTCCGGCGCGTGCGCCAGGAAGGTATACCCCACGCCGGCGACGAATGGACGCTCATGCGGCAGCAGCGCGCCGATAGTGGAGGCGGCAAGCATGGCGAACAGCAGCGCGATCGTGGTTTTCGCCACCACTTCGCGCTGTGAAACCAGCTGGCTTTGCGGCCCCCACAGCCACAGGCCGACGATCAGCAGCGGCACGATAATGATCAGATCGCGCGCCAAAAAGGTGGCGAAATCAATCATCCACTCGGGAGACGCCGGGGTCGCATTGATCCAGGCGAAAAGAACATGGTTTAACTGCTCCATAACCGTTACCTCATCTTGCGGCACCAATAGCCGCTAACCATCCAATAAATAACCAACTGGCTTAACCAAACCCACCAACCCGCCCACAGGTTATGGGTAAGAAAATGTGCGCCGCGCATGATCTGACCAAAGCCCATCAGCATGCCGAGCGCAATGCCGCCGCACCAGCACCACCAGGCCAGGCGCGGGCGCTGCGGATAAAACAGGAAAAACAACGCCATGACCGCGAAACCGCTCGAGGCGTGCCCGCCGGGGAAACAGCGGCCGGGGCCCGGAAGCGCCGGCACCGCACCGAACAACGGGAAGGACATCGCCTTGCCGCCGTACTCGATCAGATCCCACGGACAGGAGTGCGCGCTGGTGGCCTTGAGAATGCCCACCACCAGCGGGCCGATGCCGAGAAGCAACATGCTGACGATCAGGCGTGCGCTGCGGCGATAGATGCCCCAAAACAGCGCCAGTACCGCCCCGACGATCACAATTTGCTTCAGCAGGCGGTGGTTGATCAGATCCAGCCAATAATTGTTTTGCCACGGGAAATGCCCGCTGGCGGCATCGTACCAAAAGTTGCCGATCGCCCAGTCCAGCTGTTCGCTGCGGGAAAGCCACAGGAACAGCAGGCCGCTGATCAGCAGGCCAAAAACCTGCCAACGGTAAAAGGATGCCGGCAGGGAGTAAAGGGCGGTTGTCTTAATTTGCGGTGCCGTTGAGGATTGATTTAATGACGATTCTGGATTCACGCGCAGGCTCGGTGGCAGGATTGAATAGCGCCACTGTAATCATTCCGTCTTAAGAAAACCTTAGTCCGCCGGTAAGAAAACCCTATCCGAGGCCACCGCCTTCGGCTAAGGTAATCGTTTGCTTTTTCGGGATGAGAGTGTGGTGATGCAGAATAACGCGCGTGTCTTACTGTTGGCGGCTGCCGGTGCGGCCTTTTCTCCGCTGAGCTTTGGCCAGCCTGCGGCGGCCGGGCCGATCGTGGTGCAGGGCGCCATGCCGGTGGAGGCGGAACGTTTCGCCCAGCGGTTGGAAAACCCGCGCGAGAAGCAGATTGGCGGCTGGCGCTTTTGGCACGGCACAGTAGACGGCTACCCGGTGGTGGTGTCGGAGACGCTGAAGGGCATGTCCAACGCCGCGGCGGCCACGGCGATCGCCGCCACGCAGTTTCACCCGGTGGCGATCATCAACCAGGGCACCGCCGGCGGCCATGATCCGGCACTGAAAGTATATGACATCGTGCTGGGCAAATATTCGGTCAATCTCGGGGCGTTCAAAACGCCGGCCAAGGCGTTGGGGGCAGGCAGCGACTCGCGGCAGTGGCAGCCGATGGATCTGTTGGCTTCCAAAGGCAGCGCCGGCGAGGACAAAAAGGCGCACAGCCTGCGCCAGTTTCCCGCCGACCCCAACCTGCTGGCGATTGCGCAAAGCGTTAAGAGCGATTACCGACAGGGCAAGGTCGTGGAAGGGGTGATCGGCTCGGCCGATGTGTGGAACAGCGAGCTAGACCGCATTCGCTATTTCCACGACCGCTATCAAACTTCGGTCGAAGAGATGGAGACCGCCTCCGCCGCGCAGATCGCCGCCGAATTCAAGGTGCCGTTCGTCGGCATTCGCGTGTTGTCCAACAACATCACCAATCAGGGCAAATACGATCCGCAAACCGGGCTGGCATGCCAGGATTATGTTTATCAGGTGGTGAAGGCCTATATCGCCAACCTGAAGAAACACTGAGCCATTGCTTCGGTTAATCGACGATATCAGGCGATTGTCACTATTTATCGCCTATTGTAAAGAAGATTAAACCTGTGGCGGGCTTGGCGGTAGTGTATTAGTTTATAGGCGGATTATTTGACAAAAAGTGTAGGGATAAAACATGAACAAGGCATCCGTTGTATTTTCCGGCCTGCTGATGGCCGTTTCCGCCGGCGCTATGGCGGCTACCTCTGGCGATGACGCGGATATCAGCAAACAGCCGCTGGAAAAGGTCGCGCCTTACCCGAAAGCCGAGAAGGGCATGAACCGCCAGGTGATCTACCTGCCGAAGCAAGAGCACGAAGAGAACTACAAGGTGGAGCTGCTGATCGGCAAGACGCTGGAGGTGGACTGCAACCGCCACATGATCGGCGGCACGCTGGAAACCAAAACCCTGTCCGGCTGGGGCTACGATTATCTGGTGCTGGAGAAGCTCTCTGAACCGGCCTCGACCATGATGGGCTGCCCGGACAACACCAAGACCAAGCAATTCATCGCCGCCAACCTGGGCGACGCCGCGATGCAGCGCTACAACAGCCGCCTGCCGATCGTGGTGTATGCGCCGAAAGACGCGGAAGTGAAATACCGCATCTGGAAAGCCGAAGATACCGTAAGCCAGGCCGAGCAGAAGTAATCGCCGCCTGACGCCGCTCCGCTTGCCCTGCGCGGCAGGCGGAGACTTTTCCCCGTTACGCTTTCTTTCCGCCCGCCAATACCGCCCGTTCGGTTTCTTCCCCCATGGCGATCAGCCAATCCAACACCGTTGAGAATATCGCATCCTCCTGGCCGTCGGCCTGGGTCATCAGCACGTAATCCGTCCCGTCAGGCGCAAAGCCATATGGCGCCACCAGCGCGCCGTTGACGATGTCATCCGCCACCAGCGCCAAAGGGCCGATGCCGATACCGGCGCCGGCGACCGCCGCCTGCAGGCTGAGATAGAAATGTTCGAAACGTAGCTCGTTGCCCGGCTGGATCTCGAAGCCGCTGTGGGCGCACCAGTCGCGCCAGGCGAACGGTCGCGTCTCGGTGTGGAGCAGGGTGCCGCGCAGTTCACGCCCCGCCGCGGCATGCTCCCGGCGGCAAACCGGGCCGACCCGTTCTTTGAGGAACGGGCGGGCGACCACGTCGTCGGCGATCGGGAAATCGTTGCGGCGAATCGCCAGATCGATGCCTTCGCGCGAGAAGGCGACGGCGCCGCCGGCGGAGACCAGCTGCAGATCGCGCTCTTTCCCCACCGCCTGCTGCAAACCGGCCAGGCGCGGGATCAGCCAGCGGATCAGAAAGGTCGGCTCGCAGGAGATCACCAACGGGCGATTCTGATGATGCCGACAGGCGCGGTCGATCGCCGACTGCAGGTTGTCCAGCCCCCGGCCGATCTCGCTCGCCAGCTCTTGCGCCTGCGGCGTCGGGTGCACCATGCGGCTGGTGCGCTGAAACAGCGCGAATCCCAGGGTCTGCTCGAATTCGCGCACCGCACGGCTGACGGCGCCGTCGGTGACGTTGAGTGATTTGGCGGCTTTCGACACGCTGCCGTACCGCACCGTAGCTTCGAAAGCCCGTAATACCGCCAGGTTAGGCAACCTTCGTTGACGCACTGTGCCCCCTTTTGATTGAGTTTTTGTCAATCATCGATACTACGCAAATCGTTTTTTATTGCCAGCCAAATCCGCCAAAGTGTGCATCACTTTCCACTTACGGGTAACTGCGATGATTGCCATTCTCGCCGATGATCTTACCAGCGCGCTCGACGGCGCGGCTCCGTTCGCCGCACGCGGACTGAACGCCTGCGTCATGCTGCGCCTGCCCGATGCCGCGTTGCAGGGCGCTGAGATTGTCGCCTTCGATTTAGATTCCCGCTTCGTTTCGCCGGAGCAGGCGGAGCGGCGTTTTCGCCATGCCGCCGCCAGTGTGAAACCGGCGCGCCTCATCTACAAAACGATCGATTCCACGCTGCGCGGCAATCTGGGGCCGGAAACGCGCGGGGCGCTGACGGGCAGCGGGCGCCGTCTCGCCATCGTTGCGCCGGCCTTCCCGGATGCCGGCCGCACCACGGTGGGCGGCCGACAATACGTCGACGGCGTCGCGCTGGAGCAGACCGCCTTTGCATGCGATCCGAAGAACCCGATCGTCACCGGCTACGTCATGGAGCGCATGGCGGGGCTGGAGCCGACGCGTTTTCAGGTATTCGACGCCGCAGACAACGGCGAGTTGGATGAGGTCGTGAGGCGGATCGGCATTGCCGAACCGGTGGTGTGGGTGGGATCGCCGGGCCTGGCGGCGGCGCTGTCGCGTGCGTTGTCCCCTAAGGAGAACGCGGTGCCCGCTCAACCGCCGCTGAGAGCCAGCAAAGTGCTGGTGGCGATTGGCAGCCTGCATCCGGCGAATGACGCCCAGCTGGCAAGCCTGCGGCAGGCGGGCGCGGTGCTGGTCACGCTGCCTGAAGCGGCCGATCCCGAGGCGGTAGCGCAAGAGGTGCGAACGGCGTTTGCGCGCGCCGATGTGGTTTGCCTGATGTCGCCCCGGTCGCGAGCGGCCACGGCGGATCATGCCGCTGCGCTGGGCGCGGTCGTCAGCCGTTGCACGCCAGCCTTCGACGGGCTGGTGGCGACCGGCGGCGATACCGCGCGGCGTATTGTCGACGCCATGGCGGCCGGCTCATTGACGCTGTTCGGTGAGGTGGAACCCGGCGTGCCTTTCGGGTTGTTAAATCTGCCGGGCCGCAGGCTGCCGTTCGCCACCAAGGCGGGCGGCTTTGGCCGGGCCGGTACGTTGTTGAACTGCGTAACCCGGTTGCGCGCTGACCGAGAAGGAGAAGAACAATGACCCTTTCCACCTTGCCGCTGGCGATAACCATGGGCGATCCCGCCGGCATCGGGCCGGAGATCATCGCCAAACTGGCGGTCACAGAGCGGTTGAGCATGCCTTATGTGGTGATTGGCGATGCCGGCGCACTGGCGCGCGCGGCGGCCAGTCTGGGGCTGACGCTGCCTATCCGCGAACTGCCCGCCTCGCTGGCGGGATGGGACGAAGCCTGGCGGCGGGGGGAGACCGCCGTCTATTCCGCCGGCGTTGCGCTGCCGGCGGACTTGCCCCTCGGCAGGCTCGATCAGCGCGCGGGCGCGGCGTCTTATGCCTGGGTGGTTGCCGCCATCGATCTGGCGCTGGCGGGGCGCATCGCCGGCATCGTCACTGCGCCGCTGAACAAGGAAGCGATGCGCCTGGCGGGGATCGATTATCCGGGGCACACCGAGATCCTGGCGGCGCGATCGGGCACCCAGGACTTCGCCATGATGCTGGCCAATGACGAGCTGCGGGTGATCCTGGTTTCCATTCACGTTTCGCTGCGGGACGCCATCGACGCGGCGACCGTGGAAAACGAGCTGCGCGCGTTTCATCTGGCGCAAACGGCCTGTCGGGCGTTAGGCATAGCGAAACCGCGCATTGCGGTGGCCGGCCTGAATCCGCACGCCGGGGAGAACGGCCTGTTCGGCCGCGAAGATCTTGACGTCATCGTGCCCGCCATCGCCCTGGCGCGGGAACAGGGGTTGGACGTCAGCGGCCCCTGGCCCGGCGATACCGTTTTCATGCGAGCCCGGCGCGGGGAGTTCGACATTGTGGTCGCCCAATATCACGACCAGGGCCTGATCCCGGTGAAATATCTCGGGGTGGATCACGGCGTTAACGTCACCGTCGGCCTGCCGTTTATCCGCACCTCGGTCGACCACGGTACGGCGTTTGATATCGCGGGCAGCGGACGGGCGGAACACGCCAGCCTGCTGTACGCCTTCCGGCAGGCGGAAAAAATGCTGCGCGCCCAATAACTCATATCACCTGAAGACAATAAGGAAACACCATGCACACACCCGAGTTTATTTTCATGCTGACGCGCAACGACAGCACGGTGCCCGATGCGCAAGCGCGGCTGCCAGAAGTGCTGGCTGCCGGCGTGAAGCATATCGGCTTTAAGGATATCGGCCTGCCGCTGGATCAACTCAAACAGTTGGCGCAGGCGATCCACGCCGGCGGCGCCACCGCGTACCTGGAAGTGGTCAGCCTGGATGAGGAAAGCGAGATGAATTCGGCGCGCGCGGCACTGGAATTGGGCGTTGATGTATTGATGGGGGGAACGCGCCCGGAAAGCGTGCTGCCGATCATTCGTCAGTCTGGCCTGCGCTACTATCCGTTCGCCGGCCGCATCAGCGGCCACCCCAGCGTGCTGGAAGGTGACATTGACGATATTGTCGCCAGCGCCCGCCAGCGCGCCGCTTTACCGGGCGTGACAGGGCTGGATTTGCTGGCCTACCGCTTTGCCGGTGACGTGCCGACGTTGATTCGGCGGGTGTGCGATGCGGTCGACAAACCGGTTTATATCGCCGGGTCTATCGACCGGGAAGATCGCATCGCCGCCGTGGTGACGGGCAATGCGGTTGGTTTCACCGTCGGTACCGCGGCGCTTGACGGCGTGTTTCCCGCCGATAAGCCGGGGCTGACGGCGCAAATCAACGCCGTGAAATGCCTGATTGGCAATGTGATCCGCAAACTGTAACGCGTCTCCATTCGGTTCTTTCCAGGGCGATGGGGCAGTTATCTCATTCGTTGAATCATTAATTTGCATGGCTTCTCTTTTTTAATGCTCTTGCGAGCAGGCACGCCCTTGGGCGCTCGCCGACGTTTACCCGGCAACACAGCGTAATTGCCGCCAGGCTCAATATATATAGAGGGAGTGAAAAATGATTAAAGGGTTAGGGAGTGCCGTTGTGGCGGTGAGCCTGTTGTTAACCGGCTGCGATACCTTCAGCCTGCTGCGCGATCAAAAGATCGCCGACGCTTTTCACGTCGGCGCCGACAAGCGTTCGATAAGCCGGGATTTCGGCGAGCCGATCGCCACCCTGCCGACGCTGAACGGCCAGGGCGTATGCCACGACTACCACCACCGCTTGCCGAACGGCACCGTGACGCCGTTCTACGTCGGCTTCAGAAACAGCGACGGCAAAGTGGTGGCCTTTGGCCCCACCACCTGCGGGGAAGCGCAGGCCAACGGCAATCTGAACAGTGATGAACCTATCAAACAGCGGTTCTAAACGGGCATTGCTGCGCCGGCCTGTGGCCGGCGCAGCAAAAGCAGCCCAGCAACGTTGGGTGTGCCATTTTTTTTTCTCTATATCCCTTCTGATTTTCCGCCAGACTTTTATCTGAGATTTATTTTCCTATGGCGTTTGCCAGACGCCGCTGCCGAAAAACACCATTACATGAATTCTCTCCACCGGGTCTTACGGTGTGAACAGCAAGACAACAAAGCAATCTTTGCTGAATTATGCTAGTTTTTCGAACATTCACGGGCATACAGTGACTTGCAAGATAAGGATATCCAATGCGTTATCGTTCGCTAAATCTCGGCGAGGTGACAAGGAAAGGGGCTGGAACGCCGCCCCAGGGAACCGACGTACGGGCTGGTGCCGTATGAAGCTGCTCTCTCTCTTTTCTGAACACACGGCGCCGGAAAGTTTCTCCCGGATACTCACCCCGACACAAGCGCACCATGAGCTGGAACGGCATTATCTGTTCGGCGGCGCAGCCGGCATATCGATAAGCAGCCGGTACTCCATAACCCGCAATACTCAATCCGGTATTGGCGTCACCGGTTATCGTGAGGACGCGATTGTGAAGCGCAGCGTGTTCGATGATCTCAATCGGGGCGGCTTGCTGGCGATTGATGAGGGAATGGGCGCCTGGACGCCGACGAAATACGCGTTTTACGTCGACGCGGAAGGCCGATTACAGCGCTATCCCGGCAGCTCTCTTCCTGCCTTTTATCCAACTGGGCGCGTGATCGCCCGCTATGAAGAAATGGTCAGCCGCTATGGCCGGCGGGCAAAACCGACGGTGCTGCCGGCGAGGCAGAATACGACCCGGAATCCCCCTCTGCAGCAAGCCATCGCTACCGCAGTGGCAACCGTTGCCGCCACGGTACAGGCCATTCGTCCGATGACTAAGGCTGAACGCTGGCAAGAACGCCAGTACCTGATAGGGCGAGGCAACCGCAGCATTTACCCTGATGCGCGCATGGCGGCACAGCGATTGGCGGAGAACAACGTCGCGGTCGAAAAAGCGAAGCTGGCTGAGAATGTTTACAAGACCACTAACCCACTCAAGGACACGATAGACATCCCTGAGGGCTGGAAGGACATCAGTAACAATGATGGGGCGCTGGGTAAACTCGGTTTAAGCAAAGATATGCTCTATGACGATGAGGATACGCCGGGCTTTCTGGCTCGGGTTTATCAGCCAGATGAAACGGTCTTTGGTAAAGCGATGAATCCGACGGTGGTGTTCCGTGGATCGCGTGCGCCCGAGTTCCCGGAGGGAATAAGTAAGGCTGCCCAGAAAGCGTTACTGAATGGCGATTTGTCAGGCATTAAAAACCTGAGTGACTGGTCAAATAACGGCGCTCAGGGGTTGGGGTTTAACTCCGAATATTACAAGAAAGCGGTCAATATAGGTAAAGCAATTAAAGGCGGTGCCGGGATATCTGGCCATTCGCTGGGCGGGGGCATGGCGTCTGCGGCCTCCATGGCCAGCGGCAAACCGGCTTGGACGTTTAATGCAGCAGGCCTGAATGCAGGAACTGTAGAAAAATATGGCGGTTCGATTATAGGCAGCGCCGATAATATTCAGGCGTATCGCGTGAAGGGGGAGCTATTGACCAAGCTGCAGGAGGTTGATTTGTGGGAGGATGCCAAAGACCTCCAATTTTATCCCCCGGCGGTGATGGCGAAAGAACGCTTGTCCATGTTGGCGCCTGATGCAGTGGGAGTAAAACACACGCTTTCCGGTGGAACAGGCTCACTGCTGGATAAGCACGGTATAGACCAGGCGATACAATGCATTGAAAATGAAAAAGACGATGACATTGCCACAATCAAGGGAAGAATATGAAAAAAATCATACTCATTATCACGATGGTAGTGTCTACGCTCATCATGCAGGGGTGCAAACAAGGTATGGATCTACAACCACAGGATTACTTTGAAGGAAAGCAGCTGGACATCGCCAACATCATCTACGAGGGTGACAGGCAAAAGCTGGATAAGGTTTTACCGACGGTAAGCAAAGAAACGTTAAATCGGCCGGCCAAGGCGGAGATGACGTTGCTATTCTGGGCGATAAATAACGCCATCTTTGACAAGAACACGCCAGAGCGGCTCAAGATCATTACGGATTTGGTCAAGGCAGGGGCAGATCCACTGCAGCCAAGACCGGAAGGGCGAAGTAGCCCGGCTGAATATGTTATGAAAGCGGATAAAGGCGTCTGGATACAGGCTATGCTTGAAGGCGGATTATCGCCTAATGCAAGGGATGAAATAAACAATCAGCCAATAATTTTCAAGAGCTTTCAAGCGGTTAATACAGAGACATTGAGTGCCCTAATAGATTACAAAGCTGATGTTAATATCAAAGGGGCTATGAACAGAACTCCATTAATTAATGCGCTGTATAACAGTTGCCCTGAGCACATTGAGGTTCTTTTGGCTCATGGCGCTAACCCCTTAGCCAAAGATGATTTTAATGACAGCTTCCTTTCTCTGATTTCTGCGGAAATAGCCAAAGGAGACAAAAATAATTCTTATATAAAAAAATTAATTAAAATTAAAGAGAAGATAAACATTGTGAATTAGTTAGCTTTCAGGTGGGTGAAATAACGGGCGTTTGACGTGGACGGGTACGGCATGAAGCACATTACTCTGATTATTACCGTGGTGCTGTCGATGTTTGTGATGCAGGGATGCAAGCAAGGTAGGGATCTACAACCACAAGATTACTTTGAAGGAAAGCAGCTGGACATCGCCAACATCATATACGAGGGTGACAGGCAAAAGCTGGATATGGTTTTTCCGACGGTAAGCAAAGAAACGTTAAATCGACCGGCCAAGGCGGAGATGACGATGCTATTCTGGGTGATCAATAACGCTATCTTTGACAAGAATACGCCAGAGCGGCACAAGATCATTACGGATTTGGTTAAGGCAGGGGCGGATCCATTACAACCTCAACCTAACACGCCAGGTAGCCCCGCTGAGTTTGTTATGAAGGCGGATAAAGGCATCTGGATACAGGCTATGTTAGAGGGCGGACTTTCTCCAAATGCTAGGGATAAGGTTCATAATCAACCCATTATATTTAATAGCATCTTTGCAAAAAACACAGAAACATTAGAGGTCATGTTGGAGCATGGTGCTGATATAAATATAAGAAATTCACTGGGTGATACGCTGCTCATCGATGCTTTAGACTATCACTCCTATGACCACGTCATTCTTCTATTAGAAAAAGGCGCCGATAGCGATATAAGAGGCAACTCGGGTTGGACGATGGGCAATCAACTGCAACGGCTGATTAATAGGAGTCAGGACGGCAGTGAGGCGAAAGCGTCTCTTGAGCGCATCAGAGACGAGCTAATTAAGCGTGGTGGGAAATGGCCGCCTGCCCCGGTCAGTCAATAAACCGTCTCGCTGTATTACCAGAAAATGGGCACATGTTGTAAAGGTGTTCTTACCGCAGAGGCATTGTCCACAGACGGTCGAGTTGCGAAAGTTTGCTTGGGTTGCGCACGATAAATACCTGAGCCAGTCGGCCTTCGGCATTCAAGCTGAGACTGACAGACGCCGTAATACGGCCTTGTTCGGATAGCAAGGCGCCCGGCACGCCATTGATGAGCGCGTGTTGCCAGACATAGGTTTGCCAAAACATTGGCAATTTACCGCCGATAAACTCGAGCACGTCACGTTTGCCGATGAGTTCAGCCAGGTTGGCGGGCACTTTACCGCCGCCGTCCGCACTGAGCTTAACGTCTTCGGACAACAGGGTCGAAAGGGGTTCGATATCTGCCGTTTCCACCGCCGTTTTGAAAGCGATAAGCAACGCCTCCTGCCGCTCTGTGGGCTGGGTTTTACGCTCCTCTGGGCGGCCAACTTTTTCGCGCGCGCGTGACACCAGTTTACGACACGCCGTTTCTTCCCCACCTAATGTCATGGCGAGATCCGCGTAGGGCAAGTCAAAGATGTCATGCAGCAAATAGGCGGCGCGCTCGCGGGGAGTGAGTCTTTCGAGCAACAGCATAAAGGCCGTCGACAGCGACGATGCGAGTTCCAACGTCTGCTCGGGCGTTTTGGCTACGGCGGTTTGAATGGGTTCTGGTAGCCAAATACCGACATAATCGACGCGAGCCTGCTGCGCGGCGCGCAGCAGGTCAAGACAACGACGAGTGCAGACGGTGGTCAGCCAGGCAGCAGGATTCAGAATGCTGTGGCGATCCGCATTTAACCATTTGATATAGGTATCTTGCACGGCATCTTCCGCGTCGGCCAGAGAACCTAAAATACGATAGGCGAGGCCGATCAGAAACGGTCTTCTCGATTCGAACAGTGCTGCATACTTGTCGTTTTTCATATTAGTGGCCGGAAATATGAATTCTATTCCACAGATTTATCATAGTGATATTTGCGGTTAGCGCGCTGATTTCTTCCTCGGAATAGTACGCGCGCAATGCCGCGCGCAGTGGGCCATACTCGGTATGGCGTTCAAGCCGCGTTAACGCTTCTGTCCAGGCAAATGCGGCGCGCTCGCGAGGCGTGAAATCATCAACGTGTTCCCATACCACCAGCCTGTCCAGACGTGCGTTGGTTTCACCGTCCTCACGCGCTTCTTTGGTATGCATCTCGACACAGTAACCGCAGCCATTGATTTGCGAAGCGCGCAGGAGGACGAGATGGTAGATCTTGCGCTCCAGATTGTGCGCGTCGATAGCGCCATGCACTTTCAGCAGCGCGGAAAAAACGTTGGCAATGGTTTGCGCATGATTGACAGGGTCGGTATTCACTAACGTAGTCATAAGAACTCCTCATTTATCGGGTTGACACATATAGATGACGAATGAGAAGAGGGATGTGTGACCGAACCACTGCAAAAATGTGCATTTTGGGGCCGTGGGCCGTTGATGTAATACGTTTTTCAGGCAACAAAAAACCCGATAATCTTGAACCTAAAAGGCGGGATTATCGGGCTCCACAAAATGGGGACATCAAAGAAAAGCAGTGGCACTAATTCAGACTGCGGCCCCCAACGAAAGTTCTGGTCGGCGACAAAAAAATCAAAATATTTTTATCGCCGATCCATCTCTCCCGCTAATCGATCAGCCGAGTATCCCCGGCCATAGCACCACGATGAGTGAACCCGCCAGCGTTAACAGCACGTTAGCGATGGCGTAGGTGCCGGCATAGCCCAGCGCCGGGATATTGCTGCGCGCGGTGTCACTGATGATCTCCATCGCCGGCGCGCAGGTGCGGGCGCCCATGATGGCGCCGAACAGCAGGGCGCGGTTCATGCGCAGCACGTAGGCGCCGAACAGGAAGCAGATTACCACCGGCACCAGGCTGACGATCAGCCCGGCGATCAGCATCTGGCCGCCGACCGCGCCCAGGCTGTGGCCGATGCCGGCGCCGGCGCTCAGGCCCACGCCCGCCATAAACACCATCAGGCCGAACTCTTTCACCATGTTCAGTGCGCCCTGCGGAATGTAGCCGAAGGTCGGGTGGTTGGCGCGCAGGAAGCCGAGCATGATGCCGGACATCAGCAGGCCGGCGGCGTTGCCGATGCCGAACGAGAAGTTACTGAACTGAATGGTGATCTGGCCGATCAGCAGGCCGATGATGAAGAAGGCGCAGAATGCCAGCAGGTCGGTCACCTGGCTGTGGATGGAGATAAAGCCAATCTTCTCCGCCACGCTCTTCACCCGGCGCGCGTCGCCGCTCACCTGCAGCACGTCGCCTTTGTTGAGCACGATGCTGTCGTCGATCGGCATTTCGATCTGGCTGCGGATCACGCGGTTGAGGAAGCAGCCGTGGTCGGTCAGCTTCAGCTGGCTCAGGCGCTTGTTCACCGCGTTGCTGTTCTTCACCACGATCTCTTCGGTCACGATGCGCATGTCGAGCAGATCGCGATCGAACACTTCCTTGCCGTTGCGGAAGCTCGGGTCCAGCCGCGCGTGGGCGTCCGGGTAGCCGACCAGCGAGATCTCGTCGCCCACCTGCAGCACCGCGTCACCGTCCGGGTTGGCCAGAATGCCGTTGCGGCGGATGCGTTCGATGTAACAGCCGGTCTGGCGGTAGATGCCCAGTTCGCGCAGGTTCTTGCCGTCGGCCCAGGCCACCAGTTCGGGGCCGACGCGGTAGGCGCGGATCACCGGCAGGTAGACCTTGCGCTGGCTGTCGGTGTCCAGGCCGCGTTCGCGGGCGATCTGCTGGGCAGAGGTGGACAGGTCCTGGTGCTGCAGCTTCGGCAGGTAGCGCGCGCCGAAGATCAGGCTGACCAGACCGATCAGGTAGGTGAGGGCGTAGCCAAGGCTCAGATGATCCTGCGCCGCCAGCAGCGCCGGGCCGTTGACGATGGTGTTGCGCAGCGTGTCGCCGGCGCCCACCAGCACCGGCGTCGAGGTCATCGAGCCGGCCAGCATGCCGGCGGTCAGGCCGATGTCCCAGTGGAACAGTTTGCCGAGACCGATGGCGATCACCATCGCCGAGCCGACCATCACCAGCGCCAGCATCAGGTAGTTTTTGCCGTCGCGGAAGAAAATCGAGAAAAAGTTGGGTCCGGCTTCCACGCCGACGCAGAAAATAAACAGCATGAAGCCGAGATTCAGCGCCTCGGTGTTAATGGCGAAGTGTTGCTGGCCGAGCAGCAGCGAAACCACCAAAACGCCAATGGAATTACCGAGTTGGACGGAGCCCAGACGGAGTTTACCGAGGCACAGCCCCAGTGCGAGTACCACGAACAGTAACAGAATGTAGTTACCGTTTAACAAACTAGCGACGTTTATGTTCACGGAGGATAACTTATTGTTTACCAGTAAGTGCTTGATATAGATAACTATAAGAGATAAATTCAGCCTTAAAACGACGTCATAAATCACCACCAGCGGAAGGCAAAGCGAACCATCGTTCGGCGGCGTTCATTCTAGACGCTATGACCGATGACAGCCAGCACAGAAAGCTGATTTCCTGCGCCGCCGTGCGCATTTAACTCTCTTTTGACCAAGGAAAAAATTCGGTTCAGCGTCTCCGCGCGGGGGCCGGGCCGATTTCTATTGATGCAGTAATTGGGCGGGGGAGAATTCGCATGACGAGTTATAGATATTGGCTGGGCATTCTCAGCTGTTTTCTGTTGTTCAGCCTGGTGTTTCTCGGCCAGCAAACCGGCCTGTTCGGCAGCACGGATCATGAGCACCACGGCGAAACCGGTCTGCTGCTGTTTGTGATCCCCGGTGCGATCGCCAGCTATCTGTCGAGCCGCAAGCGGCTGCTTTGCCCGCTGCTCGGCGCGCTGTATGCGCTGCCGCTGTGCCTGTTGATCCGCCACTTCTGGCTGACGCCGTCCTCTTCGTTCTGGCAGGAGCTGGCGTACGCCACCAGCGCGGTGTTCTGGTGCGTGTTCGGCGCGATGCTGATGCTGTTCGCCCTCGGCCTGTTGCAGACGCTGCAGCAGCTGCACCGGCGGCAGCGGCAATAAAAAAAGGCGCGTTAAGCGCCTTTTTTGTCTTTGTCGTTCAAAAAATTACTGGAACAGGTTCAGGTGTTCTTTGGCGTAAGCTTCGAAATCGGTGCAACCGCCGATGTGCTTCTCATCCAGGAAGATCTGCGGCACGGTTTCAACCGGTTTGCCGACGGTTTTTTCCAGATCGGCCTTGGTGATGCCTTCCGCGTGGATGTCAACGTAACGGAAGTTGAAATCGTCGCGTTCTTCAGTCAGTTTTTCCGCCAGTTCTTTAGCGCGGACACAATAAGGACAGCCAGGACGCCCGAAGATTACTGCAAACATGCAACGCTCCTTAATTGGATTTTCAATAAATTGTTCGCTACCGCAACGACATCCCGTCACCGAAAAAGTCATTACCTGCGTCAGATGGCGCCTACTATGCCCGTTGAGACGGCGAAAAAAAAGCAGGAATTACCTGTTAGTTTGATTCATGTAACCAATTAGTCGGCCGGGGCTGTCGCCGCCGACGGGAATTCACTACACTGGAGACAGACCTTCTGGAGAAGAAAAATATGCGTTCATTCGGTGACTTACCGCGCCCGGTGCTGGTGTTGGAAGGGCTGGGCATCGTGATGCTGGTGCTGGCCTACCTCAGCATTCACGGGCACCTGCAGCTGCCGGGCTGGCTGGCTTCGCAGCAGGCGGCGGTCGGCATGATTTTCCTCGGCGTGGCGCTGATGGTGCCGGCGGCGGCGTTTCTGGTGTGGCGCGTGGTGCAGGGCTTCGGGCCGCTGATGCGCGGCGGGTTGCCGCCGGAAAACGATCGCCGCAAACCGCAATCGAAAGATAATCAGGACAGCGATCCGCGCGCCTGAGCGCCGCGGCCGCTAACCCGCCTGCCGGGCAGGCGTTGGCCTTTGGGGTGACGAGTGAAAATTGCCATTCTTTCTCGCGACGGAACGCTCTACTCATGCAAGCGGCTGCGTGAAGCGGCGGAAGATCGCGGGCACAGCATCGATATCATCGATCCGCTCTCCTGCTACATGAACATCAATCCGGCGGCGCCGACCATTCATTATCGCGGCCGCCAACTGGAGCGTTACGATGCGGTGATCCCGCGCATCGGCTCCGCCATCACCTTTTATGGCACGGCGGTGCTGCGCCAGTTCGAGCTGCTCGGCAGCTACCCGCTAAACGAATCCGTGGCCATTACCCGCGCCCGCGACAAGCTGCGTTCGCTGCAGCTGCTGGCACGGCAGGGCATCGATCTGCCGATTACCGGCTTTGCCCATTCGCCGGACGATACCGGCGATCTGATCGAGCTGGTCGGCGGCGCGCCGTTGGTGGTCAAGCTGGTGGAAGGCACGCAGGGCATCGGCGTGGTGCTGGCGGAAACCCGCCAGGCGGCGGAAAGCGTGATCGACGCCTTTCGCGGGCTGAACGCCCATATCCTGGTGCAGGAGTACGTGCGTGAAGCGCAGGGGCGCGACGTGCGCTGTTTGGTGGTCGGCGGCCGGGTGGTGGCCGCCATCGAACGGCAGGCCAAGCCCGGCGAGTTTCGCTCCAACCTGCACCGCGGCGGCACCGCCCGCAAGGTGACCATCACCGCCAGGGAGCGGGCGATCGCGGTGAAAGCGGCCAGTACGCTGGGGCTGGACGTCGCCGGGGTGGATATCCTGCGCGCCGAGCGCGGCCCGCTGGTGATGGAGGTCAACGCGTCGCCGGGGCTCGAAGGCGTGGAAACCACCACCGGGCTGGACATCGCCGGCATGATGATCGAATACATTGAGCAGCGCGGCCGGCCGGGCTTTCGCCTGAAATCCGGCGGTTGACGGGTGGGCGGCGCGCTTTTCCCGCCGTGCAATATCTGAATTAGTGAATTAAGCCGCATTGATCGTGGCGTATCGGGTGAATATTCCGTAAGCTATGCGCCTTTTCGCGTATTGAATATTGTGAGGCTGGTTATTATGGATTCACTCATTGTCCCCGATTTGGCGCTGTTGCGGCGCTGGCTGGATCAGTCGGGCATCTCTTTCTTTGAGTGCGATTCCTGCCAGGCGCTGCACCTGCCGCACATGCAGAACTTCGACGGCGTGTTCGACGCCAAGATAGATCTGGTGGACAACGTCATTCTGTTTTCCGCGTTGGCCGAGGTGAAGCCGACCGCGCTGATCCCGTTGGTGGCGGACCTGAGCCAGATCAACGCCAGTTCGCTGACCATCAAGGCGTTCGTCGACATTCAGGACGACAACCTGCCGAAGCTGATCGTCTGCCAGTCGTTGAGCGTGGCGGTCGGCATCACCTACGAGCAGTTTACCCACTTCATGCAGCAGGGCGAAGAGCAGGTCTCGATGGTGATCCTCGAGGCGCGGGCGAACGATCTGCTGTTTATGGGTGATGAAGAAGAGATCCCCGCTGGCGCCGTGCGTCAGCCGATGCTGCACTGATCCTCACCGTACCTTAAGCATGCCGTCGCTCCGGCGGCATGCTGCCGTTATTCCCCTCCGCAATAAAATATTCTGCACTTTGGCCTTTGCCGCCCGATCTTTCTCGCCTTTTGTGCCGTTAATGGCGTATCACATAGAGAAAAACTGCATAAAAAATCGATAAAAGGCGTTTTTTACCCTGGGGGCTGGCGGGTTGCGATGGCAGCGGCTATGCTGCTGATTCTGCAAAGGGCTTGCGATTTCCCTTGTGGCCACGCGAGCAGGGCAGTGAAAAAAGGCGCATGCAATCATATGCATAGCCATTCAGTTCGCGGTTGCAACGATTGCGCTCGATCAGGAAAGGTTTTGTATCGCTGCAGATACAAGTTCAATTCTATGATTCACCCTGTTTTGGAGGAAGTTACGGATGGTCACCCAACGTAAAAAGTGGTTATCGGGTGTGGTTGCCGGCCTGTTGATGGCCGCGTCCGTCACGGCGTCAGCCGAAGAGAAAACGCTGCACGTGTATAACTGGTCCGACTATATCGCGCCGGATACCCTGGCCAAATTCCAGAAAGAAACCGGCATCAAGGTGGTGTACGACGTCTTTGACTCCAACGAAGTGTTGGAAGGCAAATTGATGGCGGGCAGCACCGGTTATGATCTGGTGGTTCCTTCATCCAACTTCCTCGAGCGCCAGTCGCAGGCCGGCATCTTCGAGCCGCTCGACAAGAGCAAAATGCCCAACTACAAGAATCTCGATCCCGAGATGCTGAAGCTGGTGGCGCACAATGACAAGGACAACAAATACGGCATCCCTTACCTGATGGTGACCACCGGCATCGGCTACAATGTCGACAAGGTGAAGGCGGCATTGGGCAAAGACGCGCCGGTCGACAGCTGGGATCTGATCCTCAAGCCGGAAAACCTCGAGAAGCTGAAAAGCTGCGGCGTCTCCTTCCTCGATGCGCCGAGCGAGGTCTACGCCACCGTGCTGCACTATCTGGGCAAAGATCCCAACAGCACCAACGCGGCGGACTATACCGGCGCAGCTAACGATCTGCTGCTGAAGCTGCGGCCGAACATCCGTTACTTCCACTCGTCTCAATACATCAACGATCTGGCGAACGGTGATATCTGCGTGGCGATCGGCTGGTCCGGCGACGTGATGCAGGCGGCCAATCGCGCCAAAGAGGCGAAGAACGGCGTGAACGTGGCCTACGCGATCCCGAAAGAAGGGGCGCTGACCTACTTTGACATGTTCGCCATGCCGGCGGACGCCAAGAACAAAGACGCCGCCTACCAGTTCCTGAACTTCCTGATGAAACCTGACGTGATGGCCGGCATCAGCAACTATGTCTATTACGCCAATGCGGTGAAGGACTCCACGCCGCTGGTGAACGCTGAGGTGCGCAATAACCCGAACGTCTATCCGCCGGCCGATCTGCGCGCCAAGCTGTTCACGCTTAACGTACAGTCGCCGAAGCTGGACCGTGTCATTACCCGCGCATGGACTAAAGTTAAAAGCGGGAAGTGATGATGGGGGGATATCCCCCGATCGTCGGTAAACCGGCAGGCGGGCGCTCCCCGCCTGCATTGCCGTTTTGGGCCACGGCGCTCGCCGTGGTTTTGTGCCGCTTTACGCCGGAGAGCACCCCGATTGAACGACGCCATCCCTCGTCCTCAAGCCAAGTCGCAGAAGGTTTTCACCCCTCTGCTGGAAATCCGTAACCTCACCAAAACCTTCGACGGGCAGAACGCGGTCGAAGACGTTAGCCTTACCATCTACAAGGGCGAGATCTTTGCGCTGCTCGGCCCGTCCGGCTGCGGTAAGTCTACCTTGCTGCGCATGCTGGCCGGTTTCGAGCAGCCCTCGGAAGGGCAGATCGTGCTCGATGGGCAGGATATGTCGCACGTGCCGCCGTACCAGCGGCCGATCAACATGATGTTTCAGTCCTACGCGCTGTTCCCGCACATGACGGTGGAGCAGAACATCGCCTTCGGCCTGAAACAGGACAAAATGCCACGGGCGGCGATCGCCGAGCGGGTGGCGGAAATGCTGGCGCTGGTGCACATGCAAGAGTACGCCAAACGCAAGCCGCACCAGCTTTCCGGCGGCCAGCGGCAGCGGGTGGCGCTGGCACGCAGCCTGGCCAAGCGGCCGAAGCTGCTGCTGCTGGATGAGCCGATGGGCGCGCTGGACAAGAAACTGCGCGATCGCATGCAGTTGGAAGTGACCGACATTCTCGAGCGCGTCGGCGTCACCTGCGTGATGGTGACGCACGATCAGGAAGAGGCGATGACCATGGCGGGGCGCATCGCCATCATGAACCGCGGCAAGTTCGTGCAGATCGGCGAGCCGGAAGAGATCTACGAGCATCCGAACAGCCGCTTCAGCGCCGAATTTATCGGCTCGGTCAACGTCTTCGACTGCGTATTGCAAGAGCGCCACGACGATGCGCTGATCCTGCAAAGCCCAGGGTTGCGCCATGCGATCAAAGTCGATCCGGACGCCTCGGTGGTGGACGGCGTGCCGATCCAGGTGGCGCTGCGGCCGGAAAAGATCCTGCTGTGCGAACAGGTGCCGGAAGACGGCTGCAACTTCGCGGTGGGAGAAGTGGCGCATATTTCCTACCTGGGCGATCTGTCCATTTATCACGTGAAGCTGCACAGCGGGCAGATTATCAGCGCCCAGCTGCAAAACGGCCACCGTTTCCGCAAGGGGATGCCGACCTGGGGCGATGAAGTGCGTCTGTGCTGGGAAACCGACAGCTGCGTAGTGTTGACGGTGTAGTGGAGCCGGTGAGGAGTAACCCGTATGACCCTGCTTTCTGAACGCACGCCGGAACCGCCGGCCAAAACGCCCGGCACCCTCAAGGCGCTGTTCCACCGCCTGCTGATGGCTCACGGCCGCAAGCTGGTGATCGTGCTGCCGTATTTATGGCTGACGCTGCTGTTCATGCTGCCGTTCCTGATCGTGTTCAAGATCAGCCTGGCGGAGCTGGCGCTGGCGGTGCCGCCTTACACCGAGCTGATGAGCTGGGTGGACGGCAAGCTGAACATCGCGCTCAACTTTGCCAACTACCTGCAGCTGACCGACGATCCGCTGTATATCGACGCCTACCTGCAGTCGCTGCGCGTGGCGGCGGTCTCGACGCTGTGCTGCCTGATCATCGGTTATCCGCTGGCCTGGGCGGTGGCTCACAGCAAGGCGTCAACCCGCAACATTCTGCTGCTGCTGGTGATCCTGCCTTCCTGGACCTCGTTCCTGATCCGCGTCTATGCCTGGATGGGCATTCTGAAAAACAATGGCATGCTGAATAACTTCCTGATGTGGCTGGGTGTCATCGATCAGCCGCTGGTGATCCTGCACACCAACCTGGCGGTGTATATCGGCATCGTTTATTCCTATCTGCCGTTTATGGTGCTGCCGATCTACACGGCGCTGATCCGGCTGGATTACTCGCTGGTGGAGGCGTCGCTGGATCTGGGCGCCCGGCCGCTGAAAACCTTCTTCAGCGTGATCGTGCCGCTGACGCGCGGCGGCATCATCGCCGGTTCGATGCTGGTGTTCATTCCGGCGGTGGGGGAGTTCGTGATCCCGGAACTGCTCGGTGGGCCGGACAGCATCATGATCGGCCGCGTGCTGTGGCAGGAGTTCTTCAATAACCGCGACTGGCCGGTGGCCTCGGCGGTCGCCACCATCATGCTGCTGCTGTTGATCGTGCCAATTTTGTGGTTCCACAAACACCAGAACAAGGAAATGGGGGGGCAGGCATGAACAACTTGCCGGTAGTGCGTTCACCGTGGCGCATCGCCATCCTGACGATCGGCTTTACCTTCCTGTATGCGCCGATGCTGATGCTGGTGATCTACTCCTTCAACAGCTCCAAGCTGGTGACGGTGTGGGCCGGCTGGTCCACGCGCTGGTATACCGAACTGTTCCACGACTCGGCGATGATCAGCGCGGTGGGGCTCAGCCTGACCATCGCCGCCGCTTCCGCCACCGCCGCGGTGGTACTGGGGGCCATCGCCGCCGTGGTGATGGTGCGCTTCGGCCGCTTTCGCGGTTCGACCGGCTTCGCGTTTATGCTGACTGCGCCGCTGGTGATGCCGGACGTGATCACCGGCCTGTCGCTGCTGTTGCTGTTCGTGGCGATGGGGCACGCCTTCGGCTGGCCGTCGGAGCGCGGCATGTTCACCATCTGGCTGGCGCATGTCACCTTCTGTACCGCTTACGTGGCGGTGGTGATCAGCTCGCGCCTGCGCGAGGTGGATCGCTCAATTGAAGAGGCGGCGATGGATCTGGGGGCGCCGCCGCTGAAGGTGTTCTTCGTCATTACCTTGCCGATGATCGCGCCGGCGCTGATCTCCGGCTGGATGCTGGCGTTCACCCTGTCGCTGGACGACCTGGTGATCGCCAGCTTCGTCTCCGGCCCGGGCGCCACCACGCTGCCGATGCTGGTGTTCTCCAGCGTGCGCATGGGGGTGAATCCGGAAATTAACGCGTTGGCCAGCCTGATCCTGCTGGTGGTGGGCATTCTCGGCCTGATCGCCTGGTGGTTTATGGCGCGCTCGGAAAAACAACGATCGCGCGAATTGCAGCGGGCGGCCCGTAGCTGAATCGTAACAAACCTGCTATTTTTGCAATCAATAAGTATTGCAACTAACTACCTGACTTTACATGCGCCACCTGTATAGGTGGCGCGTCGTAGCGGAATACGGATATGTCAGACATGCTGAAAAGCGGGCAGGGAATGGGATCGACTTCGGATGCGCCGGTGCCGGTGATGGTGGCGGGTACCGCCATGGTCGCGATCAAGTGTATCAGCGTGGTGCTGCTGCTGGGCGAGCTGGGCGTCGACGGCGCGCAGGAGTTCGTCAACACCAGCGCGCAGGCGTGGGATTCTACCTTTATCTTTCTGGCCGGCCTGCTGCTGCTGTGCCTGCAAATCAGCTGCGGTTTTGCCGTGATGCGCGGCCGCAACTGGGGGCGCTGGGGGTATGTGGCCTGCCAGTGCATCGTGGTGCTTTACCTGCTGTTGGCCACCATCGGCAGCGTCTTTCCCGAGGTGTTCACCGTGGAAGGCGAAACCAGCGGCCAAATCCTGCACGTTCTGATCCTGCAAAAGATCCCCGACGCGGTGATCCTGGCGTTGCTGTTCGTTCCCACCGCCAGCCGCCGCTTCTTCACCGCGCGCAAGTGAGATTTTAGGCGCGCGGAGTGGTAAACTCTGCGCCCTTAATTCGTCATCCTGAACTTCACGGTAATCTTCATGCATTGCGCTTTGTATACGGCGGGCACCTGCCGTTCCTGTCAGTGGCTGGAAAAGCCCTATCCGCAGCAACTGGCCGACAAACAGCACCACCTGCACTCGCTGCTGGCCGGGCGCGACGTCGCGCAGTGGCTGCTGCCGGTGGCGGGGGAACTGAGCGCATTTCGCAATAAAGCCAAGATGGTGGTCAGCGGCAGCGTGGAGCGCCCGCTGCTCGGCATGCTGCACCGCGACGGCACGCCGGCCGATCTGAGCGACTGCCCGCTGTACCCTGCCGGTTTTGCGCCGATGTTCGCGGTGCTGAAAAGCTTTATCGCCCGCGCGGGCCTGACGCCGTACAACGTGGCGCGCAAACGCGGCGAGCTGAAGTACCTGCTGCTGACCGAAAGCACGCTCGACGGCGGCGTGATGCTGCGCTTCGTGCTGCGCTCGGAAACCAAGCTGGCGCAGCTGCGCGCCGCGCTGCCGTGGCTGCAGCAGCAGTTGCCGCAGCTCAAGGTGATCTCCGCCAATATTCAGCCGGTGCACATGGCGATCATGGAAGGGGAGCGCGAGATTGCGCTGACCGAACAGCAGGCGCTCGAGGAACGGTTCAATCAGGTGCCGCTGTTCATCCGCCCGCAAAGCTTCTTCCAGACCAACCCGCAGGTCGCCGCCGATCTGTATGCCACCGCCCGCGACTGGGTGCGCGCGCTGGGTATCGACAGCATGTGGGATCTGTTCTGCGGCGTCGGCGGTTTCGGCCTGCACTGCGCGCAGCCGCAAACGCGGCTGACCGGCATCGAGATCAGCGCAGAAGCGATCGCCTGCGCGCGCCAGTCGGCGCAGCGGTTAGGGTTGTTGCACGTAGATTTTCAGGCGCTCGATTCCACCCGTTTCGCCACCGCCGAAGGCCAGGTGCCGCAGCTGGTGCTGGTCAACCCGCCGCGGCGCGGCATCGGCCAGGCGCTGTGCGACTACCTGAGCCGGATGGCGCCGGGCTATATTCTCTATTCCAGCTGCAACGCCGAGAGCATGGCGAAAGATATCGAAATGTTGTCGGGGTACCGCATCGAACGGGTGCAGCTGTTCGACATGTTCCCGCATACCGCGCACTACGAAGTGCTGACGCTGTTGGTGCGGATTTTATAAAGCATAAGGCCCGGATAACCGGGCCTTATTGCTTACTGCGGGAACCACTTGTCGTTGATGGCCTTGTAGGTGCCGTCGGCCTTGATGGCGTCCAGCGCGGCGTTCAGCTTGGCCAGCAGCGCCTGGTTGTCCGGGCGCACCGCGATGCCGAGACCGGTGCCGAAGTATTGCGCATCGGTGATGTGCTCGCCGACCGGCGCCAGCTGCGGGTTGGTTTTCAGCCACTCGTTCACCACGGCGGTGTCGCCGAACACGCCGTCGATACGGCCGTTTTTCAGCTCCAGAATGGCGTTTTGGTAGCTGTCGTAAGAGACGGTGTTAATCTCCGGGTGCTTGTCCTGCATGTATTTCTGGTGGGTGGTGCCGTTTTCCATGCCGAGCTTTTTGCCTTTCAGATCCGCCAGCGAGCTGAACTTGCCTTTTTGCGCAATCACGATCGCCGAGTTGGCGTAGTAAGGCTGGGTGAAGGCGACCTGTTTGCTGCGCTCCGGCGTGATATCCATACCGGAAATCACCGCATCGTATTTCTTGAATTTCAGCGCGGCGATCAGGCTGTCGAACGCCTGGTTGGTGAAGGTGCACTGCGCCTGCATCTGCTTGCACAGCGCGTTGGCCAGATCGATATCGAAGCCGACGATCTGGTTATTGGCGTCGAGCGATTCGAACGGCGGGTAGGTGGCGGAGGCGGCGAAGCGGATGGTCTCGGCCGCGGTGGCGTTAAAGGTGATTCCGGCCAACATCGTCGCGGCAAGCAGCAGTTTTTTCATGCGTAGAGCTCCTGTCTGGATCCTGAAAGTGATTTTTCGCTATCGTTTGTTTTTACTGGTAATCGCCAGAGGTTTTTGCGAGGACACCTGCTGATAACCCTGCCATCGAGTGAATTAAAATGCAATGAAAATGATTAAATATTGCCTCGAGAATAAAAAAAGCCCCGCACGACGGCGGGGCTCATGAGGGGAGGCGGCCTCAGTTGCGGCGCTCAAACGCCAGCGCGCGGCGCTCCACCAGCCGCATCAGCAGCGTCAGCAGGCCGTTGACGCACAGGTACACCAGGCCTGCGGCGCCAAACACCATGACGTCGTAAGTGCGGCCGTACATCAGCTGGCTGTAGCCCATCACTTCCATCAGCGTGATGGTGTAAGCCAGCGAGGTGCTTTTGAACACCAGCACCACTTCGTTGGAGTAAGACGACAGCGCGCGCTTGAAGGCGAACGGCAGCAGGATGCGCAGCGTCTGCCGGCGCGACATGCCCAGCGCTTCGCACGACTGCCATTGCCCGGCGGGAATGGCGCGCACCGCGCCGTAGAACAGTTGCGTGGTGTAGGCCGCGCTGTTCAGCGCCAGCGCTATCATCGCGCACAGCCAGGGCTGCGACAGCAGATTCCACAGCCACGGGTAGTCGCGGATCGCCGGGAACTGGCCGGGGCCGTAGTAGATCAGGAAGATCTGCACCAGCAACGGCGTGCCGGTGAACAGCGTCACGTAGATCTTGACCAGCGGCGTCAGGATAGGCGTTTTCAGCGTCAGGATCACCGTCAGCAGCAGCGACAGCACCAGCGCGACGATCAGCGCGGCGACGGTCAGCGTCAGGCTGGTGTGCAACCCTTTGAGGATTTCCGGCAAATACTCAATCATCAGACCGGCCCCCGCTCAAAGCGCGTGGCGCGCAGCTCAATGCGTTTGATGACGTATTGGCTGAACAGCGTCACCAGCAGGTAGATGGCCGCCGCGATCACATACCAGGTAAAAGGCTCCTGGGTGCGGGTGGCGATGCTTTTGGTTTGCAGCATCAGATCGTTCACGCTGATCAGCGACACCAGCGCGGTGTCTTTCAGCAGCACCAGCCACTGGTTGCCGAGGCCGGGCAGGGCGTGGCGCCACATCTGCGGCATGATCAGGCGAAAGAAGATCGCCGCCTTGCCGAGCCCCAGCGCCTGGCCGGACTCCCACTGCCCCTGTGGCACCGCTTTCAGCGCGCCGCGCAGCGTCTGCGAAGCGTAGGCGGAATAGAGCAGGGCCAGAGCGATCACCCCGCACAGGAACGGGCTGACTTCGAAATTGTCGATCGCCAGCTGAATCGGCAGCTGGAACAGACCGAGGTTGAGGGTAAAGCCGTCGGAGAGCATCAGCAGCAGCTGCGACGAACCGAAATAGATAAACAGCACCACCAGGATTTCCGGCAGGCCGCGCAGCACGGTCACCCAGGCGGTGCCGAGCCAGCTGACCGCTTTCCAGCGGGACGATTCCCATACGGCGAACAGCATCGCCAGAATCAGCCCGAGGATCAGGGCGCAAACGGCAAGGCCGACGGTCATGCCGGCGGCGCTTGCTAAAGGTTGAAATTCATTCATCGGGGCGTATTACTGCTGGAACCATTTTTTGTAGATGGTTTCATAGGTCCCATCCTGCTTGATCTTGTCCAGAGCGGCGTTGAACTTGCCCTGCAGCTCGGTGTTCTTCTGGCGTACCGCGATGCCGAGGCCGGTGCCGAAGTAGTCTTTATCCGTGACTTTGGCGCCCACTGCCGCCAGCGCGTCATTCTGCTTCAGCCACTCGTTAACCACCGCGGTATCGCCGAACACCGCATCAACGCGGCCGTTCTTCAGATCCAAAATGGCGTTCTGGTAGCTGTCGTAAGGCACGGTGGTGATTTCCGGGTGCTTGTCGGTCAGGTATTTCTGGTGAGTGGTGCCGTTTTGCACACCCACTTTCTTGCCTTTCAGCGCCGCCACGTCGGCGATTTTGCCTTTCTGCACGATGAACAGCGCCGAATTATCGTAGTACGGCTTGGTGAACAGCACCTGCTTTTCACGTTCCGGCGTAATGTCCATGCCGGCCATCACCGCATCGAAACGCTTGAATTTAAGGCTTGGGATCAGGCTGTCGAACGCCTGGTTGGTGAAGGTGCACTCGGCCTGCATCTCTTTGCACAGCGCGTTGGCCAGATCGACATCAAAACCCTGAATCTTGTTGCCGGCGTCAATAAATTCAAATGGAGGATAGGAGGCTTCGGTAGCGAAACGGATGGTTTCGGCTGCGGAGGCGGAAACGCTGATGCCGGCCAGAACGGCGGCGATTATTAGTTTTTTCATCGCAAACTCCCCAAATTACAGCAAGTTAATTGTTAGTGTGATAAGTAGTTGGCAAACTCGGTGGTCCGCGGCTGCGTGAAGTGGCTGCTGTCGCCTTGCTCCACCACGTGGCCGTTTTCCATGTACACCACGCGGCTGGCGGTCTTGCGCGCCACTTCCACTTCGTGGGTGACGATCACCTGCGTGATGCCGGTGCCGGCCAGTTCGCGAATGATGCTGACGATCTGAGCGGTGATTTCCGGATCCAGCGCCGCGGTCGGTTCATCGAACAGCAGCACCTGCGGTTCCATCATCAGGGCGCGGGCGATTGCCACGCGCTGCTGCTGGCCGCCGGAAAGGTGCAGCGGGAAGCGATCGGCGAAGTCGGTCAGGCGCAGGCGCTTGAGCAGCTTGTCGGCGCGCTCCATCGCCTGAGCCTTGGTCAGACCCAGCACGCGGCAAGGCGCTTCGATCAGGTTCTGAACCACGGTGAGGTGAGGCCACAGGTTGTATTGCTGGAACACCATGCCGACATTTTGACGCAGTTCGCGAATGGCTTTCTCGCCAGGCGCCTGCTTGAAGTCGAATTGGTTGCCGGCGATCTGCAGTTGGCCCGAACGCGGCATTTCCAGCAGGTTCAGCACCCGCAGCAATGAACTTTTCCCGGCGCCGCTTGGGCCAAGCAGCACCAAGGTTTCCCCGGCTGGACAATCCAGCGTGATGTCAAACAGCGCCTGGTGAGCGCCGTAATAGCAATTGATACCGTTAAGTTGAATACTCATGCGCCAGAATTGAATAGACATTGATGCCGCAAATGTTAACTTCCACAGAATACTTATGCAATCTTTGTGCGTTAAAATTTATGAGTGTGCGGCGGGACAGTAAAAGATTAGCACAAGATACCGCGACTCAAGCCGAGGGAGGGGATTTGTGGTGCAGGCTGTGAGATCGGTAGCGAAATTTTTTCTATTGGACGAAATCTGAGCGGCAGGCGGCAGGCGGGGATGGCCGACGCGGCAAACCCGCGTCGGCCTGGGGATCGCGGGTTACTGGTTTTCCAACACCTGGCGCACGCTGCCGTTGGTGGCATGCGTTGGAACATTCAGGTAGCGAATATCATCAACCACCCAGCAGGTGCCTTCGCGCACCATCAGCACTTCGTCCTGCCAGTTCACGGTGCTGTTGGCGTCTTTTTGGTAGCTCAAGTCGACGCGCAGCGGGATGTTTTTCGCATCGGTGTTAGGAATGGTCGAGGCGCTGGCGACGGACGCGCTGCTTGGTCCCTGCGCATTGCCGGAGAACAAGTCGCCGGTGATCCGATGCTTGCCCGGGTTCTGGGCGGCGCTGACCAGATCCTGATACAGCACTTTGCTCAGGTAAGGCTGCAGCTGCGCCAGTCGGTTGCTGTCCGGCAGGCCGGCGCCCTGCTGGATGCGCAGGTCATAGAACTTTTGCGCGACCGTATCCGGGCCGCCTTCCACACAGCTGCCGCTGCGGGTGCCGATATCCTTGTATGCCGGCTCCACCGTGGTACAGGCACTCAGCAACAGCGCTAAGGGTAAAACAGCCGCAATCGTTTTTGTTTTCATCTTATTACCTTATGTGAAAGTCTCTACCATGAAGACCGATAGCTTACAGTATAAATGCGTTTTTTGGCCTTGCATTCGTACTGCGTGCCATTGATTAAGCGAACATAATGCCAATCCTCTGGTCATAGATACGTTGAATTAATCAAACAAGGAATTCTGATGCAGCTTTCAACTACCCCGACCCTGGAAGGGTTCACCATCACTGAATACTGCGGCGTCGTGACCGGCGAAGCGATCCTCGGCGCCAACATTTTTCGTGATTTCTTCGCCGGCGTGCGCGATATCGTCGGCGGCCGCTCGGGCGCTTATGAGAAAGAGCTGCGCAAGGCGCGCTTGATCGCGTTCGAAGAGCTGGAAGATCAGGCGAAAGAGCTGGGCGCCAACGCGGTGGTCGGCATCGATATCGATTATGAAACCGTTGGCAAAGACGGCAGCATGCTGATGGTGACCGTCAGCGGCACCGCGGTGAAAGCCAGCCGCTAATCCCACTCCCCAACGCCCTGGCGCGTCCGGGGCGTTTTACTTTGTCCGACGGTGGCTTCCGTGGCGATTATTGATTAACGTTAACGCTATATCAGGTCATCACATCACAGGGAGGATAAGTGAAAATTTGGCCAGGGATCATCGCCGCCGCGCTGCTGGCGGGATGCCAAAATCCGCAGCAGGACACGCTCGTCGATCGCGGCGCTTACCAGCTCGAAACCCTGCATCAGGCGCAGGGCGCGGATCAACGCATCCGCTTTCTGGTGATGCACTACACGGCGGAAGACTTCCACTCATCGCTGAAAACGCTGACCGACGAACACGTCAGCGCGCATTATCTGCTGCCGGCGCATCCGCAGCGCGAACACGGTAAACCGACGGTGTTCCGCCTGGTGCCGGAAGCGATGCGCGCCTGGCATGCCGGCGCCAGCGCCTGGCGCGGCCGCAGCAACCTCAATGACACCTCGATCGGCATCGAAATCGTCAACAAGGGCTTCACCCGCAGCATGCTGTTCACCCACTGGCAGCCCTATACGGCGGAGCAGATCGCCGTGCTGATCCCGCTGAGCCGCGACATCATCCAACGCTATGGCATCCAGCCGCAGGACGTGGTGGGGCACAGCGACATCGCGCCGCAGCGTAAACAGGATCCCGGCCCGCTGTTCCCCTGGCGGCAGCTGGCCCAGGCCGGCATCGGCGCCTGGCCGGACGAACGCGACGTGCAGCGTTTGCTGGCGGGGCGCGATCGCCATGCGCCGGTACCGATGGCGCCGCTGCTCGAAAAGCTGGCGCGTTACGGCTACGCGATCGACCCGTCGTGGAATGCGCGGCAGCAGCGCAATGTGCTGGCGGCGTTTCAGATGCACTTCCGGCCCGACGATGTGCGCGGCGAACCGGATGCGGAGAGTGAAGCGATTGTCGATGCGCTGCTGGTGAAGTACGGCGCGGCGCGTTGATTACAGGCCGTGCAGCTTGCCGTGATCTTTCAGCCAGCGGGCGGTGCGCGCGATGCCTTCTTCCAGCGAGACGATCGGCTGATAGCCCAGCTCTTGCTGTGCGCGGGTGGTATCGAGCGTGAGGTCGAAATTGAGTTTGGCGACGCCGTAGTGGGTCAGCACCGGCTCCTTTTCGCTTTTGCTGCCGAGGCGCTCCATGCCGCGTGCCATCATGTCGAGCATCGGATAGGGGACGGAGCGGATATGGCACTTCATGCCCAAATCGTCGATCAACTGCTGCACCACGGTGCGAAGCGGGCGCGGCTGCTGGTTGGTGATGTTGTAGGCGCGGCCGGACGGCGTATCTTCTTTTAGCGTCGCCAGCCACATGGCGTGCACCGCATTCTCCAGGTAGGTCATGTCCACCATCGCCGCGCCGCCGCGCGGCAGCAGCAGGTTGCCGTAGCGTTTGATCATCTGCAGCAGCCGCGGCAGCATCACCTTGTCGTGCGGCCCGAACAATCCCTGCGGGCGCAGAATGGTGAAATGGGTCTGCGGATTGGACAGCGCCAGCTGCTGGATCACCTGCTCGCCGGCGGCCTTGCTGCGCGCGAACTCGTTGGCGTAGCGCTGCGGGCGAAAGTCTTCGGTCACGTTGCGGTGATGGTGGTAATCGAAATAGATCGCCGGGGAAGAGATGTGAATGAACTGCGCCACGCCGTAGGCCGCCGCCCATTCGCCGAGGCGGCGGGTGGCGCGGACGTTGGCCAGTTCGAAGGCCTCTTCGGTGCCCCAGGGCGAGGTGAAGCTGGAGCAGTGCCACAGCACGTCGACGTCCGTCAGCATCGCCTTGGCCTGCGAAGAGATCAGATTGGTGAGATCGGCATGAATGAACTCCGCGCCCATTTTTTCCAGCAGGCCGCCCATCGCCTGGTTGCGGCCGGTGGCGCGCACTTTGATGCCCTGACGGCGCAGATATTCGACGGCGTTACGGCCTAACCCACTGGTGGCACCGGTGACCAATACCTTCATAACGGACTCTATTCTCACCCAAAATCGGAATACCGGCGGGCGCTTGCGGCGCTCCCAGCAAATAAGATGCCATTCTTCCGTGATTTCGTGCGCTATGCAATCGGAAAGCCCCGAAGCACAGCGGCAAACTGTGCGGTTGATCGACAAATGAACGGCGTTCAGCGCCGTTGGCGGTCCAGGCCCTCGGCAAGTTCGGCGATGCGCTTCGCCATGCCGCGGAAAATGAACAGATGCGCGGGCATCATGGCGAACCAATACAGCAGCCCGCTAAAGCCGGCCGGATGCCACCAGGCGCGCACGTCCAGCGTGCGGCGATCGCCGTGATCGGTAATGGTGAAGCTCAGCCGCCCCAGCCCCGGCGCCTTCATGCCGAACAGCAGCGCCAGTTGCCGCAGCGGTTTCAGCGTGATGACTTTCCAGCCGTCGATCTCGTCGCCCAGCGCCAGGCTCGCGCGCGCCGGGCGGCCATAGACCACGCCGTTGCCGATCATGTCGTCCATGCGGGCGCGGATCCGCCACAGAATATTGGCGTAGAAATAGCCTTCTTCGCCCCCCAGCTGCTGCACCGTTTGCCACAGGGACTCGCGGGTGGCGGCGGTGTCCAGCGAACAACCGGCCTGTTTTGGATAGTAACCGTAGCCGGGGCGCCAGCGGGCCCGCGCCGCCGGATCGTAGCCCCAGTCGGCGGAATCGACCACCTCCTGTTCGCGCTGCAGCGTGGTGGCGACCGCCTGATCAAAGGTGTGCAGCCGCTGCGGGATCAGGGCCTGCAGCGGCCGGCCGTCGGCGGGCAGATCGTGCTTCAGCCCCTGGATCAGCGCGCGGGCGATCGGCGTCGGCACCGAGGTGATCAGGCTGATGAACCACACCGAAATCAGCCGCGTCGGCAAAGGGATCGGGATCAGCCAGCGCCGTTTGCCGCTGATGGCGATAAAGCGTTGGAACATATCCTGATAGCTGAGGTACTCCGGCCCGGCAACGTCGAAGATGCGGTGCTCCTGCGCCGGGTGCGCCAGCAGATCGGCCAGATAAACCAGCAGGTTCTCCAGCGCCACCGGCGACGACTTCGAGCGCACCCAGCGCGGCGGCGTCAGCACCGGCAGGTTATAGACCATGTCGCGCATCACTTCGAACGCCGCCGAGCCGGGGCCGACGATGATGCCGGCGCGCAGTTCGGTCACCGGCACGCCGCTCTGGCGCAAAATCTCGCCGGTCAGGCGGCGGGCCGCCAGGTGCGGCGAACTGTCGTCGTTCGGCTGCAGCGCGCCGAGGAAGATCACCTGTTTGACGCCGGCATTGCGCAGCGCGTCGCGCAGGTTTTCCGCTGCCTGGCGCTCCTTCTCGATAAAATCGTCGCCGTCGCCCATAGCGTGCACCAGATAGTAAAGCGTATCTGTCTCCCACAGCGCCGCGCTCAGGGTCTCCGGGCGGTACAGATCGGCATACAGGCAGTTGACCTGCGGCCAGTTCCGCTCCTGCAGCCACTCGATGCGCCGCGCGGCGGCGGTAATCTGGTGCCCCTGTTCGATCAGGTGCGGGATCAGGTTCTGGCCTATATAGCCGCTGGCTCCAAGAACCAGTACGCGTTGGGGTGTCATCGGGCCGCCTTGTGCGGTAGAGGATTGGCAGAACGACAGGATGCCAAATTCAGGGTTTAAATGCACTTTTTGTATGGGTATAAGCCGGTTGCATCCATCGTGGCGCAGGTTCACACTACGCGCCCTTTATCGAACGAAAAACCGGATGCCATGAAGCTCAATGTGATTTGTTACGCCCTGCTGGGCCTGGCGCTGGTCGCCAGCCTGTTCTCGCTGCATCCGGTGTGGATGTGGTTGCTGCTGGCCAACCTGCTGACGTTTCTGATCTACGGCGGCGATAAGCTGGCGGCGCGCAAGGGGTGGCGGCGGGTGCCGGAGGCGACGCTGTTGCTGTTCGGCGCGCTGGGCGGGTGGTTGGGCGCACTGGCGGCACAGCAGCTGTTTCGCCACAAAACCCAGAAGCAGCCGTTTAAAACCTGGTTCATCCTCAGCGTGGCGCTCAACCTGGTGGCGGTGCTGGGGCTGTGGTACTGGATTTATGGCCGCTGGATCTTCTGATTACAGCAGCAGCGGCAGGGTGGCGCTGGCGGTGGCCTGCATCGCCTGAGCGTAGGCGGGATCGCGCCGAGCCAGTTCGGCGATCATCAACTCCACCAGCAGCATGGCGCCGACCTTGGCCGGCAGGGCGCCGGCGGTCAGCGGCCCTTCCGGTTTGGCCGCCACCAGCAGCGTATCCGCCAGCTTGGCCAGCGGGCTGCGTTGGGTGTTGCTGACGGCGATCACGCGTGCGCCGCGCCCTTTGGCCAATGCCACCGCATGCAGCACGTCCTTGGTGGAGCCGGAGCTGGAGATGACGATCAGCAGATCCCGCTCACTCAGCGAGGCGGCGTTCATCGCCGCCCGGTGCATGTCGCTGAACAGCTGCGCCGGTTTGCCGAGGCGCAACAGCTTGTAGTGCAGGAAATCGCCGATGATGGCGCTGGCGGCGACGCCGTAAATCTGCACCGAAGCGCAACGCTGCAGGCTGTCCGCCGCCTGTTGCAGCGCCTGCGGATCCAACAGTGCGCCGGTATCCCGCAGCGCCTGAACGCTCTCTTCCACCAAATTTTCCGTCGCGCTTTGCCGCGTCGTCGCCTCCGGCTGGCTTTGTTGCAGGCTGAGGGCCAGCGCCATTTTAAATTCGGTATAGCCTTTGCAGCCCAGATGGCGGCACAGCCGCGTGACGCTGGCTTCGCTGGTGGCGCTTTCACGCGCCAGTTCGGTGATGGTCAGGTAAACGGCGCGGGAGGGCTGCGCAAGAAGATAGTTGCCGAGCTTTTGCAACGTGGGGCTGTACCCCGCCAAATCCTGCCGCAGCCGCAATAACAAGTTGCCTGTATTCATCACGTTACCTTTCTGAGTATTCCCGTTTCTATTGTGGCGGAAAGACGCCGCCGCTCGCCAGCGAAATCGACGGATTGTGAAGCCGATCATCGTTATGAATAAAATTTTCATTAAATTAATTTTAATGTGGTAAAAATTTTCATCATAAAAATGATAGCGGGGAAAAATTTATGTCAACACCAGAATTGTCGCGCTCCGGCGGCTGGTTCGAAAAAGCCCAGCTGTTCGGCAAATCGTTCATGCTGCCGATCGCCGTGCTGCCGGCGGCCGGCCTGCTGTTGGGGATCGGCGGTGCGCTGTCCAATCCCAATACCGTCGAGGCTTATCCCTTCCTCGACGTTGGCTGGCTGCAAAGCGTATTTACGGTGATGGCCAGCGCCGGCGCCATCGTGTTCGCCAACCTGGCGGTCCTGTTCGCGGTCGGCGTGGCGGTGGGGTTGGCCAAAAGCGACAAGGGAACGGCGGGGCTGGCCTCGCTGATCGCCTACCTGGTGATGAACGCCACCATCAATGCGCTGTTGAAAATCAACGGCACGCTGGCCGCGCAGAACGCCGGCGCGGTGGGGCAGGGAACGATTCTCGGGATCCAGACGCTGGAGACCGGGGTGTTCGGCGGGGTGGTCATCGGTCTGGTGACCTGGTATCTGCACGGCCGCTACAACAAGATAGCGCTGCCGCCGTTCCTGGGCTTTTTCGGCGGATCGCGCTTTGTGCCGATCGTCAGCTCGCTGGCGGCGATGGCGGTCGGCGCCCTGATGACCGTGGTGTGGCCGCCTTTCCAACGGCTGATCTTCGGCATGGGCGGGCTGGTGGACGCCAGCGGCTATCTCGGCACCTTTATCTACGGCTTCGTGCTGCGCATGCTCGGGCCGTTCGGCCTGCATCACATCTTCTACCTGCCGTTCTGGACTACCGCGCTCGGCGGCAGCGAAGTGATCAACGGACAGCTGGTGGAAGGCACGCAGCGCATTTTCTTCGCCCAGTTGGCCGACCCGAATACGCAGCAGTTCTACATCGGCACGGCGCGCTTCATGTCCGGCCGCTTTATCACCATGATGTTCGGCCTGGTCGGCGCCTGCCTGGCGATGTACCAAAGCGCGCGCCCGGAGAACCGCAAACGCGTCGGCGGGCTGCTGCTGTCGGCGGCGCTGACCTCTTTCCTGACCGGCATCACCGAACCTATCGAATTCTCGTTCCTGTTCATCGCGCCGGCGCTGTACGTGGTGCACGCGCTGTTCGACGGCCTGGCGTTCGCGATCGCGCACATTCTGCATATCACCATCGGCCAGACGTTCTCCGGCGGTTTTATCGATTTCATGCTGTTCGGCGTGCTGCAGGGCGAAGCGAAAACCCACTGGATGTATGTGCTGCTGGTCGGGGTGCCCTGGTTCTTCCTGTACTACTTCACGTTCCGTTTCCTGATCCTGCGCTTCAATTTCAAAACGCCGGGGCGCGAGGTGGAAACCACGCCGGAAGCGGTGACGACCGGCACCGAACGCTCGCAGCAGGTGCTGGCGGCGCTGGGCGGCAAAGAGAATATCGTCGAACTGGATTGTTGCGCCACGCGGCTGCGCGTGACGGTAAAACAGAGCCGGTTGCTGGACGAAAGCGGGCTGAAGGCCAGCGGCGCGCGGGCGGTGATCGTTCGCGGCAACGGCGTTCAGGTGATCTATGGCCCGCACGTGACCATTATTAAAAACGAAGTCGAGGAGTTGTTGGATTTATGACGCTTTCCATTTTGCAGCAGATTAAGGGCCGGCTGGTGGTGTCTTGCCAGGCGCTGGACGACGAGCCGCTGCACAGCGATTTTATCATGGCGCGCATGGCGCTGGCGGCCGAGCAAGGCGGTGCGGCGGCGATCCGCGCCAACGGCGTCGAAGACGTTAAAGCCATCCTGCGCACGGTGGCGCTGCCGGTGATCGGCATTATCAAGCGCGATTATGCCGGTAGCGATGTCTATATCACGCCGACCCTGCGTGAAATCGATGAGCTGATGACTGCGGCGCCGCAGATGATTGCATTGGACGCTACCGGCCACCGGCGGCCAGGGGAGCTGCAGCTGGCGGCGCTGGTTGCCGCGATCCGCGCCAGGTATCCCCGGCTGCTGCTGATGGCAGACATCGCCACCGTGGAAGAAGCGCAAGAGGCTGCCAGGTTGGGGTTCGACTGCGTGGGCACCACGCTGCACGGCTATACCGCCGAAAGCCGGGGCGCCCGACTGGCGGAGGGCGATTTCGGCTTTCTGCGTGCGGTGCTGGCGGCGGTGCCGGTGCCGGTCATCGCCGAGGGCAATGTCGAAACGCCGGCGATGGCCGCGCGCTGCCTGGCGCTGGGGGCGCATGCTGTGGTGGTGGGCGGCGCCATTACGCGCCCGCAGCAGATCACCCGCCGCTTTGTCGAGGCCATCGGCGGGCGGTGAAGGGCTCCCCGGCGCGCCGGGGAGGGGAAATCAGGCGTGCTGCTGGAGGAACTCCCGCCACAGCTCGACCACCCGCTGCAGATCCTGACGGCTGACGTCGAGGTGGGTCAGAATGCGCGTCAGCGGGCCGCTGCTGATCAGCACGTCGCGTTCGCGCATCCACGGGCCGAATTTGGCCGCCAGCGCCGGCGGTTGGCGCAGGTACAGCACGTTGGTCTGTGCGCCGGGTTCGACGACCTCCACGCCGATCTGCCGCAGCTGTTGCTCCAGCCAGACCGCGTTGTCATGGTCTTCGCGCAGCCGCGCGACGTTATGCTCCAGCGCGTAGAGGCCGGCCGCCGCCAGGATGCCGGCCTGACGCAGCCCGCCGCCGGTCATCTTGCGCCAGCGCAGCGCGCGCTGAATGAAGGCCTCGCTGCCGCACAGCAGCGATCCGACCGGCGCGCCCAGCCCTTTCGACAGGCAAATGGTGAAGGTGTCGCAGTATTGCACGATCTCTTTCAGCGGCAGGTTCAGCGCCACGGCGGCGTTGAAGATGCGCGCGCCGTCGATATGCAGCGCCAGCTGCCGCTCGCGGGTAAACTGCCACGCCTGCTGCAGGTAGGCCTGCGGCAGGACTCGGCCGCCGATGGTGTTTTCCAGGCTCAGCAGCCGGGTGCGGGCGAAGTGGATATCGTCGGGTTTGATGGCGGCGGCGAGCTTGTCCAGCGGCAGCGTGCCGTCCGCGTCGGCCTCGATCGGCTGCGGCTGGATGCTGCCCAGCACCGCTGCGCCGCCGGCCTCGTATTTATAGTTGTGCGCCTGTTGGCCGACCAGATACTCGTCGCCGCGCTGGCAGTGGCTCAGCAGCGCCACCAGGTTGGCCTGGGTGCCGCTGGGCAAAAACAGCGCCGTCTCTTTGCCCGACAGGCGCACCGCCTCGGCCTCCAGCACGTTGACCGTCGGGTCATCGCCGTAGACGTCGTCGCCGACCTCTGCCTGAGCCATCGCCTGGCGCATGGCGGCGCTGGGGCGGGTGACGGTGTCGCTGCGTAGATCGATAAGCATAGGGTTCCTGGAATGTAAGGGAGAGGAAAAGGGTACATGGCATCATATACCCTTATTTCACCGGGGGGCAGCTTGCTTAGCGCAGCCAGTTGGTTTTCGCCAGCTCGACCACTTCGTCGCCGCGGCCGTTGATGATGGCGCGCAGCATGTACAGGCTGAAACCTTTCGCCTGTTCGAACTTGATCTGCGGCGGCATCGCCAGCTCTTGCTTGGCGGTGACCACGTCCAGCAGCGCCGGGCCGGGGTGCGCCAACATCTCCTGCAGCGCGCCGTCCAGATCCGAGGCTTTTTCCACGCGGATGCCCTTGATGCCGGCGGCGTTGGCGATCGCCGCGAAGTCCGGGTTATGCAGATCGGTGCCGTCGGTCAGGTAGCCGCCGGCCTTCATCTCCATCGCCACGAACCCCAGCACGCTGTTGTTGAACACCACGATTTTCACCGGCAGCTTGAGCTGCGCCAGCGACAGGAAATCCCCCATCAGCATGGTGAAGCCGCCGTCGCCGCACATGGCGATCACCTGTTTATCCGGCGCGGTGGCCTGGGCGCCTATCGCCTGCGGCATGGCGTTGGCCATCGAACCGTGGTTGAACGAACCGAGCAGGCGGCGCTTGCCGTTCATTTTCACGTAGCGGGCGGCCCACACCGTCGGCGTGCCGACGTCGCAGGTGAAGATGGCGTCGTCGCTGGCGTACCGGCTGAGCTGCTGCGCCAGATACTGCGGGTGGATCGGCTGGTCGTCGTTGGCGGTCGCCAGCCCGTCGAGATCCTTGCGCGCGTTGCGGTAATGCTCCAGCGCCTTGTCGAGGAACGCCCGGTCGCGCTTGGGCTCCAGCTGCGGCAGCAGGGCGGTGAGGGTGGTGTGGATATCGCCCACCAGCGCCATATTGACCGGGCAGTGCGCGCCGATGCTGCCGGGGTTGATGTCGATCTGAATGATGTTGGCGTTGGTGGGGTAGAACGCGCGGTAGGGGAACTGGGTGCCGAGCAGCACCAGCGTGTCGGCGTTCATCATTGCGTGGTAGCCGGAGGAGAAGCCGATCAGCCCGGTCATGCCGACGCTGTAAGGGTTATCCCATTCGATATGCTCTTTGCCGCGCAGCGCGTGCACCACCGGCGCCTGCAGCAGCTCGGCCAGCTTGACCACCTCATCGTGCGCGCCGGCGCAGCCGCTGCCGCACATCAGGGTGATGTTTTTCGCCTGATTCAGCGTCTCTGCCAGCTTGTTCAGCTCGCTCATCGGCGGCTGCACCAGCGGCAGAGCCGGGGTATGCCAGGTCAGGGTCGCGTCTTCCGGTGCCATGCGCAGCGCCACATCGCCCGGCAGGACCACCACCGAGACGCCGCGGTTGAGGATCGCCTTGCGCATGGCGATCTCCAGCACGCGCGGCAGCTGTTCCGGGTTGGAAACCAGCTCGCAATAGTGGCTGCATTCGCGGAACAGCTCCTGCGGATGCGTTTCCTGGAAGTAGCCGCTGCCGATTTCGCTGGAAGGAATGTGCGCGGCGATCGCCAGCACCGGCACATGGTTGCGGTGGCAGTCGAACAGGCCGTTGATCAGGTGCAGGTTGCCGGGGCCGCAGGAACCGGCGCACACCGCCAACTGGCCGGTGAGCTGGGCTTCGGCGCCGGCGGCGAAGGCGGCCACCTCTTCATGGCGGGTGCCCAGCCATTCGATGGTGCTCATGCGGTGCAGGCTGTCGCTCAGGCCGTTGAGCGAATCGCCGGTCACGCCCCAAATGCGTTTTACGCCGGCTTGATCCAGCGTTTTGGCGATCAGTGTGGCTACGGTTTGCTTCATGGTTCCCCCAAACATGGTTTAAAAAACGATGTGTACTCGATCCGGTGAGCGGCAGCAGAACAACTGCAAGCATAGCTTACCGGCGGTGGACGAGATGCGGTCAGGAAGGGTAAAGAGCGTAGGACGGGGGAAAGTGTAACCGGGCGGGGAGGGGGGAACTTGCCGATAAATGCCCCATCGCGGAGATGGGGCCAAGGGATCACGCCAGCGTGACGTCGCCCCGCAGCTGGCAACTGCAGGCCAGCACGTAGCCTTGCGCTATTTCTTCCGCGCTCAGCGTCATGGTGCTGGTGGTGATGTAGTCGCCCTCGAGGATGCGGGTTTTGCACGAGCCGCACACCCCGGCACGGCAGGCGGCGTTGACCGGCAGGGCATTGGTCTCCATCGCCGCCAGCAGCGTGCTGCCGACCGGCACGCGGAATTCGCGCAGCGGGCGGGCGGCGCGCAGCGTCAGCCCTTCAGTGGCATCGGCCTGCGCCGCCGGCGTGTGGAACTGCTCTTTATGGAAACGCTCGGCCGGCACGCCGAGCCGACGGCACAGCTGCTCCACGTGGTCCATGTAGGGCGCAGGGCCGCAGGTCATCACCGTGCGTTCGGCGATATCCGGCGCCGCCTGCCGCAGCGTCTGTTCATCGATGCGGCCGCTGAGGTAACCGGGTTGCAGATCCCGCTCGGCCATCAGCGTCAGGCGCAGCTGCGGATGGGCGGCGCACAGCGCGCGCCATTGATCGGCGAAAATCGTGTCGGCGGGGGTGCGCACGTTAAAGATCACGGCGATATCGCAGGCCGGACGGTTGGCGGTCAGCCAGCGGCACATCGAGACGATCGGCGTCACGCCGCAGCCGGCGGCCAGCATCAGATAGCGATCGGCCGGGTGGCGCTCGCAGCTGAACTCGCCCTGCGCGTCGGACAGCCACAGCGTGTTGCCGGGCTTGACCTCTTGCGTCAGCCAGCGCGATCCGACGCCGTCCGGCAGGCAGCGCACGCTGATGCTGAGAAAGCGGCTCTGGCCGGGCGAGGAGGAGAGCGTATAGGCGCGCAGCGTCTCCTCGCTGTTGCGGATGCTGACCAGCGCAAACTGGCCCGCCTGATAAGGGTAGAAAACGTCGCATATCAGGTTCAGCGTCCAGACGTCGGCGGTTTCGCGCTGGATGGAATGTACCTGCATGCGGTTCGGGCAAAGCGGAGTGGGTTGAGTCATCGGGGCACCTCAAAAAGCAAAGGGGCCGGCGCAGGCGGCCCCATAACGTAATGGCATCAGGCGAGCAGCGCGTTGATATCCTGCTCGACGGTGGTGATCGGACGCAGGCCGAATTTCTCGTTGAGGATCGCCATCAGGTTGTCGGTCAGGAAGCCCGGCGCGGTCGGGCCGGTGACGATGTTTTTCACCCCCAGCGACAGCAGCGTCAACAAAATGACGATAGCCTTCTGTTCAAACCACGACAGCACCAGGCTGAGCGGCAGCTCGTTGACGCTGCAGCCGAGCGTGTCCGCCAGCTTGACCGCCAGCATAATGGCGGAATAGGCGTCGTTGCACTGGCCGACGTCCAGCAGGCGCGGCAGCCCTTCCAGCGTGCCGAAGTCCAGCTTGTTGAAACGGTACTTGCCGCAGGCCAGCGTCATGATCAGGCAGTCTTGCGGCACGCTGCGGGCGAAGTCGGTGAAGTAGCTGCGCTCGTCGCGACTGCCGTCGCAGCCGCCGACCAGGAAGACGTGGCGCAGTTTTTTCTGCGACACCAGATCGATCACCGTGTCGGCGGCGTTCAGCAGCGTCTGGCGGCCGAAGCCGACGGTGATCAGGTGCTCGATCTCGGTGTAAGGGAAGCCGTTCATGTCCTGCGCCTGGCGGATCACGGCGCCGAAGTCGTCGCCCTCCAGATGGTTGACGCCCGGCCAGCCGACGATGCTGCGGGTCCAGATGCGATCGCCGTAGTTGCCGACGTTCGGATCGATGATGCAGTTGGAGGTCATCACGATCGGGCCGGGGAATTTGGCGAACTCCGTCTGCTGGTTCTGCCAGCCGCTGCCGTAGTTGCCCACCAGATGCTTGAATTTTTTCAGTTCCGGATAGCCGTGCGCCGGCAGCATTTCACCGTGAGTGTAGACGTTGACGTTTTGCCCTTCGGTTTGTTCGAGCAGCATGCGCAGATCTTTCAGATCGTGGCCGGAGATCAGAATGGCTTTCCCGGCCACCGGGCGCACGTTGACCGCGCTGGGCTGTGGATCGCCGTAGGCCTGGGTTTCGCCGCGATCGAGGATCGCCATCACGTTGAAGTTCATCTTGCCGATGCCCATGGCGTTGTTCAGCAGGGTGTCGATGTCGCGCGGTCGGGTGCCGAGCCAGGCCATAAAGGCGTGGTAGTCGGCATAGAGCTGCTCGTCGAACTGGCCGAGCACGTGCGCGTGTTCCATATAGGCCGCGGCGCCTTTCAGGCCGTACAGGCACAGCATGCGCAAACCGTGGACGTCGTCGCCGACCTCGGCCTTGTCGCCGTTGAGGGCAAACTGCGCCGCCTGTTGCAGCAGCGCAGGCATATCGTCACCGGCCAGCTGCAGCGCCGCCATCGGGTGATCGACGCGCACGCCGGCATCCAGCAGCCGGCAACGGGCAGCCAGCGAATCGCGCAGCAGCAGGGTTTCGCGCGCGTAGCCGATGATGCGCTGGGAGTCGAAGTTGACGTTGGTCAGGGTGGAGAAGAAGGCGCGCGGGGCGAAGCTGTCGATCTCGTGATCGACGATGCCCAGCGAACGCGCCTGCAGCGCCCAGGCGGAGAGGCCCTGTAGCGCCGCCACCAGCAGATCCTGCAGATCGGAGGTTTCCGCCGTCTTGCCGCACATGCCCTGAGCATACGCGCAGCCGTTGCCTGCCGGGGTACGGATGGTTTGTTCACATTGCACACAGAACATAGTCGCTTCCTTTTATTTTTAAAGTTGCATTTGTAATGCTTGTTTAAAAGCATAGATCGGCGATCGGGGTTGCAAAAGGCTTTTGTGCGACTACTGCGGGCAAGTTTGATTTAGCGCAATTTTGCCGTGCGGATGGGAATTATTACGCTTTGGGGGCCGGCGGGCCCCCAGGGGAGAGGATCAGGAGAACAGGGCGATCAGCACCGGCGCCAGCAGGCTCAGCAGGAAGCCGTGCACGATGGCGGGGGGCACCATGTCCAGCCCGCCGCTGCGCTGCAGCACCGGCAGGGTGAAGTCCATCGAGGTAGCGCCGCACAGGCCGAGGGCGGTGGAGCGGCTGCGGCGCACCAGCGTCGGGATCAGCATGATCGCCACCAGCTCGCGCGCCAGATCGTTGAAGAACGCGGCGCTGCCCATCACCGGGCCGTAGGCGTCGGTGATCAGAATGCCCGACAGCGAGTACCAGCCGAAGCCGGAGGCCATCGCCAGCCCGGCCTTGACCGGCAGCCCCAGCAGCTGCGCCGCCAGCGCGCCGCCGGCCAGCGACGCGACGGTCACCACCAACGCCACCAGCGTGCCGCGGCGGTTGAGCACGATCTGGCGCAGCGTCATGCCGCTGTTGCGCAGCTGAATACCGACCAGCAACAGCAGGAAGATCAGCGCATATTCGCTGCCTTTATGGGCGAACTGCAGCCATTGCCACTGCGTCAGGCCGAGCAGGAAGCCGCCGAGCACCACGCCGCACAGCTTGAGCGACTCCAGCGCCATGTGCACGCGCGAAGGCAGCTTTTCCTGTTTATGGCTGCTGCGCCACGGCATGCGCCGCTCCAGCAGCGCCAGCAACAGCAGATTGGCGCAGAGAATGCAGAAGAAGAACACCGCGCTGTATTGGAAGATCAGCACCAGGTTGCTGCTGAGATCTTCCATGAACGCCAGGCTGATACCCATGAAAAACAGGATCACGTACACCATCCAGCTCAGCAGCCGGTTGATCAGCACCAGCAGCGGGCGATGGCGTAAGGGAATGAGGTAACCGACAATCAGCGGTAACAGAATAATCAACAGTCCTGAGTACATGGTGCAGCTTGTGTCCTTGAGTTTTGGCGCGCGCCGAACGGCGGCGAGGAGCACACGCTAACCAAAAGCCCGGCCGGAGTAAAGCGGCAGATTTGACGTTGGCCGCTTGACCTGCAAGGGGTTTTTTGACCATGCTCTGTGAAGGTTGCCTCATTGACGAGGCGACGGCGCGCACGGGAGGCGGCGGATGTTCTTGGAGCGTATCGAAATTGTAGGTTTTCGCGGCATTAACCGGCTGTCCCTGATGCTGGACGACAACACGCTGTTGCTCGGCGAAAACGCCTGGGGTAAATCCAGCCTGCTGGATGCGCTGACGCTGCTGCTGGCGCCGGAGCAGAAGCTGTATCGGTTTGAGGCGCACGACTTCCATTTCCCGCCCGGAGAAGAGGCGGCCAAAGAGCGCCACCTGCAGGTGGTGTTCACCTTCTGCGAAAAAGACATCGGCCATGCGCACCTGCCGCGCTATCGCCACCTGACGCCACTGTGGGTCAAGGGCGAGGATGGCCTGAGCCGCATTCATTACCGCTGCGAAGGCGAGCTGGCCGACGACGGCACGGTGTGCACCTGGCGCGGTTTTCTCGACGCCGACGGCAACGCCTTTCAACTGCACCATATCGAACAGCTGGCCCACGCCATCATCCGCATTCATCCGGTATTGCGCCTGCGCGACGCGCGCTTTATTCGTCGCCTGCGCCCCAGCAGCCTCGGCGATGAACGCAAACCCGATACCCAGGCGCTGGCGCAGCAGTTGGATCAGCTGACGCGCGAGCTGGTGCGCAATCCGCAGAAGCTGACCAACGGCGAACTGCGTCAGGGGCTGGCGGCCATGCAGCAACTGCTGGAGCACTACTTCGCTGAGCAAAGTTCGCAGGTGACGCGGCCGCGCCGCCGCGGCGGCGAACCGGAGCAGGATGCCTGGCGTGCGCTGGACGGCATCAACCGTATGGTGGCCGAGCCGAACAGCCGCAGCATGCGCCTGATCCTGCTGGGGATGTTTTCCACCCTGCTGCAGGCCAAGGGCGACGTCAAGCTGGATGCGCATGCACGGCCGCTGCTGCTGGTGGAAGACCCGGAAACTCGCCTGCACCCGATTATGCTGTCGGTGGCCTGGGGGCTGCTCAATCAGCTGCCGCTGCAGCGCATCACCACCACCAACTCCAGCGAACTGGTGTCGCTGGTGCCGGTGGAGCACGTCTGCCGGCTGGTGCGCGAGTCGGGGCGGGTCGCGACCTACCGTCTCGGGCCGCGCGGGCTGAGCGCCGAAGACGGGCGGCGTATCGCGTTTCACATCCGTTTCAACCGGCCGTCGTCGCTGTTCGCCCGCTGCTGGCTGCTGGTGGAGGGCGAGACCGAAGTGTGGCTGCTGAACGAGCTGGCGCGGCAGTGCGGCTACCATTTCGAGGCGGAAGGGGTGCGGGTCATCGAGTTCGCCCAGTGCGGCCTGAAGCCGCTGCTGCGCTTCGCCCGCCGCATGGGCATCGAGTGGCATGCGCTGGTGGACGGCGACGAGGCGGGCAAAAAGTACGCCAATACCGTGCGCAGCCTGCTGGACAATCATGAAGACAACGAACGCGATCGGCTGACCGCGCTGCCGGCGCCGGACATGGAACACTTCATGTTCCGCGAAGGGTTCGGCCCGGTCTATCACCGGATGGCGTCGGTGCCGATCAACGCGCAAATGCCGGTGCGCAAGGTGATCCTGAAAGCGGTCCACCACTCGTCGAAGCCGGATCTGGCGATCGAGGTCGCGATGCAGGCCGGCGAATGGGGCACGGACTCGGTGCCGCCGCTGCTGAAGAAAATGTTCTCACGGGTGATCTGGCTGGCGCGCGGCCGGGCGGACTGACGGCCCGCTGGGCGTTATCGGGCGCAGAAATGCGCCGCCAATCCCTGTTCCAGCTCGTCCAGCAGCTGATAGCGGCGGCGATACTCGGCGCGCTTCTTGCTGGCAACCTCTTCGAGCGGCTTGCGGGCGATGCGCGCGGGCAGCAGGAAATAGCCGCTGTCGAGCGGTTTGGCGCCCATCGACAGCCAGAACTGATCGTAATCGGCGTGCAGTTGGTCCTTCTTCTTACTCTGGTAACGCCAGTTTTGATAGATATGGGTGGCGTTGCCGACCGCCACGATCTGGCGGATGCCGAGGTGCCGCGCCAGCGTGCAGATGCCTTCCAGCACCAGCCGTTTGGGGAACAGGCCGTGGCACTCTTTGGTGGTGTGCTGGATCTCGGCGTGCGGCACCTCATGGTTTGCGCCCTGCAGGCCGCCGATGAACAGCGTCGGCTGCTGCTGATAATGCATCAGCGCAAAGGTGATCTCCGCCAGCATCACGCCGTTGGCGTTGCGCAGCAGCAGCGTGGCTTCCCCTTCCTTATTCAGCTTGTCGATCGCCGCCAGTTCCAGCGCGATCGGCGCTTCGTTTTTGCCCATCGCGCGGGCCAGCACGAAAGGCTGCGGGCCGAGGTGGCCGAGGCGCATCTTCAGCGGCATGCGCTGTGCGATAAGATCGTAATGATCGCGCAGGGCGAACAGGCATTCGATCTTGCTCATGTTGGCCGCCAGGTAGGGGCGATGCAGTTTGCACGGCAGGTTCGGCTGTGCGCTCAGGATCTCCTCCCGCAGCGGGTTGCTGGCCAGGGTGCTGAGCAGGCCGCTGGTGGTGCGCCAGTTGAGCAGCGAACGGCCGAGAAACTTCAGGCGAAACGCGGGCTTTTTCCAGGCGTTGCTTGGCGCCTTTTCGCCATTGATCAGCGCCGTCATCAGTTGCCAGCCGTTAAGCGGCCGGGCGGAGGCGAGTGGGTAGCTGAGCTGTGACATGATGAAATCCTTGGCTGTATTGAATGGCGCTATTTCATCAAGGCTTCACTAAACGGGAGTTCAATGCTGAACTGTAACCAGGCGTGTCTCCACATTGTGTTGAGCTAAGGTTTAGTTATTCCCTACGGTGCGTGCTAATTTAGCTCCGCCGCCGCAATGGGCGGTTGATATTCACAAGCACAGGCAGGTCAATTTTGACAGGGTTTACAGGACATAAACGCCGCTGGATACTCGTTCTGGCGGTCATTGCGGCGCTTGCCGCGGCGGCCGTTTGGCACTTTCGCCATCCGGCGCCAACCGATTTCAAAACGGTGAAAGCCAGCAAACGCGATCTGCAGCAGAACGTGTTGGCGACCGGCCAGCTGGACGCGGTGCGCAAGGTTGACGTCGGCGCGCAGGTCAGCGGGCAGTTGGAAAAGCTGTATGTCGAGATCGGCGACAAGGTGAAGAAAGGCCAGTTGCTGGGCGTTATCGATCCGCAACAGGCGCAGAACAGCATCCGCGAAGGCGAGGCGACGCTGCGTGAACTGCATGCGCAACTGCTGCAGGCGCAGGCCGAACAGCAGCTGGCGGCGGTCACGCTGCAGCGCAACCAGGCGCTGGCCAAGCTGCAGGCGGTGTCGCGCCAGGATCTGGATCAGGCGGCGACGCAGCTGGCGGTGAAGAAGGCGCAGGTGGGCACCATCAATGCGCAGATCGCGCGGAACCAGGCCAGCCTGGATACCGCCAAGATCAACCTGGCCTATACCCGCATCGAGGCGCCGATGGATGGCGACGTGGTGCAGATCACCACGCTGCAGGGCCAGACGGTGATCGCGGCGCAGCAGGCGCCGAACATTCTGACGCTGGCGGATCTCGGCACCATGCTGGTGAAGGCGCAGGTGTCGGAGGCCGACGTCATCAACCTCAAGCCGGGTCAGAAGGCCTGGTTCACGGTGCTGGGCGATCCTACCCGGCGCTTCGACGGCGTGCTGAAAGACATTCAGCCGACGCCGGAAAAGGTCAACAACGCCATCTTCTATTATGCGCGTTTCGAAGTGCCCAACCCGGAAAGGCTGCTGCGCTTGCAAATGACGGCGCAGGTGCATATTCAGCTGGCAGGCGTCGAGCAGGCGCTGGTGATCCCGCTGGCGGCGCTGGGCGATCAGATCGCCGACAATCGCTACCACGTCTCGGTGCTGAAGCAGGGCAAGGAAGAGAAGCGCGAGGTGGCCATCGGCCTGCGCAACAATATCGACGTGCAGATCCTCAGCGGCCTCGAGGCGGGCGATGAGGTGATCGTCAGCCGCGGCGGCGTGGAGGCCGGCTGATGGCGGCGCTGTTGCAGCTGAGCGGCATCCGCCGCAGCTACCGTTCCGGCGAGCAGACGGTGGAGGTGCTGAAGGGGATCAGCCTGAGCATCGACGCCGGTGAAATGGTGGCGATCATGGGGGCCTCCGGCTCCGGCAAATCGACGCTGATGAACATTCTCGGCTGTCTGGACAAGCCGAGCGCCGGCGTGTATCGGGTGGCCGGGCAGGATGTGGCGACGCTGAGCGACGATGCGCTGGCGCAGCTGCGGCGCGAGCATTTCGGCTTTATCTTTCAGCGCTATCATCTGCTGCCGCACCTGAGCGCAGCGCACAACGTCGAAGTGCCGGCGGTGTACGCGGGGCTGGGCAAAGCGGCGCGGCGCGAGCGGGCGGAGGCGCTGTTGCGGCGTCTGGGGCTGGGGGAGCGCGTCAACTACCGGCCGAGCCAGCTTTCCGGCGGCCAGCAGCAGCGCGTCAGCATTGCCCGCGCGCTGATGAACGGCGGGCAGGTGATCCTGGCGGATGAACCGACCGGCGCGCTCGACAGCCACTCCGGCGAAGAGGTGATGGCGATCCTCAAACAGCTGTGCGCCCAGGGCCACACGGTGATCCTGGTGACCCACGATCCGGCGGTGGCGCGCCAGGCGGAACGGATCATCGAGATCCGCGACGGCGAGATTATCGCCGATTCGCGCCCGGCACCGCAGGAGAATGCGCAGGCCAAGCCGCTGGCGCTGGCCGCCGCGGCACCTTCCTGGCGGCAGATGGGCGGCCGTTTCCGCGAGGCGCTGGTGATGGCCTGGCGCGCGATGGCGGCCAACAAGATGCGCACCGCGCTGACCATGCTCGGCATCATTATCGGCATCGCCTCGGTGGTGTCGATCCTGGTGATCGGCGGCGCCGCCAAGCAGATGGTGCTGGCGGACATTAAATCTATCGGCACCAACACCGTCGATATCTATCCCGGCAAGGACTTCGGCGATGACGATCCGACCTACCGGCAATCGTTGAAATACGGCGATCTCGATGCGCTGCGCGAACAGCCGTACATCAGCGCGCTGTCGCCGAGCATCAGCAGCAGCATGCGGCTGCGCTTGGGCAACGTCGACGCGGCGGCTAACGTCAACGGCGTCAGCGAGCAGTTCTTCCGCGTGTACGGCATGAGCTTTACCCAGGGCGTCGGCATCGACTCGATGCAGGTGCAGTCGCAGGCGCAGACGGTGGTGATCGACGCCAATACCCAGCGGCGGCTGTTCCCGCACCAGAAGAACGTGGTGGGCGAGGTGATCCTGGTAGGCAACATGCCGGCGACGGTGGTCGGCGTGGCCAGGGAGAAGCAGTCGATGTTCGGCAGCAGCAAGACGCTGAACGTGTGGGTGCCTTACAGCACCATGGCCAACCGATTGATGGGCAACAATTATTTTGACTCGATCACCGTGCGCATCCGCGACGGCTACGACAGCAAGGAAGCGGAACAGCAGCTGTCGCGCTTGTTGACGCTGCGCCACGGCAAGAAGGACTTCTTCACCTATAACATGGACAGCCTGGTGCAAACCGCCGAGAAAACCACCCGCACGCTGCAGCTGTTCCTGACGCTGGTGGCGGTGATTTCGCTGGTGGTCGGCGGCATCGGCGTGATGAATATCATGCTGGTGTCGGTGACCGAACGCACGCGCGAGATCGGCATCCGCATGGCGGTGGGCGCCCGTTCCGGCGACGTGTTGCAGCAGTTCCTGATCGAAGCGGTTCTGGTCTGCCTGGTGGGGGGGGCGCTGGGGATTACGCTGTCGTTCGCCATCGGCCTGGCGGTGCAGCTGGTATTGCCGGGCTGGCAGATCAGCTTCCCGCCGGCGGCGTTGCTGAGTGCGTTCCTCTGTTCCACCGGCATCGGCGTGGTGTTCGGCTATCTGCCGGCGCGCAATGCCGCGCGGCTGAATCCGATCGATGCGCTGGCGCGCGAGTAGGTAACAGGCATAAAAAATGCCAGTCACACGGCGGCTGGCATTTTTATCGCAGTCACGCTCAGTGCAGCGCGACTTTGCCGGAAGCGTTTAGGACAGCGCCTCGCTTTCCACCGGCACAATAAGACTGGCATGGTTCCCTTTCGGCCCTTGATGCACGTCGAAGCTGACCTGCTGGCCCGCCTTCAACGTTCTGTAACCATCCATCTTGATGGTGGAATAATGCGCGAAAATATCTTCGCCGCCGCCGGCTGGGCAGATGAAGCCAAAACCTTTGGCGTTGTTAAACCATTTAACAGTACCCGTCTCCATGCTTTTACATCCCTCGCAACGCTATTTTAAGTGAGATGAATAACTGATTTCGCACCCGCCGTGGGCGGGTAGCAGGGTGGACAAGGGGTGGTTAAAAGACCACCAGCCACGAATTTACACTCTAGAGCAAATGATCGGGGCGTCAAGGGATCGGCTTTTGTCGGCGGGGAGCAGTTCACCAAAGTTTGAAGCAGGTAACGCTATTGCCACGATTCAGTCACAATTGGCCCGTTTTTTTGCGCACGTTACAGTGCGGCGGGACGAAGCCGAAGATGATAAAATAGTAACTATCCCCACTTTGAATAACCGAAACCTGCCCCCATATCTGAGGGCAGAGCAGAGAAGATGAGCAGCGATGGGCAATAACAACGACTGGCTAAACTTTGAACACTTGGCCGAAGAAAAACAAATCGATGCGGTAAAACCGCCGTCTATGTATAAAGTTATACTTAACAACGACGATTACACACCGATGGAATTTGTGATTGACGTTCTGCAAAAGTTCTTTTCTTATGATATTGAACGCGCAACGCAACTGATGCTCACGGTCCACTATCAAGGCAAGGCGATCTGTGGTGTTTTTACCGCCGAGGTGGCGGAAACCAAAGTCGTCCATGTGAACCGGTACGCAAGGGAGAACGAGCATCCGTTGCTTTGTACGCTGGAAAAAGCCTGAATAAGGCAATCTATTGGGGAGGTGCTTATGCTCAATCAAGAACTGGAACTCAGTCTCAACATGGCTTTCGCCAGGGCGCGTGAGCACAGACACGAGTTTATGACCGTGGAGCACCTGTTGCTGGCGTTGCTGAGCAACCCTGCCGCGCGAGAAGCGCTTGAGGCATGTACGGTGGATCTGGCCGCGTTGCGCCAGGAGCTGGAAGCCTTCATCGAACAAACCACACCGACGCTGCCCGCCGGCGAAGAAGAGCGCGACACTCAGCCGACGCTCAGCTTCCAGCGCGTGCTGCAGCGCGCGGTCTTCCATGTGCAATCTTCCGGCCGCAGCGAAGTGTCCGGCGCCAACGTGTTGGTGGCCATCTTCAGCGAGCAGGAGTCGCAGGCGGCCTATCTGTTGCGCAAACACGACGTCAGCCGTCTCGACGTGGTGAACTTCATTTCACATGGCACGCGTAAAGACGAGCCGGGCCAAGCGCCGAATGCGGAAAACCCGGTGAACGAAGAGCAGTCCGGAGGGGAAGACCGTATGGAAAACTTCACCACCAACCTCAATCAGTTGGCCCGTGTGGGCGGCATCGATCCGTTGATCGGCCGCGATCGTGAGCTGGAGCGCGCGATTCAGGTGCTGTGCCGCCGTCGTAAAAACAACCCGCTGCTGGTCGGCGAATCCGGCGTCGGCAAGACCGCCATCGCCGAAGGGCTGGCCTGGCGTATCGTGCAGGGCGACGTGCCGGAAGTGATGGCGGACTGCACGCTGTATTCGCTGGATATCGGTTCACTGCTGGCCGGCACCAAATACCGCGGCGACTTCGAGAAGCGCTTCAAGGCGCTGCTCAAGCAGCTGGAGCAGGATCAGAACAGCATTCTGTTCATCGATGAAATTCACACCATCATCGGCGCCGGCGCGGCTTCCGGTGGGCAGGTGGATGCCGCCAACCTGATCAAACCGCTGCTGTCGAGCGGCAAGATCCGGGTGATCGGCTCGACCACCTACCAGGAGTTCAGCAACATCTTCGAAAAGGATCGCGCCCTGGCGCGCCGTTTCCAGAAGATCGACATCACCGAGCCGACGGCGGAAGAGACCGTTCAGATCATCAACGGCCTGAAGACCAAGTATGAAGCGCACCACGACGTGCGTTATACCGCCAAGGCGATCCGCGCCGCGGTGGAACTGTCGGTGAAATACATCAACGATCGTCATCTGCCGGACAAGGCGATCGACGTGATCGACGAGGCGGGCGCCCGCAGCCGGTTGATGCCGGCCAGCAAGCGCAAGAAAACCGTCAACGTGGCCGATATCGAATCCGTGGTGGCGCGCATCGCTCGTATCCCGGAGAAAACCGTGTCGGCCAGCGATCGCGACGTGCTGAGAAACCTGGGCGATCGCCTGAAGATGCTGGTGTTCGGCCAGGATCAGGCGATCGAAGCGCTGACCGAAGCGATCAAGATGAGCCGCGCCGGCCTGGGCCACGAGCGCAAGCCGGTCGGTTCCTTCCTGTTCGCCGGGCCGACCGGGGTCGGGAAAACCGAGGTCACCGTACAGTTGGCCAAGGCGATGGATATCGAGCTGCTGCGTTTCGACATGTCCGAGTACATGGAGCGGCATACCGTCAGCCGTCTGATTGGTGCGCCTCCGGGCTATGTCGGTTACGATCAGGGCGGGCTGCTGACCGATGCGGTGATCAAGCATCCGCATGCGGTGGTGCTGCTCGATGAGATCGAGAAGGCGCACCCGGACGTGTTCAACCTGCTGCTGCAGGTGATGGACAACGGCACGCTGACCGACAACAACGGCCGCAAGGCGGACTTCCGCAACGTGATCCTGGTGATGACCACCAACGCCGGGGTGCGGGAAACCGAACGCAAATCGATCGGCCTGGTGCAGCAGGACAACAGCACCGACGCGATGGAAGAGATCAAGAAGGTGTTTACGCCGGAGTTCCGCAACCGTCTGGACAACATCATCTGGTTCAACCATCTGTCTACCGAGGTGATCCAGCAGGTGGTCGACAAGTTTATTGTCGAACTGCAGGCGCAGCTGGATGCGAAGGGCGTCTCGCTGGAAGTGAGCGACGAAGCGCGCGACTGGCTGTCGGTGAAGGGCTACGACCGCGCGATGGGCGCTCGTCCGATGGCGCGCGTCATGCAGGAGAACCTGAAGAAACCGTTGGCCAACGAACTGCTGTTCGGCTCGCTGGTGGACGGCGGCTCCGTGAAGGTCGAGCTGGACAAGGACAAGAAACAGCTGACCTACCACTTCCTCAGCGCCGCCAAGCGCAAGGCGGACGAGGGCGCGGTGCACTAAGGCCGCCTTCAGGCAAAGAAAAAGCGATGCTTCGGCATCGCTTTTTTTATGGGTGAGATTCACCGTACAACAGAAACGAGTGAGCCCTCTCAGTTTACCTGCGCACCTGCAACCCGTTGTGTAACGTCGCTGCGGGGGTAAACGGAAAGGGCTCCCGAGGGATTACATCCTCGATGCCGCCAACGTGTGGCGCGCGGTGAGCCGATTAACGGCTACGGAAGACAATGCGGCCTTTGCTCAGGTCGTACGGGGTCAGCTCTACAGTGACTTTGTCGCCCGTCAGGATGCGGATATAGTTTTTACGCATTTTACCGGAGATGTGTGCGGTTACCACGTGCCCGTTTTCCAATTCAACGCGGAACATGGTGTTCGGCAGCGTATCAAGAACGGTGCCCTGCATTTCAATATTGTCTTCTTTGGCCATCGAATCCTCTAGGTCTAACTACCTTAGTTTTTAACCGGCAAGATAATGCCGAAAAACCCCCATTATGTAAAGATGTGTCGGTGAACATTGCACCGTTTCCACCAATTAGTTTACTGGAGAGGGCGGTTCAGCCGGCTGTGGGGATATGACTTGCGGCTCCCAGCACGCCGGCGCCAAAGGCCGCCGTTGAAGGGTGCTGAGCTGCTGCAAAAATTGACGGCGCGGAATTTCACGCGCGCCAAGGCGGGCAGTGTGAGCGTTCAGCACCTGGCAGTCAATCAATTCCCCGCCATAAGCGGCAAAATGGCGGCAAAAGGCCATCAATGCGCATTTTGAGGCGTTGGTGACGCGGCTGAACATCGATTCGCCGCAGAACAACGCGCCCTGCGCCACGCCATACATGCCGCCGACCAGTTGATTATCCTGCCATACCTCCACCGAGTGCGCGTAGCCGAGGCGGTGCAGATGCTGATAGGCGCGCTGCACCTCCGGGCCGATCCAGGTGCCTTCATCCGGCCGGTGGGCGCAGGCGGCGATCACCGCGGCGAAGTCGTGATTGAGCGTGATGCGAAACGGATCGTGGCGCAAAAAGCGTTTCAGGCTGCGGTTGAGATGAAACTCTGTCGGGAACAGCACCGCACGCGGATCGGGCGACCACCACAGGATGGCTTCCCCCGGCGAATACCAGGGGAAGATGCCGCGCTCGTAGGCCGCCAGCAGCCGCGGCGCCGTCAGGTCGCCGCCGATAGCCAGCAGGCCGTTAGGGTCGCGCAGGGCGCTTTCAGGCGAGGGGAACGCCAGCGACTGTGGGGAAAGCTTCACGATGCGCATACGGGGTCTCTGCGTCCTCTACGGGCCGATTACGGCGCCAGGTTGCTGATACGGTTGCGAAAGCGGGCATAGCGGCCCTGCCGGCGCATCAGGGTGGCGTGATCGCCCTGTTCGACAATCCGGCCGTCGTCCATTACGCAAATGCGGTCGAGATGCTCCAGGCCGTACAGACGGTGCGTCACCAGGATCAGCGTCTTACCCTGACAATGCCGGCGCAGCAGCGCCAGGATCTGCTGCTCGGTTTCGGCGTCCAGCCCTTCAGTCGGTTCGTCGAGCAGCAGCAGCGGGGCCGGGTGCAGCAGCGCGCGGGCGATGCCCAGGCGGCGCTGTTCGCCGCCGGACAGCTGCCGGCCGCCTTCGCCCAGCCAGGCGTTCAGCCCGCCGTCGCTGTCCAGCAATTTATCCAGCCCCACCTGCCGCAGCACCTCGCTCAGGCGAGCGTCGTCGGCATCCGGCGCGGCCAGCCGCAGGTTTTCCCGCAGCGTATCGCTGAAGATATGCACCCGCTGGCTGACGACCGTGGTCATCCGACGCAGCGTGGCTTCATCATAATCCTCCAGCGGTTCGCCGTTGAGCAGAATTTTTCCGCCGTCGGTGCGCCAGGCGCGGGTCAGCAACTGCAGCAGGGTGGACTTGCCGCAGCCGGTGCGGCCGAGCAAAGCGATGTGTTCGCCGGCCGCGACCTCGAGCGTGACGTCGCGCAGCACCGGCTGCGGTTGGTCGGGGTAGGTGAAGCTCAGCTGCTGCAGGCTAAGATGAGCCCGATCGGCGGCGGCCGGGCCGGCGGCCGGGAAGGTGACCTCCGGCTGACGATCGATGATCTGCTTGACCCGCGTGGCGGAGGCAATGACCTGGCCGAGGTGCTGGAAGGCGCCGGCGACCGGCATCAGCGCTTCGAACGACGCCAGCGCGGCGAAGACAAATAGCGCGATCAGCGCGCCGGGCTGGGTATCGCCGGCGATGCCGGCGGCGGTCAGCCACAGTAGCAGCGTTACCGTCAGCCCGCTGGCGAGGATCATCAGCGCCTGCGCCATGCCGCTCAGCGAGGCCTGCTGCCACTGGCGGCGTTGCCACCGCTGTTCGGTGGCGTTCAGCGTCTGGCGGAAGTCGTTGACGGCGCCGAACACCACCAATTCCGCCTGCCCCTGCAGCCAGGCGGTCAGGTCGGTGCGGTATTGGCCGCGCAGCGCGGTAAGCTGGCCGCCGATCGGCTTGCCGGCGCGATAAAACACCGGCGGCACCAGCAGCAACAGCAGCAACAGGATGCCGCCCAGCGTCAGGGCGAGTGCAGGATCCAGCCAGCTCAGGCCGTAGGTGACCACCAGGATCACCACCGCTGCGCTGATCAGCGGCGAGATCACCCGCAGATAAAGATGATCCAGCGTGTCCACGTCCGCCACCAGGCGGTTGAGCAGCTCGGCCTGACGGAAACGGGCGATGCCGCCCGGCGTCAGCGGCAGGATCTTGCTGAAGGTGAACACCCGCAGATGCGATAGCACGCGGAAGGTGGCGTCGTGGCTGACGACTCGCTCAGCGTAGCGCCCGGCGGTGCGGAAGATCGCCGCGCCGCGCACGCCGGCGGCCGGCAGCATGTAGTTAAAGGTCAGCAGGCCCGCCAGTCCGGCCAGCGACGAGGCGGCCAGGAACCAGCCGGAGAGCGCCAGCAGGCCGATGCTGGCCAGCAGAGTGACGATCGCCAAGAGGATGCCGAGGCTAATCAGCAGGCTATGGCGGCGGTACAACGCCAAAAACGGCAGCAAAACGCGCATGATTAAAGCTCCCCGCGGCGATGGGCGATCAGAGTGGCGAACAGGCCCGGCTGGGCGCTGAGGGTGGCGTAATTGCCCTGTTGCACGATGCGCCCGTTATCCATCACCCAAATCTGATCGTAGTCTTCGGTGTCTTCCAACTGGTGCGTCACCAGCAGGGTGGTTTGCTGATGCGAAGCGGCGTTCAACGCCTGCATCACCCGCTGCTCGCTGTGGGCATCGAGGCTGGCGGCCGGTTCATCCAGCAGCAGCAGGCGGCGCGGGCCGATCAGCGCCCGGGCGACCGCCACGCGCTGCGCCTGGCCGACCGACAGGCGGGCGGCGTTGTCGCCCACTTCGGTGTCGAGCCCCTGCGGCAGATAAGGGAGCAGTTCGCTGACGTAGGCGTGTTCCACCGCCTGCTGCAGCTGCGCTTCGTCGGCCTGCGGGCAGCCCAGCAGGATATTGGCGCGCAGGGTTTGCGCCGGCAGGTGCGGGTTCTGACCGACCCAGCTCAGCTGTTGGCGCCAGGTTTCGGCGGACAGGTCACGCAGCTCGACGCCGTTGACGGTCAGCGATCCGCGATAGGGCAGGAAGCCGAGCAACAGATTGAGCAGTGAACTTTTGCCGGCGCCGCTCAGCCCGACCAGCGCCACGCGCTGCTGCGGTTGCAGGGTGAAATTCAGCGGCCCGGCCAGCAGCACGCCGTTCGGCGACAGGATTTCCAACGCGTTCGCCTGCAGCGTCAGCGGTTGATCGGCGGGCAGTTGCCGCGTGCCGTTGCCCATCTGCTCGCCTTCGGCGCTGAGGAAGGTTTCCAGCGCTTCCGCCGCGCCGACCGCCTGCGCCTTGGCATGGTAGAAGGTGCCGAGATCGCGCAGCGGTTGGAAAAACTCCGGCGCCAGAATCAACACCAGAAAACCGGAAAACAGCGTTACGCCGAGGCCGTAGCTGCCGAAATTGAGTTCGCCGAGGTAGGAAAAGCCGAAGTACACCGCCACCACGGCGATGGAGATCGAAGCGAAGAACTCCAGCACGCCGGAAGAGAGGAAGGCCATGCGCAGCACTTCCATGGTGCGGCTGCGGAAGTCTTCGGAAGATTTGGCGATTTGCGCGGTTTCGGCCTGCGCGCGGTCGAACAGCCGCAGGGTGTCCAGGCCGCGCAGGCGGTCGAGGAAGTTGCCGCTCAATCGCGCCAGCGCCACGAAGTTGCGGCGGTTGGCGTCGGCGGCCCCCATGCCGACCAGCACCATGAACAGCGGGATCAGCGGCGCGGTCGCCAGCAGAATGATGCCTGCGGCCCAATTGATCGGGAAGACGGCGATCAGGATCAGCAGCGGGATGAAGACCGCCAGATACATCTGCGGCAGATAGCGCGAGTAATAGTCCTGCATATCCTCGATCTGCTCGACGATGATGCTGGCCCAACTGCCCGCCGGTTTGCCCTGGATCCAGGCAGGCCCGAGCTGCTGCAGCTTATCCAGCACCTGTTGGCGCATGCGCTGGCGGATCACCTGGCCACACCGGAAACCGACTCGTTCCCGCAGCCAGCTCAACAGCGCCCGCAGCGCGAACGCGGCGGCCAGCCAGATAAACGAAGGGATCAGCTGTTCGCGCGGGGTATGCTCGATGATCAGGGCGTGCAGCAGGCTGGCCAACAGCCACGCCTGCGCCACGATCAGCAGGCCGCTGAACAGCCCTAACAGCATGGAAAGGCGCAACCAACGCTGCGCTAACGAACTCTGGGTTTTAAGCCAACGGGTTAACTGTTGCTGTCTGGTTTTTTTCATCAGATATGCGTCTGCGTCGCCGGCGCCCGTTTGTTACGGGCTGGGTTAACGTACTGTTAAATAATAGTGTTTGGCGCAATCGGCGACAAACAAGCGAGGCCCCATGTTACCTCGTCACCCGGCAGACTGAAAATAATAAAGCGGCCAAATGTGGCTATAACAGACGCGAGAAGGGGAGTGCGGAGGGGGGAAACAAAAAAAGCGGCTCGAGAGCCGCTTTTTGCTGATGAAGAGAACGTTTTAGCAGACTTCTGCGCCGGCGATGCCGTCCAGGTAACGCTCCGCGTCCAGCGCCGCCATACAGCCGGTGCCGGCGGAGGTGATCGCCTGGCGGTAGATGTGATCCATCACGTCGCCCGCGGCGAACACGCCGGGGATGGTGGTTTGGGTCGCATTGCCGTGAATGCCGGACTGCACCTTGATGTAGCCGTTTTCCAGCTCCAGCTGGCCGCCGAAGATGCCGGTGTTCGGGCTGTGGCCGATGGCGATGAACACGCCGGCCAGTTCCAGTTCACGGGTTTCGTTTTCCGCTTTGGTGCTGCGGATACGCACGCCGGTCACGCCCATTTCATCGCCCAGCACTTCGTCCAGCGTATGGTCGGTGTGCAGCACGATGTTGCCGCTTTTCACTTTTTCCATCAGCCGGTCGATCAGGATCTTCTCCGAGCGGAAGCTGTCGCGGCGGTGGATCAGGTGAACCTCGGCGGCGATGTTGGACAGGTACAGCGCTTCTTCAACGGCGGTGTTGCCGCCGCCGACCACTGCGACTTTCTGGTTGCGGTAGAAGAAGCCGTCGCAGGTCGCACAGGCGGAAACGCCTTTGCCCTTGAAGGCCTCTTCGGAAGGCAGGCCAAGATAGCGGGCGGAGGCGCCGGTCGCGATGATCAGCGCGTCGCAGCTGTATTCGCCGCTGTCGCCGAACAGGCGGAACGGACGCTGCTGCAGATCGACGCTGTTGATGTGATCGAAGACGATTTCGGTCTGGAACTTCTCCGCATGCTCGCGCATGCGCTCCATCAGCGCCGGACCGGTCAGGCCTTCGGCGTCGCCCGGCCAGTTTTCCACTTCAGTGGTGGTGGTCAGCTGGCCGCCTTGTTCCATACCGGTGATCAGCACCGGGCTCAGGTTGGCGCGCGCCGCGTAAACGGCGGCGGTGTAACCGGCCGGGCCGGAGCCCAGAATCAGTAATTTGCTATGTTTAGCCGTGCCCATGAATAACCTCTTTATTCCACAATGGCGGACAATGAAGCCGATTGTAGGGAAAATGACGCAGTAAAAAAAGCGCCGGGCGACGTTGTTAACGATTTGTATGATAGTTGTCGCCTATTAATGCACCCGCTGTCGGCAAATCGTACGCCGAACGCAGAAATTTACCTTATCAAAGTCGCATTAGGCCGCTGAATCGCCAAGCGCGCAAAAACGGCGCATTCTGCGACTTAGGCCGCTCCCTGCCGGGGGTTATCTGCCAGCGATTCATAACCAAAAATGGGATGCAGACTTTTCGTGACGGTACGTTGTTCTGATTTTGCTTCTTTTACTTTGACAATCCGCTGCGCATTTGCGAAAACATCATAGGAAGAAGAAATTATCCCCGTAACACCAGCAAATCGTACGTATTTGCGCCGCGAGGCGGCAATGCGCGGTGGATGTGCGGAGCAGGGCGCGCAAGCGTTTGCTGATTTTTTCTCGACCTTAACGTCGTTACCGGCGCCGCGCGGGGTTGGACAGACAGGCTGCGCGGCGTGGAATGATGGTAGTGAAGAAGCATATGACAGGCATCGGGTCTTCGCTTGGAACGAACCCTTACACATTGACGTTGGCTAGGGTGTGGCAAGTGCACGGAAGAAAATAAGAGAGACAATAATAATGGCAGACAACAAGAAACGCCCGGGTAAAGATCTTGACCGTATCGACCGCAACATCCTGAATGAGCTGCAGAAGGATGGGCGTATTTCGAACGTCGAGCTTTCGAAGCGCGTGGGGTTATCCCCGACACCATGTTTGGAACGCGTGCGCCGTCTCGAGCGCCAGGGTTTCATTCATGGCTATACCGCATTGCTTAACCCGCATTATCTGGATGCGTCCCTGCTGGTTTTCGTGGAGATCACGCTGAACCGCGGCGCGCCGGATGTGTTTGAGCAATTCAACTCGGCAGTGCAGAAGCTTGAAGAGATTCAGGAGTGTCATCTGGTTTCCGGTGATTTCGACTACCTGTTGAAAACCCGCGTACCGGACATGTCGGCTTACCGTAAACTGCTGGGCGAAACCTTGCTGCGTTTGCCGGGGGTCAACGACACCCGTACCTACGTAGTGATGGAAGAAGTGAAACAGAGTAACCGTCTGGTTATCAAAACACGGTAAGGTGCAGGTGCAAAACCTGATTAAATTGGTTACACTCCTGTTTATTCATACAGTTTCGGCGCCGGGGAAGCTTCTCGGCGCTGTTGCTATGTCAGCTAACAGGAACCTGGAGAGCCTTTCTTGAGCCAGGAATATACAGAAGATAAAGAAGTTACCCTGAAAAGACTCAGCAGTGGCCGGCGTTTGCTGGAGGCTGTGCTTATCGTGGTAGCGATTTTTGCCGTTTACCTCATGGCTGCGCTGGTCAGTTTCAACCCGTCTGACCCAAGCTGGTCGCAGACCGCGTGGCATGAGCCGATTCACAACTTGGGCGGCGGTGTTGGGGCCTGGTTGGCCGACACGCTGTTCTTCACCTTCGGGGTGCTCGCCTACGCGATACCGCCGATCATGCTGGTTCTGTGCTGGGCGGCCTATCGCCAACGGGCCAACAGAGACTACGTCGACTATTTCGCGCTCTCCCTGCGCCTGATCGGCACCCTGGCGTTAGTGCTCACCTCCTGTGGGCTGGCGGCGCTGAACGTTGACGATCTCTATTACTTCGCTTCCGGCGGCGTGATCGGCAGCCTGCTGAGCAACGCCATGTTGCCATGGTTCAACGGCATCGGCGCCACGCTGGCGCTGCTGTGCGTGTGGGCGGCGGGGCTGACGCTGTTTACCGGCTGGTCCTGGCTGGTGATCGCCGAGAAGATCGGCGGGGCGGTGCTGGGCGTCGCGACCTTCATGACCAACCGTTCGCGTCGCGAAGCGCGTTATTTCGAGGATGACGAGCGTTACGTTGACGACGAGCCTGAGCAGGTAGGGAAGGGCGCCGCCGCAGCGGTTGCCGCGACCGCCGCCGGAGCCGCGGCCGCCGATGACGACGTGTTGTTCTCTGCGCCTTCGGTCACTGAAAGCGCCAAAGAGGCGGCGGAAGACGCCGCCGATCCGTTGCTCAGCGGCCTGAGAGCCGACGATGCTGAGGTTGAAGCCGACGCCGCGCCAATCGCGCCGGTGGCTTCGCCTGCACCGGCGGTGAAGGCAGCGATCCACGAGCCCGTTGCAGCGCCGATCGCCGCTCAGGCGCCGTCGGTAACGGTGGCGCCGGCCGCGCCGGCCTCGGTCAATCAGCACCCGGTGAGCGCCCCGGCGCAAGACGCCACGCCGCCGCTGTACTCCTTCGAAATTCCGGAAGAAACGCCTGCACCGAAGGCGACGCGTCCTGTCGATCCTTATCAGGATGACGATGAGCCGCGTCTCGGCAATTGGCAAGAGCCGGCTGCGCCGCAGCCGCCGGCGCGTTCTCCCTTTGATTTTACCGCCGCGCAGCGCGACAGCGCCGACGTCAGCGGAGCGGGTGGTTTCAGCGCTACCGGTGCCAAGCCACTGCTGGATACGGCAGCCGCTGCCGCTGCGGGTGCCGCAGCGGCGACCTTCATGCCGGCCTTCACGGCCACCAGCGACGGCAATCCGCAGGTTAAGCAGGGCATCGGCCCTGAGCTGCCGCGGCCGAACCCGGTGCGCATCCCGACCCGTCGCGAGCTGGCTTCTTACGGCATCAAGCTGCCTTCGCAGCGTGCGGCCGAGCAGGAACAGCGCCAGGCGGATCCTCAGCAGCCGACGGCGGTGAGCCCGCAGGAAGAAGAGGCGCTGCAGGAAGCCGCGCTGCGTCAGGCGTTTGCCGAGCAGCAAAGCCAACGCTACGGCGAAAGCTACGCGTCGGAGCAACAAGATGACGAGAGCGCCCTGCAGGAAGCCGAGCTGAGCAAGGCGTTTGCCGAGCAGCAGAACCAACGCTACGGCGAAGGCTATCAACAGGACGACGAAGAGGCGCTGCAAGAGGCCGCGCTGCGCCAGGCGTTCGCCGAGCAGCAGCAGGCGCGCTACGGCCAGCAAGCGGCTGCTCCGCAAGCGCCGGCCGCCAGCCCGGTCGATACCCGCAATGCTTTCAGCTTCTCGCCGATGGCGGATCTGGTGGATGATGGCCCGAGCGAGCCGATGTTCACGCTGTCTCCGCAGCTTGAAGAGCGCATTGAACAGCAAAGCGAGCAACAGGACGACGTGCCGTTCGGCCAGTTTGAGCCTGCGGCGCCGGTTGCCCAACCTCAGCAACCGCACTCGCAGCCTCAGCAATACCAGCAGCCGCAGCAACAACAGTATCAACAGCCGTCGCAGCCATATCAGCAGCCACAGCAACCGGTGCAGCAGCAGCCTCAGCAAACTCAGGCCGAGCAGCATCCGGCGATGGACAGCTTGATTCACCCGTTCCTGATGCGCAACGATCAGCCGCTGCAGAAGCCGACCACGCCGCTGCCGACGCTGGATCTGCTGACCGAGGCCCCGAAAGAGGTAGAACCGGTCGACTCCTTCGCGCTGGAACAGAAGGCGCGTCTGGTGGAGGCCAGCCTGGCCGATTACCGCGTGAAAGCCGACGTGGTGGACATCCTGCCGGGGCCGGTCATCACCCGCTTCGAGCTGGATCTGGCGCCGGGCGTTAAAGCGGCGCGCATTTCCAACCTGTCGCGCGATCTGGCGCGCTCGCTGTCGACGTCGGCGGTGCGCGTGGTAGAAGTGATCCCCGGCAAGCCTTACGTCGGTCTGGAGCTGCCGAACGCCAAGCGGCAAACGGTGTATCTGCGCGAAGTGCTGGATTGCCCGGCCTTCCGTGACAACCCGTCGCCGCTGTCCATCGTATTGGGTAAGGACATCTCCGGCGAACCGGTGGTGGCCGATCTGGGCAAAATGCCGCACTTGCTGGTCGCCGGTACCACCGGTTCCGGTAAGTCGGTCGGGGTCAACGCCATGATCCTGAGCATCCTGTATAAAGCCACGCCGAAAGAAGTGCGCTTTATCATGATCGACCCGAAAATGCTGGAGCTGTCGGTTTACGAAGGCATTCCTCACCTGTTGACCGATGTGGTCACCGACATGAAAGACGCCGCCAACGCGCTGCGCTGGTGCGTGGGGGAAATGGAACGCCGCTACAAGCTGATGTCTGCCCTGGGTGTGCGTAACCTGGCCGGCTACAACGAGCGCGTCGATCAGGCCGAAGCGATGGGGCGTCCGATCCCGGATCCGTTCTGGAAGCCGACCGACAGCATGGACATCACGCCGCCGGTGTTGGAGAAAGAGCCGTACATCGTGGTGATGGTCGACGAATTCGCCGATCTGATCATGACGGTCGGCAAGAAGGTCGAAGAGTTGATCGCTCGCCTGGCGCAGAAAGCGCGTGCTGCGGGTATCCATCTGGTGCTGGCGACCCAGCGTCCGTCGGTGGATGTGATCACGGGTCTTATCAAGGCCAACATCCCGACGCGTATCGCCTTTACCGTGTCGAGCAAGATCGACTCCCGCACCATCCTCGATCAGGGGGGCGCCGAGTCCTTGCTGGGTATGGGCGACATGCTCTATCTGGCGCCGAACTCCTCGATTCCGGTGCGCGTGCATGGCGCATTCGTGCGCGATCAGGAAGTGCACGCGGTGGTCAAGGATTGGAAAGCGCGCGAGCGGCCCCAATATAAAGAGGGCATTCTCAGCGGCGGCGAAGACGGCGAGGGCGGTGCCGGCGGTGGTATGGACGGCGACGAAGAGCTGGATCCGCTGTTTGACCAGGCGGTGGATTTCGTGGTGGATAAACGCCGCGCCTCCATCTCCGGCGTACAGCGCCAGTTCCGTATCGGCTATAACCGCGCGGCGCGCATCATCGAACAGATGGAAGCGCAGGGCATCGTCAGCGAGCAGGGGCACAACGGCAACCGCGAGGTGCTGGCGCCGCCGCGGCACGATTGATGGTCGTTTAGCCATTGCAATTCAATAAGAAAGGGCCGCTTAAGCGGCCCTTGTGCAAAGAAGCGTAAACCCGTTTCTTCTCGGAACATTGGCCTACCGGCCGATCGCCGGCTTCGGGTAAAGTAACGGGGTAAAGGGTTGATTTGACCCGCACGGCGTCGCCCTGCGGTTAACGCATTTCATAAGGTATCTGGAATAATGAAAAAACTGTTAGTTGCCTGCTGTCTGCTTTCGGGATTCGCTTCTACTTCCGTGCTGGCCGACGCCGCACAGGATCTGCAAAGTCGCCTGGCGAAGGTGAACAGTTTCCACGCCAGCTTCTCGCAAACCGTGACCAGCGCCGACGGTGCCGCGGTGCAACAGGGGGAAGGCGAGCTGTGGGTGAAGCGGCCAAACCTGTTCAACTGGCATATGACCTCGCCCGATGAGAGCGTGCTGGTCTCCGATGGCCAGACCCTGTGGTTCTATAACCCATTCGTCGAGCAGGTGACGGCAACCTGGCTGAAGAACGCCACCGGCAATACGCCGTTTATGCTGATCACCCGCAATAATGCCAGCGACTGGAAACAGTACAACGTGAAGCAAAAGGGCGATGATTTCGAGCTGACGCCGAAGTCCGCCAGCGGCAACCTGAAGCAGTTCGCCATCAGCGTGACCAACAGCGGCACCATCCGCAGCTTCGCCGCGGTGGAGCAGGACGGCCAGCGCAGTTCTTACACGCTGAAAAGCCAGCAGAACGTCGCCGCCGATCCGGCCAAATTCAAATTTACCCCGCCGAAGGGGGTGACGCTGGACGACCAGCGCCAGTGAGGTGCAAGTGAGTAATAATCTGTCGCTCGATTTTTCCCAGAACGAGTTCCAGCCGTTGGCCGCGCGTATGCGGCCGACCACGCTGGCGCAGTATATCGGCCAGCAGCACCTGCTGGCCGCCGGCAAGCCGCTGCCGCGCGCCATTGAGGCCGGGCAGCTGCACTCGATGATTTTATGGGGGCCGCCGGGCACCGGGAAGACGACGCTGGCAGAACTGATCGGCCGTTACGGCCAGGCGGATGTCGAACGGATCTCAGCCGTGACCTCCGGTATCAAGGAGATCCGCGAGGCGATCGAGCGGGCGCGGCAAAATCGCGATGCCGGCCGCCGCACCATCCTGTTCGTCGACGAAGTGCACCGCTTCAATAAGAGCCAGCAGGACGCTTTCCTGCCGCACATCGAAGACGGCACCATCACCTTTATCGGCGCCACCACTGAAAATCCGTCGTTCGAGCTGAACTCGGCGCTGTTGTCCCGCGCCCGCGTTTACCTGCTGAAGGCGCTGACCGCCGAAGATATCGGCCAGGTGCTGGATCAGGCGATGGGCGACAAGGCGCGCGGCTTTGGCGGCCAGAATATCGAGCTGCCGGCGGAAACGCGCCGCCTGCTGTCGGAGCTGGTGGGCGGCGACGCACGCCGGGCGCTGAACAGCCTGGAAATGATGGCCGACATGGCGGAGTTGGACGCCAAAGGCGTGCGGGTGCTGACGCCGGAGCTGCTGAAAGAAGTGTCGGGTGAGCGCAGCGCGCGCTTCGACAACAAGGGCGACCGTTATTACGACCTGATTTCCGCGCTGCATAAATCGGTGCGCGGCTCGGCGCCGGACGCCGCGCTGTATTGGTATGCACGCATCATTACCGCCGGCGGCGATCCGCTTTACGTGGCGCGCCGTCTGTTGGCGATTGCCTCTGAAGACGTGGGCAACGCCGATCCGCGCGGCATGCAGGTGGCGATCGCCGCCTGGGATTGCTTCACCCGCGTGGGGCCAGCGGAGGGCGAACGCGCCATCGCGCAGGCGATCGTCTACCTGGCCTGCGCGCCGAAGAGCAATGCGGTCTACACCGCGTTCAAGGCTGCCATGCGCGACGCCAAAGAGCAGGCCGATTATGACGTGCCGGAGCACCTGCGCAACGCACCGACCAAGCTGATGAAGGAAATGGGGCTGGGGGCGGAGTACCGCTACGCCCACGACGAACCCAACGCCTACGCCGCCGGCGAGAACTATTTCCCGCCCGAAATGGCCCATACGCGCTACTATCAACCGACCTCGCGCGGGCTGGAAGGGAAAATCGGCGAAAAGTTGGCATGGCTGGCTGAGCAGGATCAAAATAGCCCGACAAAACGCTACCGCTAGCGAGGCCGTTGCGGTAAGGTTAGCGGGTATCACTCTTCTTTTATGCGGCTATAAATCAGCCGCATAGAACAACAACACTTCTTTCAATAACAACAAGCACAGGATTAGCATGCTCGATCCCAATCTGCTGCGTAATGAGCTAGACGCAGTCGCCGTCAAACTGGCTCGCCGAGGCTTTAAACTCGATCTGGATCTGCTGCGTTCGCAGGAAGAACGTCGCAAAGTTCTGCAGGTAGAAACTGAAACGCTGCAAGCGGAACGCAACTCCCGATCGAAATCCATCGGCGCGGCCAAAGCGCGTGGGGAAGACATCGAGCCGCTGCGTCGCGAAGTGAACGAGCTGGGTGACAAGCTGGATGCCGCCAAGGCGGCGCTGGATGCGTTGCAGAGCGAGATCCGCGATTACGCCCTGACGCTGCCTAACCTGCCGGACGACGCCGTGCCGGATGGTAAAGACGACAGCGAAAACCTGGAAGTTGCCCGCTGGGGCGAACCGCGCCAGTACGACTTCGCGGTGCGCGATCACGTCGATCTGGGCGAAATGGCCGGCGGGCTGGATTTTGCCGCCGCGGTTAAGCTGACCGGTTCGCGCTTCGTGGTGATGAAAGGGCAAATCGCCCGCATGCACCGCGCGCTGTCCCAGTTCATGCTGGATCTGCACACCGAGCAGCACGGCTACCTGGAGGCCTATGTGCCTTATCTGGTTAACCACGCCACGCTGTACGGTACCGGCCAGCTGCCGAAGTTCGGCGAAGACCTGTTCCATACCCGTCCGCTGGAAGAAGAAGCCGACAGCAGCAACTACGCGCTGATCCCAACGGCGGAAGTGCCGCTGACCAACCTGGTGCGCGACGAGATCGTGGAAGAGGAAACTCTGCCGCTGAAAATGACTGCACACACGCCATGCTTCCGCGCGGAAGCCGGTTCTTACGGCCGCGACACCCGCGGTTTGATCCGCATGCACCAGTTCGACAAGGTCGAGATGGTGCAGATCGTTCGTCCGGAAGATTCGATGGATGCCCTGGAAGAGCTGACCGGCCACGCGGAAAAAGTGCTGCAGCTGCTGAACCTGCCTTACCGCAAGGTGCTGCTGTGCACCGGCGACATGGGCTTCGGCGCGTGCAAAACTTACGATCTGGAAGTGTGGCTGCCGGCGCAGGATACCTACCGCGAGATCTCGTCCTGCTCCAACATGTGGGACTTCCAGGCGCGTCGCATGCAGGCGCGCTGCCGCAGCAAAGCCGACAAGAAACCGCGCCTGGTTCACACCCTGAACGGCTCCGGCCTGGCGGTTGGCCGTACGCTGGTGGCGGTGCTGGAAAACTACCAGCAGGCCGACGGCCGCATTCAGGTGCCTGAAGTGCTGCGTCCTTATATGGGCGGCCTGGAATATATCGGCTAAACGGCAAACCACGAAAAAAGCGCCTGCGGGCGCTTTTTTTATGCCTTTGATGTCACGACTGATGGGACAGGGCCAGCTTCACGGCAAGAACGATAAACGCCACAGAAACCGACCAACGTATACCATTCATGACGCGGACATTACCCAAAATAAGATGTCGGACGCGCGCCGCAAAAGCGCCGTAAAAAGCAAAGATCGCCAATGTCATCATGGAGAAGAGAGTGGACAGCAGCAGCATAGTGCGGACCGGATGCGGATCGCCTGTGGTGACAAACTGCGGCAGGAATGCCAGGAAGAAAACCGATAGTTTGGGGTTGAGTGCGTTAGCCAATATGGCATAACGCACCAAAGCTCCCTGACTGGGTTGCATCGAGCTTTGAGTTATGGACATTGGGCCACTATCGCGCAAAGTTTGCCATCCCATAAACAGCAGATAGGCTACGCCGATATATTTCACAAATCCAAATGCCAGAGGGTTGGCCTGCAGTAATGCCGCCAGCCCGGTCAACGCAGCCAGCATATGGGGCACTACACCCAGCGTACAGCCCACCGCCGCCACCAGTGCACGGCGCGCACCCTGTTGCAATCCGGTAGATAGGGTAATCAATGCACCGGTTCCCGGTGATATCACGATCAGTAATGAGGTCAACAGAAAATCTGCGTTCACGGGGCAAGCTCCTTGTTGGTTTTGCGGCTAGAGTGAACTCAGTTTCTGGTAGCGGGACCGCGTCGTCTTGAACGAAATTGCAACTGTTGGCAGGAACGGGCTATTTGCGAGAGAAAACGCCGGGGGTGTAACCAAAACTTCTGACGAACATGCGCGTCATGTGGCTTTGATCGGCGAAGCCGCTGATGTCCGCTACTGCGGCCAGCGCGTTACCGGCGAGGATCAGCTGGCGTGCCAGCAATAGCCGACGTTGCAACAAGTAGGCATGAGGCGTCAGCCCGGTGAAGCGTTTGAAACCACGTACAAATTGATACTGGCTTAGCCCAGCCTCTTTCGCTAGCTCCGCCAAGGTTAACGGGCTGGCCGGCGAGTCGTTTATCCATTCTCGTGCACGCATGATGCCTACGGACGGGGAAACGAAACCCTTCCCGGGGATCTCGGCCAGCGTGGCAGCGAAAGTCAGCAAAGTCTCCTCAACCGCAAATTTATCGCTTTGTTCGACGGCGATGAATAGGTGGTTGAAACTGGCGGAGAGCTGATGTCGGCAAAACACCGGCTGGCTGAATTCTCCGGAAGAATATTTACCTTCGCTGATATCGGCAAAGCATCTGTTGAGCCAGGCGGGGGGGAAATAAAGCATGCGCCAGGCTCTGGCACCGATGAGGGGAGCACCGTCATGAACTTCGCCGGGATTCACCGTGATGATATCGCCGGCGGCAGATTCAACACGTCCCCGCCCGCTAAGCGATTTTTGCCCACCGCGATCCATCAAGCCGATGCCAAATTGATCGTGAGTATGGCGGCCAAAGGAGAAATCTGTGTCTGCCATGACGATCTCAATGTCGCACAGACGGCTGGAAAGGACTTGAAAGGCGGGTTTCGTCATCAGATTATCCTTGTATCATGACATCGCCAGCGTATAAGCCTGTTGAAGGTAGTCAGCCAGATGCTTGCTCTTCACCTCGGCGGGCGAGTGGAGCTTGATGTGCCGCCGATACTGGCCGCTGCCTTCGAGCTGGTGATGGCTGTCTGCCAGCCGGTAGCCGTGGCCGAATTCCACCGTGACGTGGTGGCGGTAGGCGAAAACGCCGCAGAAAAATTGGCTATGCGCGAACATGATGCCGCCGTATTTTACCGATTCGGTGACGCCGTTGCCGCACGCTGCAGCTATCCGGCGCACCTGTTGTACGATCTCCAGCAGTTCGCCTTGCGTGCTGCCGATGTCCGCCAGCAGGGCCTCTACCGCCGCATCATTTGTCTGACTCATCTTGCCTCTCCATCGTCAAATTCGCTCTGCGCTGAGCATAGCGCTTTTTCAGCCGGTTAGCTGGAAACAAATCGTGCGGTGGAACGATAAGAGGCGATTGACTTTTTTATCGCCAGTGGCATGATGCGCGCACTCTCATTGCGCGTTCGGTCACAATTTCACTATGTCCGCATACTCCCGCCCAGTGCTCTTATTGCTCTGCGGCCTTTTGCTGCTCACGGTATCCATTGCCGTTTTGAATACGTTAGTGCCTCTTTGGTTAACCCATGCTCAGCTGTCGACCTGGCAGGTGGGAATGGTCAGCTCCTCTTATTTCAGCGGCAACCTGTTGGGCACGCTGGTGGCGGGCAAACTGATCCAGCGCGTCGGCTTTACCCGCAGCTATCATCTCTCTTGTCTGGTGTTCGCCGCTGCGACCGCCGGCATGGTGTTGTCGATCGATTTTTGGAGTTGGCTGGGCTGGCGCTTCTTCGCCGGCGTCGGTTGCGCCTGGATCTGGGTGATCGTGGAGAGCGCGCTGTTGCGCAGCGGCAACCTGAGCAACCGCGGCCAGCTGCTGGCGGCCTATATGATCGTTTATTACCTCGGGACGGTGACCGGCCAATTGCTGTTGAGCATGACCTCGACCGAATTGTTGCACGTGGTGCCGTGGGTGACCGCCATTGTGATCAGCGCCATGCTGCCGATGCTGTTCGCGCGGGTCAACCGCCATGAAGACGAGCCGCAGCAGGCGGCGGTATGGACCATGCTGAGACGCCGCAGCGCGCGCCTCGGCATCAACGGTTGCATCATTTCCGGCATTGTGCTCGGTTCGCTATACGGCCTGATGCCGTTGTACCTCTCCCATCAGGGCATGAGCGACGCCAACGTCGGTTACTGGATGGCGCTGCTGGTCAGCTCCGGCATCGTCGGCCAATGGCCGGTCGGTCGCCTGGCCGATCGTTACGGGCGCCTGCTGGTGCTGCGCATTCAGGTGTTCGTGGTGATCCTCGCCAGCGTGGCGATGCTCGGCAACTACGCCATGGCGCCTTCGCTGTTCATCCTCGGCTGCGCCGGCTTTACCCTGTATCCGGTGGCGATGTCCTGGGCCTGCGAGAAGGCGCTGCCGCACGAGTTGGTGGCGATGAACCAGGCGCTGTTGATGAGTTACACCATCGGCAGCCTGCTGGGGCCGTCGATGACGGCGTTGCTGATGCAAAACTATTCCGACCGCGTGCTGTTCGTGATGATCGCCGCCGTGGCGCTGGTTTACCTGCTGATGCTGCTGAAGAAACAGAAGCCGGATCACCATCACACGCCGTTCGCCGCCGCCTGATTTCATAATTAATTGACTTTAAACTAATTTAATCCGAAGTTGGTTTGCTGACTTCGGATTTTTTTATGGTAAACGCAAAAAAATTTCTTACTTGCTAGCTTCGTACATCAACTTCTGATAATTTATATTTACTAACTTTTTTAAATTGTTTACTAAATTTAAATGACAGAAGGGATTCATAAGATGAATAGTGAAGCTTTTGTACAGCTGGCATTAGCAGCCTTACATTGTAATCAAAGGGAGTTGGCTACTCGCCTCGAAGTGTCGCCAGGTCAGGTAAGTAAATGGAAGAAAGGTGAATATATGTCACCTGACATGGAAAATAAATTCAGAAAAATCACTGGGATAGGTGAAAATAATCCTTGGTTAGTTCTTTGGGCTGGTTCTCTGGATAACGCAGAAAAGTGGGCGAAACTGACTGGCTATCTTGCAGGCATGGCCCAAATGAGTGCTGAAACAGGCTATATCACATACCCACTAGAAGATGATATGGGACTCTTATGCAGTGAGACTTTACAGGTGCTGCATGATATGGGGATAGTTTTACCTAAAGAGTTCCCTAAAGTGCTAGACGTTGACTACAACGATACGGGTGACGATGAATATACTGAGGAACTATGGGAATTAATAGACGCGAATCCTTATTCTTCTCTTATCCGAAAAATTTACAATTCACTTAATGACGTTTATGGATTCTATGCTGCTTATGTACAGGATATTGTAAATGATGATGAGTTAGAGCTATTTGATACACCAGCTGTGAATATAGAACCGTGCTTAATGTTTCTTGCCGCTACTAAGATAGATATAGACCCAGAGTTCGCACCGAATTTTGGGAAGTTTAGACACCGTATTGAACAAGATTACGAGGAGTGGCTCACTCTTGTGAAAGAGAAAGCATTCCGAAATGGAATTCCTCTAAAAGCTGAACTTTTAGGCATGGTATATGATTCTAGTGATCAATTGGGACATGAGGCTGAAGCTGAGAGTCTTGGCGTTAACTCATCACGTATCCATCCCGATATATATATGAATGAGCTTTTAGTCGGGATGAGAATAATCCACCAGGTTTTACCCGCTATAATGGAAAAATTAGGGATAGATGAAGAGTTTACACTTAACGCATCAGATCTGCGGATAAGGTAATATTCAGGCTAACAACTTAGGGGAATTCTTTGCCCAGAACAAAGTCCCTCTAAGGGCGATTTGCATGCCAGAGGATAATAGCTAATCCCTGGCAAGCAAGAAGAATGCAATCAGTAAATCACTTTGTGGCCGTAGCTTTCCAGGATGCCTTTGACGCGATCCATGGTCTCGGCTTTCGGCGGGTGCACGCCGTCCAGCTTGTACTCTTCCCCCATCGCTATCCATTTGTGCTTGCCCAGCTCGTGGTAGGGCAGCAGCTCGATTTTCTCGATGTTGGTCATGTCTTTGGTGAACTCGCCCAGCAGGTGCGCCGACTTATCGTCGTCTGACCAGCCCGGCACCACCACGTAGCGGATCCAGGTGCGCTGGTTGCGTTTCGCCAGGTAGCGGGCGAATTCCAGCGTGCGGTGATTGGAGACGCCGACCAGGTTCTGGTGGATCTCGTCGTTCATCTGTTTCAGATCCAGCATCACCAGATCGGTGGTGTCCAGCAGCTCGTCGATCACCGGATCGTAGCGGCGCACGAAGCCATTGGTGTCCAGGCAGGTATTGATGCCTTCGGCGTGGCAGGCGCGGAACCAGTCGCGGACGAATTCAGCCTGCAGGATCGCCTCGCCGCCGGACGCGGTCACGCCGCCGCCGGAGGCGTTCATGAAGTGGCGGTAGGCCACCGCGTCTTTCATCAGCTCTTCGACGGTCACTTCCTTGCCGCCGTGGGTGTCCCAGGTGTCGCGGTTATGGCAATAGAGGCAGCGCATCAGGCAGCCTTGGAAGAAGACGATAAAGCGGATCCCGGGCCCATCGACGGTGCCGCAGGATTCGAAGGAGTGGATGCGACCAATTGCTGACATTGCGGGGTTTTCTCCAATATTGACTGTCAAACGCAGTCTAAAAATAGGCGCGTGGCCGCCGGCCAGGTATCTGCGATGCAGCAGCGGGTGGAACCGCCACCGGGGTAATGATGCCTGTCGGCCGGTCAGTTGCCGGATAACTGTTTTGCCGGCTATCCATTCAGTATAGATGCCCGGCAAAACAGACTCGTACAGAGTCAGGGGAGAGCGGTGGGAGAAAAGGGCCGGCAAAACCGGCCCCTGCGTTGGTGCCTAGCGGTTTCCCGCCCGGCCGGCGTATTACATCGTTTGAGTGAAGGTACGAGTAATCACGTCCTGCTGTTGCTCTTTGGTCAGCGAGTTGAAGCGCACGGCGTAACCGGAAACGCGGATGGTCAGCTGAGGGTATTTCTCAGGGTTTTCCATCGCGTCCAGCAGCATTTCGCGGTTCATCACGTTGACGTTCAGGTGCTGGCCGCCTTCGATGGAGGCTTCATGGTGGAAGTAACCATCCATCAGGCCCGCCAGGTTGGCTTTACGCACGTCGTCGTCTTTACCCAGCGCGTTAGGCACGATGGAGAAGGTGTAGGAGATCCCGTCTTTCGCGTAGGCAAACGGCAGTTTGGCTACCGAGGTCAGGGAGGCTACTGCACCTTTCTGGTCGCGGCCGTGCATCGGGTTGGCACCTGGGCCGAACGGTGCGCCTGCGCGGCGGCCATCCGGGGTGTTACCGGTTTTCTTACCGTACACCACGTTGGAGGTGATGGTCAGTACGGACTGGGTCGGTACCGCATTGCGGTAGGTGCGCAGTTTCTGAATTTTCTTCATGAAACGTTCCACCAGGTCGCAGGCGATGTCATCGACGCGGGCGTCGTTGTTACCGAACTGCGGATACTCGCCTTCCACTTTGAAGTCGATGGCCAGGCCGTCTTCGTCGCGAATGGTGGTGACTTTCGCGTACTTGATGGCAGACAGGGAGTCGGCTGCAACGGACAGGCCGGCGATACCGCAAGCCATGGTGCGATAAACGTCACGGTCATGCAGCGCCATCAGCGCAGCTTCGTAACTGTACTTGTCGTGCATGTAGTGAATGATGTTCAGCGCGGTCACGTACTGCTTGGCCAGCCAATCCATAAAGTGGTCCATGCGCGCCATGACTTTGTCATAGTCCAGCACTTCGTCCATCATCGGCGCTTCTTTAGGGCCGACCTGCATTTTCAGTTTTTCGTCAACGCCGCCGTTGATGGCGTACAGCATGGTTTTCGCCAGGTTGGCGCGGGCGCCGAAGAACTGCATTTGTTTGCCGACGATCATCGGGCTGACGCAGCAAGCGATGGCGTAGTCATCGTTGTTGAAGTCAGGGCGCATCAGGTCGTCGTTTTCGTACTGAACGGAAGAGGTGTCGATGGACACTTTCGCCGCGAATTTCTTGAAGTTCAGCGGCAGCTTCTCAGACCACAGGATGGTCATGTTCGGCTCCGGAGACGGCCCCATGGTGTACAGGGTGTTCAGGAAGCGGAAGCTGTTTTTGGTGACCAGGGTGCGGCCGTCGACGCCCATACCGGCCAGGGATTCCGTTGCCCAGATTGGGTCGCCGGAGAACAGCTCATCGTACTCAGGGGTACGCAGGAAGCGCACCATACGCAGTTTCATCACCAGGTGGTCGATCAGTTCCTGCGCTTGTTCTTCGGTCAGTTTGCCCGCCTTGATGTCGCGCTCGATGAACACGTCGAGGAAGGTGGACACGCGGCCGAAGGACATGGCGGCGCCGTTCTGGGATTTCACCGCGGCCAGGTAGCCGAAGTAGGTCCACTGCACCGCTTCTTGCGCGCTGGTGGCCGGGCCGGAGATGTCGTAGCCGTATTTGGCGGCCATCTCTTTGATCTGAGCCAGAGCGCGGTGCTGTTCAGCGATCTCTTCGCGCAACTGGATGGTCATTTCCAGATCTTCGCCGTTTTCCAGTTTTTCCTGCAGCGATTTGAACTGGTTCAGCTTGTCGGCCATCAGGAAGTCGATACCGTACAGCGCCACGCGGCGGTAGTCGCCGATGATGCGGCCGCGGCCGTAGGCGTCCGGCAGGCCGGTCAGCACGCCGGATTTACGGCAGTTCAGGATGTCTTTGGTGTAAACGTCGAATACGCCCTGGTTGTGGGTTTTACGGTATTCGGTGAACACTTTTTTCAGCTGCGGATCCAGCTCGCGGCCGTACACTTTGCACGAACCTTCGACCATTTTGATGCCGCCGAACGGGATCAGCGCGCGTTTCAGAGGGGCGTCGGTCTGCAGACCCACGATGGTTTCCAGCTCTTTGGCGATGTAACCCGCGTCGTGAGAAACGATGGTTGAAGCAACGTTGGTGTCGAAATCAACCGGCGCGTGAGTGCGGTTTTCCAGTTTGATCCCTTCCATAACCTTGTCCCACAAGGTGGTGGTGGCCTGAGTTGCCCCAGCCAGGAAGGACTCGTCACCTTCATAAGGCGTGTAGTTTTTCTGGATGAAGTCACGAACGTTGACTTCATTCTGCCAGTCACCCTTGCTGAAACCTTCCCAAGCGTTGGCTAATTTCTCGTTAAGTTCGGTCATTGTACACCTACCTTTGATTGTGGATTTCTAACTCTGCGCGCGGTAACTCACAGCTTAGTGCTGTTCGCGGCCCCCGCGCAGATAAATTACCCAGTAAGTCAACCCAACCAGCAGACCGCCACCGATGATGTTGCCGATGGTGACCGGAATCAGGTTGTCGATGATGAAGTTGCTTACTGTCAGATGAGCGAATTGCTCAGGTACCGCCCCTACGGCTTGCCAGAATTCCGGCGTGGCGAAGTGTTTGACCACGATGCCCATAGGGATCATAAACATGTTGGCGATGCTGTGCTCGAAGCCGCTGGCGACAAACATCCCGACCGGCAGCACCATGGCGAGCATCTTGTCGGTCAGGGTGCGGCCGGAGTAGCTCATCCAGACCGCCAGGCAGACCATCAGGTTAGCCAGAATGCCGAGGCACACGGCTTCGATAAAGGTGTGATGCAGCTTGTGGTCTGCGGTTTGCAGGACATTCAGCCCCCACTGGCCGTTGGCGACCATATACTCGCCGGAGAACCAGATCAGCGCCACGAAGAACAGCGCGCCGACCAGATTGCCGAGATAAACGTTCAGCCAGTTGGCGCCCAGCTGGCCCCAGCTGATGCGGCCGCTGGCCTTGGCGATGACGATGAGCACGGTAGAGGTGAACAGGTCGGCGCCCGACACCACCACCAGCATTAACCCTAGAGAGAAGCAGATGCCGCCGACCAGTTTCGCCAGCCCGAAAGGCACGCCGGCGGTGCCGGTGGTCGCCGTGATGTAGAAGACGAAGGCGATGGAAATGAAGACACCGGCGGTGATCGCCAAATAAAACGTTTTCAGCGGATGTTTGGTGGCTTTATACACGCCGGCATCTTCAGCGATTTTCGCCGTTGCCGCAGGTAAAATCAGATCGAAGGGGCTGTCAGTTTTCAAACTAACTCTCGCTCTTAAGGGTTAAAACAACGCAATGAGATACTAGCAAAGCAGTATAGGGGAAAATTTGATTTGGATCATAAGGCGGGGAAGTAGAGCGGCAAAATGACGTGTTTTTTGTGTGGTTTTTGTGGTTAATTTATTGATTTTTAAGATAAAACAATTTTTTAATGTTTGCAAATTTTTTTGAATGTGCAGGGTGGGCCGCAGGCGCTAAAGTTAAATTTTTAGGCGTTTTGTCGCCGCGCAGCGCTGAAAGTTTAATTATCGGTTAATTATTATTTCACCGTCCGGCAACAATTGACGGTTTATTTATTTTTATGGTCGTTTAACCGCCTATTTTCCGGCGAAAAAATAAAACCGCATGCGTTGAAATAAACCGCAAAAATGAAAACGCCGCAACGGCGTGCGGCGTTTGGCAGCAGGGGTACTCCCAAAGTGGCAGTACCTCTGATGACGCTTAGGCTTTGGCCCAGTGGCGGCGTTTGGCCGCCTGCAGCTTCTCGTAGGCCGCCAGCAGCGCCTGATGGGCCGGCAGCGCCTTCAGATCGGCATCGACGGCGAACAGCCCGTTGAAGCGTTCTTCACCGCTGATGGCGGCGGAGGCGGCGTCGACCGCTTCCTGACCATACATCTTCACGAACGCGGTATAGTATTGCGCCGCTTCGCGTTCAGGCTCCTGCGCCAGCAGCAGCAGCGTTTGCAGGCAGCGGTAGTAGTTGCTGCGCGCCGGGCTCAGCACCGAGGCGTTGAAATCCTGCGTCCATTCGGTCCAGATCAGCGCCTGATCCAGATCGCCGCCCGCCAGCGCCAGCATCGCCTTCAGCTCGCCCACGCGCAGGGTATGCCAGGCGTTGTCTTTGCCGCTGGCAATGCCCAGCAGTTCGCGTACGCGGGTGAAATCGTCCAGCCCTTCGTCGTCCAACTGCTCGATCAGCGCCAGGTACTCTTCCGGTTCCCACTCGCTGCCCGGCAGCGCCAGCAGCGTGTCGCGCAGGTGCGCGCCCATGCTGTTGTTGGCCAGCAGCAGGTCTTCCGCCGGATAAATGTCGGACATGCCCGGCACGATGATGCGGCAAGCGTAGACGCCCAGGTGCTCGTAGTCGGCGATGTACACTTCCGCGTCTTCCTTGTCGAATATGCTCATCAGGGTGGCGAACTCTTCCTGCGTGCTGCCGCTGAAGTTCCAGTCAACGAACGGGTAATCGGCGTCCTGTTTGAACAGATCCCAGGAGATCAGGCCGCTGGAGTCGATGAAGTGCGTTTCCAGGTTGGTGTGTTCCGCCACTTCTTCGTCATCGAAGGTCGGCGCGGTGAACACGTCGAGATCTTTCAGGCTGCGGCCCTGCAGCAGTTCGGTCACCGTGCGTTCCAGCGCCACGCCGAAGTCCGGGTGCGCGCCGAACGAGGCGAAGCAGGTGCCGTTGGTCGGGTTGAACAGCACCACGCAGATCACCGGGTAGTTGCCGCCCAGCGAGGCGTCATAGGAGAGGATCGGGAAACCTTCCTCTTCCAGTTTGGCGATGGCTTCCACCACGCCCGGGTAGCGGTTCAGCACTTCGTCCGGGATCGCCGGCAGGCTGATGGATTCGGCGATGATGCGGTTTTTCACATAGCGCTCGAACACTTCCGACAGGCCCTGCACGCGCGCTTCGTTGGCGGTGTTGCCGGCAGACATGCCGTTGGAAACATACAGGTTGCCGATGATGTTCATCGGGATGTACACGGTTTGCTGATCGGACTGGCGGGTAAACGGCAGCGCGCACACGCCGCGATCGGCGTTGCCGGACTGCAGATCGACAAGATCGCTGGCGCTCAGCTCTTGCTGCGGATCGTAGAAGGCGTGCAGGCGTTCGTCGAGGATGCCGGCCGGCAGCGCGTCGTCTTCAGGGAGCGGGAACCATTTCTCATTCGGGTAGTGCACGAAGTCGCCTTCGGCGATCTGCCGGCCCAGATAGAAATCGGCGAAGAAGTAGTTGGTGGACAGGCGCTCGAAATATTCACCCAGCGCGGAGGCCAGCGCGGCTTTTTTGCTGGCGCCTTTGCCGTTGGTGAAGCACAGCGGGCAATCGCGATCGCGAATGTGCACCGACCACACGTGCGGCACCGGGTTCAGCCAGGAGGCTTCTTCGATGTTGAAACCGAGATCGCTCAGTTTCTGCTGGAAACGGGCGATGGAGTCTTCCAGGGCGGCGTCTTTACCGGGGATAAAAGTTTGCGTCATTGTCTTCACTTTTTGCGCGTACTAAAAACGCGCAATGATACGGGGTTTTACGCTGGAGCTCCACGTATTCCTAAAGCGGCGGCAAAGTCACAGTTTTTTTAAGGATAGGCGCCATAATTCAGCGAGTTATCTGTCACGGAGAAATCTAATGAAATCAGTGAAACTCAGCGCGTTAACCCTCTTGTTGACCGGCTTCAGCGCCTCGGCGCTGGCGCTGCCCAACATCACCCTGCTGGCGACCGGCGGCACTATCGCCGGCGGCGGTGAGTCGGCGACGAAATCCAACTATACCGCGGGCAAGCTGGGCGTCGAGGCGCTGGTCGATGCGGTGCCGGAGCTGAAGAACGTCGCCAACGTGCAGGGGGAGCAGGTGGTGAACATCGGCTCGCAGGACATGAACGATCAGGTCTGGCTGACGCTGGCGAAGAAAATTGACGCCGACTGCGGCAAGACCGACGGCTTCGTCATCACCCACGGCACCGATACGCTGGAGGAGACGGCCTATTTCCTCGATTTGACGGTGAAATGCGACAAGCCGGTGGTGCTGGTAGGGGCGATGCGGCCGGCGACGGCGATGAGCGCCGACGGCCCGTTCAATCTGTACAACGCGGTGGTGACGGCGGCGGATCCGCAATCGGCCAACCGCGGGGTGCTGGTGGCGATGAACGACACCGTGCTGGATGCGCGCGACGTCACCAAGACCAACACCACCGCCGTGCAGACCTTCCAGTCGCCGAACTTCGGCCCGCTGGGGTATATCCACAACGGCAAGATCGATTACCAGCGCTCGCCGCAGCGTAAGCATACCCGGGATACGCCGTTCGACGTCAGCAAGCTGAACGAATTGCCGAAGGTCGGCATCATCTACAACTATGCCAACGCCTCCGATGCGCCGGCCAAGGCGCTGATCGCCGAAGGCTACCAGGGCATCGTCAGCGCCGGGGTCGGCAACGGCAACCTGTATAAAACCGTGTTCGACACCCTGGCGACGGCGGCGCACAATGGTGTGGCGGTGGTGCGCTCATCGCGCGTGCCGACCGGCGCCACCACCGAAGATGCGGAAGTGGACGACGCCAAGTACGGCTTTGTGGCCGCCGGCACGCTGAATCCGCAAAAAGCGCGCATACTGCTGCAGCTGGCGCTGACGCAAACCAAAGACGCGAAGCAGATCCAGCAGATGTTCAATCAGTACTGACCGTTTTCTCTCCTGCGGGGGCCGGCCGGGCTCTCGCAGCCATCTTGGCTGAATACAGCATAAAACACCGCGTTAACCCGCTGAATTTCCCCATGTCACAGGGTTTTATCGTCCAAACAATCGCGACGGCCGCAGAGCCTGTCATCACCCGGCGCGGCCGTTTGCCGCCGACGGGCGAATAAGCGTTGCAGCCATGGGGCGTGAGTGATAAAACCGATGGGTTGGTTAACGCGAGCGTTAACTTCGGGCGTCTTTTCGACAGGTCGCTTTTCTGCGGCGAACAGTGAATGTGGTGAGGGGAAATGACTCAGGTTTATAATTTTAGCTCTGGCCCGGCGATGCTGCCGGTGGAAGTGTTGCGTCGTGCGGAACAGGAACTGTGCAACTGGCACGGGCTGGGCACGTCAGTGATGGAGATCAGTCACCGCAGCAAAGAATTCATCGCCGTTGCCGAGCAGGCGGAACAGGATCTGCGCGATCTGCTGAAAGTCCCCTCCAACTATAAAGTGCTGTTTTGCCACGGCGGCGCCCGCGCGCAGTTCGCCGCGCTGCCGCTGAACCTGCTGGGCGACAAGGCCACCGCCGACTATATCGACGGCGGCTATTGGGCGCACAGCGCCATCAAGGAAGCGGAAAAGTATTGCGCCCCGAACGTCATCGACGTGAAAACCCGCATCGACGGCCTGAGCGGCATCAAGCCGATGAAAGAGTGGCAGCTCAGCGACGACGCGGCTTACGTGCACTATTGCCCGAATGAGACCATCGACGGCGTGGCCATCGATGAAACGCCGGACTTCGGCGACAAGGTGGTGATCGGCGATTACTCCTCGACCATCCTGTCCCGCCCGCTCGACGTCAGCCGCTTCGGCGTGATTTACGCCGGCGCGCAGAAAAACATCGGCCCGGCCGGCCTGACGCTGGTGATCGTGCGCGACGATCTTTTGGGCAAGGCGCGCAAAGAAGTGCCGTCGATCCTCGATTACACCGTGCTGGCCGAGAACGACTCGATGTTCAACACCCCGCCGACCTTCGCCTGGTACCTGTCCGGGCTGGTGTTCAAATGGCTGAAAGAGCAGGGCGGCCTGGTGGAGATGCAAAAACGCAATCAGGCCAAGGCCGAGCTGCTGTACGCGACCATCGATAAATCCGACTTCTACCGCAGCCAGGTGGCGATCGCCAACCGTTCGTGGATGAACGTGCCGTTCCAACTGGCCGATGCGGCGCTGGACAAAGTGTTCCTCAGCGAAGCCGAGGCCATCGGCCTGCAGGCGCTGAAAGGCCACCGGGTAGTTGGCGGCATGCGCGCTTCTATTTACAATGCCATGCCGCTGGCCGGCGTGCAGGCGCTGACCGATTTCATGGCCGACTTCGAACGTCGTCACGGTTGATTCCGTCAGCCCGCCAGGCGCGGGCTGCCTCAGGCTGTTGTCCTTTTGCATTAAAGCGGCTCCGGCATTATTCCGGAGCCGTTTCGTTTATCAGAATTGGAGAGTTTTGTTCACATGGTGGATTCCCTGACGTTACAACCGGTCGCCCTGGTCAATGGCACCGTCAACTTACCCGGCTCGAAGAGCGTTTCTAACCGCGCTCTGCTGCTGGCGGCGCTGGCGAAAGGCACGACCCGGCTGACCAACCTGCTGGACAGCGACGACGTGCGTCATATGCTGAACGCGCTGCAGGCGTTGGGCGTGAACTACCAGCTTTCCGCCGATCGCACCCTGTGCGAAGTGACCGGCGTGGCCGGGCCGCTGGTGGCCGATCGGCCGCTGGAACTGTTCCTCGGCAACGCCGGTACGGCGATGCGCCCATTGGCGGCGGCGCTGTGCCTCGGCGAAGGCGACGTGGTGCTGACCGGTGAACCGCGCATGAAAGAGCGCCCGATCGGCCATCTGGTGGACGCGCTGCGCCAGGGCGGGGCGCAGATTGATTACCTCGAGCAGACCGATTACCCGCCGATCCGCCTGCGTGGCGGCTTCCAGGGCGGCGACGTCACCGTTGACGGCAGCGTCTCCAGCCAGTTCCTGACCGCGTTGCTGATGACTGCGCCGCTGGCGCCGCAGGATACGCAGATCCACATCAAGGGCGAGCTGGTTTCCAAGCCGTACATCGACATCACGCTGCATCTGATGCGCACTTTCGGCGTATCGGTGAGCCACGACAACTATCGGGTGTTCCATATCCAGGGGCGCCAGACGTATATCGCGCCGGGCGATTACCTGGTTGAGGGCGACGCGTCTTCCGCTTCTTACTTCCTGGCGGCGGCGGCTATCAAGGGCGGGACCGTGCGCGTGACCGGCATCGGCCGCAAAAGCGTGCAGGGCGACACCAGGTTTGCCGACGTGCTGGAGAAAATGGGCGCGCGCATTACCTGGGGCGACGATTTCATCGAGTGCAGCCGCGGTGAACTGCGCGGCATCGACATGGACATGAACCACATTCCGGACGCGGCGATGACCATCGCCACCGCGGCGCTGTTCGCCGAGGGGCCGACCACCATCCGCAATATCTACAACTGGCGGGTGAAGGAGACCGACCGTCTGGCGGCGATGGCCACCGAGCTGCGTAAAGTGGGGGCGGAAGTGGACGAAGGGGAAGACTACATTCACGTCGTGCCGCCGGCCAAACTGCAGTTCGCCGAGATTGGCACCTACAACGATCACCGCATGGCGATGTGTTTCTCGCTGGTGGCGCTGTCGGATACGCCGGTCACCATTCTCGATCCGAAATGCACCGCGAAAACCTTCCCGGACTATTTCGAACAGCTGGCCCGCATCAGCCAGCCGGCGTAACCCGTCAAATCGTTTATTTTAAGGCCCCTTTGTGGGCCTTTATCGTTTTTAACCTTTGGCGGCCGGCATTTCTTCTATACTTTTTCGCGGTTGTGCGCTTATTTTCAACAACCGGACAGTTCCAGGGTAACAGATCGCCGTAGGGCAGCGTATAATACGCCACCGTATTTGCCCCTGATTGGGCAGGTGACAGAGCGCACGGGCTTCGAGTCGAAGCACGCCGTGTCTCTGTGAGGTTTTCTACCTGAAGGAGAGAGAAATGACGGCTACAGCCCCGGTGATAACCGTTGATGGACCAAGTGGCGCAGGCAAAGGCACGCTGTGTAAAGCGTTGGCCGAGTCTCTGGGTTGGCGTTTGCTGGACTCCGGCGCGATCTATCGCGTGCTGGCGCTGGCAGCGTTGCATCATCAGGTTGATATCACTTCTGAGGAAGCGCTGGTTCCGCTGGCCGCACATCTCGATGTTCGCTTCGTTGCCCAGGACGGCAAGCTGCAGGTGATTTTGGAAGGTGAGGACGTCAGCAATGAGATCCGCACCGAAACCGTCGGCAACACCGCGTCGCAAGCGGCGGCGTTTCCGCGCGTGCGCGAGGCGCTGCTGCGCCGCCAGCGCGCATTCCGCGAGGCGCCCGGCCTGATTGCCGATGGCCGCGACATGGGCACGGTGGTGTTCCCGGACGCGCCGGTCAAGATTTTCCTCGACGCCAGCTCGGAGGAGCGCGCGCACCGCCGCATGCTGCAGTTGCAGGAGAAGGGCTTTAATGTTAACTTTGAACGTCTTTTAGCCGAGATAAAGGAACGGGACGACCGTGACCGTAATCGGCCTATCGCGCCTCTGGTGCCCGCTTCTGACGCCCTCGTGCTGGATTCTACCAGCATGTCGATCGAAGAAGTGATCCGGCAGGCGTTGACGTATGCACAGAAAGTGTTGGCGTTGCCGCAGCAATAAGCGCGGCGGCGCTATTGGCTTTTTGTCATATTTGTCATAGCGGTATCGCAATATATCGGGTAAAATTTTACCCCTGTAACCTTAAACCCTGTCGGCATGGAGCCAATGGCGGGGTATGTGAAACAACCCCATTCGGCGGGACGCTAAATGGACGTTAAACTAAAGAACCCTGAAGATTAACAACATGACTGAATCTTTCGCTCAACTCTTTGAAGAATCCTTAAAAGAAATCGAAACCCGCCCGGGTTCCATCGTTCGTGGCGTCGTTGTTGCTATCGACAAAGATATCGTACTGGTTGACGCCGGTCTGAAATCTGAGTCTGCCATCCCGGCTGAGCAATTCAAAAACGCCCAGGGCGAGCTGGAAATCCAGGTTGGTGACGAAGTTGACGTTGCTCTGGATGCTGTTGAAGACGGCTTCGGTGAAACCCTGCTGTCCCGTGAGAAAGCTAAGCGTCACGAAGCTTGGATCACGCTGGAAAAAGCTTACGAAGAAGCTGAGACTGTAACCGGTGTTATCAACGGCAAAGTGAAGGGTGGCTTCACCGTCGAGCTGAACGGCATCCGCGCGTTCCTGCCAGGTTCCCTGGTTGACGTGCGTCCGGTACGTGACACTCTGCACCTGGAAGGCAAAGAGCTTGAGTTCAAAGTCATCAAGCTGGATCAGAAGCGCAACAACGTTGTCGTTTCTCGCCGTGCGGTTATCGAATCCGAGAACAGCGCTGAGCGCGATCAACTGCTGGAAAACCTGCAGGAAGGCATGGAAGTTAAAGGTATCGTTAAGAACCTCACTGACTACGGTGCATTCGTTGATCTGGGCGGCGTAGACGGCCTGCTGCACATCACTGACATGGCTTGGAAACGCGTTAAGCACCCAAGCGAAATCGTCAACGTTGGCGATGAAATCACTGTTAAAGTGCTGAAGTTCGACCGCGAGCGTACTCGTGTATCCCTGGGCCTGAAACAGCTGGGCGAAGATCCATGGGTTGCTATCGCGAAACGTTACCCAGAAGGCACCAAGCTGACTGGTCGTGTAACCAACCTGACTGATTACGGCTGCTTCGTAGAAATCGAAGAAGGCGTTGAAGGTCTGGTACACGTTTCTGAAATGGATTGGACCAACAAAAACATCCATCCGTCCAAAGTTGTTAACGTGGGCGACGTAGTGGAAGTGATGGTTCTGGACATCGATGAAGAACGTCGTCGTATCTCCCTGGGCCTGAAGCAGTGCAAATCCAACCCATGGCAGCAGTTCGCAGAAACCCACAACAAGGGCGACCGCGTTGAAGGTAAAATCAAGTCTATCACTGACTTCGGTATCTTCATCGGCCTGGACGGCGGCATCGACGGCCTGGTTCACCTGTCTGACATCTCCTGGAACGTTGCAGGCGAAGAAGCAGTTCGTGAATACAAGAAAGGCGACGAAATCGCAGCGGTTGTTCTGCAAGTTGACGCAGAGCGCGAGCGTATCTCCCTGGGCGTGAAGCAGCTGGCTGAAGACCCGTTCAATAACTACCTGTCTATGAACAAGAAAGGTGCTATTGTTACTGGTAAAGTCACTGCAGTTGACGCCAAAGGTGCTACAGTTGAATTGGCAGGCGGCGTAGAAGGTTACCTGCGTGCATCTGAAGCCTCTCGCGACCGCATTGAAGATGCAACTCTGGTTCTGAACGTAGGTGACGAAGTTGAAGCCAAATTCACCGGCGTTGACCGTAAGAACCGCGTTGTAAGCCTGTCCGTACGTGCTAAGGACGAAGCTGACGAGAAAGACGCCATCGCAACTGTTAACAACAAACAGGAAGAAGGCAACTTCTCTAACGCAATGGCTGAAGCTTTCAAAGCGGCTAAAGGCGAGTAATGACGGGGGGCGGTTTCTGACCGCCCCGATACGGTAGTTTAGCTGCAAAGCTTGGAGGTACTATGACCAAGTCTGAACTTATTGAAAGACTTGCTGGCCAGCAATCTCATATTCCGGCGAAGGCCGTTGAGGATGCAGTGAAAGAGATGCTTGAGCACATGGCCGCAACGCTGGCCGAGGGCGAACGCATTGAGATCCGCGGATTCGGCAGTTTTTCTCTTCACTACCGTGCCCCGCGTGTAGGCCGCAACCCGAAAACCGGCGACAAAGTCGAGCTGGACGGCAAGTACGTTCCTCACTTCAAACCAGGCAAAGAGTTGCGTGACCGCGCCAATATCTATGGCTAGTCGCTGACTGCCCATAGCGTTGTTGCTTGTAAAGAATATAAAACGGTGCCTTTAAGGCGCCGTTTTTTTTCGCCTGCAATTCCCCGAGCTCTGCTTGTGAATTGCGTACCGCGCCGCATTTGCGGTGTGGCTGCTGCATATGCCTCTCTTATCCTGCCGTGCTCGCCGCATCCTCACTAAAGCCCGCTGGCGGCGACATGTCGCTTGAATAATCCTGCTTGCTCTTCGTGACGCGTTTTTGCTCATGGTGAAGCTGATGGGAGAAGAGCGATCAAAATTTCGCTGGATCTGGCGATATTCGCCGTTATCTGCGGCATCCTGCCGCTGCTGCTTTTACCGCAGTTGCCAGAGCAATGGTTGCTGTGGCCGATGCTGCTGGTCGCCGGTTTACTGCTGCGCACCCGTTGGCCGTTCTGCCGTTATTTGGCCTGCCTGGGATTGGGATTCATATGGGCAGTTTTCAACGCCGGAAGCCTGCTCGGGCAAATGGATCGCTTAAGCCGCGCGCCGGAAGTGACGGCGGTGGTGCAGATAAGCAGCGTCGCACTGGAGCCTGCCGTCAGTAAGCAGACCCTGATGCGCATCGAGCGGGTCGACGGTCATTGGCTGGTGCCTGCGCTGGCGTTTACCACGACATGGGCTCCGAAAGAGCAACGGCTGTGTGCCGGGCAGCGTTGGCAATTGAAACTGCGCATGCGGCCGGTGCATGGCAAGCTCAATGAAGGAGGCTTCGACAGCCAACGTTGGGCGATCGCACAGCGCCAGCCGTTGACCGCTCAGGTCAGGCAGGCGCGCTTGCTGGAGGGGAATTGCGGCCTGCGCCAGCGCATTATCAGCCATGCTGAAGCCAACATTGGTGAATTGCGTTACAAGGCGGTGTTGCTGGCGTTGGCGTTTGGGGAAAGAACCGCGCTCGAACAGGCTTTGCGCACGCTGATGTTGAAAACCGGTATCGCTCATCTGATGGCCATATCGGGGTTACATGTTGCGATGGTCGCCATTTTGTTCTGGGCAGTGCTGCGCGCTCTGCAGTTTTTCCTCCCCGCCCATCTGATTGGTTATCGTTTTCCGTTGATCGCGGGCTGGGTGGCGACGCTGATCTATGTTTGGTTGGTGGGCGCCCAGCCGCCGGCGGTGCGTACCGCGTTGGCGATGACGCTGTGGATGCTGCTGCGTTTGCGCGGCGTGCATTGCTCTTCATGGCAAGTGTGGCTGTGGTGCATCGGGCTTATTTTGCTGTGCGATCCGTTGGCGGTCTTGTCAGACAGTTTCTGGTTGTCGGTACTGGCGGTGGGGTGCCTGATTTTTTGGTTCGAGTGGGCACCGCTCGGCGAGCGATTTCGTTCGGCGTGGTATTGGGCTCCGGTGCGCTGGCTGCATATTCAGCTAGGCATGACGTTGCTGCTGGTGCCGATGCAGGCCGCGCTGTTTCTGGGCCTGACGTTGACCTCGCTGCCGGCCAATCTCTGGGCGGTGCCCATCGTCTCATTGGTGACGGTGCCGTTGATTTTGCTGGCGTTGATTTGCGGCATCTTCCCCTCGCTAAGTTACGGGCTTTGGTGGTTGGCGGATTTCACGTTGGGATGGGTGTTTGTGCCGTTAAATTATCTGCAGCGCGGTTGGGTGGATTTGGGGGCCGCCTCGTTGCTTGCCAGCGCGTCGGGATGGCTTCTCGTTATCTGTTGGCGCTTTCATTGGTGGTGGCGCTATGCGCCTGGACTGGCAGCGATAGCCATATGCTGCGTGTTATGGCGAGGTAAAGCACCGGATTACCATTGGCGCGTCGACATGCTCGATGTCGGGCACGGCCTGGCGGTGGTGATCGAGCAAAACGGCAAGGGGATACTGTACGACACCGGCGATCGTTGGGCGACAGGCAGTGCCGCAGAACGGCATATATTGCCGATGCTGAACTGGCGGGGCATCGAGCTGGAGCAGATCATTATCAGCCATATTCATCTCGATCATATCGGCGGGCTCCCGACGATGCGGCGAGCGTTCCCGCAAGCTACCGTGCGCAGCCCGATACGCGGGGAAGGGCATTTACCCTGCATCGCCGGCGAGCGTTGGCGCTGGCAGTCGTTGCAATTCGAGGTGCTGTGGCCGCCGAAAATGCTCAAAAGGCCGGTTAATGACGACTCTTGCGTGATCCGTATCGACGACGGGAAATACAGTCTGCTGCTCACCGGCGATGCGGAAAAGAGGGCGGAGGCGCAGCTGCTCCGATTGCGGCGCGACCGCTTAACGGCCACGGTATTGCAGGTGGGGCACCATGGCAGCAAAACTTCCTCAACACCGCCTTTTTTGCGCGCGGTTAATCCCGAAGCTGCGCTGGCGTCCGCATCTCGTTACGGTAAATGGCGTTTGCCAGCGCGTAAAGTGGTCGCCCGGTATCGGGCAAATGGCATTACATGGCACGATACGACGCGCTCCGGCCAGTTGTCGGTGCTTTTTTTCGACAACGATTGGCAAATTAAAGGCTTTCGCGAACAATTAATGCCCCGTTGGTACCATCAGCGGTTTGGCGTAGAGGGCGATAATGAGTAAAATAGGCCGCTATTTCTTCCGATGCTGGTATTTGCATGATGAATGATAAAGATCTCTCGACCTGGCAGACGTTCCGTCGACTCTGGCCGATGATCACTCCTTTTAAGACCGGGCTGATTGTGGCCGCCATTGCGTTGATTATGAACGCAGCGGGGGACACGCTGATGCTGTCTCTGCTTAAACCGTTATTGGACGATGGGTTTGGAAAAACCGACAGCAGCGTGCTGGTGTGGATGCCGCTGGCGGTGATTGCGCTGATGCTGATGCGCGGGGTGACCAGCTTTGTTTCAAGCTACTGCATTTCCTGGGTTTCCGGCATGGTGGTGATGCAGATGCGCCGCCGCCTGTTTGGCCACATGATGAGAATGCCGGTGGCCTTCTTCGATCAGCAATCCACCGGGACGTTGCTGTCGCGCATTACCTATGATTCCGAGCAGGTGGCGTCTTCTTCTTCCAGCGCGCTGGTGACCGTGGTGCGCGAAGGGGCCTCGATCATTGGCCTGTTCATCATGATGTTCTACTACAGCTGGCAGCTGTCGGTGATCCTGATCGTGCTGGCGCCGATCGTTTCCATCGCCATTCGCCTGGTGTCCAAGCGTTTTCGCAACATCAGCAAGAACATGCAGAACACCATGGGGCAGGTGACCACCAGCGCCGAACAGATGCTGAAAGGCCATAAAGAAGTGCTGATCTTCGGTGGCCAGCAGGTGGAAACCGAGCGCTTTAACTCGGTGAGCAACCGCATGCGTCAACAAGGCATGAAACTGGTCTCTGCGTCTTCCATTTCCGATCCGATCATTCAGCTGATCGCTTCGCTGGCCTTGGCGTTCGTGCTGTTTGCCGCCAGCTTCCCGAGCGTGATGGAAACCCTGACCGCCGGCACCATTACCGTGGTGTTCTCGTCAATGATCGCGCTGATGCGTCCGCTGAAGTCGCTGACCAACGTCAATGCCCAGTTCCAGCGTGGGATGGCGGCCTGCCAGACGCTGTTCTCCATCTTGGATATGGAACAGGAAAAAGACACCGGCACCCGCGAAGTGAAGCGCGCGAAAGGCGACATCGAATTCCGCAACGTCACCTTCTACTATCCGGCTAAAGAAACGCCGGCGCTGCGTGATATCAACCTGAAAATCGCCGAAGGCAAGACTGTGGCGTTGGTGGGCCGCTCGGGTTCGGGTAAATCCACCATCGCCAACCTGCTGACGCGCTTCTACGATATTCAGGAAGGCGAAATCCTGATGGATGGCCACGATCTGCGTGAATATACCCTGGCCTCACTGCGTAATCAGGTGGCGCTGGTCTCGCAAAACGTGCACCTGTTCAACGACACCATCGCCAATAACATCGCCTATGCGCGCGAGAGCGAATACAGCCGCGAGCAGATTGAGAAAGCGGCCGAAATGGCGTACGCGATGGACTTCATCAACAAGATGGAAAACGGCCTGGATACGGTGATCGGTGAAAACGGCGTGATGCTGTCCGGCGGCCAACGTCAGCGCATCGCCATCGCGCGTGCTTTGCTGCGCGATTGCCCGATCCTGATCCTGGATGAGGCGACTTCTGCGCTGGATACCGAATCCGAGCGTGCCATTCAGGCCGCACTGGACGAGCTGCAGAAAGACCGTACTTCGCTGGTGATCGCACACCGTCTGTCGACGATTGAGAAGGCGGACGAGATCCTGGTGGTGGAGGACGGTCGCATCGTCGAACGCGGCGAGCACGCCGAGTTGCTTGAACGGCAGGGCGCCTATGCGCAACTGCACCGCATGCAGTTTGGTCAATAATGATTGAGCGCATTTGGTCCGGCGGTTCGCTGCTTTATCTGGCGCTGTTGCCGCTCTCCTGGCTGTATGGCCTGTTCAGCTGGCTGATCCGCCTCAGCTACCGCTGTGGCCTGCGCAAAAGCTGGCGTTCGCCGGTGCCGGTGGTGGTGGTGGGCAACCTCACCGCCGGTGGCAACGGCAAAACGCCGATGGTGATCTGGCTGGTGGAACACCTGCAGCAGCGGGGCTATCGCGTTGGTGTGGTGTCACGCGGTTACGGCGGCAAGTCGGCGGTCTATCCCCTGGTGCTCAATCAGAATACCTCGACCCGCGAGGCGGGCGATGAGCCGGTGCTGATTTATCAGCGGACCGGTGCGCCCGTGGCGATCGCGCCCAAGCGAGCAGAGGCGGTGCAGGCCTTGCTGCAACAACAGCCGCTGGATGCGATCGTCACCGACGATGGCTTGCAGCACTATGCTTTACAGCGTGACTTCGAGCTGGTGGTCATCGACGGCGTGCGTCGCTTCGGCAACGGCTGGTGGCTGCCGGCCGGGCCGATGCGCGAGCGTGCTGCGCGGCTTGGCAGTGTCAATGCGCGCGTCGCCAATGGCGGCGTGGCGCAGGCCGGGGAAATTGCCATGCGCCTGCAGGCGCGTGATGCGGTGAACCTGCTGAGCGGTGAACGTCGCCCGGCGGCCGAGCTGCCGCGCGTGGTAGCGATGGCGGGCATCGGCCATCCGCCGCGTTTCTTCGCGACGTTGGAAAAACTGAACGTCGAGGTGGTGCAGGAAGTGGCGTTTGCCGATCATCAGGAATATCAGCAGGCGCAGCTGGCGGCGCTGGTTGCTGCCGATCAAACGCTGTTGATGACGGAGAAGGACGCGGTGAAATGTCGCGCCTTTGCCCAGCCCAATTGGTGGTATTTGCCGGTTGATGCGGTGCTACCGTCCGCTCAGGCTGAGCAACTGCTGCAGGATATCGAATCTCTGCTGACCAAGTAACCTCAGGATGTCAGCGTGGCAAGCCCCAGGGCTTGCGCGCAGGCTTCCAGCGAACGCTGCTGGGTTTGCTGATACAGCGCCAGCTCGTCGATCACCTCACTGCCCAACGCTTGTTCAAACGCTGCCCGGCTGGAAGCGGCGTTGTACTGCGCGTGGCGGCTGTCCCCCAGATTCGACTGGAAAATCCCCGCGGCGCTGACCGGCAGAAAATCTTCATACACCAGCGGCTGGAAGCGAACGTGTTCTTTCTCGATCAGTTGCTCCAGAGTGCTGTGCTTATCCAGCGACTCTTTGGCCGCCAGGCCGCATTCGGTCGGGAAATAGCGGAACCAGGCCAGCTGTTGCTCGCGCAGCGTGGCGTAATCATCCGGAAACGCCCGGAAGTTTTCCTCCAGCAGTTGATAGTAGCGCTCGGCATTTTTCTCGCTCGGCGGCCCCTGCAGCGCATCGTTGGTGGCCTGCAGCAGACGGTCGTAGAGTTCTCGTCCTTTCGTCGTCAGCGCCACACCGCGCTGTTCGATCTCGCCGAAGCGCGCGGTATGGTGGCCGGCGACGGCGCGGCCGTCATGCTCAACGAAATCGACGCGTTCTTCCAACGCCTTGAAGCTGGTTTGGCGCAGCAGGATCGCGCGACGGCGGCGCGGCGGGCCCTCGATGACCGCCTTGGGCGTAATGCCGCGGCCGGGCATCGCCTGCTGAACGCGATCGATATCCAGCGTGCGCGGTGTCAGATGGTTGATATGCGGCCCTTTAAACGCCACCACGTCGGCGATCAGGCGATGCTGATCGTGCAGCTGCCGGTATTCTTCGGCGCTGACCGTCGCCTGGTTGTGCCAGCGGAAGGTTTCCAGCGCTTGTTCGACAAATTCTTGCGCCTGCACTTCATTCAGCCCGCCTTGCGCTTCCTGCAGCGCGATCAGCTCCAGCGCGCGATCGGTAAAGATGCGGCGGCGCGCCAGCAAGCGCTCGGCCAGCGCACGCAGCGCGGGATCTTCTATCAGTTCCAGGCGCAGCAGGGAGGTGAACACGCGGAAAGGGCTGATCTGCAGCGCGTCTTCGTGTACGGCGCGAAAAGCGGTGGAGTGCACCGGAACGCCCGCCACCGACAGGTCATAGTAACCGACCGGTGCCATGCCCATCACCCGGAACAGGCGGCGCAGGGTGGCCAGCTCGTCCGCGGTGCCGACCCGGATGGCGCCGTGGCGCTCCATCGCCAGGCGTTCTATCTCGCCGGTAATTTGCAGTTGATGAGCCAGTGCGGCATCTTCGCGCAGAACCTGTCGGTTGGTTTCCGCCACCAGCTCCAGCAGATCGCCGTACAGCGGCACCTCCTTTTGATACATGTCCGACATCGCGTGAGAGAATCTGGCGCGGATTTCATTAGGTGAAACGAACTGCTGGGCGGTCATGCGCATAGCTCCTTGATTCAGCATAATCTGAAAAATCGTGTTTTTAGCGGCAAAAGTGCTGGCGAAAAAGCCGTCTGCCTTGTTTTCCCCTCAAGTTTAGCTATCTGGTTTGGGATTTGTTATAGACGTGGCAAGCATATTAGAGTTTTATGCGTCAGCTCTCATTTGCAGCGCACAGACGGGCAAAAGATGCCTTGGCGAGCGGAGAGACGCGGTGGTTCGGCCGCGGCGACCATTAAATTAAGTCATGCATATTCAGGGAGATAAAAATAAATTCGGCTTATTTATGAATTTAAGGCAATAAACCTCTTGTGCATTCACCAGTTTTATGAGTAAATGCAAGTCGGCCTGTAATCCAGACCTATTTATGTTCGAGTTTAGAGTTAAGCAGTTCCTCCAAAAACGTTATCATCCGATTCCGCTTCAAAGACGAACCTTCTAAGTACCTCCCATAAGTAATGTTTCTGAAACGGCCCCAATTGCCTCTTATGGCAGGTTTTGTAAATATATTTAAAGGTAAATGTAATGTCTAAGAAGACTGGTCAGGTTAAGTGGTTCAACGAAAGCAAAGGTTTTGGTTTCATTGAGCAGAACGACGGCGGCAAAGATGTATTCGTACACTTCTCCGCAATCATGACCGACGGTTTCAAGACCCTGGCTGAAGGCCAGCGCGTCGAGTACACCATCCAGGACAGCCCGCGCGGGCCGGCTGCCGCCAACGTAGTTGCTCTGTAAGAATACAGGGAACGCGTATAAGAGATCTTAATACAACCATGGTGATGCGTCAGCGCTGAGTCATGCGGAAGATATTAAGTTCAACAAACCCGCCTTAGTGCGGGTTTTTTATTTTTTGCTCACGAGAGGTTTGTTACGAAAAACTTTAGGATGGGCTGGTAGCGTCCAGACAATATAAAAAATGACGTTGTCAAGGATGCTCAAGTAAAAGGATATAAGTTATGTTTAAAAATACTGTGTTAAAAATGGGCCGCGTGAAATGGTTTAATCAGGCCGAAGGCTATGGTTTTATTTCACCGGTAGATGGCAGCGACGAAATCTATGTCAATCGCAACGCTATCGCCAACACCAAAAATAAGTCGTTGAACGAAGGTCAGAACGTCGAGTTCTCGATCTATCGCAGCTCACATGGGCTGTCCGCGGCAGACGTTATCGCGTTCTGATCGCATCCACCTTCCTCGCCAGTGCCGGTGTCGCCACCCGCATGCACTGGCGAAGATAAATCCCTCGATATCCACTATTATCAGGCCATTGCCTACTTGCCACGGATATCAGGATGACCACCCCGATAATTTCCCTTACCGCCGCTCGCGCGCTGCACCTTGCCGCCCAGGGGCTGCTTTCTCCGCTTAAACGCCAGGCTCGGCCCGACGACGTCGTGAACGCGATCCAGCGCATGGGGCTGTTACAAATCGATACCATTAGCGTCGTCGCCCGCAGCCCGTATCTGGTGCTGTTCAGCCGTTTGGGGGTCTATCAACCGGAATGGCTGGAGCAGGCGCTCGCCGGCCGCAAGCTGTTCGAGTATTGGGCGCACGAAGCCTGTTTCCTGCCGATCGAGGATTTTGGTCTGCTGCGGCATCGCATGCTGGCGCCGCATGATATGGGCTGGAAATATTCCGCCGACTGGGTGCAGCAGCACCAGGCGGCGATGGACAACCTGCTGCGGCACATCGAACAACAGGGGCCGGTGCGCTCCGCCGATTTCAGCGCCGAGAAGAAAGGCAACAGCGGATGGTGGGACTGGAAACCGGAGAAACGGCATCTGGAGATCCTGTTTACCGCCGGCAAGCTGATGGTGGCCGAGCGTCGCAACTTCCACCGGGTTTACGATCTGACCGAAAGGCTGCTGCCGGCCTGGGACGATGCGCGTCATGCGCTGCCTGCGGAGCGGGCGCGCCGGCAAATGTTGCATCGCACCTGCCGCTATCTGGGCATTTTCCGCGCCGAATGGTTGGCGGATTACTATCGGCTGAAACGCGTGGCGCCAAAAACTTTGCTGGCAGAGCTGCAGGATCAGGGGGAGATTTCGCCGGTGCGGGTAGAGGGGCTGGAAGGGCAGTTCTATGTGCATGGCTCACTGACGGAACTGCTGCCGCTGGCGGAACAGGGCAAGCTGAAATCGACGGTCACCAGCCTGCTGTCGCCGTTTGATCCGGTGGTTTGGGATCGCCGCCGGGCGCTCGAGCTGTTCAACTTTGACTATCGGCTGGAGTGCTATACGCCGAAAGAAAAACGCCGCTATGGCTACTTCACCTTGCCGGTGCTGCATCGGGGTGAACTGGTGGGGCGCATTGACGCCAAGGCGCACCGCCGCCAGGGGGTGTTCGAGATCATCAGCTTTCATGCGGAGCCGCGGGTGCGCTTCGGCAAACGGCGGGCCCAGGATATTCGGCAGGCCATCGCGCGTATGGCCAAATGGCACGGCGCGCAACGCGTCGCGCTGGGCGACATTCCGGCGGCGTTGGCCGCTGAATGGGGTGCCGGCTGGGAAGTGGGATAACGAGCGACGCCGTCGGTGGGGTAAAACGAAGTTCAGCGCCGCTCGTTACAAAGGGGCTCAGTGGCTGAAGTTAGCGAACAGAGCGATGATTTTATGCAGACGTTTGATCACGTATCACGGCCTTTTTGTGATTTGTATCACAAAATTCTACGCCGGGATGCGCCGCAGTTCAAGCTGTTGCGCCGGCGCGCTGAGGAAATATCGGTGGGTTGGCGCCGCCGGTGATTAACCTGAGGCCGGGCGTTATGCTATCCTCACTGCCTTTCCCAGATGACCAATCCCCTAGCGGAGGATGCATGGACCACCGTTTACTCGAAATCGTTGCCTGCCCGGTATGCAACGGCAAACTCTATTTCAATAAAGAAAACCAGGAACTGGTGTGCAAAGCGGACGGGTTGGCTTACCCGCTGCGCGACGGCATTCCGGTGCTGTTGGAAAATGAAGCGCGTGCGCTGTCGCTGGATGAGAAGCACGCATGAGTTTTATCGCTATTATTCCCGCCCGCTACGCCTCAACCCGTTTGCCGGGCAAACCGCTGGCCGATATTCACGGCAAGCCGATGGTGGTGCACGTGATGGAGCGCGCCCGCGAGTCCGGCGCCAGCCGCGTCATCGTGGCGACCGATCACCTTGAAGTCGCCAAAGCGGTGGAAGCCGCCGGCGGCGAAGTGTGCATGACCAGCCCGGATCACCATTCCGGCACCGAGCGTCTGGCGGAAGTGATCGCGCACTACGGCTTTGCCGACGACCAGATCATCGTTAACGTGCAGGGCGATGAACCGCTGATCCCGCCGGTGATCGTGCGTCAGGTGGCTGAGAACCTGGCGGGCAGCCAGGCCGGTATGGCGACGCTGGCAGTGCCGATCGAGAGCGCCGAAGAGGCTTTCAACCCCAACGCGGTGAAGGTCGTGATGGACGCGCAGGGCTACGCGCTCTATTTCTCACGCGCCACCATTCCGTGGGACCGTGAGCGTTTCGCCGCGTCGAAAGAGAGCATCGGCGACAGCCTGCTGCGTCATATCGGCATCTACGCCTATCGCGCCGGCTTCGTGCGCCGCTACGTCAGCTGGGCGCCGAGCCAACTGGAGCAGATCGAGCTGTTGGAACAGCTGCGGGTGCTGTGGTACGGTGAAAAAATCCACGTGGCGGTCGCGAAAGCGATCCCGAGCGTGGGGGTCGATACGCCGGAAGATCTCCAGCGCGTGCGCGACAGCATTCAACCCTGAGCCTGAGTTCGTCGGCGCGGCGCGCAACGCGCCGACGATGCAATACCCTCCATTATTGATCCCCGTTTTGTTGATCTGCGTTGAAGAATTTTTCCGCTCACCGTTCGATGATGTTACGCATCCCCCCTATTAGCCTGAGGTGAATGCCTTATGGAGCAGTTACGCGCCGAACTGAGCATTGTGCTGGGTGAGTCCATCAGCCGGCTGGAGCGGGTGAGCGAGCAGCCTTATGCGCATATGTATTCGCTGTACGATCGGCAGGGCAACGCGATCCCGCTGATGGCGAAAAGCTTTATCTGTCAGGGTATCGCCCAGCAGGAGGCGTACAAGCTGTCAATGCTGGCGCGCGACGGGGATATTCGCCTGCCTACGGTGTACGGCGTGGTGTGTACCCACCAGGCGCCGTACAAGGAAATCCTGCTGATCGAGCGCCTGCGCGGCGTGTCGGCTGAAGCGCCGACGCGTTCGCCGGATCGCTGGAATATGCTGATGGAGCAGATCGTTGACGGGATATTGGCCTGGCACCGCATCGACAGCCACGGCAGCGTCGGCAGCGTTGACAGCACGCAGGAGAACGACTGGTTTTGCTGGTATCAACAGCGGGTCGAAGTGCTGTGGGCGACGGTGGTCAATCTCACTACCCCGCAGCTGACCATGGCGGATCGCCGTTTGCTGTACCGCACGCGCGAAGCGCTGACCCATTTTTTCGTCGGCTTCGACGATCCTTGCGTTCTGGTGCACGGTAACCTGTCGCTGCGCAGCATGCTGAAAGATCCCAAAAGCGATCAATTGCTGGCGATGCTCAATCCCGGCGTGGTGCTGTGGGCGCCACGCGAATACGATCTTTTCCGCCTGTGCGAGGCGGGTATGCCCAGCCAACTGCTGTTCAGCTATCTGCGCCGGGCGCCGGTCGCCGACGCTTTTCTGGCGCGGCGCTGGCTGTACGTGGTGTGGGAAGCGGTGGGGCGTTTGATCCATACCGGCAAGCTGGAGCGGCGGCCGTTCGACTATGCGTCGCAACAGCTGCTGCCCTGGCTGGCCGGTTGAACGGGCCTTACTCGGCGCCGGCGCGGTCCGCGCCTTTCAGCCATTGCCACAGGCTGCCCAGCGTTTCATACCAGGCGCGCTCGGTATGGCCGAGGAACATTGACGACGGCGTGGCGCGATCCCAGATATTCAGCGGCGAGTCGATCGCCAACTGGTTAGCCGGCGCCGGGATCGGGTGCAGGCCTTTCGCCTCGAAGAAGCGCATGGCGCGCGGCAGATGGTTGGCGGAGGTGACCAGAATGAAGGGTTGCTCGCCGACCAACTTGGCGACCTGAGCGGCTTCTTGCTCGGTATCGCGCGGTTCCCTCAGGATCACCATATCGCTGCGCGGCACGCCCAGGCTTTCGGCCACCAGCGCCGCCGTGGCGGCGTTGCTTTGCATGCGTCCGGCGGACGCGCCGGTAAACACCATCCTGGCGCCGGGATGCGCAAGATAAAGCCGCACGCCTTCCGTCACGCGCGGCAGACTGTTGCCGAGCAGGTTCGAGCTGGGCGCCCAATCGGGATTGTAGGTATAGCCCCCGCCCAATACCACGATGTAGCTGACCGGATCGTTGCCGCGATAAGTCTGGTATTCGGCTTCGATCGGCCGCAGCAGCCGGTCGGCCACCGGTTGCAGGCTGAAAAGCAGTAAAAACAGCCAGCTCAGCGTGAAAATCGTCTTACCGCTTTTTTGCCAGCGGGTGAACCACAGCAGCAGCAGCGCCAGCCCCATCAGCAGCATCAACAGCGGCAGCGGCATCAGCATGGCGCCAAAGAACTTTTTCAGGTTGAACAGCATCGAAAATCAGATCCTTTTGGGTGAAAAAGCGGCATCCAGGCATAAACGAGCCGCAAGAAGATACATTCTAAGCCAGTCTGTGCCAAAATAGCAGGTTTGAATGGGCGTGCGCTTTGCCGCCGACAAGAATGAGATCAGCGGAGCCGTTGTCCATGCAGGATCGCAATTTTGACGATATTGCTGAAAAATTTGCGCGTAATATTTACGGCACCACTAAAGGAAAAATCCGCCAGGCGGTGGTTTGGCAGGATCTGACCGGGCTGCTGGCACAGTTGCCGCAGCGGCCGCTGCGCATCCTCGACGCCGGGGGCGGTGAAGGCCATATGGCCTGCCAGTTGGCAGAATTAGGACATCAGGTGTTGTTGTGCGATCTTTCTGGTGAGATGATCCAGCGCGCCGCGCAGCTGGCGGAGCAGAAAGGTGTGAGCCAGAACATGCAATTCGTACAAAGTTCTGCGCAGGATATCGCTCAACATTTGGAACAGCCGGTTGATCTGATATTGTTTCATGCAGTGCTTGAATGGATCGCCGAGCCCGAAGCGGCGCTGCGGGCGTTGTATGACTGCCTGACGCCGGGCGGTGCGCTGTCGCTGATGTTCTTCAACGCCAACGGCCTCTTGATGCGCAACGTGGTGTTGGGTAATTTCCAACTGGTGGATCCCGAGGTCAGGCGGCGCCGCAAGCGTTCGCTGTCGCCGCAATATCCGCACGATCCGCTATTGGTCTACGGTTGGCTGGAACAGCTGGGCATGCGCATCAGCGGCAAAACCGGGGTGCGGGTGTTCCACGACTATCTGCAGAGCAGACAGCTGCAAACACAAAAATTTGAAGAGTTACTGGCGCTTGAACAGCACTATTGCCGGCAGGAGCCGTACGTGAGTTTGGGGCGCTATATTCACGTCATGGCGCATAAACCAAACCTGAAGGACGAACTATGAGTGAATTTTCCCAGACAGTACCCGAACTGGTCGCCTGGGCACGGAAAAATGATTTCTCTATTTCGCTCCCTACTGAGCGTCTCGCATTTTTGCTCGCCATCGCCACCCTGAACGGCGAACGGCTGGACGGCGAGATGAGCGAAGGTGAGCTGGTTGATGCATTTCGCCATGTCAGCAAGGGTTTTGAACAGACGCATGAAACGGTGGCGATGCGCGCCAACAATGCGATCAACGACATGGTGCGCCAGCGCCTGTTGAACCGCTTTACCAGCGAACTGGCGGACGGTAACGCGATTTACCGCCTCACGCCGCTGGGCATCGGCATTACCGATTACTATATTCGCCAACGCGAATTCTCCACGCTGCGTCTGTCGATGCAGCTGTCGATCGTGGCGCAGGAGCTCAAGCGCGCCGCCGACGCCGCCGACGAGGGCGGCGACGATTTCCATTGGCACCGCAACGTGTTCGCGCCATTGAAATATTCGGTGGCGGAAATCTTCGACAGCATCGACATGACCCAACGCGTGATGGACGAGCAGCAGCAGAGCGTGAAAAACGACATCGCGGCGCTGCTGAGCAAAGACTGGCGGGCGGCGATCTCCAGTTGTGAAATGCTGCTGTCGGAAACCTCGGGCACCCTGCGCGAGCTGCAGGATACGCTGGATGCGGCGGGCGACAAGCTGCAGGCCAACCTGCTGCGCATCCAGGACGCCACCCTCGGCAACGTGGAGCTGGGCTTCGTCGACAAGCTGGTGTTCGATCTGCAAAGCAAGCTGGATCGCATCATCAGCTGGGGCCAGCAGGCGATTGACCTGTGGATCGGCTACGATCGCCACGTGCATAAATTTATCCGTACCGCTATCGATATGGATAAAAACCGCGTGTTCGCCCAACGCCTGCGCCAGTCGGTGCAAACCTATTTCGACCACCCGTGGGCGCTGACCCATGCCAATGCCGATCGTCTGCTGGATATGCGCGACGAAGAACTGGCGCTGCGCAGCGAGGAAGTGACCGGGGAACTGCCGCCGGATCTGGAGTTCGAAGAGTTCAGCGAAATTCGCGAACAGCTGGCGGCGATGATCGAAGAGGCGCTGAAGGTGTATCAGGAACAGCAGATGCCGCTCAACCTTGCAGCGGTGATGCGCGATTATCTGGCGCAATATCCGCGTGCGCGTCATTTCGACGTGGCACGTTTAGTGGTCGACCAGGCAGTGCGCCTCGGTGTGGCTGAAGCAGATTTCTCAGGGTTGCCGGCGGAATGGCAGGCAATCAATGATTACGGAGCCAAGGTCCAGGCCCATGTCATCGACAAATATTGAACAAGTAATGCCAGTCAAGCTGGCCAAGGCACTGTCCAACTCGCTGTTCCCGGCGCTGGACAGCCAACTGCGCGCGGGTCGTCACATCGGTATCGATGAGCTGGACAACCATGCCTTTTTAATGGATTTCCAGGATGAGCTGGAAGAATTTTACACCCGTTACAGCGTCGAGCTGATTCGGGCGCCGGAAGGTTTCTTCTATTTGCGCCCGCGCTCTACCACGCTGATCCCGCGCTCGGTGCTGTCCGAGCTGGATATGATGGTGGGTAAGATCTTGTGCTACCTGTACCTCAGCCCCGAGCGCCTGGCGCACGAAGGCATTTTCAGCCATCAGGAGCTGTACGACGAGCTGCTGAGCCTGGCCGATGAGAACAAGCTGCTGAAGTTCGTTAATCAGCGCTCCACCGGTTCGGATCTCGATCGGCAGAAGCTGCACGAAAAGGTGCGCACCTCGCTGAACCGCCTGCGCCGCCTTGGCATGGTCTACTTCATGGGCAATGACAGCAGCAAGTTCCGCATTACCGAGGCGGTGTTCCGCTTCGGCGCCGACGTGCGCAGCGGCGACGATCCGCGTGAAGCGCAGCTGCGCATGATTCGCGACGGCGAGGCGATGCCGGTTGAAACCAGCCTGTCGCTGAACGATGAGAATGAGGCTGAGGATCAGCAGGTTGATAACGCTCCTGACGGTGCAGAGGATGAACAGGAATGATTGAACGCGGTAAATTTCGCTCGCTGACGCTGGTTAACTGGAACGGCTTCTTTGCCCGCACCTTTGATCTGGATGAGCTGGTGACCACGCTGTCTGGCGGTAACGGGGCAGGGAAATCCACCACCATGGCGGCTTTCGTCACCGCACTGATCCCCGATCTGACGCTGCTGCACTTTCGTAACACCACCGAAGCGGGCGCCACCAGCGGTTCGCGCGATAAAGGCCTGCACGGCAAGCTGCGCGCCGGCGTGTGCTACTCCACCCTCGACGTCGTCAACTCGCGCCACCAGCGCGTGGTGGTCGGCGTGCGTCTGCAGCAGGTAGCGGGGCGCGATCGCAAGGTCGACATCAAACCATTCACCATTCAGGGCCTGCCGACCGCGGTGCAGCCGACCGAGCTGCTGACCCAGACCGTGGGTGAGCGCCAGGCGCGCGTGCTGTCGCTGCAGGAACTGAAGGATCGCGTGGAAGAGATGGAGGGCGTGCAGTTCAAGCAGTTCAACTCCATCACCGATTACCACTCGCTGATGTTCGATCTGGGCGTGATCCCGAAACGCCTGCGTTCGTCCGCCGATCGCAGCAAATTCTACCGTCTGATTGAAGCGTCGCTGTACGGCGGTATTTCCAGCGCTATCACTCGCTCGCTGCGCGATTACCTGCTGCCGGAAAACAGCGGCGTGCGCAAGGCGTTCCAGGATATGGAAGCGGCGCTGCGCGAAAACCGCATGACGCTGGAAGCGATCCGCGTCACCCAGTCGGATCGCGATCTGTTCAAGCATTTGATCTCCGAGGCTACCTCCTATGTGGCGGCGGACTATATGCGTCACGCCAACGAACGCCGCATCCATCTGGACGGCGCGCTGGCGCTGCGCAGCGATCTGTTGGGCAGCCGCAAGCAACTGGCCGCCGAACAGTATCGCCATGTGGAAATGGCGCGCGAGCTGAGCGAACAGAGCGGTGCCGAATCCGATCTGGAAACCGATTACCAGGCCGCCAGCGACCACCTGAATCTGGTGCAGACGGCGATGCGTCAGCAGGAGAAGATCGAACGCTATGAAGCCGATCTGGAAGAGCTGACCTACCGTCTGGAAGAGCAGAACGAAGTGGTGGCCGAGGCGAGCGAGCAACAGGCCGAAAATGAAGCGCGCGCCGAAGCGGCCGAGCTGGAAGTGGATGAGCTGAAGAGCCAGCTGGCCGACTACCAGCAGGCGCTCGACGTGCAGCAGACCCGCGCCATTCAGTATCAGCAGGCGCTGCAGGCGCTGGAGCGCGCACGCGCGCTGTGCCAACTGCCGGATCTGACCGCCGATAACGCCGAACAGTGGCTGGATACCTTCCAGGCCCGCGAGCAGGAGGCGACCGAAGCGCTGCTGATGCTGGAACAGAAGCTGAGCGTGGCCGACGCCGCGCACGGCCAGTTCGAACAGGCCTATCAGCTGGTGGGTAAAATCGCCGGCCAGGTCAGCCGCAGCGAAGCCTGGCAGTGCGCGCGCGAATTGCTGCGCGACTGGCCTTCGCAGCAGCACCTCGCCGAGCGCGTTCAGCCGCTGCGCCTGCGCCTGAGCGAACTGGAACAGCGCCTGCGCTCGCAGCAGGACGCCGAGCGCCTGCTGCAAGAGTTTTGCAAACGCCATGGCCAAGAGTACCAGCCGGACGATCTCGACATGCTGCAGCAGGAGCTGGAAGAGCGCCTGGAAGCGCTGTCGCAGAACGTCAGCGAAGCCGGCGAACGCCGCATGGAGATGCGCCAGGAGCTGGAGCAGATCCAGCAGCGCATCCGTGAGCTGACGGCGCGCGCGCCGGTGTGGCTGGCGGCGCAGGACGCTCTGAGCCAGCTCAGCGATCAGAGCGGAGAGCCGCTGGAAAACAGCCAGCAGGTGACCGAATACATGCAGCAGCTGCTGGAGCGCGAGCGTGAAACCACCGTCGAGCGCGACGAAGTGGCGGCCCGCAAACGTGAAGTGGAAGCGCAGATCGAACGTCTCAGCCAGCCGGGCGGCGCGGAAGATCAACGCCTGGTCACGCTGGCCGAACGTTTCGGCGGCGTGTTGCTGTCGGAAATCTACGATGACGTCACCATCGACGACGCGCCTTACTTCTCGGCGCTGTACGGCCCTTCGCGCCACGCCATCGTGGTGCCGGATCTGTCGCTGGTGCGCGAGATGCTGGAAGGGCTGGAAGATTGCCCGGAAGATCTTTACCTGATCGAAGGGGATCCGCAGTCGTTCGATGACAGCGTATTCGCCGTCGAAGAGCAGGAAAAAGCGGTGGTGGTGAAAATCGCCGATCGCCAGTGGCGTTACTCCCGCTACCCGGAAGTGCCGTTGTTCGGCCGCGCGGCGCGCGAAAACCGCCTGGAAGTGCTGCATGCCGAGCGTGAAACGCTGGCGGAGCGCTATGCCACGCTGTCGTTCGACGTGCAGAAAACCCAGCGCTCGCACCAGGCTTTCAGCCGCTTTATCGGCACCCATCTGGCGGTGGCGTTCGACGCCGACCCGGAAGCGGAGATCCGCGGCCTGAACGCCCGCCGTGGCGAAATCGAACGCGCGCTGAACAATCACGAAGCGCAGAACCAGCAGCAGCGTCAGCAGTACGATCAGGCCAAAGAGGGTATTTCCGCGCTCAACCGCCTGATGCCGCTGGTGTCGTTGCTGAACGATGAAACGTTGCAGGACCGCGTCGACGAGATGCGCGAAGAGCTGGAAGAAGCGCAGGACGCCGCGCGTCATATTCAGCAGCACGGCGTGTCGCTGGCCAAGCTGGAGCCGCTGCTGTCGGTGCTGCAGAGCGATCCGCAGCAGCATGAACAGCTGCAGCAGGATTACGCGCAGGCGCAAAGCGTGCAGCGTCAGGCGAAACAGCAGGCGTTCGCGCTGACCGAGGTGGTGCAGCGTCGCGCGCACTTCAGCTACACCGATTCTGCCGGCATGCAGAACGCCAACAACGATCTCAACGACAAGCTGCGCCAGCGTCTGGAGCAGGCGGAAGCCGAACGCGCCCGCGCCCGTGAGCAACTGCGCCAGTATCAAACCCAGTTCACCCAGTACAGTCAGGTGCTGGCTTCGCTGAAAAGCTCGTACGACGCCAAGCGCGACATGCTGAAAGAGCTGAGCCAGGAGCTGGTGGACATCGGCGTGCAGGCCGACGCCAATGCCGAAGCGCGCGCCCGCGCGCGTCGCGACGAACTGCATGCGGCGCTGAGCAACAACCGCGCTCGCCGCAATCAGCTGGAGAAACAGCTAACCTTCTGCGAAGCCGAAATGGACGGCCTGCAGAAGAAGCTGCGCAAGCTGGAACGCGATTATCATCAGTTGCGCGAGCAGGTGGTGACCGCCAAGGCGGGCTGGTGCGCGGTGATGCGCCTGGTGAAAGACAACGGCGTGGAACGCCGCCTGCACCGCCGCGAGCTGGCGTATATGGATGGCGACGAGCTGCGCTCGATGTCGGATAAGGCGCTCGGCGCGCTGCGTCTGGCGGTGGCGGATAATGAACACCTGCGCGACGTGCTGCGCCTGTCGGAAGATCCGAAGCGGCCGGAGCGTAAGATTCAGTTCTATATCGCGGTGTACCAGCACCTGCGCGAGCGCATCCGTCAGGACATCATCCGCACCGACGATCCGGTCGAGGCCATCGAACAGATGGAAATCGAGCTGGGCCGTCTGACCGAAGAGCTGACCGCGCGCGAGCAGAAGCTGGCGATCAGTTCGAAAAGCGTGGCCAACATCATTCGCAAAACCATTCAGCGCGAACAGAACCGCATTCGCATGCTGAACCAGGGGCTGCAGGCCGTTGCCTTCGGCCAGGTGAAGAGCGTGCGGCTGAACGTCAATGTGCGCGAAGCGCACGCCACTCTGCTGGACGTGCTCTCCGAGCAGCAGGAACAGCATCAGGATCTGTTCAACAGTAACCGCCTGACCTTCTCCGAAGCGTTGGCCAAACTGTATCAGCGCCTGAATCCGCAGATCGACATGGGGCAGCGCACGCCACAGACCATCGGCGAGGAGTTGCTGGACTACCGCAACTACCTGGAGATGGAAGTGGAGGTATACCGTGGCTCCGACGGCTGGCTGCGTGCGGAAAGCGGCGCGTTGTCTACCGGTGAAGCCATCGGTACCGGGATGTCAATCCTGGTGATGGTGGTGCAGAGCTGGGAAGAAGAGTCCCGTCGCCTGCGCGGCAAAGACATCTCGCCGTGCCGCCTGCTGTTCCTCGATGAAGCGGCGCGTCTGGATGCCAAGTCGATCGCTACGCTGTTCGAGCTGTGCGACCGTCTGGAGATGCAGCTGATCATCGCGGCGCCGGAAAACATCAGCCCGGAGAAGGGCACCACCTATAAACTGGTGCGTAAGGTGTTCCAGAACCACGAGCATGTGCACGTGGTGGGGCTGCGCGGTTTCGCCGGCGAGCCGCCGGCGCTGGGTGCTGCGCCGGTTGAAACGCCGTAACGCAGAAAAACGCCCTAAAAATCCGAAAATAGCCGCCGCAGGGTGGCTATTTTTTTGTGCGCGTGGATGATAGTCCTGCTTTTTTATCCGTTGAAAAGCGGTTAGTTTAATCACATAAACAGTTATTCGGCGCCCGCAGGGCGAAACGGCCTTTCTGTTTGTATACTGAAACTATATGCAGTTTTTGACGTTTTTTTTGTGAGCATACAGGGGGCAAGGGATGTTGCTTAAAAAGGGAAACTCTCTACGACGTTTGGCGCTGAGTGGCGCTATCGCCTGTAGTCTTGTGTCGTCGTTTTCCGCATCGGCCACCGTCCCGGCGTTGCCGGTGGCATCAGCAGGCATGTCCGTTGCGCAGAGCCGTTCTGAACTGCTGGCCGCGTTGCCGCGCGGCATGGATTTGCACTACCTGTCCACGCTGGCGCCGCTGTATGCGGCGAATCACATGCAGCCGATGTGGCAGGATCGCGAAGCCGTTCAGCAATTTCAGCAGCAGCTGGCCGAGCTGGCGATGTCTGGCGTGCAGCCGCAGTTCACCCAATGGGTGAAGATGTTGACCGATCCGGCGCTCAGTGAAGCGGGCCGCGATGCGGTGCTGTCCGATGCGATGCTGGGCTATTTGCAGTTCGTCTCCGCCATCGGTGCCAACGGCAACAACTGGCTGTACAGCAATATTCCCTACAAGCTTGGCTTGCCGCCCACCGCGGTGATCAACCAATGGCAGCTGGCGGTGCGCCAGGCGCGTACTCTGAGCTACGTGAATTCGCTCGCGCCGCAGCATCCGCAATACGCCAAGATGCATCAGGCGCTGCGCGACATGCTGGCGGATAATCGTCCCTGGCCGCAGGTGGGCAGCGGCCCGAGCCTGCGTCCAGGCCAAATGAGCAATGATATTCCGGCGCTGCGTGAGATCCTGACGCGCACCGGTATGCTCGCCGCCGCGGCGCCGGAAGCGGAGCCGGAACCGGCGGTGGTTTCGGCGAAGATCAATGAGCCCGACGACGGCGGGCTGACGGTAGACGAAGAGAAAAGCCGCGTGACGGTCAGCCCATCGGCAGCGCCGGTGACGGAGCTGACCGCGGAACAGACGCCGCCGCAGATTGGCAGCGTGGTGAGCGATAACCTCTATACCGACGAACTGGTGGAGGGCGTCAAGCGCTTCCAGAAATGGCAAGGGCTGACGGCGGATGGCGTGATCGGCGTGCGCACCCGCGAGTGGCTCAACGTGTCACCGAAAACCCGCGCCGCGCTGCTGGCGCTGAATATCCAGCGCCTGCGGATCCTGCCGGGGCATGTCGGCACCGGCATCATGGTGAACATTCCCAACTACTCGCTGACCTACTACCAGAACGGCAATGAGGTGCTGTCTTCCCGCGTTATCGTCGGGCGGCCGAGCCGCAAGACGCCGCTGATGAGCAGCGCGTTGAACAACGTGGTGGTCAACCCGCCGTGGAACGTGCCGACTACCCTGGTGCGTGAGGACATCGTGCCGAAGGCGATGCGTGACGGTAACTACTTCCAGAAACACGGCTATACCGTGCTGTCGGGCTGGAGCAACGATGCGGAAGTGATCAACCCGGCGATGATCGACTGGAGCATGGTCTCTGCGCGCAACTTCCCGTATCGCGTGCGTCAGGCGCCGGGCGCGACCAACTCGCTGGGGCGCTTCAAGTTCAATATGCCGAGCTCGGACGCTATCTACCTGCACGATACCCCGAACCACAGCCTGTTCCAGAAAGATATCCGCGCGCTCAGCTCCGGCTGCGTGCGGGTGAACAAGGCTTCCGATTTGGCGAATATGCTGCTGCAGGACGCCGGCTGGAACAACAGCCGCGTGTCTTCCACGCTGAAAGAAGGGAATACCACTTATGTGAATATTCGCCAGCGTATTCCCGTAAAACTGTATTATCTGACCGCCTGGGTTTCGGATGACGGCCAACCGCAATTCCGTACAGATATTTACAATTATGATAATACGGTGCGATCGGGCGCACAAATTTTGGCTCAGGCCAAAAAATTAATGCAGTAAATGCAGTAATTATAAATAAATAACGGTCAGAATGTTTGGCTATACCGCAGGCCCTCGTAGCCGGGGGCCTGTAAACCTAGGCGTATCGCGGGTTGACTCAGCATACGCAGGCGGTTATGGTTCGGACAGTGCGCTGCTTTGTGCATTTATTTTGACATTCTTGCCGGGTTTAACAGAGTCATGGACAAAATTGATCATCACCGCCGTAAATGGCTGGCGCTAGGTGGCGCCGCTATGGGCATAGCGCTGCTTCCAGGGCAAGCGTTTGCCAGTATTTCCACCGCTCGACCGCGTATTTTAGTGTTGAATAACCTGAATACCGGTGAATCTATTAAAGCCGAGTTCTTTGACGGCAAAGGTTACAATAAAGAAGAATTGGTGCGGCTAAATCATCTGTTCCGCGATTATCGCGCCAACAAGGTTAAATCGATCGATCCCCGCTTGTTTGATCACCTCTATCGTCTGCAGGGGCTGCTGGGCACCAGCAAGCCGGTGCAGCTGATCTCCGGATACCGTTCCGTAGACACCAACAACGAACTGCGTGCGCATAGCCGCGGCGTGGCCAAGCACAGCTACCACACCAAAGGCCAGGCGATGGATTTCCACATTGAAGGTATCCAATTGAGCAATATCCGCAAAGCGGCGTTAAAAATGCGCGCCGGTGGTGTAGGATATTACCCACGTAGCAACTTCGTACACATCGATACCGGCCCGGTTCGGACCTGGTAATCGCTGTGCCGTCAGTGAATAACGCCGCCCCTTGCGGAAGCGGCGTTATTGTCGTTGGAGCCTTATGAAATACCATCTTATTCCCGTTACCGCCTTTAGCCAGAACTGCAGTCTGATTTGGTGTGAAAACACGCAGCAGGCGGCGTTGGTCGATCCCGGCGGTGAAGCGGAAAAAATCAAAGCGGAAGTCGCGCGGCAGGGGGTGACGGTCACCCAGATTTTGCTGACGCACGGCCATTTGGATCATGTCGGCGCGGCGGCGGAGCTGGCGGACCATTATCAGGTGCCAATCTATGGCCCGGATAAAGAAGACGCGTTTTGGCTGGACGGTTTGCCGGCGCAGAGCCGGATGTTTGGGCTGGAAGAGTGCGCGCCACTGACGCCGACCCGCTGGCTGTCGGAAGGCGATGAGATGCAGGTGGGCGAGATGACGCTCAAGGTGTTGCATTGCCCTGGGCACACGCCGGGCCACATCGTCTTTATCAATGAGCAGGCGCGTTTGGCGCTGGTGGGCGACGTGCTGTTTAACGGCGGCGTGGGGCGCAGCGACTTCCCGCGCGGTGACCATCAGGCGCTGATCGCCTCTATTCGCACCAAACTGCTGCCGTTGGGCGACGACATGCGCTTTATTCCCGGTCACGGCCCGATGTCGACCTTCGGCCACGAGCGCCAGACCAACCCGTTCCTGCGCGAAGAGCCGGCGGTGTGGTAACGATTATTTCCCGGCAGAAATAATCAAGGGCGCATAGAGCGCCCTTTTTTACGATTTATGACCTGCGTCGATGCCTTTAGAGCACGGCGACGATGGCTTCACACAGCGGCGCCATGTTGTCCGGCGTCATGCCGGCCACGTTTACCCGGCCCGAGTTCACGGCGTAGACGCCGAACTCTTCGCGCAGACGCAGCACCTGTTCTTTGGTCAGGCCGCTGAACGAGAACATGCCGTTCTGTTGGATGATGAAGCTGAAGTCCTGCTGCGCGCCTTTCTCCTGCAGGGTGTTCACGAACAGCTGACGCATACGGTGAATACGCTGGCGCATGTCGGTCAGCTCCTGCTCCCACATCGCGCGCAGCGCATCGTTGCCCAGAATGGTGGCGACAACCGCCGCGCCGTGTGACGGCGGGTTGGAGTAGTTGGCGCGAATGGCCGCTTTCACCTGGCTGAAGGCGCGATCGGCGGTTTCGGCATCGGCAGCCACAATGGTGCAAGCGCCGACGCGCTCATTGTACAGGCCGAAGTTTTTCGAGTAGGAGCTGGCAACGATCAGCTCTTGATGTTTGGCGGCGAAAATACGCAGGCCCTGCGCATCTTCTTCCAGACCGTTGGCGAAGCCCTGGTAGGCGAAATCGAACAGCGGCAGCCAGCCATTGGCGACGGAAAGCTCAGCCAGCTGTGCCCACTGTTCCGCCGTTGGATCGATACCGGTCGGGTTATGGCAGCAGCCGTGGAACAGCACCACATCACCGGCCTGTGCCTGTTTCAGGCTGTTCAGCAGGCCGTCAAAGTCCAACGCGTGGTTGGCGGCGTCGTAGTAGGCGTACTCCAGCACTTCCAGGCCCACGGCGCTAAAGACGTTCTTGTGGTTTGGCCAGCTTGGGTTGCTGATCCAGATGCGCTTGGCGCTGGTCTGGTTGGCGATAAAGTCTGCCGCCACGCGCAGGCCGCCGGTGCCGCCGGGCGTCTGTGCGGTACGCGCGCGCCGCGCGGTAACGATCGGGCTCTCTTTGCCGAACAGCAGCTCTTGCGTGCAGCTGGCGAACGCCGGGATGCCTTCAATGCCGAGATAGTTTTTGGTGGTCTCGTTTTCCAGCAGATACTGTTCAGCTTTTTTTACGCTGGTCAGCACTGGCGTTTTGCCAGTTTCGTCTTTATAAACGCCAATCCCTAAATTGATTTTATTCGGGCGGGCGTCGGCGCGGAAAATGTCGGTCAGGCCCAGGATCGGGTCGGCGGGTGCGGCGGTGATTTTTTCAAACATGTCAGGTGCTTCCAAATCTCGGAGTTAAGCAGACAGAAGCATCAGGGTAGCGCCAGTTATCGGCTTTGCCAACCGTTTGCGATAAAAACACCGCGATCTTGTGAACGGGAAGGATTCGACAGAAAAAATGATGGGGAAGGGGAAATCTGCAGGATAAAACGTTACCGGGAGACACAAATAAAAACAGGGCCGAAGCCCTGTTTTTTAACTTAGCCGACGGTAAACCGCCGTTAAGCGAGACAACTTAGAACTGGTATACCAAGCCAACTGCTACAGTATCGTCGGTTGCGACGCCGTTAGCTTTGGTGAACTCGTTGTCATCCAGCAGGTTGATTTTGTAATCAACGTAGGTGGACATGTTTTTGTTGAAGTAGTAGGTGGTACCAACAGAAACATATTTAACCAGGTCAGCGTCGCCGCCGGTGAAGGTTGCGTTGTTTGCTGAACGACCGCGCAGGTTTTTACCTTTAGACTGCAGGTAAGACACTTCTGGACGCAGACCGAAGTCGAACTGGTACTGAGCGGTCACTTCGAAGTTCTGAGTTTTGTTTGCGATGGTGTTATCCGCTTCACCGTAAGGAGTCATGTTGCGGGTTTCCGCATACATTGCTGCCAGGTAAACGTTGTTGGCGTCGTATTTCGCACCTACGGTCCATGCGTCAGCCTTGTCGCCTTCGGCGGTAGAACGATACTGCTGATCGTCGGTACGGTCAGAAGAGGCGTATGCAGCGCCGAAGCTTACGCCTTCGCCGATGTCATAAGTAGAGGAGAGACCCCAGCCGTCGCCGTTTTGTTTCTTCAGCGCGCGGCTGTCGTTCTCGTTTTTACCCTGATACTGAACGGCGAAGTTCAGACCGTCAACCAGACCGAAGAAGTTGTTGTTACGATAGGTCGCAACGCCGTTGGTACGGCCGGTCATGAAGTTGTCGGAGTAGGTGTAGGTATCGCCACCGAACTCTGGCAGCATATCGGTCCAGCCTTCCACGTCATACAGTACGCCGTAGTTACGGCCGTAGTCGAAGGAGCCGTAGTCAGCGAATTTCAGACCGGCGAAGCCCAGACGGGTCTTGGTGCCTTCGGTGCCCTGAGATTCGGCGTGGTTAGCCTGGACGTTGTATTCCCACTGGCCGTAACCGGTCAGTTGGTCAGTAATCTGGGTTTCACCTTTGAAGCCGAAACGAACATAGGTCTGATCGCCGTCATCACCTTTGTTGTCGGAGAAGTAGTGCAGACCGTCAACTTTGCCGTACAGATCCAGCTTGTTGCCGTCTTTGTTGTAGATTTCAGCTGCGTTTGCTGCACCAGCAGCCAACAGAGCCGGGATAACCACTGCAAGAATGTTGCGCTTCATCATTATTACCCTCATTGGTGTTATTCGGACACCTTTGCCACTGCCGCCAATAATTCTTTGGGAACTATTGTTGATAGATTGGTGTCGTCCTGTGTCTGAACGCAGTGTTCCATTCACAGGCGGGTTAATCTAGGACGAAAATGATACCAATGTCCCAATCAGGTTGCAAAAGGAAAGTATGTGTAACCAAATGTAATTATTCGGGAACTTTGTGATGTGCGTCAATATTAAAAAATGCGAAAGGCCAGCGAGGCTGGCCTTTGTTTTGTAACGAAATCGTTTAAAAAACGTTTGATCGTATGAATTAGAAGCTTGCGTTACGTGGTGTGCGTGGGAACGGAATCACATCGCGCACGTTTTGCACGCCGGTGACATAGGCGATTAAACGTTCAAAACCCAGGCCGAAACCGGAATGCGGCACGGTGCCGTAGCGGCGCAGATCGCGATACCACCAGTAGTCTTCTTTATTCAGGCCCATCTCTTCCAGACGTTGATCGAGCATGTCGAGGCGTTCTTCACGCTGCGAACCGCCGATGATTTCACCGATGCCCGGTGCCAGCACGTCCATGGCCGCGACGGTTTTACCGTCTTCGTTCATGCGCATATAGAACGCTTTGATGTCTTTCGGGTAGTTCTTCACCACCACCGGCGCCTGGAAGTGTTTCTCCGCCAGATAACGCTCATGTTCGGAAGAGAGATCGATGCCCCAGGAAACCGGGTTTTCGAAGGTTTGGCCAGAGGCCAGCAGGATCTCAATGGCGTCGGTGTAGTCCACCTGGGCGAAATCGGAAGAGACGAAGCGCTCCAGACGAGAGATTGCGTCTTTATCCACGCGCTCGGCGAAGAATTTCAGATCGTCTGCTCGTTCATCCAGCACCGCCTGGAACACATACTTCAGCATGCTTTCGGCCAGGCCGGCGACATCGTCCAGCGTCGCGAAGGCCACTTCCGGCTCGATCATCCAGAACTCCGCCAGGTGGCGGCTGGTGTTGGAGTTTTCGGCACGGAAGGTTGGGCCGAAGGTGTATACCTTGGACAGCGCACAGGCGTAAGTTTCGCCGTTCAGCTGGCCGGAAACGGTGAGGAAGGCTTCCTTACCGAAGAAGTCCTGGCTGAAATCGACGGCGCCCTTGTCGGTGCGCGGCAGGTTTTCCAGATCCAGCGTGGACACGCGGAACATTTCGCCGGCGCCTTCGGTGTCGGAGGCGGTGATCAGCGGAGTGGACACCCAGAAATAACCATTTTCATGGAAGAAGCGGTGGATCGCCTGCGCCAGGGTATGACGCACGCGCGCCACGGCGCCGATCAGATTGGTGCGCGGGCGCAGGTGGGCCACTTCGCGCAGGTATTCGATGCTGTGGCGTTTGGCCGCCATTGGGTAAGTATCCGGATCGTCGACCCAGCCGACCACGTTGATCGCGGTGGCCTGCAGCTCGAAGCTCTGGCCTTCGCCCGGTGAGGCGACGACCTTGCCGGTAACTTCAACTGAGCAACCGGTGGTCAGGTGCAGCACTTCATCCTGATAATTCGGCAGAGAATTATTAACGACGGCCTGTAACGGATCAAAGCAGGAACCGTCATAGACGGCCAGGAAGGAGATACCAGCTTTTGAATCTCTCCGGGTACGTACCCAGCCGCGTACGGTGACTTCACTGTCAACCGCAGCACGACCTTGCAGTACGTCGACTACAGGCACTACGCTCATAGATTTCTCTCTTTAATAATTTGGTTTAGAAATAGCTTACAACCCAAGAATATGGGGGTAATGGCTATGTTACTTGCCGCGGTGCAGAGCACAAGCAGAAATCATCGGATTGGCGCAACATTTATCGTGGCTGGCTGAAAAGAGGGCGGTCGGGATAAAAACAAAAAAGCCGGCGCCTGAACCGGGCCGGCTTTCTCTCTATATATAGAAGGCTCAGCTGGCTTTCTTCACCAGCGGCAGATCGAAGGCCTTGCGCAGGGCCCTGACGAACGCCTGATCCTGACAAATGGTTTTGCCGGGGCTGTCGGAGAGCTTGGCCACCGGCTTGCCTTTGCACTCGACCAGCTTGATCACGATATTCAGCGGTTTGACGCCGGGAATATCGCAGGTCAGGCGCGTGCCGATGCCGAAGCCGAGATTGATGCGCTGGTAGAAATGGCGATAGAGCGCCAGCGCTTTTTCCAGATCCAGGTTGTCCGAGAACACCAGCGTTTTGCTCATCGGATCGATGCCCAGCTTTTGATAATGGGCAATGGCCTTTTCACCCCACTCGACGGGATCGCCAGAATCGTGGCGCAGCCCCTGATAACGTTCGGCGAACTGCGGGCCGAAGTCGCGCAGGAAGGCATCCATGGTGATACAGTCGGTGAGCGCGATGCCAAGCTGATCCGGGTATTCATCCAACCAGGCTTGCAAGGCGGCGCGCTGGCTGTTGGCCAGCACCGGGCTTATTTGCTGATGCGCCTGGAACCACTCATGCGCCTGAGTGCCGACCGGCGCCAGGCCGAGCTGATGCGCCAGATCGTAATTGCTGGTGCCCGACAGGTACGGGAATTCGGCCTGCAAGGTGCTGACGATGGCCTGTTGCACGCCCTGAGAGAAACGGCGACGGGTGCCGAAGTCCATCAGCTTGAAGCGCGAAAGATCCAGATCGCCTGCCAGCGTCTTGAACTGAGCCAGCTTGGTCTGCAGATGCGCCACCGCCTGTTCCGGCGTCGCCAGCGGAGAGCGCCGACGGTGCACCACTTCGCTGATCACCGCCAGCAACGGCACTTCCCACATGATCACTTCACGCCAGGGGCCGGCGATGCGGATTTGCAGCTTGCCGTCGCGGTTGTCTATGGTGACCTGCTGCGGATCGTAGCGGAACGTTCGCAGCCAGTTCAGGTAATCCTGACGGAAGAAGGGCAGGCCCGAAAGATAAGCGAATTCGGCATCGGTCAGCGCCAGCCGGCTCATCAACGCCACCTGCGCGCGGATCTCGTCGGCATATTCGCCCAGCAGTTCGTCGCCGCGGCAGCGGAATTCCGCCGCCACGCTGATCGCGGGATAGCGATGGAACACTGCTTGCTGCATATGAAGCTTATAAGCATCGGTATCAAGCAGTGATGTCAAAATCGGGGAAGCGTATTGAGTCATAGCGCGTTACAGCATCCTCGTCAGGCGCGTGTCCAAATCCGGATAATCATAAAAGTGGGGGTGGAGTATACCCGGATTATCCTGTTATTGAAGCTGCATCACACCATAAATCACCAAAGCGGGTCGAGGATTAAACGTGCCTTTATGGCGGCCTGATAGCGACGGGGAGGAAAAAAAGCCAGATATGCCTGTAAGGTGAATGACTTAGCCTAATTAGTCATAAAAATTATAATGTTAATTATTTTAAACAGCGAATCAGATATAGCCGGCCTGGGTATGCACGCTGACCCGATCCTTGCCGTTCTTTTTGCAAAAATAGAGCGCTTCGTCCGCCTGTTTGATCGCCGCCTGTAGCGCGGTGAATGCGTTGACCGGCGCAATGCCGCAGCTGGTGGTAAAACGCACTTGCCGTCCATCGGCCAGATTTAGCGTCAGGCGATGAGTGCGGGCGCGCAATTGCTCCATGATGTCCCGCGCGTTGTCCAACGAACAGTTGCCCAGCAGCACCGCGAACTCTTCGCCGCCGTAGCGGCAGAAGATGTCGCTGGCGCGGAACGCGCGTTGCAGCAGGTGGCCGAATGCCACCAGCGCCCGGTCGCCCACGTCGTGGCCATAGCTGTCGTTGAGCTGTTTGAAGTTGTCGATGTCGATCAGGCAAAAGGCCTGCGGGTAGCTGCCGTCGCCCAGCAGCTGACATTCAAGGAAGAATTTACGGCGGTTGTAAATATTGGTAAGCGGATCGAGGAAAGAAGAGGCCTCGAGCTCTTTAATCAGCAGTTGTTTCTCGCTTTCCAGCGAGACCTTGTCCAACTGGTATTGCCTGAGCTGCTGAATGGCGTCGCTGATGGCGATCAATTCCTGGCTGTAGAAGGCGTCGTTGCGATCGATATTTATCTCGCCGCGCGACAGCCGCACGATATTGTTGTGGGTCTTGGTCAGCCAGCGGTTGATGCTGGTGCAGAACACCAGCGCCGGCAAAATGAACAGCAACACCACCAGGCCGGCGAGTGCGATCATGCCGTAAATGGTCGTCTGGCTGTCATAAATCTTGTGGCGCGACGCGAGGGTTTCCAGCTCGAAGCTGCGTTGATACAGCGCCTGCGACAGCCCGCTCACATCGTCGACATAGCGCGAAATAAGCGCGGTGGGGTAGGGCTGATGGGTATCGATAGCGGTGTACAGCCCATGGGTAATCTGCTGGAGGCGCTCGGCGGACACCTGGGTGAGCAATGCATTGACGATGTTGGTGATTTGTCCATCGTCGTAGTTGATCTTCATGAAGATCAATCGGGTGCTCAGCGCGTTCAGCACGCCGGTCAGCTGAATGGACTTCAGGTAGGCGTCTTTGCGAACGAGCGGTCTGACGTTGACGTCGATAATCTGATCGCTCAATTCCGTCAGTGACATATTCAGCCGGTTATTAAGGCGGATGGCCTCGAGAAACATAAAAGAGTCGGTATCCACCATCCGGGTATCGTAGGTGTAGCGGTAATAGCTCTTGCTGGTTTGCGAGATGTAATAGGCGCTGTTGATGTTGAACAGATTGGCGTTGGTGTTATTGACCTGCGAAAGCTGCAGGTTGTCATTATCCAGCAGCTGTTCCATCAGGCTGATCATCGACAGCGCGGCGATTTTTTGCCGAACCCCGAGCTGTCTGGCGACCTCATCGTCCAGATGTTCGCGGATGCGGGTAATTCTTTCGCGCGCCGCCCGATCGGCGGCCAAACATTGCGCTCGGGTGATTTGCGGATCGATCAGGCTCAAGCGTTTGAGGCGGTGCTCCTGCAAGGCAGCCTGAAAGGCTTCGGAGATTTCTTTGGCGCGATCAATTTTGTACAGATTGAGTTGGTTATCGCGGTAGTCGGTATGGGCTTCGAGCAGCTCATCGACGATGAACAGAGAGAAGGAAGTCATCAGGCACAGGGTAAAAAAATAGATTGCGTATTTAATTTTCATAGTGCGAGTCATCCCTGGGCCTGATGCCGCAATTATACCACCATGGCGCCTGCGTCGCCTCAACTATGCCGGCGCCCCCCGGCGGCGGTTTTTTAGCATTAAATGCTGATTTTTATTTAGCCATTGGTTACCTGCGCTATCGCCTGGCGGGCGATTTATGATTTGCCTCTGATTTCTCTCTCGTGGTCGCCCGGCGGCTCTGGGCTTTTCGGCCAGCTGTGATACAGTTTATTCACAATTCAGGCCCAGCGCGCGCCGCAGGGGAACACTCCGGCTGCGGTATGAAGCAGAAGAGCGGCCTGGCACCTATAACTCACCGAGACGTTTAAGGGTTTTTATGACACAACAGCCACAGGCAAAATACCGCCACGATTATCGCGCGCCCGATTACACCACGACCGATATCGATTTGGACTTCAGTCTGGACGCGGAAACCACGCGCGTGACCGCCGTCAGTAAAATCAAACGTCAGGGCGCGGCCGGCGCACCGCTGGTGCTGGATGGCGAAGATCTGACGCTGGTGAGCATTCAGGTCGACGGCCAACCGTGGAGCGCCTACCGCCAGCAGGATAACCAACTGATCATCGAAGCGTTGCCGGCACAATTCACTCTTACCATCGTCAACGACATTCACCCGGCGAAAAACACTGCGCTGGAAGGGCTGTACCTGTCCGGCGATGCGCTGTGCACGCAATGCGAAGCCGAAGGTTTCCACCACATTACCTATTATCAGGATCGCCCGGACGTGCTGGCGCGCTTTACCACTCGCATCGAGGCCGACAAGGCGCGCTATCCGTTCCTGCTGTCGAACGGCAACCGCATCGGCCAGGGCGAATTGGCCGATGGCCGCCACTGGGTGCAATGGCAGGATCCGTTCCCGAAACCTTGCTACCTGTTCGCGCTGGTGGCGGGAGACTTCGACGTGCTGCGCGACAGCTTCACCACCCGTTCCGGCCGTAAGGTCGCGCTGGAGCTGTTCGTCGATCGCGGCAACCTGGATCGCGCCGACTGGGCGATGACGTCGCTGAAGAACTCGATGAAGTGGGACGAGACCCGCTTCGGCCTGGAATACGATCTCGACATTTATATGATTGTGGCGGTCGATTTCTTCAATATGGGCGCGATGGAGAACAAAGGGTTAAACATCTTTAACTCCAAATACGTGCTGGCGAAGGCGGAAACCGCCACCGACAAGGATTACCTGAACATTGAAGCGGTGATCGGCCACGAATACTTCCACAACTGGACCGGTAACCGCGTAACCTGCCGCGACTGGTTCCAGCTCAGCCTGAAAGAGGGGCTGACGGTGTTCCGCGACCAGGAGTTCAGTTCCGATCTGGGATCGCGTTCGGTCAACCGCATCGACAACGTGCGCGTGATGCGCGGCGCGCAGTTCGCCGAAGACGCCAGCCCGATGGCGCACGCCATCCGCCCGGACAAAGTGATCGAGATGAACAACTTCTACACCCTGACGGTGTATGAAAAGGGTTCCGAAGTGATCCGCATGATGCACACCTTGCTGGGGGAGGAGAACTTCCAGAAAGGGATGCAGCTCTATTTCGAACGCCACGACGGCAGCGCCGCCACCTGCGACGATTTCGTGCAGGCGATGGAGGACGCGTCCAACGTCGATCTGTCGCGTTTCCGCCGTTGGTATAGCCAGTCCGGCACGCCGCTGTTGACGGTTCGCGACGATTACGACGCGGAAACCCAGCAGTATCGCCTGCATGTCAGCCAGCAAACCGCGCCGACCGCCGATCAGCCGGAGAAATTGCCGCTGCATATCCCGCTGGATATCGAACTGTACGACAGTGAAGGCAACGTCATTCCATTGCAAAAGGGCGGCCTGCCGGTCAATAACGTGCTGAACGTCACCGAAGCGGAGCAAACCTTCGTGTTCGACGGCGTGGCGCATAAGCCGGTGCCGTCGCTGCTGCGCGAATTCTCCGCGCCGGTGAAGCTGGACTATCCGTACAGCGATCAGCAGCTGACCTTCCTGATGCAGCACGCGCGCAATGAATTTGCGCGTTGGGATGCGGCGCAGAGCCTGCTGGCGACCTATATCAAGCTGAACGTGGCGCGGCACCAGCAGAAGCAGCCGCTGTCGCTGCCGCTGCACGTGGCCGATGCGTTCCGCGCAGTGCTGCTGGACGAAAAACTGGATCCGGCGCTGGCGGCGCAGATCCTGACGTTGCCGTCGGAGAACGAAATCGCCGAGCTGTTCGCCACCATCGATCCGGAAGCGATCGCCGCGGTGCATGAAGCGATCGTTCGCTGCCTGGCGCGGGAGCTGGCCGATGAGTGGCTGGCGGTATATCACGCCAACAAGACCGACGGCTACCGCGTGGAGCACGCCGAGATCGCCAAGCGCGCCTTGCGTAATGTGTGCCTGGGCTATCTGGCGTTCGGCGAAGATGTGGCGCTGGCGGACCAACTGGTAAGCGAACAGTATCGCCAGGCAGACAACATGACCGACTCGCTGGCGGCGCTGTCTGCTGCGGTCGCGGCCCAGCTGCCGTGCCGCGATGCGCTGCTGGCGGCGTTCGACGAGCGCTGGCATCAGGATGGCCTGGTGATGGATAAATGGTTCGTGCTGCAGGGCAGCAGCCCGGCGGCAGACGTGCTGAGCAAGGTGCGCGCGCTGCTGCAACACCGTTCGTTCAGCCTGAGCAACCCGAACCGCACCCGTTCGCTGATCGGCGGCTTCGCTTCCGGCAACCCGGCGGCGTTCCATGCCGCGGACGGCAGCGGCTATCAGTTCCTGGCGGAGATCCTCAGCGATCTCAACCAGCGCAACCCGCAGATCGCCGCGCGCCTGATTGAACCGCTGATTCGCCTGAAGCGTTACGACGCGGGCCGCCAGGCGCTGATGCGCAAGGCGCTGGAACAGCTGAAAGGATTGGAAAACCTGTCCGGCGATCTGTACGAGAAGATCAGCAAGGCGCTCGACGCCTGATCTTTTCGCGCTGGATAGATCAAGGGACGGCCTGCGCCGTCCCTTTTTTCATCCCTTCAATTCGCCGCCCGACGGCCGCTGGCCGCTGTGGCCGGCGGTGATAACACCCGCTCCAGCACTTCGGCCTCCAGTTCCGCCAGCCGGGCGGAACCTTTGCGGCGCGGCCGCGGCAGATCGAGAGTCAGATCCAGCCCGATGCGGCCCTCTTCAATCAGGATCACCCGATCCGCCAGCGCGATGGCTTCGCTGACGTCGTGCGTGACCAGCAGTACGGTAAAACCGTGCTGTTGCCACAGCGTTTCTATCAGCCCCTGCATCTCGATGCGCGTCAGGGCATCCAACGCACCGAGCGGTTCATCCAGCAGCAGCAGGCGAGGGCGGTGGATCAGCGCGCGCGCCAGGGCGACCCGCTGCTTTTGCCCGCCGGACAGCGCCGCCGGCCAGTCTCGGGCGCGATCCGCCAAGCCGACCGCGTCCAGCGCCTGCAGCGCCGCATCGCGCCACTGGCCGCGCAGCCCCAGACCCACGTTGTCGATCACCGTTTTCCACGGCAGCAGGCGCGCATCCTGAAACATCAGCCGGGTATCCTCTTTAGCGGCGGCAAGCGGCGCGTTGCCGCTGAGCAGCGCGCCGCTGCTGGGTTGTTCCAGGCCGGCCAACAGGCGAAGCAGGGTGCTCTTGCCGCAGCCGCTGCGGCCGACCACCGCCACGAACTGCCCGGCGGAAATGCGCAGCTGAATATTGTCCAGCACGGTGCGGTTGCCGTAACCTTTGCCGATGGACTCCAGCGTCACCGGCGTGCCTTGCGCAAGGCGAGCGGGAAGGGTCATAGCGCTTCTCCCTGTTTCAGTTGATAGGCCGGATGCCAGCGCAACCAGACGCGCTCCAGCAGTTGCGCGCCCACGTCCGCCAGCTTGCCGAGCAGGGCGTACAGCACGATCGCCACCACCACCACGTCGGTTTGCAGGAATTCACGCGCGTTCATCGCCAGGTAGCCGATGCCCGAATTGGCCGAAATGGTTTCGGCGACGATCAGCGTCAGCCACATGAAGCCGAGAGCGAAACGCACGCCGACCATAATCGACGGCAGCGCGCCCGGCAGCACCACTTGCGTAAACAGGCGGAAACCGCTCAGGCCGTAGCTGCGGGCCATCTCCAACAGGCCGCGATCGATGTTCTTGATGCCGTGATAGGTATTGAGATAAATCGGGAATAGCGTACCGAGCGCCACCAGAAAGATCTTGGCGGATTCATCGATGCCGAACCACAGGATCACCAGCGGGATCAGCGCCAGGTGCGGCACGTTGCGGATCATTTGCACCGAGCTGTCCAGCAGGCGTTCGCCCCAGCGCGACAGCCCGGTAATAAAGCCGAGGATCAGCCCGATGCTGCCGCCGATGGCAAAGCCGATCAGCGCGCGCTGGCTGCTGATGCTCAGGTGCTGCCACAGTTCGCCGCTTTGGCTCAGGCTCCAGAAGGCGGCCAGCACCGCGCTCGGCGCCGGCAAAATGCGGTTGGACAGCCAGCCGGTTTCTACGGCGATCTGCCAGAGGATCACCAGCGCCAGCGGCAGCGCCCAGGGGGCCAGCCGATACAGGATGCGTTGCGCGTTCTTTGCCATCGGGGCGCTCCTCAGCTCTGCGACACTTTTTGCGGAACATAAATGTTGGCCACCACTTCGCCCTGCGGGCGCACCGGCTGAAGGCGCGCGGGCGTTTCCTCCTGCGCCAGATCGAGGTGCGGGAACAGCAGTTCGCCGACGCGGTAGGCCTCTTCCAGATGCGGATAGCCGGAGAGAATAAAGGTGTCGATGCCCAGATCGGCATATTCCTGCATGCGCGCCGCGACCGTCGGGCCATCGCCCACCAGCGCGGTGCCGGCGCCGCCGCGCACCAGGCCGATGCCGGCCCACAGGTTCGGGCTGATCTCCAGGTTGTCCTTCTTGCCGCCGTGCAGCGCCGCCATGCGCCGTTGGCCGACGGAATCGAAGCGCGCAAAAGCCTGCTGCGCGTCGGCGATGGTTTCCTCATCGAGGTGGGCGATCAGCCGATCGGCGGCGCGCCAGGCCTCTTCGGTGGTTTCCCGCACGATGACATGCAGGCGGATACCGAAGCGTACCTGGCGGCCTTTCGCCGCCGCTTTGGCGCGCACCTCTTCGATTTTCTCTTTAACCTGCGCCGGCGGCTCTCCCCAGGTGAGATACATTTCTACCTGTTCGGCGGCCAGATCCTGCGCGGCGGCGGAGGATCCGCCGAAATAGAGCGGCGGGCGCGGCTGCTGCACCGGCGGGAACAGCAGTTTGGCGCCTTTCACCTGAATGTGCTTGCCGTCGAAATCGACGGTTTCGCCTTCCAGCACCCGGCGCCAGATGTGGGTGAACTCGGTTGAGGCTTCGTAGCGCTCTTCATGATTGAGATGCAACCCCTCCGCCGCCAGCTCTTCCGGATCGCCACCGGTGACCAGATTGAACAGCGCGCGCCCGTTGGACAGGCGATCCAGCGTCGCCGCCTGGCGCGCCGCCAGCGTAGGGGAGATGATGCCCGGCCGCAGCGCGACCAAAAACTTCAGCCGCTGGGTGACCGGGATCAGCGAGGCGGCCACCAGCCAGGAGTCTTCGCACGAGCGGCCGGTGGGGATCAATACGCCGCCGAATCCCAGCCGATCCGCCGCCTGGGCGATCTGCTGCAAGTAACCGTGATCGACGCTGCGCGCCCCCTGTGCGCTGCCGAGATAGTGGCCATCGCCGTGGGTGGGTAAAAACCAGAAAACGTTCAGGCTCATCGTCAATGTTCTCCCATTGTTTATTGCGCGCTTGGGCGCCAGATGCGTTGCGAGATGTCGACCTTCACCGGCACCAGCCGGTTGGCGTAAAACAGGTCGGCGGTTTGCTGCTGCGCGGCGATCGTCTGCGCATCGAGCGGTGTGATGGCGGTCGGCGGGCGGTGATCCAGATAGCTGGCGATCACCGGCTCCGGCAGCCCCATGGCGTTGGCCAGCAGGGTCACGCTTTGCGCCCGGTCGCTGCGGGTGAGCGCATCGGCCTGGGTCAGCACGGTCAGAACCTGGCTGATAAAGCTGCCGTTGGCTTCGGCGTAGGGGCGCGCCGCCAGATAGAAGGAACCGGTCTGGTTCAGATCGGTGCCGTCGCCGAGCACCCGTACGCCGCCCTGCAGCAGCGCGGCGGAATAATAAGGATCCCAGATGGCCCAGGCATCGACGTTGCCCTGCTGGAAGGCGGCGCGCGCATCGGCGGGGGTCAGATAGGCAGGCTGGATATCCGTAAATTTCAGGCCGGCCTTTTGCAGCGATCGCAGCAGCAGGTTGTGCGAGCTGGATCCTTTCTGGAAAGCGACCTTATGGCCTTTCAGATCGGCGACGGTTTTGATCGGGCTGTTTTCCGGCACCAGGATCACTTCCGCCTTTGGTTTGGGCGGCTCAACGCCGACATACAGCAGGTCCGCGCCAGCGGCCTGCGCGAAGATCGGCGGAATATCGCCGGTGCTGCCCAGATCGATGCTGCCGACGTTCAAGGCCTCGAGCATTTGCGGGCCGGCGGGAAACTCGATCCAGCTGATGCGGGTGGCGGGGAAACGTTCCTCCAGCAACCGGTGGCTCTTCGCCAGCACCAGGCTGACCGATCCTTTTTGGTAGCCGATGCGGAACTGCGCCGGATCCTGCGCGGCGGCGGCAGTGGACCAGACCAGCGATAGCAGGCCGGTGAGGGTAGCGGCGCTCAGCCAGCGCCGTAAAACGATGTGTTTTTTCATTCAGGCTCTCCTTTTCCAGGCCTTTCAGGCAGTCTGTCGCGCCGCCAGCGGCGAGGCGACGCGCAGCGCGGGCGGTTTGCGGCGGCCAAGCGCCAGATAGAAACTGGCCAGCGCCTCTTCCAGCCGGGCGGCGACGGCGTCGGTGAGCGTGGCGCCTTCGCCGGCCAGTTGGATCTGGCTGTCGTCGGCGAACACGCCGTGCAGCACCTCTTGCGCTTTCAGCGCCGCCAGCACCGGTTTCAGCGCGTAGTCCACCGCCAGCATGTGGCCGATCGAACCGCCGGTCGCCAGCGGCAGCACCACCTTATGATCCAGCGCGCGTTCCGGCAGCAGATCCAGCAGGGTTTTCAGCGCGCCGGAGAACGACGCTTTATAAACCGGCGTGGAAATCAGCAGGCCGTCGGCCTGCGCCAGCTGCTCGGCAAACGCCTTGATCGCCGGGCTGTTGAAGTTGGCGTACAGCAGGTCTTCGGCATCGAAGTCGTGCAGGGTATAAGCCGTCACTTCCGCTCCTTGCTGCCGCAGCCAGTTCTGACTCAGCGCGAGCAGCGCGGCGGAACGTGATGGGATGCGTGGGCTGCCGGCCAGTGATATAACGCGCATTGCCACTCCTTATAACTAAAAGTTAGGTTTAATTAGAAAATAAAAAAGAAGTGTTTTAAACCTACCAGCAACCGGGCGCGTTTTTTAAATCTCATTTTTTGATTTCGATATGCGCAAAAGCGGATTGGCGCCGATTTGGCGGTGAAGAGAGAAAACGATTGCGTAAAAACGGCTTTTTTTGCCTTTAATCAATTCCAATTGGGCGGGGGATACCGGATAATACGCCCCCGGTTTGCAACCGGGAAATCAGGAGAGTCCATGTACTACCCCCTCATCAGGAAAGCGTTGTTCCAGCTCGATCCCGAGCGCGCGCACGAAGTGACCTTTCGTCAGCTCAGCCGTATTGCCGGCACCCCATTAGCGTTTCTTGTCCGTCAGTCCGTGCCGACCAAACCGGTCAGCTGCATGGGGCTGTCGTTCAAAAACCCGCTGGGATTGGCCGCCGGTCTGGATAAAAACGGCGAATGCATCGATGCGTTCGGCGCGATGGGCTTCGGCCATGTGGAAGTCGGCACCGTGACGCCACGCCCGCAACCGGGCAACGACAAGCCGCGCTTGTTCCGCGTGGTTGAGGCGGAAGGCCTGATCAACCGCATGGGGTTCAATAACCATGGCGTGGACAATCTGGTTGAAAACGTTAAGAAATCCCATTTCGGCGGCATTCTTGGGATCAATATCGGCAAGAATAAAGACACCCCGGTCGAGCAGGGTAAAGACGATTATTTGATCTGCATGGATAAAGTTTATCCGTATGCCGGTTATATCGCGATTAACATCTCTTCGCCGAATACGCCGGGGTTACGATCCTTACAGTATGGCGAAGCGCTGGACGATCTTTTAGCTGCGATTAAAAATAAGCAGCAGGAATTACATGCGCGCCATCACAAATATGTGCCGGTGGCGGTAAAGATCGCGCCGGATCTTTCAGAAGAAGAATTGATCCAAATTGCCGATAGCCTGGTGCGGCATAATATCGATGGCGTGATCGCCACCAATACCACTTTGGATCGAAAATTGATCCAGGGGTTAAATTACTGCGAACAAGCGGGCGGGTTAAGTGGGCGTCCGTTACAATCACGCAGCACGGAAGTGATCCGTCGTCTTTCCACCGAACTTCAAGGGCGCCTGCCGATTATCGGCGTGGGCGGCATCGATTCGCTGACGGCGGCGCGCGAAAAAATGGAGGCCGGCGCGAGCCTGCTGCAAATTTATTCCGGATTTATCTATCACGGCCCGCGTTTGATTAAAGATATCGTTACCCATATCTAATATTTTTCCTCTCATTTTATTCCGGGGGTTTATTTCTGCCCCCGGCTCGTCTATATTTTGTTCGTTAGCATAAATATCGTTCGCGGAATTATCCGATGTTTAAGCTATTTTATCGGTGATAAAATCGCCTTTTAGGGTGAGTGCGGCGTTGGCATAGGCAGCGAGAAGGATACGAAATGAAGATAAAACCTGACGATAATTGGCGTTGGTATTTTGATGCCGAACACGATCGGCTAATGCTGGATTTAGCTAATGGTATGATCTTCCGTTCACGTTTCCCGGCCAAAATGTTAACGCCGGACGCCTTCGATGAATGCGCTTTTTGCGTGGATGACGCCGCCCTTTATTTCACCTATGAAGAACAGTGCAAGCAGATCAAACTCAGCCATGAGCAGCGCGCCGAGCTGGTGTTGAATGCGCTGGTCGCCTACCGCTTCCTGAAACCGCTGATGCCGAAGAGCTGGCATTTCTCGCAGCAGCATTACCCGCTGCAGCCGAAAAACGGCGAGCTGGCGGCGGTGAAGGTGATGGAAAGCGGCGTGGAAGCGCGCTTGCTGGTGGTGGAGGCCGGGGATAACGCCAGCCTGTGCCTGCTGGCGCAAAATCAACTGACGGTCGCCGGCCGCACCATGGTATTGGGCGACGCCATCAAGGTGATGCACGATCGGCTGAAACCCTGCGCGCAGGATGAAAGCGCCGCCCCGGCTTACGACAGGGCGGTATAAGGCGGATTACGCCAACGTCAAATCACTTTTTGGGATACAGCTGCAGCACAGGATGGTGCCGTTGTCGCCCAGCGCGCTTTTCTTCAGCGGCGCGACCTCACCGCTCAACAACGTAATGCGGCAGCTGCCGCAAATCCCGGCGCGGCAGGAGTAAGGCACGCGAATGCCTTGCTGTTCCAGCTGTTCGAGCAGGATCTGCTGGTTGTTGCCGGTAAACACCTTTCCTTCATATTCGATAGTGACGCTGTGCTCGCTGTCTTGCGGCGCCTGCACGCTCGCCACCACTTTGCCGGCGCCATAAGGGCGCGGCGGCTTGGTCGACAGCACTTCCACCGTATCGCCCACGCGGATGATGCCGCTGCTGCGCGCGATCATGTTCTGGCCGAAATCGATATCACCGTTGTCGGCGGAGCGGAATTTTTGCAGCGTACTCAGCGGTTCGCCGCTCGGGTGCTTGCGGCCGCGCTCGGTGCTGACGGTGGTGAGCACGCAGCGGCTGCAGGGTTTCACCAGATCGAACATCACCTCGCCAACGCGGATCACCTGCCAACCGTCTTCAGCCCAGGCGGCTGCGCCGCTCACCACCAGATTGGGGCGGAACTGCTCCAGCTTGATGCTGCCGGGGCAACGCCGCTGCAGATCGTTGAACGAAGCCTGGTTAATCAGCAGATAAGGGTAGCCATCGGCAAACGTCAGCGGGATCTCGGGGTGTTTCTTCACCCGGCGGGTCAACTCCGGCCCCAGCCAGCGCAGCTGAACGTCGCGCTGGAAATAGCCGCTCAGCCAGCGGTTGATCTCATCCGGCGCGATCAGTGCGGTGAAATGATTGCCCCACACCTCGGTCGGCTGCGGCGCGGCGGCGAAGTCGCTGAAGCGAATGGCGGCGCTTTCGCCGTCCGGCGCGCTCAGGAACAGCCCGTCCGGCAGCAGCGCCGGCGTGAACAGCACCATCTGTGGGTATTGGCGCGCGGTAATAAAGGTGCCATCCGGCTCGGTGATCATAAAGTTGCGGTCGAAGGCCAGACCGCTGCTGCCGACCTGGGCGTAAGAAAGCTGCAGACCGCGCAGTGATTTAACCGGATGGACGTAGAGTCTGGAAAGCGTGATCACCCTCATCTCCGTGCGATTATTAAATAGAAGGGAGCAACTTTATGACAAGCGGTGCGGATTAGCTATAATGCGCAACAATTTTCTTTTTGGTGATAAGCACGATATGAACTCTCTGTTTGCCAGCACGGCGCGTGGATTGGAAGAACTGTTAAAAAGCGAGCTGGAAGCGCTTGGCGCTCACGACTGCAAAGTGGTGCAGGGTGGGGTACATTTTCAGGGTGACGATCGTCTTCTGTACCAAAGCCTGCTGTGGAGCCGCCTGGCTTCGCGCATTCTGTTGCCGCTGAACGAATTCCGCGTGCACAGCGATCTGGATCTGTACCTCGGGGTGCAGGCGATCGACTGGCCCAGCATTTTTGGCGTGGATAAAACCTTTGCCGTGCATTTCAGCGGCGTGAACGAAGAGATCCGCAACAGCCAGTATGGCGCGCTGAAGGTGAAAGACGCCATCGTCGACAGCTTCACCCGCAAACTCGACCAACGCCCGACGGTTGCCAAGCAGCAGCCGGATATTCGCGTTAACGTCTTCCTGCAACGCGATATGGCCAGCGTGGCCCTCGATCTGAGCGGTGAAGGCCTGCATCAGCGCGGCTACCGCGATCTCACCGGCCAGGCGCCGCTGAAGGAAAACCTGGCGGCCGCTATCGTGCTGCGTTCCGGCTGGCAGCCGGGCACGCCGATGCTCGATCCGATGTGCGGCTCCGGCACGCTGTTGATCGAAGCGGCAATGATCGCCGCCGATCGCGCGCCGGGCCTGCACCGCCAGCACTGGGGCTTCAGCGCCTGGAACGGCCACAACGCCGAACTGTGGCGTGAAGTCACCGCCGAAGCGCAGGTGCGCGCACGCCGGGGCCTGCAGGAAACCGCCTCTCGCTTCTTCGGTTTCGATATCGATCGCCGGGTGATTGAGATGGCGCGCGGCAACGCCCGCCGCGCCGGCGTCGCCGAGCTGATCACCTTCAACGTCGGCGACGTGGCGCGCTTGACCAATCCGCTGCCGGAAGGCCCGCACGGCACCGTGATCAGCAACCCGCCGTACGGTGAGCGTCTGGAAAGCGAACCGGCGCTGATCGCGCTGCATAACATGCTGGGCCGCGTGATGAAAAGCGCCTTCGGCGGTTGGCAACTGTCGCTGTTCAGCGCCTCGCCGGAGCTGTTGAGCTGCCTGCAACTGCGCGCCGAGCGCCAGTTCAAGGCGAAGAACGGCCCGCTGGAGTGCGTGCAGAAAAACTATCAGCTGGCGGCGAACCCGGCCGGCGCCACTACCGGCGGCGTGCAGGTGGCGGAAGATTTCGCCAACCGTCTGCGCAAGAATTTGAAGAAGCTCGACAAGTGGGCGAAACAGCAGGGCATTGAATGCTACCGCCTGTACGATGCCGATCTGCCAGAATACAACGTCGCGGTGGATCGTTACGGCAGCAAGGTGGTGGTGCAGGAGTATGCGCCGCCGAAAACCGTCGATGCGCAGAAAGCGCGTCAACGCCTGTTCGATGTGATCAACGCGACGCTGGCGGTGCTGGAATTGCCATCGAATCAGCTGATCCTGAAAACTCGCGAGCGGCAGAAGGGCAAGAATCAGTACGAGAAGCTGGCGCAGAAGGGCGAGTTCCTGCTGGTGGAAGAGTATAACGCCAAACTGTGGGTTAACCTGACCGACTATCTCGATACCGGCCTGTTCCTCGATCACCGTATTGCGCGCCGCATGCTGGGCGAGATGAGCGGCGGCAAGGACTTCCTCAATCTGTTTGCCTATACCGGCACCGCCAGCGTGCACGCCGGGCTGGGCGGCGCGCGCAGCACCACCACGGTGGACATGTCGCGCACCTACCTGGAATGGGCGGAGAAGAACCTGCGCGCCAACGGCCTGACCGGCCGTCAGCATCGGCTGATCCAGGCCGACTGCCTGTCGTGGCTGAGCAACGCTAACGAACAGTTCGACGTGATCTTCATCGATCCGCCGACGTTCTCCAACTCCAAGCGGATGGAGAACACTTTTGACGTGCAGCGCGATCATCTGGCGCTGATGAAAGATTTGAAACGGTTGCTGCGCCGCAACGGAACCATCATGTTCTCGAACAACAAGCGCGGTTTCCAAATGGATATGGCAGGGCTGAGCGCGCTGGGCCTGGAGGCGAAAGAGATCACCGCCAAGACGCTGTCGCAGGACTTTGCCCGTAACCGTCAGATCCACAACTGCTGGCTGGTGACTCACGCCGGCGAAGGAAAATAATTACTATGTCGTTAATCAGCATGTCCGGCGCCTGGCTCTCTTTCAGCGATGCGCCGCTTTTAGACAACACCGAAATTCATATCGAAGACAACGAGCGCGTGTGTCTGGTCGGGCGTAACGGCGCCGGCAAATCCACGCTGCTGAAGATCCTCGGCAAAGAGATCCCGCTGGACGACGGCCGGGTGATCTACGAGCAGGATCTGATCGTGGCGCGCCTGCAACAGGATCCGCCGCGCAATATCGGCGGCAGCGTGTTCGACTTCGTGGCCGAAGGCGTCGCGGAGCAGGCGGAACACCTGAAGGCGTACCATGCGATTTCCCATCTGGTGGAGAGCGACCCGAGCGAGAAAAATCTGGCGCGCATGGCGCAAATCATGGAGATCCTCGATCACCAGGGGCTGTGGCAGCTCGACAGCCGCATCAGCGAAGTGCTGCTGCAGCTGGGGCTGAACGGCGACGCCGAGCTTTCCTCGCTGTCGGGCGGCTGGCTGCGTAAAGCGGCGCTGGGCCGCGCGCTGGTGAGCTCGCCGCGCGTGCTGTTGCTCGACGAACCGACCAACCACCTGGATATCGAAACCATCGACTGGCTGGAAGGCTTCCTGAAAGAGTTCGACGGCAGCATCGTCTTCATCTCGCACGACCGTTCGTTTATCCGCAACATGGCGACGCGCATCGTCGATCTGGATCGCGGCAAGCTGGTTTCCTGGCCGGGCAATTACGATCTGTATCTGCAGAGCAAAGAAGAAGCGCTGCGGGTGGAAGAGCTGCAAAACGCCGAGTTCGATCGCAAGCTGGCGCAGGAAGAGGTCTGGATCCGTCAGGGCATCAAGGCGCGCCGTACCCGTAACGAAGGCCGCGTGCGTGCGCTGAAGGCGCTGCGCGTCGAGCGTTCGCAGCGCCGCGAAGTGATGGGCACCGCCAAGATGCAGGTGGAAGAGGCGACCCGCTCCGGCAAAATCGTGTTCGAGCTGGAAAACGTCAATTATCAGGTGGGCGAAAAAGTGCTGGTGCGCGATTTTTTCGCCCAGGTACAGCGCGGCGACAAGATTGCGCTGGTGGGGCCGAACGGCTGCGGCAAAACCACGCTGCTGAAACTGATGCTCGGTCAGCTGAAAGCCGACAGCGGCCGCGTGCACTGCGGCACCAAGCTGGAAGTGGCCTATTTCGATCAGCACCGCGCGGATCTCGATCCGGAGCGCACGGTGATGGACAACCTGGCGGAAGGCAAACAGGAAGTGATGGTCAACGGTCGCCCTCGCCACGTATTGGGCTACCTGCAGGACTTCCTGTTCCACCCGAAACGCGCGATGACGCCGGTGAAGGCGCTGTCGGGCGGTGAGCGTAACCGCCTGCTGTTGGCTAAGCTGTTTCTGAAACCGAGCAATCTGCTGATCCTCGATGAACCAACCAACGATCTCGACGTCGAAACGCTGGAGCTGCTGGAAGAGCTGATCGACGGCTATCAGGGCACCGTGCTGCTGGTCAGCCACGATCGTCAGTTCGTCGACAACTCGGTGACCGAGTGTTGGATCTTCGAAGGCAACGGCGTGATCAACGCCTTCGTCGGCGGTTACTACGATGCGCATCATCAGCGCGCCACGGCGAAACCGATTCGTCAGGCGGCGCCGAGCGCGAGCAAACCGGCGGCGGAGAAAAAGGCCGAACAGCCGAAGAAAGCGGCGGCCAAGCTGAGTTACAACCTGCTGCGCGAACTGGAACAGTTGCCGCAGCGGCTCGAACAGTTGGAGGCGGAGATCGAAGCGCTGCAGGCGCAGATGAGCGACGCCGACTTCTTCACGCGGCCGCACAGCGAAACGCAACAAGTGCTGACGGCGCTGGCTAACGCCGAGCAGGCGCTCGAGCAGGCCTTCGCCCGCTGGGAAGAACTGGAAGCGATGAAAAACGGCTGACCGTTGCGATACCGCCCGCGCGCTGCTGCGGGCGGTATCGACGTGCCGGTGAGCAACGTTATTTAGGAGGAATATGGTGTGTTCCCACAACAATCATCAGCAGCATAGTCATTCCGCACCTTCGGCGGAGCACCAGGATAACCTGATGCTGTGTCCGCAGTGCGACATGCTGGTGGCGCTGCCGCCGCTGGCCTATGGCAGCAAAGCGGTCTGCCCGCGCTGCAAAACCACGCTCAGCACCCGCTGGGACGAGCCGCGCAAGCGGCCGATCGGTTACGCCCTCAGCGCCCTGTTCATGCTGGTGCTGGCTAACATTTTCCCGTTTATCAATATGCGCGTCGCCGGCATCGGCAATGAAATCCGGCTGATTCAAATTCCGGAAGTCATGGTGGCGGAAGACTACGCCAGCATGGCCACGCTGTTTATGGTGTTCGTGCAGCTGATCCCGGCGTTTTGCATGGTGGCGATCATTCTGCTGTGCGCCAAAGTGCGTTTGCCGCTGGGGCTGAAAGAGTGGATGGCCCGGGTGCTGTTCCAGTTCAAGACCTGGTGCATGGTGGAAATTTTCCTCGCCGGGGTGCTGGTCAGCTTCGTCAAGCTGATGGCCTACGGCGATATCGGCATCGGCAGCAGCTTCGTGCCCTATTGCCTGTTCTGCCTGCTGCAGGTGCGCGCCTTCCAGTGCGTGGACAGGCGTTGGCTGTGGCAGGACATCGAACCGGCGCCGCGTATCGATCGCCCGCTGACGGTGGGGCGCACCGGCATGCGGCAGGGCGTGCGCTCTTGCGCCTGCTGCACGGCGATCCTGCCGGCCAATCAGGTGCGCTGCCCGCGCTGCCACACCAACGGCTACGTACGTCGCCGCCACAGCCTGCAGTGGACGCTGGCGCTGCTGGTGACCTCCGTCATGCTGTACATTCCGGCCAACCTGATGCCGATCATGGTGACCGAGGCGCTGGGCAACAAGATGAACTCCACCATCATGGCGGGGGTGATCCTGCTGTGGGGCGACGGCTCTTATCCGGTGGCGCTGGTGATTTTCATCGCCAGTATCATGGTGCCGTCGCTGAAAATGCTGGCGATCGGCTGGCTGTGCTGGGATGCGAACGGCAGGAAGAAACCGCGCGCCGACAGCGAGCGCATGCATCTGATTTATGAAGTGGTCGAATTCGTTGGCCGCTGGTCAATGATCGACGTGTTTGTGATCGCCGTATTGTCGGCGCTGGTGCGAATGGGGCAGTTGATGAGCATTTACCCCGCGACGGGCGCCGTGCTGTTCGCGCTCGTGGTGATCCTCACCATGTTCGCCGCCATGACATTTGATCCCCGGCTGACCTGGGATCGCGCAAGTGAAACAATCAACAAGGAGCCGCAAGGTGACGGAAAATAATCATAGCGTCGCGGACGTCGAGAAGATCAAGCGCTGGTCGCCAGTGTGGATCATTCCCATCGTAACCGCGCTGATCGGCGCCTGGATCCTGTTTTACCACTTCAGTCATCAGGGGCCGGTAGTGACGCTGGTGACCTCGACGGCGGAAGGGCTGGAAGCGGGTAAAACCAAAATCAAAAGCCGCAGCGTGGACGTCGGCGTGGTGGAAACCGTCACGTTGAGTGATGACCTGAGCAAGGTGATGGTGCAGGCGCGCCTCAATTCCGGCATGGAGAAATTGCTGCGCCAGGATTCCGCCTTCTGGGTAGTGAAGCCGCAGATCGGCCGTGAAGGCGTCTCTGGGTTGGGGACGCTGCTCTCCGGCGCCTATATCGAACTGCAGCCGGGCAACAAGGGCAAAGACGGCAAAGACAACTATCAGTTGCTCGACGCGCCGCCGCTGGCCTCCCCGGATGCCAAAGGGCTGCGCATCGTGCTGGACAGCGAGAAATCGGGCCAGCTCAACGCCGGCGATCCGGTGCTGTTCCGCGGTTATCGCGTCGGGTCGGTGGAAACCAGCTACTTCGATCCTAAAGAACGCGCCATGCGCTATCAGCTGTTCATTACCGCGCCTTACGATCAGCTGGTCACCACCAACGTGCGCTTCTGGAAAGACAGCGGCGTGGCGTTCGACATGTCGGCGCAGGGCATGCGGGTGGAGATGGGGTCGCTGACCACCCTGTTCAGCGGCGGCGTCAGTTTTGACGTGCCGGAGGGCTGGGATCGCGGCGAACAGGCGAAAGAGAAGGCGGAGTACCAGCTGTTCGACAACCAGCGCAGCACGCAGGATTCGCTGTATACCGTGCATAAGGACTACCTGCTGTTCTTTTCCGATTCGGTGCGCGGCCTGCAGCCGGGCGCCCCGGTCGAGTTCCGCGGCATTCGTCTGGGCACGGTGGCGCAGGTGCCGTTCTACAAAGAGGGCATGGCGCAGCGCCTGGACAACGATTACCGCATTCCGGTGTTGATCCGCATCGAGCCGGATCGCTTCCAGAAAGAGCTGGGCGGCAATTTCGATATCGAAGGGCATTTGAAAGATGCCGAGTCCCGCGGCATGCGCGCCTCGATGAAGTCCGCCAACCTGCTGACCGGTTCGCTGTACATCGATCTCGACTTCTATCCGCAGGAGAAACCGTGGAAAGGGCCGCGCGAGCTGTTCGGTTATCCGCTGATGCCGACCACCAGCGGCGGGCTGGCGCAGATCCAGCAGAAACTGATGCAGACGCTGGACAAGATCAACGCGATGCCGATCAATCCGATGATCAACGAAGCGACCAAGACGCTGGCGGAAAGTCAGAAAACCATGAAGTCGACGCAGCAGACCATGAAGTCGCTGAACGACATCATCGCCAGCAAAGAGATGCAGGCGCTGCCGCAGGACATGCAGAAAACGCTGTTGGAGCTGAACCGCAGCATGAAAGGGTTCCAGCCTGGTTCACCGGCTTACAACAAGATGGTGGGCGATATGCAGCGCCTCGACCAGGTGTTGCGTGAGCTGCAACCGGTGCTGCGCACCCTGAATGAGAAGAGCAACGCGCTGGTGTTTGAAGCCGCCGGCAGCACTGACCCTCAGCCGAAGAAGGCCACGAAATGATGAAATGGATCCCGGTAGCCCTGGCGCTGTTGCTCAGCGCCTGCAGCAGTTCGCCACAGAAGACCTACTATCAGTTGCCGGCGCTGGGTGCGCCGGCCGCGGTCAGCAGCAGCAGCGGCGCCTCCACGCGCCAGCTGTGGCTGGAGCACGTGAGCGTGGCGGATTATCTGGCGCAGAGCGGCGTGGTGTATCAGACCAACGACGTACAGTATGTGATAGCCCAGAACAACCTGTGGGCCAGCCCGCTTGACCAGCAGCTGCAGCAAACGCTGGTCACCAACCTGAGCAGCGCGCTGCCAGGCTGGGTGGTCTCTTCGCAACCGATGAGCAGCGATCAGGATGTGCTCAACGTCACCGTCAGCGGCTTCCACGGCCGTTTTGACGGCAAGGCGATCGTTCGCGGCGAGTGGGTGCTGAACCGCCAGGGGCGCTTGATCAAGCGGCCTTTCAGCCTGGAATTGAAACAGGGTGAGGACGGCTATGATGCTCTGGTGCGCACGCTGGCGCAGGGCTGGCAGCAGGAAGCCCAGGTTATCGCAGCACAGATGGGCGGCATTTAGTCATAATTTGGTCTAAAATCGTCTAATCTCTGTCAGCGTGAAAAGTCTTTTTTTCTCACTGACAGGGATTTCTTTTTCATTTCAAAAAGTTAAACCCTTTCCCAGCAGATCAGCCACTTAGCACTTTCCTCGGGCGTAGCTCACAAATATGACATTGGCGTGAATTTTGCGCATTGATCTTCTGTTCTTTTAGCGCTATTGATTACTCGTGGCTGCGCAAAAAGCAGCCATTGTTTTCTTTCCACCAGACCAAAATGAGGGAAACGAGGCATGAAGAGACAGAAACGCGATCGTCTGGAAAGGGCGCATTCGAGAGGGTATCAGGCAGGTATTTTAGGGCGTTCCAGGGAACATTGTCCCTACCAATCATCGGTGGACGCCCGGTCTCAATGGCTGGGAGGTTGGCGAGAAGCCATGGAAGACAGGGCTGTGACCGCTTAAGCGGCTCCCTGTCAAATAAAAGGAATAACCTCCGCCTTTGGCGGAGGTTTTTGTTTGTGCCGTTTATTTGTCCTGCCAGCGTTTCAGTAAAATACTCGCATTCACGCCGCCAAAGCCGAAGCCGTTTGATAAGGCGTAGGTCATGTCCATCGATTCAGCCCGTTTCGCGACCAGATGCAAGCCTGCCGCCGCCGGATCGGGATTGTCCAGATTCAGCGTTGCAGGCGCTATCTGATCGCGCAGAGCCAGGGCGGTAAAGATGGTTTCCAGCCCGCCGGCGGCGCCGAGCAGGTGCCCGGTGGCTGATTTCGTCGAGGTCACGGCGACAGTCCCGGCGGTGCCAAACAGGTGCTTGATGGCATTGATTTCGCCTAAATCGCCTACGGGTGTCGAAGTCGCGTGCGCGTTTAAATGCTGAACCTCTTCTGGGGCGACATTCGCCTGCTTCAACGCGATTTTCATCGCCCGATAGGCGCCGTTGCCGTCTTCAGCGCCGGAGGTCATGTGGTAGGCGTCGGCGCTGGTGCCATAGCCGACGATTTCCGCGAGCGGCGTAGCGCCGCGCGCCCGCGCATGCTCCAGCGTTTCAATCACCAGCATGCCGGCGCCTTCCCCCATGACAAAACCGTCCCGGGCGCTGTCGAAAGGCCGGGAGGCCTGTCGCGCCAACTCGGCCGGTGCGGTGGACATGGCGCGCGCGGCGGCGAATCCGCCCAGGCTTACGGTGTCGATAGCGGCTTCGGTACCGCCGCACAGGGCGATATCGGCCTCATCATTGCGGATCATACGCACCGCGTCGCCAATGGCCTGCACGCCGGCCGCACAGGCGGTGACCGGTGCGCCAATCGGGCCTTTGAAGTGATGCTTGATGGAAACGTGACCGGCCGCCAGATTGACCAGGAAAGAGGGGATGGTGAATGGTGACAGGCGCTTGGCACCGCGGCTGTCCGTAGTGCGCACCGCTTGGGCAATGGCCGGGAAGCCGCCAATGCCCGAGGCGATGACGGTGGCGGTTCGCTCTTGTTTTTCCTCCGTATCGGCTATCCAGCCGGCCTGACGAACGGCTTCATCCGCCGCCGCCATGGCAAACAGAATAAAGCGATCCATTTTCTTTTGGTCCTTGGGGGCGACGGACGCGTCTGGGTTGAATCCCGCCTCGGCATCTTGCGCCAGTTCGGGGACTTGCCCCCCGACCTTGACCGGCAAATCTGCAACGATCTCGTCAGGCAAAGCCCGAATGCCGGACTCTCCTTTTAATAAACGTTGCCAGATGGTCTCCACGCCGCACCCTAACGGTGAAACGGCGCCCATGCCGGTAATAACGATACGACGATTGCTCATGACTGCTCCTTGGTGAGTTCGGATAAATCGGCGAGGCGCCGCTGCCGCATTAGTTCGGCGCGTTGACGTATGCCGTCATTTGCCGCAGGCCCCGGTGCCAACGTAATAAACTGCGGCGGCACCTGCTGTTGGGTCTCGACGTTGATCAACTGGACCTGGATCGGCCGATCGGTGCGGCCGTCGACTAACAAGGCGCTAATGTCACCGTCGATCAAATGGCGATTGCCCCATTGTGAGAGAGCGGCCAGTACGGGAAGAAAATCGTTGCCGCGTTCGGTGAGCAGATATTGATAGCGAACCGGCCGCGTTTGATAACGTTGCTTATGCAGAATGCCGTGGGCCACTAAATCCTTCAGGCGTCGGGCCAGGAGAGTGGGTGAAATCCCCAGACTTTGTTGGAATTCGTCGAACTTGGACAATCCCTGAAAGGCATCACGCAGGATCAGGATGCTCCACCATTCTCCGACGCGATCTAACGAACGTGCGACGGGGCAAGGTGTATCGCTAAAGCGGGTTTTTTGCATATCGCCTCTTTGTGGATACATTTATTGTAGTTACATGATGGCTATACTAGGCGATTTTGAGGGGCAAGAAAATGACCGGATGCAAAAAACCGCTATCGCGTCGGTGCGGGCTGCGGGGAGGGGCCTCGCTCAACTGGCCTGCGTTCGGGTAGGAATAGGGTGGAGACAGGGGGAAAAAACGTTTCGGCAGCGGGCAATTAAAGGAGGTGAGTAGTCTTTAAACGAGAAGAGAAAGAAATGCCATCACGCTGGGCGTGATGGCATGCGAAGAGGATTAGAAAACAAGACGATGGCCGCCTTCTCCTCAGCGTGATCAGAACGCTGTGGTGTCCTTGAACAGACCCACTTTCAGATCGGTAGCGGTATAGATCACTTCGCCGTCAACCAGCACTTCGCCATCGGCGACGCCCATGATCAGCTTGCGGGTGATGACGCGTTTGAAGTTAATGCGGTAGGTCACTTTCTTCGCGGTTGGCAGCACCTGGCCGGTAAACTTGACTTCACCGACGCCCAGCGCGCGGCCTTTGCCTTCGCCACCCAGCCAACCGAGGTAGAAACCGACCAGCTGCCACATCGCATCCAGGCCCAGGCAGCCTGGCATGACCGGATCGCCGATAAAGTGGCAACCGAAGAACCATAGGTCCGGATTAATATCCAGCTCCGCTTCCACATAACCTTTGTTGTGAGTTCCGCCGTCTTCGGTCATCTTGACCACGCGGTCCATCATCAACATGTTACCTGCCGGCAACGGTGGGCCACCGGCGCCGAACAGCTCGCCACGGCCGGATGCTTCGAGGTCTTCTTTCGTATAGGAATCGCGTTTATCTACCATGTTCTCAGTAAGCCTTATTTTAATGAAGGACGCAGGTTAGCTAACACGTGTACGCTGAACAAGTCCGATCAGCCGTGGTTGAACCAGTTGAGCCAGCGCAGCGGCCACGGACGACGGCGTTCCTGCAGGCTCACCTGCGCAATCCGTTCCTGAATGGCCGCCAACAAGTTCGGCTGTTGTTCGTCAGAGTAGAGGCAACCTGTGAGCAAAGGCAAGGCTTCCGCCGCGCTCTCTACCGCCCACAGATGGAATTGCCCTTCGCGTACCGCGTCGACGACATCCTGGCGCAGGCACAGGTGGCGCACGTTGGTCGCGGGCAATACGACGCCCTGTTTACCCGTCAGGCCGCGGCGCAAACAAACCTCGAAGAAACCTTCGATCTTTTCGTTAACGCCACCTATCGGCTGTACGTTGCCGAATTGGTCGACGGAGCCGGTGACGGCGATCTGCTGGGTGATCGGTTGCTGTGACAGGGCGCTGATCAACGCGCACAGTTCAGCCAGCGAGGCGCTGTCGCCGTCTACTTCACCGTAAGATTGCTCAAAGACGATGGAAGCGGAGAAGGGTAACTGCTGATCCAGATCCAGCTCGGCGATCAAAAACGCCTGCATGATCATCATGCCTTTAGCGTGCAGGTTGCCGCCCAGTTCGGCTTTGCGCTCGACGTCGGTGAATTCGCCGTCGCCGAGATGCACAACGCAACTGATGCGCGACGGTTCGCCAAAACTGCGTGGATGGCCGGGATAATCCAGGACTGACAGGCCGTTGATTTGCCCGATCACTTCACCCTCGGTCTCAATCAGAATCTGGCCCAGCTCGATTTCATCCTGCATACGTTCGGCCAGATAGCTTTCACGCCATTCGCGGGCATTTAACGCCGCTTCAAACGCTTTGGCCGTAATGCGATCTTCTTCGGCATACAGTGCGGCTTCGGACAGCTGCTGGCCAAGCCAAACCGGCGAGAGTGGCAGGATGCCCTGGTCGCCACTGTAACGCACGGCCTGAACGATCAGCGGCGCCCAGGCGTCGCTCGCCAGCATCGGCAACTGCTGGTCGGCAATCACGCCGTTGACGTAGCCGCACCACTGCGCCATATCATCAACTTCAGTCAGCTGCAGATCGTCTTCGAATTCACCGTAGACCGCTTGTTCACTCAGTTCCGGCTCGATATCGTGAAAATCGGCCAGGCCGTGGCGATCGCCGACCACAATCAGCCGCAGCTCCAGCGGCATTGGCGGAATGGCTACCGGCAGCGGGCGGGTTTCGTCTGGCGAAACCCAATGGAACTGACGTTGGCCGATCATTTGCTTCAGCCGCAGCCATAGCAACGGCTGAGCCAACAGGGCGCGGGCCGACAGAATCAAAATGCCGCCGTTGGCCTGGTGCACCAGACCCGGCTGCAGGGTGATGTCGCCATTGTGGATCCGTACGCAGCCAAACAGTTGCTCCGGCTCAACCCACTCCTGGAACAGGCAAGCGCCGCCGGCGGCAAAAGGTTCATCGCCACGGCTGGCCGGTTCTACGCTGACTTTGCCATCCTGAATGACATAGTGGCTGCCGCGGCATGCCGTGTTTTTCGGCAGCAGTGGCGTGACGGCGTGAGCGATCAGTTCCAGATACTCTCGTGTTTCTTGCGCCTTCAACAGCATGAAACGCGGTGGCGATTGGGGGTGGCAAAATAGCGTCAGGGCATTTTCCAGCCGAGGCTGAATGGCGGAAAAGGGCACGGGTGCCAACTGAGCGGCGGTATCAAATATCGCCTGATAAGGCGTTACGTCCGGCAATAAAGATTGCCATTCAAGTCGGTTATTGGTCAAAGTGTTAGATGCAATCGTTAAAAAGGGAAAGGGCGATTATACAAGAATAACGGCGGCTTGATACATGCGGAGTGCCAGTTGGCATCAGGGAGTTTGACATCGCGCGGTGACTGTGCAAAAAACAGTCTAAAAGACGGCTTAATTGCCGGGGAAATTTGGCGCAAAGCTGTTATGCTTATTTGAAGTTACGCGGTCACTGAAGAGCTCAAGATGAAATATCAGCAACTGGAAAATCTGGAGAGCGGTTGGAAATGGAAGTACCTGGTGAAGAAACATCGGGAAGGGGAACTCATTACCCGCTACATTGAAAACAGCGCTGCTCAGGAGGCGGTTAACGAGCTGCTGAAGCTGGAAAATGAGCCGGTAAAGGTACTTGCATGGATTGCCGCTCACATGAATCCGGAACTGGATAACCGGATGAAACAAACGATCCGCGCCCGCCGTAAACGTCATTTTAACGCAGAACATCAGCATACGCGTAAAAAATCTATCGATCTGGAGTTTTTGGTTTGGCAACGATTGGCTGCCCTGGCGCGCCGACGTGGCGTTACGCTGTCGGAAACCGTCGTGCAGCTTATCGAAGACGCTGAACGCAAAGAAAAGTATGCGAACCAGATGTCGTCGTTGAAAGAAGACTTGAAGGCGATTCTTGGCAAAGATCCCAAGTAAGTGCGTGAGCGCGCCTTTGTTGCGCTTGGTTTCAACAATAGGACGAAAAAAAACCCCGCTATGCGGGGTTTTTATTAGGCGAGTAAACTTAGCCCTGAGGCTGAGTTACAACGTCTTTGATACCTTTAACTTCGATCTCTACGCGACGATCTGGTGCCAGGCAAGCGATCTGAGCTTTGGTAGCGCGGCCAGATTTGTAGCCACAGGTGTTGCCAGTAACTGCATCTGCTTCACCCATACCACGTGCAGAGATTTTGTCTGACGGGATGCCTTTGGAGACCAGGTAGTCAACAACGCTCTGTGCACGTTGTTCGGACAGTTTCTGGTTGTACTGGTCAGAACCAACGGCGTCGGTGTAACCCAGAACAACTACGGAACCGTCTTTAGGATCCATGGAGCTCAGCTGGCTGTACAGCTGATCCAGAGCCTGTTGGCCTTCTGCTTTCAGAGTAGACTTGTTGAAGTTGAACAGCACGTCAGACTTCAGAGTGAAACGCTTGGTTTCAACAACTGGAGCTGGAGCCGGAGCTGGTGCTGGAGCAACTACGTCATCCTGACCGAAGCGGTAAGAAACGCCCAGGCTCAGCATGGTGTTGTCTGGACGCGCGCCAACGGTACCTGCGTCACCGATGTTGCTTACGAACTGGTAATCCAGGCGAGTAGCCCAGTTTTTGGTCAGTGCGTATTCAACACCAACAGCAGCCAGCGGAGAAACGCCGGTGTCGTGGTCGCTCAGACGCTGACCAGTACGGCCGTAGTTAGCTTTGGAATCTGCACGCCATACCATACCACCCAGACGAGTGTAGATGTCCAGATCGTCAGCAATTGGGTAGCTCAGTTTAGCGGCCAGTTGAACGCCCTGCGCTTTGAAAGCACCGTTGTTCACGCTGCCTTTGTAAGGCATGCGGCCGAGCCAGTCATAGCCCAGTTCGAAGCCCAGGTATTGGTTTGCCTGGTAGCCCAGGAACGCGCCGGCACCCAGCTGATCTTTGTGGGTAGGACCGTTGCCGATACCGTTCTGGTAACCGTTGCCGTAGAAACCAGTGTCATGGTACTGGGACCAGCCCAGTTTAGCACCGGTGTACCAAGTGTTATCTTTTGGAGCGGCTTGCGCTACGGTAGCGAAACCTGCCAGTGCCACTGCTAATGCGATAGCTGTCTTTTTCATTTTGCGCCTCGTTATCATCCAAATAGGCAATGAGCTTTAAAGCTGTTTTAAGCCCTTGGTTAAATTCCTTCGCCAAGGTTTAAGCCCTCGTTTGTTACTCGCCAGTTTTTCTGACGTTATAGAGCAACCTTGGCGATGTAAAGTCTACAACGTGGCGCGAAAGTTACAAGTGTGATGTGATAAGGCTCTAAAAAAAAACGCGGAATCGTACATATTTGCTAACATTCTTAGCCTAAAAAAACGGCGATTCTTTGGGCGTTTTTACTTGCCAAACCGCAGCAGGACTAGCTTTGTGCCTTCCACCGCAAAGGTTCCGCTTATGGGGTGCGAAAATGATGGGAAAAATCCTAAATTTACTTAATGATACAAAGAAGAGTGAATTTTTAGGGTGGAACAGTGTCCGTGAGTCGGGTTAATGTCACGTTGAGGGCGCATGATAAACCCATAGGCATTACCCAATTCTGCCGCACGTCTTAATTTTAGACGATCCTCCTCCGTTAGCTCGGGCAACCAGCCAAGAACCACGCTGTAATTTCCCGTTTGCAGCGCTTTTTCCATAGCCTCGACCGTATTCACCGGGCTGATTTGGCTCAATTGCACCATCTTATCTACAGGCAGGCCGGATTGCTGCAGCCATTGCTTGCTTAATTTTTGCTGCGGTGTCAGCCACAGAAGCCAGCGAGACTGCTTGCCCAGTTGCAGCAGCAGGGGCAACAGCAATTGAGCCACTGCGGGCTGGCGCTCGTTGTAAACAAGTTCACTGATCAAGCCATTCTCTTTGCCGACATCCGTGTTCTTCTCAACATTGCGCGCTGTAAAAGAGCCTTGGCTGAAATGAGGTTGGTAGAGTGATTGAGTACGCATAAAGTTCCCGCCCGTCGTGTTACTGTATGTTTATACAGTATCCCTGATTTGGGATAAGATCAACCCAAATTTTCGTAGCGGCTCGCATAATTGCGATCATTTTTTGTACCGGTGTTTTTTGTGATTGGCATGCGGGTGGATAGTGCGTATTTTCCTAATTAGTTGTTCACGTTACTCTTTTCATTGATAAGAGAAATAATACGACCGGAACCTAAAAAGGAGAAACGCTATGAAAAGGATGTCGATACGAAGGATCGCACAGGCTAAAAATTGCTTCGCGGCGCTGGGCGCCATCACCACGCGGTCACAGTTTGGCGGCTACGGCCTGCTGGCCGAGGGGGTAATGTTTGCAGTGATAGCGGAAGGAGAGTTGTACCTGCGGGCTACGGCGAGCATGGAACCGGCTTTTCGCGCCAGAGGGATGGTCAATATGGTCTATTCCAAGCGTGGAGTGCCCATCACTTTGCGTTATTACTGGGTTGACGAGTCGCTGTGGCGGGAACGCAACGAGCTGGTGGGGCTGGCCTGGCAGGCCGTCAGGGAAGCGCGTCGAGAGCAGCGGCTTAAGGCCGGCGATCACGGTCGATTGAAGGCGTTGCCGAATATCGATGTCAACATGGAGCGCTTGCTATGGCGAGCGGGTATCCGCAACGCCTATGACCTGCGGCTGCAAGGCGCTAAACGCAGCTATCTCCGCCTGCTGCAACAGCAGACCAATCTGGGGCTGCGCGTGCTGCTGTCGCTGGGCGGCGCGATAGCCGGTTATCATCAGGCGGCGTTGCCGGCCGAATTGCGCAACGAACTGGTGCGCTGGTTCGATCATACGATGGCGATGCGCCGCCATGGGCATGAGCCAGTGGTTCAGGGCCCATCGAGCGAGCCCTGAATAATTAGATTGCCTTATTGATTTGGGCGTGGAGTGCGGTGAGCTCCGGCAGCAGTTCGAGCATCAACCCCACCTGTTGCAACACCAACTGCTCTTTGCTTTCAGGTTCCGGAACGGCTCTGCGAATGCGCTCCGCCAGCTGTTCCAGCGCTTGCGCAATGCGCTGGCTGTTCCGTTCTTCCTGATGCAAGGCGCCGTCCACGTAACACACGGCATCATTGAGCAGATCGAGGGTGACAGGGGTATTCAGCCGCTCGCGGTGCGCCCCCAACGCCGAGATATAACTCAGGAGAGTGTGGTTGAGGCAAAGCAGGCGGAAGGCGGCTTCCTGCAATTCCTTGTCGGCCTTGGGATCGGCGGACATGTTGGAGATGACCGAAGCCAGTTCGGCATCGCTGTTGTGGGCATCTCGCCGCGCAATGCGGTAGGCGAGGCCGTTATCCTTACCCTGGTGGTATTGCACCAGAATGGCGTCCAGATAACGGCAGTTGGCATTCAGGGTTTTATCCACCACCGCCGGCAGTTGGCGGAATTTCCAGTCCGGCCAGATAAAGCTGACTGCCGCCCAGGCGATGGCGCAGCCCAACAAGGTGTCGTAAACGCGCGGGGCGGCTACTTCGAATCCTTCACCCAACAGGTTAAAGCATAACAAGACCAGTAGCGTGATGAACATGGTGGCGTGGGCATACTGGACGGTGCGGAAAGCGAAAAATAGAACGCCGGTGATGACGATCAACACCAGCTGTCCTTCCAGTGAAGGCACGAAATAGAGGATCGGCAGGCCGATCAGGATACCGGCCAGGGTGCCGATGATGCGCAGCGCCAGGCGTCGGCGGGTAGCGTTGTAGTTCGGTTGACAGACGAACAGGCTGGTCAACAGGATCCAGTAACCGTGCTGCATGCCGGTGAACTGGATGAAAGCGTAACCCACGCACAGCACCACCGACATGCGGATCGCGTGGCGGAACAGGGCCGATTGCGGCGTCAAATGGCGGCTGATGCGCAGGCGGATGTCGCTCCAGCCGGTTAAGCGATCGTCGGCCAGGCTGTTCTCTTCCGCTTGCCCGCTTGCCAGCGTCTGCTCTGACTCAATATTGGCCAGCTGCGCATCGATCGCATGCAGGTTTTTCAGCAGGTGCGCCAGCGCCTTGGTTTGTTCTGAATTGCCCTGGGTTTCGGCGATGCGCGCCAAGGCCTCCTGAATGCGGCTGAAGGCCGGCTCAAAACGCGGGTTGTGCTGGTATTTTTGCCGCAGCAGGATCGATTGTGCCAGTTGGCGGCAGGCGCGCGCCTGCATGCTCAGCAAACGCTGGAAGCGGAATAAAATATCGCTGTGGCGAAATTGCCGGCTGAGCGCGTGATACTGAACGTGGGAAGAGCTGGCGCGTTCGTGGATATCCTGCGCGACAAAATAGTAGTGCAAGGTACGGCGGGTGCCGCGCTGGCCGCGATCGCCTTTCAGGCGCGTCAGCAGCGAGGCTTTGGTCTGGTTAAGCAACGCGACCAACGCGCTGTTGGCCATCGCAACATCCATCCATGGCAGGTCGGCGTCGCGTTCGGCGTCGGGATCGAACAGGTTGGCTTTGGCATCCAGATAGTTGGCCAGTTGATCATAGCAGCGCGCCAGGTTCTCTTGCAGTGGCCGGATAGGGAACAGCAGGTGGCCCGCCAGCGTCAGCAGGTTGTACCACAGCGCGCCGATCACCAGCAGCAGCGGTTGCTGATACCAGGCATCGTACATGGCGGTGCCGAGCATAGTGTAAACCGCGATCAGTAGTGCGCCGAAGGCGATGGTGGCGTAACGTTGCCCCAAGGCGCCCAGAAGGATAAAACCGCAGGTCGACGTGGTTAAGCCAAGGGCGAACAACCAGGGATAGGGGAACAGCAGCTCGATTGAAGCTGAGGCGACAAAGAAGCACACCAGCGTGATCAGCAGGTTGCGTAACCTGCCGGCCAGGCGGTCATCTAAATCGGTCAGGGCCGCTGCCACCACGCCCAGCGTCAGCGGGATGGTCAGCTTGGGAATGCCCAGCCACCAGGGAACGGCGGTGGTGCCGATCAGCGCAATAAGGATGCGCAGGTGATACAGCAGATTGCTGTTATAGGTGTAACGACGTACTGCGGGTGCAAAAGAGCGCACGAAAAATTCCTCAAACGGAGAAAAAATTAACGCTGATGATAGTGGCGGCAAGCATTCTCAATACGCGCTTGCTGAGCCATTTCTACCGAGACGACGCGGCGCCCCACCGGCCACAGAGCGATGGCGGCAATTTTGAAATTGGCGATGCCGACCGGAATGCCGATGATCGAAACGCACTGCACGATACCGGCGGCGATGTGTGACAGGCACAGCCACCAGCCGAACAGCACCAGCCAGATAACGTTGAGCAGTGAGCCGCCGGCGGAGAGCAGCGCATTGCTTTTTTCCGGGTAGAGCTCATCGACGTGGATTGCCTCATTGCCGAACGGCACCAGCGACAGCTTGGTGATTTCCCAGCAGGAGCGGGTGAGCGGCAGCGTGATGACCAGCAGCACGCTGAACACCGTGGCGATGAGCCAACCTAGCGTGGTGAAGAAACCGCCCAACACAAAATTAAGAATATTCAGTACAGTACGCATAGACGTCATTCTGCTCTAATGTTGGCCAAACCGCGATGCGGGCGTATTCACGATAAAAACGCAAAATCTATTCTACCCTTTTTTTAGCGCTAGAGTGCCACTGCTTATCGCAGGTAAACTGGCAGATATCCGTTATTTAATCTCAACATAGTCATGGCGCGACGATATGGAACTTAAAGCGACATCGCTGGGGAAACACCTGGCTCAGCACCCTTATAACCGCGTGCGGTTGCTGCACGCCGGCGTTGAGGTGAGCGGGGAAAAACATGAGTACCTGATCCCCTTCAATCAACTGATTCAGGTCAGGTGCAAGCGCGGCATCGTCTGGGGCGAGCTGGAATTTGAATTGCCGGACGAAAAAGTGGTGCGACTGCACGGTACCGAGTGGCAGGAAACGCAGCGTTTTTATCACTATCTGCAGCAGGCGTGGCAGCAGTGGAGCGCCGAAATGAGTGAGGTCAGTGCCGGCGTGTTGCAACAGCAGGTGGCACAGATTCAGCGCATTGAACAGCAAGATAAATGGTTCAAAAAGTCTGAGCTGGGCAAGCTGCAGCAGCAAATCCGTGAAGCCTTCTCCGCGCTGCCAATGCCGGTGGCGCGCCTGGAGGAATTCGATAACTGCCGGGCCGATTACCATCTGTGTCTGCAATGGCTGCAGCAGGGGCAACGCAGTGTCGACCAACGCAACCGGCAGTGGACCGATCGCATGCTGGAGCAACATCATGACTTCTTCCAGACCGTCGAGAGCTCACCGCTCAATGGCTCTCAGAGCCGTGCGGTGGTCAACGGCGAGGATTCCGTCCTGGTATTGGCGGGGGCCGGCAGCGGCAAGACGTCGGTGCTGGTGGCGCGCGCCGGCTGGCTGCTGCGCCGTCAGGAGGCGGAGCCGGGCCAAATCTTGCTGTTGGCGTTCGGCCGTCAGGCTGCGAGTGAGATGAATGATCGCATCAAAGAACGTTTGGGCGATGTCGGTATTCAGGCCAAAACATTCCATGCATTGGCGCTGCAGATCATTCAACAAGGCAGCCGCAAAGCCCCGGCCATCAGCCGGTTGGAAACCGATGCCAGCGCGCGCAAAGCGTTGCTGATTGCCCATTGGCGCGAGCAATGTGCAGAGAAAAAAGCCCAGGCGAAGGGGTGGCGTCAATGGTTGACCGAGGAGCTGGAATGGGACGTGCCGGAAGGCGACTTCTGGCAGGATAAATGCCTGGCGGACCGGCTGGCGGGCCGGTTGGAACGCTGGCTGGGGCTGATGCGCATGCACGGCGGCAGCCAGGCGGAAATGATTGAGCAGGCGGATGAAGAAATCCGCGATCTGTTTTCGAAACGCATTCGGCTGATGGCGCCACTGTTGAAAGCCTGGAAAAGCGCCTTGAAAGAGGAAGGAGCGGTGGACTTCTCCGGCCTTATTCATCAGGCGGTCAACATTCTCGACAAGGGGCGCTTCGTCAGCCCGTGGAAACATATTCTGGTCGATGAGTTTCAGGATATCTCGCCGCAGCGTGCGCTGTTGCTGGCGGCGCTGCGTCGGCAGAACAAGCAGACCTGCCTGTTTGCGGTGGGGGATGACTGGCAGGCGATTTATCGCTTCAGCGGCGCAGAGTTGACGTTAACCACGGCTTTTGCCACCCACTTCGGCGAAGGGGCGCAGTGCGCGCTGGACACCACTTATCGCTTCAACGAACGTATCGGCGAGGTGGCCAACCGGTTCGTGCAGCAGAACCCGCACCAGCTGAAAAAAACGCTCAACAGCCTGAGCAAGGGCAATAAAAAGTCGGTGGCGATCCTGCCGCACGAGCAGTTGGAGCCCTTGCTGGATAAACTGAGCGGCTACGCCAAGCCGGATGAGCGCATCCTGGTGCTGGCGCGCTACCATCATCTGAAACCGGAAGCGCTGGCGAAGGCGGCCACCCGCTGGCCCAAGCTGGATCTGGAATTTATGACCATCCACGCCAGCAAGGGGCAGCAGGCGGAATACGTCATCATCGCCGGTTTGCATGATGGGCGTGACGGCTTCCCCGCCGTGGCGCGCGAGTCGGTGTTGGAAGAGGTGCTGCTGCCGCAGCCGGAGGATTTCCCGGATGCCGAAGAGCGCCGTCTGCTGTATGTCGCGTTGACGCGCGCTAAACATCAGGTGTGGCTGTTGCAGGATCGTGAACGTCCTTCGGTGTTCGTTGAACACCTGCAAGATCTTGGCGTACCGGTGCAGAAAAAACCGTAAGCCTGGGCCTGGCGGCTGCCAGGCCGCGAGGACTATTTCAGGCGGTCTTGCAGGTAGCGCTGATAGTCGGGGATGGCGATCTCCACCTCGCTTTTGAACAGCGGAGAGTCGATCAGAAAGTCGGCGGTCGAGCGGTTGGTGGCCACCGGAATATTCCATACGGTCGCCAGCCGCAGCAGCGCCTTCACGTCCGGATCGTGCGGCACCGCGTTCAGCGGATCCCAGAAGAAGATCAGCATGTCTATCTTGCCTTCCGCAATCAGTGCGCCAACCTGCTGATCGCCGCCCATCGGGCCACTCAGCATGCTGGTGACGGGAATGCCGCTGGCGCGCTGGATCAGATTACCGGTAGTGCCGGTGGCGTACAGCTGGTGCTGCGCCAGAATGGTCTTGTGGCTTTCTACCCACTCCAGCAAGGCCTGTTTGCGGTGATCGTGCGCCACCAGCGCAATGTGTTTGCGCGCGGCGATAGTGCGGGTGGTCAATTCCATCTCGGTGTCCTTCGCTAATCGGGGAATGTGCGACAGATTACTGAAACTGTTTTTCACTGCCTAGCGTTTGCGCTTGAAAATGCGAAGAAAAGACGCCTTTACGGGGAAAGGCGCCGGGAGGGATCAGCGAATCGGTTGTTTATTGGCCCAGCGCAGAAAACGCTTCTGTGTTTCCTTGTCGGCCTGTTGAAACCAGTATTGCAGCATTTGTTCCGACACGTTTTCACCTTTCAACGTCACCGTCGGGGCGTTTATCGGCGCGCCGGCCAACGCGAGGGCTGAGGCATTGCCCGCGTTCGCCTGAACAAAGCTCGGAACGGAGGCCGGGCGGTTCTGGCGGTTGTAATCGGTCATCACCTTTTCCAAATCGGTATTGAAGGTGACGCTGTCGGGATGCAGCACATCATGCCGGAACGGCAGGGCGTTGCCGTCTTTATCGACCACCAGATAATTCAACGTTCTGTCAAAGCGTTGCGCATCACGATCGTTCTCGATGCGTGGCAGTTCGATCGCCACCTGGCTGATCTTTTGCGTATTGAAGGTGGCAACCAGCGGCAAGGAAGCATAGGCCTGCGTATGCTGGCCGGAACGTACGGTTTTGGTCACTTTAAACAGCAACTGGTGCTGCCCGCCATCCAGTTCAAGGCTGTCGGCGCCTTTTAACAACGAACCTGTCATTTTCTTGCCGTCGACCACCAGCAGGTCGATGTCCGGGGAGAGTTTCAGGGTCGTAGCCGCGGCAGGCATGCTGATGCTGAGCAACGCCGCAACCACCAGACCAAATTTCATCATTATCTCCTTATAAAGTGGCGTAACGCTAAGTGTTGAACACGGCATAGGTTGTGTCAAAATTTTTCAATCGGGTATTTTGTTTACATTTTTACATATTTTATCGCGATTAGACATGACCATGCGCAGCTGAACCGCGACAGCCTCTGACCATAAGATTGCTGTGAAGTTTCCCTTGCGTTGCGTTTAACCGAACGAATGCCGATCGGTTACACTCGAAATGGAAAGTGACGCAGTGATAAACGGGAGTTGAAGATGCAAGATCAAGAGATTGTTGAGCTGTTGCAACAGGTGAAAACTATCGCGCTGGTCGGTGCCAGCGATAACCCATCGCGGCCCAGCTATGGGGTGATGGCGTATCTGTTGGCGCAAGGGTATCAGGTGATCCCGGTCAGCCCAAAACTGGCGGGGCAGACGCTGCTGGGGCAGCAGGTTTACCCTACGCTGGCCGCTATCCCGCAGCCGGTGGATATGGTTGACGTGTTTCGCAATTCAGAAGCGGCTTACGGTGTGGCGCAAGAGGCGATAGCGATCGGCGCCAGGGCGCTCTGGCTGCAGATAGGGGTGATTAACGAGCAGGCGGCAGCGCTGGCGCAACAGGCCGGGTTGCGTGTGGTGATGGATCGCTGTCCGAAAATCGAAATCCCGCGCTTAGGGTTGGAGCGCTAAATAAAAAGGGCCAGGCGCGATGCCGGGCCCTCTCGGGTTTCTCAGGTCTTGGCGCGGTCAATTGCGCAAGCGTGGCGCCTGTAGCTGGTGACGGATGGATTCCGCCAGTTCATCCAGCGATGGTTGCTCGGGGTGTGCCTCCTGGGCTTCGCTATCCAGCTGCGCTTCCGCCAGATAGGTGTGTACCGGTTGGCCTTCCTCGTCTTCCATCACCACGTGGTACCAAGGGGCTGAACGCAGTTCATCGTTCGCCGCTATTTCGTCAGCTTTGGGTTGTTCCAAAGAGTATTCCGGGTCGATATCGATCACGACGCCTAAATACCCCAGCAGTTTATGCCTAACCTGTTGTCCGATACCGAATTTGCTGGCAATCATGATGACCTCCTGAGAAACAATGCCTTGCTCATATATGGGGGCAGGGCAGCGCATTTCAAGTTACATCACCCGACAAGCGAATCCTTTCAGATACAGCCCCTCAGGGTATGTGGCGATCACCGGGTGATCGGCAGCCTGTCGGAACTGCTCTATAAATTGTACATCACGTCCGGCATCTACAGCGGCGTCGGCCAAAATTTTCTGGAACAGGTCGGTCGGCATTAGGCCGGAGCAGGAGAAGCTGAGCAGAATGCCGCCCGGATTCAGCAGCTGCAGCGCCAGCATGTTGATGTCTTTGTAGCCGCGGCAGGCGCTGGCCAACTGATTCTTGTTCTCGACGAATTTCGGCGGATCCATGATGATCAGATCGAATTTTTCGCCCTGATTGCGGTAGTTGCGCAGCAGCTGGAACACGTCATCGCGAACGAACTCCGCTTTGTTCAGATCCAGCTTGTTGAGCTCGACGTTCTGTTTGGCGATATCCAGCGCCGCCTGCGAGGTATCCACGCTGATCACCTGCGCGCAACCGCCCATCAAAGCGGAAACGGCGAAGGCGCCGGTGTAGGAGAAGCAGTTCAGCACCCGACGGCCGGCGGAGTAATTGCGCGCCGCCAGGCGGCTGTCGCGCTGGTCGAGGTAGAAACCGGTCTTGTGCCCCTGCTGAATGTCCACCAGCAGCTTCATGCCGTGTTCGGTGATCGGCAGCAGTTCCGGCGGCAGATCGCCAAATACCGGGCCCTGCGCCAGCGGCAGGCCTTCTTTTTTACGTACCGCAACGTCGGAGCGATCGTAGATCGAACATTCCGGGTAGCAATGCTGCAGGGCGGAAAGCAGGGCCGGGCGCTGGTATTCGGCACCGGCGGACAGCAGCTGCAGCACCAGGAAATTCTGGAAGCGATCGATAGTGATGCCCGGCAGGCCGTCGGACTCGCCGGCGATCAGGCGGTATCCGTCCAGACCGTCGCGCTGTGCGACCCAATCGCGCCAGCTTTGCGCTTGCTGCAGGCGGCGAATGAAGAAATCGATGTTAATCTCTTCATCTTGCTGGAAGGTCCAGACGCGTGCGCGGATCTGCGACTCGGGCGAATAGGCGCCGCGTGCCAGCCACTTACCCTGGCTGTCGAGGATATCGATGGTTTCACCGGAGTGGGCTTTGCCCTCAACGCGTTGAACGGCGCCGGAGAACACCCAAGGGTGGCGACGGAGTAAGGACTTTTCACGTCCTTTGGCGAGAAACAGGCGTACGGTCATAATTAAGAATGCTGCCAGCTAGGATAGAAAGAGTGACACGGCGGTGCAAAGGCACGGCAATGCCATAACGAAAACTGAATAAGGGGGCGATTATGACACAAGTTTGCATTGCTGCGTATGTGTATGGCGTAGTGCAGGGGGTTGGGTTTCGCTATTCCACCCAGCGGCAGGCCGAGGCGTTGGGGGTGACAGGCTATGCGCGCAATCTCGATGACGGCAGTGTTCAGGTGGTGGCCTGCGGCACACAGGCGCAGGTGGACAAGCTGCTGGAGTGGTTGAAACAGGGCGGCCCGCGCAGCGCGCGCGTCGAACGTGTGCTGGTGGAGCCGCAGGGCCTGGCTGATTACAGCGGGTTTGGCATTCGTTATTAAACGCTCGCCTGCAGCGGCGCTGCGGGCAGAGCGGTCAAATGCATTTTACCGGTTTCGGCAATCCGGCGATTTTGGTGGCTTGTTTGGCCGGCCCTTTCGGGAACAGGCGATACAGATAGCGGCTGTTGCCTTTTTCTTCGCCGTATTTCTGCGCCATCGCTTTGACCAGCATGCGGATAGCCGGTGAGGTATTAAATTCCTGATAGAAGTCGCGCACGAAGCGCACCACTTCCCAGTGTGCTTCGGTGAGCACGATCTCTTCCTGCGCGGCCAGCAGCGGCGCCAGCCCTTCATGCCAGTCGGCGCTGTTTTTCAGATACCCCTGCGCGTCAGTGTCGATAACCTGACCTTCAAACTCCAACATACTGCCTCGATAACGGATAATTCGGAACGGCCGCCAGTTTAGCAAATTTTTTCAGCCGCAAAAAACAAAGCCCCGCCGGAGCGGGGCCTGGAAAGCTGGTGTAACGTGCGATCAGTTGCTGCGGGCGAAGCCCAGAATGCTCAACAGGCTGATGAACATGTTGTAGAGCGACACGTACAGGCTAACGGTGGCGCGAATGTAGTTGGTCTCGCCGCCGTGAATGATGTTGCTGGTTTCCCACAGGATCGCGCCGGCGGAGAACAGGATGAACAGCGCGCTGATGGCCAGGTGCAGGGCAGGGATCTGCAGGAACAGGTTGGCGATCACCGCCACCAGCAGTACCACAAAACCTGCCATCATCATGCCGGACAGGAATGACATGTCTTTACGGGTGGTCAGCACATACGCCGAGCAGCAGAAGAACACCGCTGCGGTGCCGCCCAGCGCCAGCATGATCAGATCGCCCGCGCCGGCGTTCAGGAACGAGCTGAGAATGGGGCCGAGGGCATACCCCATGAAACCGGTCAGCGCAAACGCCGCCAGAATGCCTGCCGGGCTGTTGGCCAGTTTATGGGTCAGGAACATCAGGCCGTAGAAACCAACCAGCATCAGCAGCAAGCCCGGCGCCGGCAGCCCCAGCATCGTGCTGGCGGTCGCGGTCAGCGCCGAGAAAGCCAGCGTCAGGGATAACAGGAAATAGGTGTTGCGCAGGACTTTATGCGTGCTGAGCAGCGAGTCGCGCGAAGAAGATGAGACGACAATGCGGTCCATAATGCTCTCTCTTATCAAGCCATCACAAAATAATCCCGATGATAGGCAGCGCAAGCGCTTGATTAAAGTTTGTTTACCAATCTTTACCCTTAGTTATCATTGTTGCAACAGCAGGGAGGAGCGGACGCGCGTTTGTTCGCTGTTTGCTGCGTCTTCGCCGATTTTTCGCGCGGTTGAACGCGCCCGGGCTTTACAAGCGAATGAGGTCTGTTTATAGTGCGCGTCGTTGCGGAGGGGTGGCCGAGTGGCTGAAGGCAACGGTCTTGAAAACCGTCGACGGGAAACCGTTCCAGAGTTCGAATCTCTGCTCCTCCGCCATACATTCTGACCCCGTGCTCTCTGAGCACGGGGTTTTTGTTTTTGCGTGCGCAGAAACCGAGGCGCTTTTGCAGGAAACGCGATCGGCTATTGATAAGGGCCACGCATCGGTGAGATTATGCGGTCATCAAGGTTGGCTGCTCGGATGCCTGCTGCTGTCAGGCACCGCCGGGGTGATAAACAACGCCGCCTTATCGATTTCGCTTAATGCTCTTATGGAGACAGAGATGAACTGGTATCAAGTCGCCCTATGGACCATGATCTTTCTGAAGTCCGGCGCTTTCCTGGTATTCGTGTGGTGGTGGATGTTCAAACGCGCGACCAAACCTTATGTGCGCCCGCAAGACGTCGTGGTGGACGATACGCCGTATGATGAGAACCTCACCATGGAAGAGGTGATGAAAAACCATGGCATCGTCCGTACGGATATGTCGGTAAAATAGCCCTTCCTCCCCAATCGGTATCTGGGGCGTGTTTGCCATAAGCGCGCCCCGTTGCGATCCTTCGCTGTCTCTCTATGGCATTCTGTTCTCAGGTTAACGGCATAGCGTTACCGGGAAAAGCACGCCATGAACGATGTACGCATCTTGCCGAGCTTTACGCATCGAAAAAACGCCGTTCTTAATGCCGAGAGAGATCATGGGGATTTCCTGGGTCAGCTCATCCGGCGCGTTGTCGTCGGGCGCTTTACTGATTTCTCGGTGGGTGGTCATGTAAAACCCGTCATCTAACCTCTTTATATCAAAGTTTATTTTCCTATCCAGGCTGTAGGTTTTGCCTCTCACGGTGATGTCCCCACGCTGCACGATCATGGCATGATGTTCGTCATAGATGAATAAACTGCCCGTCACTTTTAATTCCAGGTCATCGCCTGAAGCTAATCGTTTTTTAGTGATCGTATCGGCCTGGCAATTCATATGCACAGGCGCGGCGGGGGTTAAAATGCGAAACAGCACAATGAAGAGAATCACTGCCAAAAATCCGATAGTCAGCATTTTGGGGTTGAGCAATGCGGCCATTTATTTTCCGTTGAGAATTTTGTAGGTAACACACTGGGTATATCGATCTTGTGAGCCGAGATAACACACACCGAGGAAGGTGTTATAAGTCAACGTGTGTTTTACGGAGGAAAAATAGATGTCCGCTTTACTGGCTATACAATCCACACCGCTCTCTTCTAGCGCCTGGTTGACCATGCGCTTTTCCAGTTCGTCATCAATATGCTTGTCCGCATCCAGAGAATACAAGGTGCAGCGGTCTTTTTTCCCTAACGAGATTAAATTTTCTCTGGGTTGATCAGGCGGTTCAACAGGATAGAGCGCTGCGACGAACAACAGCGGAATAAATGCGCCGCAGATAGCGGCAATAGCGCGAATATTTACCTGTTTCTGCGGCGGCGTGTTATGTGATTCGGCAACCGACGGGAAAGACGAAAGCGGTACTGAGGCGGCAGAAGGGGGCGTTTCATTAACGGTTGCCTGCGGTGATGGGTAAATATCAATCATGGCGGTAAAGCAAAAACCGACTTTCGCCAGGGTCTTTATCGGCGAGGTTTCTCTCCCCAGCAGTTTGAACGCTTTCCTTATTTCACTGACGGCTACATTGAGGCTGATCGATGAGCCTGAAAAACCATACTCTTCCCATACCTTTTTTATCAATACCTCACGTTTCAATGGGATATTCGGATGAGTCAGCATTTCAATTAACAGGCGCGAGGCCGGATTGGATATCCGTATCGATGACTCATCGTTATCAATGAGTTGGAGACGACACGCGTTTGCGTCATAGATCACGCAGAGGTCGATAATATATTTCATGTATGCAGGTTTTTATAATGGTATAGGCTTCCAGGTCGCGGCTAGTATTTAGTGAAACGTCGGTCAGGTCAAGGTTCTGGGTGGGGAAACATAAATAATTCAGGGGGATTTTTATTTCTTCGACGAACAGAATGCATGGTGCATTGCTCTTTTTATTATGCTTGGCAGGGTTAAATTCTGAAAATATATAATTTATTAGATTATAATAATTAAAATTTACGTTAATAAAAATAATGTTCCTGTTGTTAATGATTTGATGCAGAATTATCTTAGTGTTTTACGGCGCCTGCTTATGTGCCGGGCGCTTATTGATGGCTCCCAAACGGCAATGCGATTTTTCCAAGAAAACGGCAGGTATTTAGTGCAAGGCATCGCCGTTTTCTTTAGCCATGGATGGAGGAAGTATGCTCAGTATCGGTATCGTATCTGAAAACATCTTTTTCAGAGAGGCGATGAAAAGGATATTGGCGCCAAGGATTTTTCATAAGGATCACGTTATTGCTTACTACGACGATCTGCCTTTGGCCATGGGGCGAAATTACCACGATATTCTAATCGTCGATGATGCGATAAAAAGCCTGTTGCGTTTCAGCATGGCGGCAGCGTTATTGTCTGCTATTCATGGCGTGAAAATTTTTTTGACGACAGAAGAGAAGCGTCGTCTGTTATTTCGTTCTGTCACGCGTGATGTGGTGGTGCTCGATAAAAGAGTGCGAGTTCCCGACATGAATAAGGAATTGTCTTTGCTGCTGGCTAATATTGCGCAGCATTCTGCATTAGATGGAAACGTTGAGGGTGGGGCGGCCCGCAATACGAAAAGTTGCCTGACTGAAAGTGAAGTGGAAACGCTTCATTTGCTTTCTTTCGGCTATACGGTGACCCAGGTATCCCGAATGCTTGATAAAAGCGTAAAAACGGTCAGCACGCAGAAATGCAGTGCATTACGCAAAATGGGATTGAAGAATCGGGTGCACAATTTATTGGACATTTCATCCGGTTTCTCGGCGGTTATCTAGGAGTTCGTTATTTTGTCGCTTTTATTATCGGCTGATGAATAACGCTATGGCTTGATTTTATAAAAACAGGAATGTGTTCACCCTTTTGCCTCTGTATTACGGGGAGGGATTGTTTCATCCCGCCAGCAGCGGCTGCTTTTTATTTATTCTCTCAAACCAAACTGTTATGGAGTTTTATCTCATGATGAAGAAAATGCTTTCTGTTGCAATCATGGCGGCCGCGGTCGCTGCGCCGGTGGCTTTTGCTGAAGACAATTCCGCCGGTGGCGTGATTAACTTTACCGGCGCCATTACCGACACCACCTGTACGATTAACGGCGGCAAGAGCGCGGATTTCACCGTAGCACTGAGCCCGATCTCGGTGACCGACGCGGGTAACACCGTCGGGCCAATCACCAAGAACAAGAAGTCCTTCTCGTTGACCTTCTCCGGCTGTTCGCCGGCGGCCGGTACCGCGGGCACCCCGCTGAAAATCTACTTCTCCTCCGCGGATAACATCTCCACCGACGGCAAATATTTGCTGAACAACTCGGTCAACGAGAACGACGCTTCCGTCGCGAAAAACGTGGGCTTCTCTCTGGCGGAAACCGGTTCTTCCACCCCGATCCAACTGAACGTGCCTTATGTCACCGACATCATGGGCGACAAAGAGGCGCCGGATTCAGAAACCCTGACGCTGGACGCGTACTACTACAAAACCAACGCCGAAGCGGCAAAAGTGGGCGCTCTGAGCTCCAACGTGACTTACACCATTTCTTACCTGTAATCGCGCTGACAGCCAGGCCCTTGATAGGGCCTGGCCACCCGGGGGAACGATGAAAAAATACATGATGATAGCGGCGCTGTTGCTGGGTTCCGTTGGCGCGCAGGCCAATGTGGTGGTTAACGGCACGCGGGTGATCTACCCGGCAAACAACAAGGACGTGATTGTCCAATTGCTGAATAACGGTACCGACCCCTCGCTGGTTCAGGCCTGGATCGACGACGGCGATATCAATTCCACCCCGGAAACCGCCAATGTGCCGTTTTTGCTGTCGCCGCCGGTGGTGAAAGTGAACGGCAACAGCGGGCAGCAGCTGCGTATTCAGAAAGTTGGCGCCGCGTTGGCGGCGGATCGTGAATCGGTGTTCTACCTCAACGTGCTGGATATCCCGCCGACGCCGGAAAACCTGCAGGGCACCAATACGCTGCAGCTGGCGATCAAGTCGCGCATCAAACTGTTCTACCGCCCGCAGGCGTTAACCCGCGGCGTGGAAAATGCATTGGAAGAACTGACGCTGCAAGCCAATGGCAAAGGCTTCAACGTCATCAATAAAAGCCCGTATTTCATTACGGTAGCGAATATAGGCCAGGGTGCGGACAAGCATCTGCTGGTTGATTCGCTGATGGTCGCGCCGTTTTCCACCCAGTTTGCCGCCAGCAAACGAGCGGTCAGCAAAAACGCCCGTTATGACCTGATGTATATCGACGATCTGGGGGCTTACAAGTCTAAAGCCATCACCGCACACTAACCTGAAAGAACAACAATGAAGCTGAATAAAAAAGTCCTCTCGCTGCTGACCGCCTCTTCATTCTTGTTGCCGGATACGGCCTGGGCGGTGACGTTCGATACGTCGCTGTTGGCCGGCGAATCGCGCGATTCCGATCTCTCGCGTTTTTACCTCAATAATGACATGCCTGCCGGCCGGCAGGAGATCGATGTGTATGTCAACCATGACTGGAAAGGGCGCTATGCGCTGCTGTTTGGCACCCAACGCGACGATATCCAAATCGACTACCAGGATGCGCAGCGGCTGGGCATCGATCTGAGTCAATTGCCGACGCCTCAGGCGCCCCAGACGACGCTGTCGATCGCCACGCTGGTGCAGGGCGGCCGGTTCGATATGGACGTCGGCGCGCTGAGCCTGCGGCTGACGGTGCCGCAGGCGCGGGTCAACCGATCGGAGGCGGGATACGTGGATCCAGCCTTCTGGAATCGCGGCATCTCCGCATTGACGCTGGCCTACAACGCGACGTACTACCACGCCGAGGCGCGCGGCGACGGCAATCGCAGCAACAACGACGATTTTTATACCGGGCTGGAATCCGGGATCAATCTGGCCGGTTGGCAATTTCGCGACAGCAGCAGCTTTCGCCACGGCAGCGGGCGGGGGAGCCACTGGCAGAACAACACGCGCTATCTGCAGCGCGGCTTCGCCGACATCAAATCCAACCTGACCGCCGGCGATTTTTATTCGCCGGGGGATCTGTTCGACTCGGTGCGCATCCGCGGGGTGGCGCTGGCGTCGGACATCAGCATGCGCCCCAACTCGCAGCAGGGCTTTTCACCGATCGTGCGGGGCGTGGCGCAAACCAACGCCCTGGTGAAAGTGGTGCAGAACGGCAACGTGATCTACCAGGAAAACGTGCCGCCGGGCGCCTTTACCCTCGACAGCATTCAGCCGACCGGCTCGGCGGGCGATCTGTGGGTAACGGTCAAAGAGGCGGATGGGCGTGAACAGTCGTTCAGCGTGCCGTTTTCCGCCGTACCCAACATGTTGAAACAGGGCGTCAGCCAATACAGCGTGCTGGCCGGCAAGGTGAACGAAAGCAATACCGATTACGATCCCGGCTTTGTGCAGGGCACCCTGCAGTACGGTTTCAACAACCTGGTAACCGGCTATGCCGGCAGCATTTTGAGCGACGACTATCAGGCCTGGCTGCTCGGCAGCGGCTGGAACCTGCCGATAGGGGCGGTGTCCATCGACCTGACGCATGCCGATACCCGCCTGAAAAACCGCCGTGAAAGCGGGCAGAGCTTCCGTATCGCCTACAGTAAATTTCTCGATGCCACCGCGACCAACTTCACGCTGGCGGCCTACCGTTACTCCACCCGCGGTTACTACAGCTTTACCGACGCCATTTACTCTAATGACGGTTACCGCCAGCTGGAACGGCAGTTTGACCGCTGGCGCGACGAGGTGGGTTTGTCCGAACTGGATATGAACACCTGGGATGCGCTACGGTCCGCCCGGCCGAAAAATACCTTTACGCTTAACCTGAACCAGCGTCTTAACGAAGGGTGGGGCACGCTGTTCTTCTCCGGCTCCCAGCGCGATTACTGGACGGCCAACGCGAAAAGCCGCGAATACCAGCTGGGGTACTCCAACAATCTGGGGCGCGTCAGCTACTCCGTTTCCGCCAGCCGGGTACGCAACAGCCAGCGTGAGGAAGAGACGCGTTATTACCTGTCGTTCAGCCTGCCGCTGTCGGTGTTCGACAACAACGCCTACCTCAGCACCGGCCTGTCGGCGACGGACTCTCACTATCAGCAAAGCACGGTCAGCCTGAGCGGCAATGCGCTGGAATCCAACCGTCTGAGCTACTCGTTGAACGGCAGCAATCGCAGCGGCGGCGACAACATGGCCGGTGTCAATGCGGCCTACCGCACCCGTGTCTCGACGCTTGGCGTCTCCTACAGCGAAGGCAACGATTATCGCCAGAGCGGCCTCAGCGCGCGCGGCAGCCTGGTGGCGATCCCCTGGCATGTGCTGGCGTCGAACGAAATCGGCAACACCATGACGGTGGTCGAGGCGCCGCAGGCCGAAGGGCTGATGGTCAACGGCGACGAAAGCATCGTGACCAACGCCCAGGGTCTGGCGCTGGTGCCCTATGCCACGCCATACCGGCAAAACTCGGTCACGCTGTCGGATACCGGCCACAGCAGCGGGGCGGAAATCAGCGGCAACGTCGCCAACCACGTGCCTTACTACGGCGCGGTCAGCTACCTGAAATTCGAAACCGATCAACGTCAGCCATTCCAGCTGCGGGCGCAGCGCGCCGATGGTGCACCGCTGCCGTTCGGCGCCGAAGTGCTGGATGAAAACGGCCGGTCGATAGGCTTTGTCGGCCAGGCCAGCGTGCTGTACCTGCGCGTCGAACAGCCGCCAACGGCGTTGACGGTGCAACTGCGCGACGGCCGTTGCCGTATCGCCAAACCGACTCTGGCGCTCGACGCGTCGCCCGGCGTTTGCCGCTAATACAGGATAACCGAACCTATGATCAGGCTGATTTTTTTGCTGCTGCTGTCCGGGGTGTTCAGCGGCTATAGTTATGCCACCTGTTTTGGCAAAGGGATCTCATTTGCACCGGCTTTGAATGTCGATCTCTCCGATAAGCTGAATGCCAACACCCCGGTGTGGGAGGAGCAATACAGCACCCAATATGTCGGCACTTTTGACTGCAGTTCTTCAAAGAGCAAATTTACCTATACGCTCAAGCTGTCGCCCGATAATAAGAATGCGGCTATTTTTGGTTTTAACAACGGCACGCAGTGGATACGCGCGCAAATCGTCAATAAGATTGGCGATCGTGAACTGTCAAAGCGCGGCGAACATTCCGCCGCCGAGTTAAATACGCCGATGACCGTGCGCTACTCATTAGAATCGAAGCCCAAAAATGGCCGTGTGGTGCCGGGGGATACGTTGATGCTGGATGACGCGCTGATGGTCTCGGACATTACCGGCATAAAGATATGGGAATTGCCGATTTGGCTGTTGCAGCAAGTCGGGAAAATACTCAGTTGGCTCCTGACCGGCAACTGGCCTTATGACGAACGCGATATGTACGGCCAGCCGATGAACATCAAATACGCGCCCAAAACCACCACCTGCCGTTTCGACAACGCCGGCCTGACGGTCAGATTGCCGAAAATGGGCGTGGCGCAGGTGCTGAATAACAACCAACCCGGCTACACGCCGTTCTCGCTGAACATCAGCTGCCAGAACATGCAGCAGGAAGGCATCGCCGATCGCGCCGTCGAGATGTTCCTGTCCAGCAATAACCTGCTGGCCTCCGACGCCAGCGTGCTGACCAATGCCAACGCGGGCGGCGCGCAAGGGGTGGGGCTGCGCCTGGTCAAACGCGATATGCCGAGCTCGCCGGTGGTACTGTCGCCCTCCAATGTCGATCGCGGCAGCGCCACCTCATTGTTTCACGTCGCTGCCGGCGGCAGCCTGAACAGTCACTTTATCATCGGCATGGGCGCTTATTATTACCCTTATCAGCGCGATGGCGTGACGCAGGGTGAAATCAACACCTCGGCCACGCTGAACATTATTTATCCCTGATGAATGGGTTGGTGCAAAAAAACCGGCAGCCGCCGCTGCCGGGGTTGGTTATTGATAAGTCATCGCGCTGGCGTGCAGCTTGTTATTGCCTACGATCGCGATGATTTTGTAGTAACGGGCGCCTGCCTTGGCGGTTTTGTCCGCCAACATCTTTTCCGCATCGCTCAGATTCGCGGCACCGCTAACGGTAATCACCTGGCGCGGCGTCAGGGCGTCCGCCTGTTGACTATTGATTTGCGTTGCCGCGACTGTTGCGCCTGAAAAGACAAAAGCCCCTAGCAGCATCGTTTTCAACATGACGTTCTTCATGATGTTCTCCCCAAGCGCAATACGCTTGTTCTTTGCTATGGTTGAATCTTTTTGTTTCGTTATGCTAAAGGATAAGCAGCGAGGTGCCGGCGCGGTAGTGCCTGAAAGCGTAATGCATCGTTTCCAAACTGGAAACGATAAGGAGGGGGCATGCAGGATTTGAACGATCTTCAACTGTTTGCTTTGGTGGTGCGACATGGTGGTTTCGCCGCAGCCGAGCGGGCGAGCGGCGAAGCCAAATCCAAACTCAGCAAACGCGTGGCTCGTCTGGAGGCGAGTTACGGTGCGCGGTTAATCGAACGTTCGACGCGCAGTTTCCGCGTCACGGATATTGGCCGCGATGTGTATCGGCAGTGTGAGGCGATTATCGAGCGGTTGGAGGCGACCGATGCCATTGTCGCCCGTGCGCGCGACGAAGTGAGCGGCTGCCTGCGCATCAGTTCGCCGCCCGGTTTGATGCAGTATTATAATTCCCATCTGCTGTTGGGGTTTATGGCGCGTTACCCGGACGTGCGCGTACAACTGTTGATCCATGAGCGCCATGTGGATCTGATCAACGAAAAGATCGATGTGGCGTTTCGCATTACGAGTCATTTCGACCAGGATCAATCATTGATTAAGCGCGATCTTGGCGTAAGGCAACGCATTTTGGTCGCCGGCGCGCAGCTGGTGGAGAAAGCCGGCGGCTTGCCGCAGTCGTTCGAACAGCTGGCCAGCTTGCCGACGTTGTCGATGGGGGAGTGGCTGGATCGCGATCGATGGGAATTCGAGGATAATGCAGGCAATCAACGTACTTTCGTACACGTCCCCCGGCTGTGTTGCGGGGATTACAGCACGTTGCATAGTGCGGCGATTGCCGGGATGGGCGTCGCGTTTTTGCCGATCCATTTGTGTGCCAACGAATTGCGAACGGGTCAACTGCTGCGTCTGCTGCCACAGTGGCGTGCGCCGAGCAGCATTGTTCATCTGGTGTTCACCAGCGGCAAAGGCCTGTTGCCGCCGGTGCGGGCGTTTATCGATCACAGCGTCGCGGTATTCGCCGAAGCCAATCGCCGCCTCTCGATGATGCCGGTTGCCTAGCCGCCTGTCACTGCCCATCCGGGTGTTCGAAAATATGCGCGCCAGCCCCTTGCCGGCCCAATATATCGTTCGGGTTGCGCAGCGGGCAGTCGGCGAGCGACAGGCAGCCGCAGCCGATGCAGCTATCGAGATGGTCGCGCAGCACCGTCAGCCGTTGAATACGCTCATCCAGCGTTTTGCGCCAGGCGGAGGACAGCACTCCCCATTGTTCTGAGGTCAGCTTGCTGCCGATGGGGAAACGGCTCAGCGCGGCGCGGATCTCTTCCAGCGGAATGCCCGCGCGCTGTGCGATCTTGATCACCGCGATATAGCGCAATACCACCGACGGATAACGCCGCTGATTGCCGGCGTTGCGCGTCGCCTGAATCAGCCCTTTACTCTCGTAGAAGTGCAGCGCGGATATCGCCACGCCGCTGCGTTTCGCCACTTCCCCGACGGTCAATAGCCGATTGGCGTCAATCGGTTCATTTCTTGCCATTTTATCTTCCTCAACTTGACCTCAAGTTAACCTGAGGTTTTATAGTTCAGCCTGCCGGGCTTGGCAACCGGCATCTCTCGAGACCTGCCCCCGTCTTATTGGGGAGAAGGATGGCTTTGGCTGTAAAATCAGGAAGAAACCGTTATGCAACGCTTTATCAACACCGCTCTGGACAGTTATTGGCTTTGGCTGCTCGCACGTCTGTGCTTGATGGTGATTTTCATCTCGTCGGGGCTCGCCAAGCTGTTCGACATCGAAGGGAGCCTGGCGGAGATGCGCGCCGCCGGTTTGCATCCGGCCTGGCTGTTCAACCTGGCGTCGGCGGCGGTGCTGCTGACAGGTTCGGTATTGATCCTGCTGAACCGGTGGGTGTGGCTGGGCGCCGGCATGCTGTCGGTGTTTCTGATCCTGACTATCGCGATCGTCCACACCTTCTGGAATATGTCCGCTCCCAATATGCAGATTTCTCTCTACTTCGCGCTGGAACACATCACGGTGATCGGCGGGCTGTGGGTGACGGCCATCGCCAGCCGTTTGCGTCAACGTCTGGCCAACACGCGTGAGGCTGCATGATGAAACGATATCTCATTATCGCGGCGCTGCTGGCGGTACTCGTCGTCGCTGCGGTAGCGATGCGTTCCACCGCGCGTCAAAGCGAAGGCGCACCGGCCTATCCGCCGGTGAAAGTGGCGCTGGCGCCCGCACTGCGTGAACAGGCGGCGCGCAGCTACGCCGGCGTGGGCGAGCTGGAGGCGGCCAGCCAGGTGGAGGTGGCGGCGGAAACCAGCGGCCGCATCACGCGTATCCTGTTTGAATCCGGCCAAACGGTGCGGCAGGGGCAGTTGCTGGTGCAGCTCAACGATGCGGTCGAACAGGCTGAGCTGGTGCGTCTGCAGGCGCAATTGCGCAACGCCGATCTGCTGCTGGGGCGCATGCGAAAACTGATGAACCTCAACGCCACTGCGCGGCAACAGTTGGACGATGCGCTGGCCGAGCGGGATATGGCGCTTGGCGCGGTGCGGGAAACGCAGGCCAAAATTGCGCAGAAGGCGATCCGCGCGCCGTTTTCCGGCGTCATCGGCATTCGCCGCGTGCATGAAGGGCAATATCTTAACGCCGCCGAGGCGGTGGCGAACCTGGTGGACGCCGATACGCTGCGCGTCAACTTTTCGCTGGACGAACAAAGCAGCGCCGGGTTGGCGCCAGGCCAGGCGGTGTCGGTGCAGGTTGGGGCGTATCCCGATCGCGCTTTCCCCGCCGTCATTACCGCTATCGACCCGATGATCGGCAAATCCCGCACCGTGCAGGTGCAGGCGACGTTGACCAACCGTGAGGGATTGCTGAAGGCCGGCATGTACGCCGGCATTCGCGTCACGCAGCAGCAGCGCGTGGCGGTGCTGACGGTGCCGGAAACGGCGCTGACCTATACCGCGTACGGCGATACCGTGTTTCTGGCCCAGCAGAGTGAAAAGGGCATGACGGTCAAGCGCGTTTCGGTCACCGTGGGTGAGCGCAACGACGGGCGCGTCGAGATCGTCAATGGCCTGCAGGAAGGCGATCGGGTGGTGACTTCGGGCCAGCTCAAGCTGAGCGACGGCATGGCGGCCGAGCCGGTGGCGCAGGATACCCTGAACGCCGCCCAGGCCGGTTCCTGAGGAGAGACCGATGACATTTACCGATCTGTTCGTGCGCCGGCCGGTGCTGGCGCTGGTGGTCAGCACCCTGATCCTGCTGTTCGGCGCGCTGGCGCTCAGCAAGTTGCCGATCCGCCAATACCCCCTGCTGGAAAACTCGACCATCACCATCAGCACTGAATATCCCGGCGCGTCGTCCGAGCTGATGCAGGGCTTTGTCACGCAGCCGATCGCCCAGGCGGTGTCCTCCGTCGAGGGCGTTGACTACCTTTCTTCCTCTTCGGTGCAGGGGCGCAGCGTGGTGACGGTGCGCATGGCGCTGAACCGCGATTCGACCCAGGCGTTGACCGAAGTGATGGCCAAGGTCAATCAGGTGCGCTACAAGCTGCCGGAGCAGGCTTACGATCCGGTGATTGAACGTTCCGCCGGTGAGGCTACCGCCGTGGCCTATGTCGGCTTTTCCAGTAAAACGCTGTCCACGCCGGCGCTGAGCGAATACCTGACGCGGGTGGTGGAGCCGATGTTCACCACCATCGACGGCGTCGCCAAGGTGGAAGTGTTCGGCGGGCAAAAAATGGCGATGCGCCTGTGGCTGGACAGCGATCGGCTGGCCGGCCGCGGCCTGACCGCCGCCGACGTGGCCGACGCGGTGCGGCGCAACAACTACCAGGCGGCGCCGGGCAAGGTGAAAGGGCAGTATGTGGTTGCCAACGTGCGGGTGAATACCGATCTCACCAGCGTTGAGGAATTTCGCAATCTGGTGGTGCGCAACGACGGCAATGGCCTGGTGCGCTTAAAAGACGTCGGCACCGTGGAGCTGGGCGCCGCGGCCACGGAAACCAGCGCCCTGATGGATGGCGAACCGGCGGTGTTCCTCGGCGTCTTCCCTACGCCGACCGGCAACCCGCTGGTGATTGTCGACGGCATTCGCCACCTGATGCCGGCGATCGACAAGATGCAGCCGCCGGGCGTGAAGATGGCGCTGGCGTTCGAAACCGCGCGCTTTATTCAGGCCTCGATCGATGAAGTGGTGCATACCCTGCTCGAAGCGCTGGTGATCGTGGTGGCGGTGATCTACCTGTGTCTGGGGTCGCTGCGCACCGTGTTGATCCCGGTGGTGACCATTCCGCTGTCGATCCTTGGCGCTGCCGGGCTGATGTTGGCCTTCGGCTTCAGCGTCAATTTGCTGACGCTGCTGGCGATGGTCCTGGCGATCGGCCTGGTGGTGGACGACGCCATCGTGGTGGTGGAGAACGTGCATCGTCATATCGAAGAGGGGAAAACGCCGCTGGCGGCGGCGATGATCGGCGCGCGCGAGGTGGCGGGGCCGGTGATCGCCATGACCCTGACGCTGGCGGCGGTCTATGCGCCGATCGGCCTGATGGGCGGGCTGACCGGCGCGCTGTTTCGCGAGTTTGCGTTGACGCTGGCCGGGGCGGTAGTGGTGTCCGGCGTGGTGGCGCTGACGCTGTCGCCGGTGATGAGCTCGCTCCTGCTGCCGGCCAAACAGAGCGAAGGGCGCGTGGCGCACGCCGCCGAGTGGTTCTTCGGCGGTCTGACGCGGCGCTATGCGCGCGCGCTGGATTTTTCGCTGCGCCACCGTTGGTTGACCGGCGCGCTGGCGTTGCTGGTGATGATCAGCCTGCCGCTATTGTATCTGATGCCGCAGCGCGAGCTGGCGCCGACCGAGGATCAGGCCATCGTACTGACCGCCATCAAGGCGCCGCAGCACGCCAATCTGAACTATGTCGAACGCTTTGCCTACAAGCTGGACGAGGTTTACAACCGCATGCCGGAAACCGAAAGCCGCTGGATCATCAACGGCAGCGACGGCACGGCGTCCGGCATCGGCGGCATCAACCTGACGCTGTGGCAGGCGCGCCAGCGCTCGGCGTCGGCGGTGCAGGCCGATCTGCAGCGGGCGGTGAACGACGTTGAAGGCACCAGCATTTTCGCCTTCCAGCTGCCCGCCTTGCCGGGCTCCACCGGCGGGCTGCCGGTGCAGATGGTGCTGCGCACGCCGCAGGACTACCCGCAGCTGTATCGCACCCTGGAAGAGGTGAAGCAGAACGCCAGAAACAGCGGCCTGTTTATGGTGGTGGACAGCGATCTGGACTACAACAACCCGCTGGCGGAGGTGCATATCGATCGCGCCAAGGCCAACAGTCTGGGGATCCGCATGAGCGACATCGGCGAATCGCTGGCGGTGCTGGTGGGGGAAAACTACCTCAACCGCTTCGGCATGGACGGCCGCGCCTATGACGTGATCCCGCAGAGCCTGCGCGAACAGCGGCTGACGCCGCAGGCGCTGGCGCGACAGTACGTCCGCACGCAGGACAATACGCTGGTGCCGCTCTCCACCGTGGTGTCGGTGGCCGTTAAGGTCGAGCCGAACAAGCTGACCCAGTTCAACCAGCAGAACGCCGCCACCCTGCAGGCCATTCCCGCGCCCGGTGTTTCGATGGGCGAAGCGGTGGCCTTCCTCGAACGGCAGGCCAATGCGCTGCCGGCCGAGTTTAGCCACGACTGGCAGGGGGATTCGCGCCAATATACCCAGGAAGGCAGCGCGCTGGCATTCGCGTTCCTGGCGGCGTTGGTGATCATCTATCTGGTGCTGGCGGCGCAGTACGAGAGCCTGAAAGATCCGCTGATCATCCTCATCACCGTGCCGCTGTCGATCTGCGGCGCCTTGCTGCCGCTGGCGCTGGGCTACGCCACGATGAACATCTATACCCAGGTCGGGCTGGTGACCCTGATCGGGCTGATCAGCAAGCACGGCATTTTGATGGTGGAGTTCGCCAACGAGTTGCAGATGCATCAGGGGCTGACGCGCCGCGTCGCGATTTTGCAGGCGGCGCAAATTCGCCTGCGGCCGGTGTTGATGACCACCGGGGCGATGGTGTTCGGCTTGATTCCGCTGCTGTTCGCCAGCGGCGCCGGCGCCGCCAGCCGCTTCGGCCTGGGGCTGGTGATCGTATCCGGCATGCTGGTGGGCACGCTGTTCACCCTGTTTGTGTTGCCGACGGTGTATACGCTGCTGGCGCGCGATCACGCGGTGGCGTCGCCCCGGCAGCGTGAACTGGCCGCGGCGCAAAAGGCGCTGACGGAATAAACCGCCGGCGCCCGTATGAAAAATAAACCCGCCGCGGCTAATGCTGGTCACTTAAGGGTGGCCAGCAACTTTTTTATCTGGATATTTCCTGCTTCTGGCTCTGAGCTCTCTCGGATAACTTCGCTCTCTGCGACCTGGCAACACCAGCCATTTTGCCTGTTCATACAACGTTCT